>NZ_CBQR020000058.1 GCF_000455485.1 Gorillibacterium massiliense
GGTTTTCAGGGCATAAGCAGGGCCCCAAAAAGTGACGATTATGCTGACGAAGCGTATTCCGATTACTTTTCGGGGATCCCCGAAAACACCTTGATACGTTTGGTGATGATGGCGGAGGGGAACCACGCGTTCCCATACCGAACACGACCGTTAAGCCCTCCAGCGCCGATGGTACTTGGACCGCAGGGTCCTGGGAGAGTAGGACGTTGCCAAGCGTAACCATTCCCTGATAGCTCAGTTGGTAGAGCACTCGACTGTTAATCGAGTTGTCACAGGTTCGAGTCCTGTTCGGGGAGCCACTTGCTTCCATAGCTCAGTAGGTAGAGTGCATCCATGGTAAGGATGAGGTCACCGGTTCGATTCCGGTTGGAAGCTCCATTTTCGGCCCGTTGGTCAAGGGGTTAAGACACCTCCCTTTCACGGAGGTAACAGGGGTTCGAATCCCCTACGGGTCACCAATTTTTTTATGGTTAAGACAAGCCATGAACGGAAAACCTATTTAAAAATTGGGGATTAGCCAAGCGGTAAGGCAACGGACTTTGACTCCGTCATGCCTAGGTTCGAATCCTAGATCCCCAGCCAGTAAGAGCCATTAGCTCAGTTGGTAGAGCACCTGACTTTTAATCAGGGTGTCGCAGGTTCGAGTCCTGCATGGCTCACCATTTTTTCCCAAGAGTAAAATCACAAATCAGCAGTTGGAAAACGCGCTTATCAACCCGAACAAAGGACGGATGCGATTAACGTGTTTTTTGTTTCAAATGGAGTTTTGTGATTCTATCATGCGCGTATGGCGGAATTGGCAGACGCACCAGACTTAGGATCTGGCGGGCAACCGTGGGGGTTCAAGTCCCTCTACGCGCACCACCAACACAAATGGAACCATCTGATCGTTTAGATCAGATGGTTTTTTGTTTTTTCGAATAACCGGCTACACTCGATCAAAAGATATGAAGGATGTTGATTTGCTTAGGAGAGGAAGGAGGAAAGGCAAGTGCATCCCGATAAAATCTTACAAGTGACTGGGCACCGTCCCTTCCCGATGCCTGAGGGGAAATGGCTGATGAAGCAAATATGGCGCGATGTTTTATTAGCCCATTGGTCTATAGACCCTGATCAACTCGCTCCACGCTTGCCTAATGGCCTTGAGCTAGATCTAATGGATGACAAGGCTTGGCTAACCCTAACCCCCTTTCAGGTAAAGCCTATGCGCTTGAGAGGGGTGCCTCCGTTCCCTCCGTTTGCATTCTCGTTCTATGAGATCAATGTGCGCACCTATGTGACCTATAAAAGCATACCAGGCATCTATACGTTTAGTCTCGATGCTTCTAGCTGGCTTGCCGTTGAAATGGCGAGGTGGATTCCCTTTCCTTTTCTGCACGCAAAGGTGGATATGAGGGGAGAGGGACGCATTCATCATTTTCGTTCGAATCGGACGGATTCACGAGATGCACCGGCAGCCTTTCAATGTGCTTATGTTCCAAGTAACAACAGCGAGAGCTTCCATGCGCCGTTAGGCACTCCATTGCACTGGTTAACAGAGAGGTATCGGTTATATGGAGTGAGAAAGGGGAAAATCATTGCAGAGGACATCCATCACCTCCCATGGCCTTTAAAGGACGCAGAGGTGGTCATAAAGCACAATTCGATGGTTTCCCCTCTTGGCATCCATTTAGCCAATAAAGCATCCTTAACCGCGTATTCGAAGCGACTTGAAGTCTTGATCTGGCCAGCCAGACAGGTGTAAACGGGGGATTCGATTAATTTTAAAAAAATGTTTGCATTCAGTCGAAAAACCTGTTATTATAACACTTGTCGCTAAAAACGTGAGGTTAACAACTTCACCATAAAAGATCTTATTTGCGGACGTGGCTCAGTGGTAGAGCATCGCCTTGCCAAGGCGAGGGTCGAGGGTTCGAATCCCTTCGTCCGCTCCAATTATGTGCCCATAGCTCAGCTGGATAGAGCGTTTGACTACGAATCAAAAGGCCGGGAGTTCGAATCTCTCTGGGCACGCCATATTTAACATCATGAATTGCAAAGCCTCAGAAAGCTGCTAGAACGCCATTATCGCTTTACAAGGTTTATCATTTACCACATGTATTATTATCGGGACGTAGCTCAGCTTGGTAGAGCACCTGCTTTGGGAGCAGGGGGTCGCATGTTCAAATCGTGTCGTCCCGACCATTTAAAATTTTATTTGCGGGTGTAGTTCAATGGTAGAACTCCAGCCTTCCAAGCTGGTAGCGTGGGTTCGATTCCCATCACCCGCTCCAATACGCAAATGAGTGCCCTTGTGAAAAACAAGGGTTTTTCTATACCCTGGGACGTTGTCGCATCAACGCTTTACTGATAAACATTTTTTTTATTTGTAAACAAAAGAATTATTTTTTCTTGTGTCAGCTTTGTGATAAAATATAACGAAATACTTATGCGACCCGCTCTGTCGGGAGCGGCAATTCGAGTCGAGGAAGATTGGGTGAGAAGATGACTGAACTGAATATGCTGGCTAAAAACTCTACGAACAATTTGCTTCGGCGGGACGTCCGGTTTCTCGCCAATATCTTGGGAGACGTGCTCCTGCAACAGGGCGGAAAGGAATTGTTCTCCGTTGTCGAGAAGATCCGGGAGATGTCCAAGTCCTTGCGCGGTCAACATAGTGCAAGTTTATATCAAGAATTTATGGATACCATTCATTCCTTGAATCCGGAAATCCGCTATCAAGTCATACGCGCTTTTGCAATCTATTTTCAATTGGTTAATATCGCGGAACAAAATCACCGGATTCGTCGTAAACGGGATTACGACCGCACAGCTGGCGAATCCATTCAACCAGGTTCAATTGAAAGCATTGTCCGTGAGCTGCGGCAAAGGGAGATCAGCGCCAGCGATGTCTCCTCCATTCTCGAAGGAATCTCTCTCGAGCTTGTCATGACCGCCCATCCGACGGAAGCGACCCGGAGAGCGGTGCTGGATATCCATCAGGGGATTTCCAGGGACGTCATGCAATATGACAACCCGATGCTGACTTACCGTGAACGGGAGATGCTGCGGGATAATATCCTGAGCCAGGTGCTGACCCTGTGGCAGACCGATGAGCTGCGGGATCGTAAGCCAAAGGTTATCGATGAAGTGCGGCACGGGATGTACTTTTTTGATGAGACGCTGTTTGATGTTCTTCCGGAAGTATACGGTGAGCTGGAACGGTGTTTAGAAAAATATTATCCCGATGAGCAATGGCACGTTCCCCTTTTCCTGCGCTTTGGCTCTTGGATCGGTGGCGACCGTGATGGCAATCCTTCCGTAACCTCCGACGTGACGTGGGATACGTTGCAAATGCACCGGGACATGATCTTACGCAAGTATGACGGCTCACTTCGGGCTTTGATAAAGCATATGAGCTTCAACACCAATATCGTGGAAGTGGATGAGCGTCTTCTGGCGTCTATCGAAGAGGACCGCAATCAGATCCAATTAGTAACCGAGGAGCCTTGGCGTAACGAATCGGAACCGTACCGGGTGAAAATCGTTTACATCCTGGAGAAGCTCTACAATACCCGCAACCCGGAATGCACGGATCCCCAGCTCAAATATCGTTCGGTTGAGGAATTTTTAGAGGATTTGCGCATCATTGATGGCAGTCTGCGCAAGCATTACGCCGGTTTCGTCGCCGATATGTACACGAAGAAACTAATCAGGCAAGCCGAGCTGTTCGGCTTCCATCTGGTAACGCTGGATATTCGTCAGCACAGCAAGGAACATGAGCTGGCCATGACCGAAGTCCTGCAAAAAATGGGCATCGCCGATAACTACGGAGACTTGAGCGAAGAGGAAAAAATCGCGCTCTTGACCAACCTATTGGAAGATCCGCGGCCTTTGACTTCTCCTTATATCGAATATACCGAATCCACTCGGGAATGCCTGAATGTTTACAAGATCATCATGAAGGGCCAACGGGAATACGGCCGGAATTGTCTGCAAAGCTACCTGATCAGTATGACCACTGGCGCAAGCGATTTGTTGGAAGTGATGGTCTTTGCAAAAGAGTTTGGGCTTTACCGCAAGGACGCTGACGGCAGCATTGCCTGTACGCTTCAGCCGGTGCCGCTTTTTGAAACCATTGACGATCTGCACGATGCTCCGGCGATTATGGAAACCTTATTCAACATCCCGGCGTATCGGAACAGCTTGAATAGCTTGAATCAAGTGCAGGAAATCATGCTGGGCTATTCCGACAGCAATAAAGATGGCGGCGTGCTGACCGCCAACTGGGAATTGCAAATGGCGTTGGAGTCGCTGACGGCTACGGCGAATAATGCTTCCGTCAAACTGAAGTTTTTCCATGGACGCGGAGGTGCTTTGGGCCGGGGAGGCATGCCGCTTAACCGCAGCATTTTGGCTCAACCGCCCCACACCCTTGGCGCGGGTATCAAAATCACGGAGCAAGGGGAGGTTCTCTCCCAGCGCTATGCGGTGAAAGGCATCGCTTACCGCAGTCTGGAACAGGCTACCTGGGCGCTCATTACGGCTTCGGTTATGGCGCTGAATCCTCAGAGCGACGTGAATCAGCATAAATGGGAAACCTACATGAAGGATATCTCCGAAAACGCACAGAATAAATATCAGGATCTGATCTTCCGCGATAAGGACTTCATGACATTCTTCAAGGAATCGACGCCGTTGCCGGAAGTCGGGGAACTGAATATCGGCTCGCGTCCGTCAAAGCGGAAGAATAGCGACCGTTTCGAAGATCTGCGGGCGATTCCATGGGTATTCGCTTGGACCCAGACCCGGTACTTGCTGCCGGCTTGGTACGCAGCGGGAACCGCTTTGCAAAGCTTCTATAAGAACAAGCCGCAAAACATGCGGACGCTCCAGCAAATGTATGCGAAATGGTCCTTTTTCCGTACCGCCATCGATAATGTGCAAATGGCGCTGGCCAAGGCGGATATGCAAATCGCCAAGGAATACGGCAAGATGGTGCAGGATCAGCAAATTGCTGAGCGGATCTACAAATTGATCGAGGAAGAGTTTAAATTGACCTCGTCGCTGATTTTGCAAATTACCGGGCAAAATGAAATATTGGACAATGTGCCGATCATGCAGGAGTCGATTCGCTTACGGAACCCTTACGTGGACCCGCTGAGCTACCTGCAGGTCGATCTGTTGAAGGAGCTGCGCGCTACCCGTGATCAAGGCGGCGACGACACGACCCTGCTCAGGGAAGTGCTGCTCACCATTAACGGAATTGCCGCCGGACTTCGCAATACGGGCTGATACCCGTTTGCCGAATGGAGCCGGACGCCAGTGGAATGGCGTCCGGCTTTCTTGTTTTCCAACAAGAATCATATTGGAGGATATGAACAGCATGAATAAACGCCTTTTACCTATCATGCTTATCTTAATCGGAGCAGCCTGCTACGGGCTGCTTTCACCCTTCGTCAAGCTGGCCTACACCGACGGATGGACCAACCGGGAGATCAGCTCCTCGCAAATGACGATGTCCGCTTTGCTGGTGTGGCTTCTCGTTCTGGTCACCCCATCCGCTTGGAGCAATCCTTTTCGCGGACCATGGATCCGTCTGCTGTTGAACGGGCTTATCGGAATTTCGCTGACAACGCTTTTTATCAACGCTGCTTTACAGGAAATGGATGCGTCTTTAAGTGTCGTTCTGCTATTTCAGTTCACGTGGATTACAATAGTAATCGATTCCATAAGCAAAAAAAAGCGTCCAACTCGAAACCAGACCTTGGCCGTTATCGTTATATTACTGGGCACAGTGTTTGCTGTGAACGTGTTTGAGGTGGATTTCTCCACGCTCAGCCTAATGGGTCTTGTTTATGGACTTGCCTCATCTTTGACGTACAGCTTGTTTTTATTCGGTACTGGCCGAATCGAGACTACCATGCATCCGCTGATGAGATCGGCTGTCATGCTGACTGGAGCGCTACCTGCTGTTTATGTGCTTTTTCCGCCGACTCATTTTCTTGACCAAGGAATGGGCGGTGTGCTTCTCTGGGGATTGTTCCTCGGTTTCCTCGGGCAAGTGGCGCCTACCTTATGTTTCAATGTAGGGATTCCGAAAGTAGGGAGCACGTTGGCTGCACTCCTTGGGTCCGCCGAATTGCCGGTGGCGACGGTGGGGGCTTTTCTCATTGCAGGTGAAAACGTGTCCGCTGTGCAGTGGATCGGCATCTTAATTATTATATTTGGGATATTCTTATCAGAAATTAAAGTGAAAACACGTTATAATAAGGTGGTGTGAAAAAATAGGTTTACGTGGGGAATTTGGAGCCGGAGGAATGCCCGTGAAGGATAGAGAGATAAGATTGGCGGTGCTGGCCCGGGGTGGGGACCGGAGAGCTTTTGAAGAAATCGTGGACTTGTATAAAGATAAAATGTATCACCTGGCGTACCGCATGTTGGGATCAGCCAATGAGGCGGAGGATATCGCGCAGGAGACATTTTTGCGTGTGTACACGAATCTGCATCGCTACGATGAAAACCAGAAATTTTCTACCTGGATCTACCGGATTGCTACTAACTTATGTATAGACAAGCTAAGAAAGCGTAAAGCGGTTTACTCGCTGGATGCCGAGATGCCGGATGGAGAAGGATCGGATTGGTATTCGATGCTGCCCGGTAATGAGCCGACTCCGGAGAATGAACTTTTGCTAACGGAGACGCAGGAAAATATCCGCAACGCCATCGATACGCTGCCTGAAAAATATAAATCCGTCGTGGTGCTCCGGTACATTCAGGATATGTCGCTGCAGGAGATTGGCGATGTATTGGACATGCCGGTCACAACGGTGAAAACCCGGGTGCATCGGGGACGGGAGTTTTTGCGAAAAAAACTGGACAGGGAATATGGGGGAAAAGTTTTTTGAAACGGTTTAATCTGATGGATCGTATAACGATGAAGAGACTTTTGAAAGGAGAGGCAATCGGATGAACTGCAAAGATGCCCTTTCCCGCATACATGAATTTTTAGATGGCGATTTATCCGGTCAGGAAGCTGTCGATTTAAAGAAGCACCTGCTCTCCTGTCCCGAATGCCATAGATTGTTTCGAGAATTGGAGACGACAGAGGCATTGGTCCGTTCCTGTCCCCGGCCTACTGTTTCCGAAGGATTCGCGGAACGCCTCATGACCCGATTGCCAGCTGCTCCGCGCAGGCGATACTCGTGGATCCAGTGGGTGAAGCGTCATCCGGCGATAACCGCAGCTTCGGTCTTCCTTTTGGTGATGATGGGAAGCTTCCTCTCCTTATGGAATCAGGATACCCAAATGACAGTGAAAGGCGGCGACCTAGACCAATATGTCATCAGTGATGATACAGTCTATCTGCCAGCCGGACACAAGGCAAAGGGAAACCTTATGGTTAGAGGCGGCAACGTTCAAATCGATGGAACTTTGCAGGGCAATCTGGTTGTAGTGGACGGTACGTATCACACGGCCTCAACAGCCGAGGTGTCGGGCAAGGTGTATGAAATCAATCAGGCGGCGGAATGGCTGCTCTACCAGCTGCGTGAAGCCGTTGCCGTTATCGCTAATTAAACGGGCTTTGGCCTCTCCGGAAGGAGGGGCTTTTTCTCTGTAAGGGAGTATGTCTGGACGGCTTCAGCCGTTTATCCAGGTGTGCCCTAGGGGAGTTAGCCGTTTACTCTTGAGTATGGTAATATGAAAGATGTTAGTCGTTTACGCGTAAAAAAGGCAGAAGGATGGGCTTATCAAGTCCATTACATAGAGAAGGTAAAGAGGTAATGGGGGATTTCGCATGGATTTACGGTCTCTGACAGTGAGCGGTACCCTTCGAGAGATAATCGACATTTTAATTGTCAGCTATGTGATTTACAAGCTGTTGGTACTGCTTCGGGGCACAAGGGCCATTCAACTGATGAAGGGAATTCTCATCGTCGTCTCGACGTGGGCCGTCAGCATTTGGCTGCACCTGAACACCCTGCAGTGGATGATGAATCAGATGTTCAATATTGGCGTGATTGCGCTGATTATTATTTTTCAGCCGGAGCTTCGTCGCGCCCTTGAAACCCTTGGCCGGGGCAAGCTGTTTAGCCGATCAACGGAGGAGGACCATCTGGTCCATGAGCGAGTCGGCGAGGTGCTTAAAGCGGTTAATTATTTATGCAAAAGAAAGATCGGCGCGCTGCTCGTGTTTGAACGGGAAACCGGACTGAACGAGTTTATCGAATCGGGCATTCCGATTCATGCGGAATTGGGCTCGGAGCTGATGATCAATATATTTATCCCCAATACGCCGCTGCATGACGGGGCTGTGATCATCCGGCAAAATGAAATTGTAGCTGCGGGCTGTTACTTGCCGCTTTCGGAGAATCCTTTTATCAGCAAGGAGTTAGGAACCCGGCATAGGGCGGCTATCGGTGTGAGCGAGACGTCGGATGCTATCTCGGTCATCGTCTCGGAAGAAACCGGGCAAGTGTCGTTAGCGATGAACGGTCTGATTGTGCGGGATATCAAGGAAGAATCGCTTATCTCCAAGCTGTACGATGAGCTTCGAATGAAGCGGAAGAACGATGAAAAAGCTCCTTTTTGGAAGAGGAGGAGCCGCAATGCTGGATAAATATTTGAAAAACAACAACGTCGTCAAAGTGGTTGCCTTGATCATCGGCATCTTGCTTTGGGTCGTCGTCCATATGGAATCGGATACGCCGGCAACCCAGTCGGCTAATGCGGAATTGAAGGAACAGTATTATAAAAACGTTAGCGTCACCGCAAAATTCGACGAAGAGCAGTACACCTTAAAATCTATTACTCCTGCGGATGTTACGGTACAGGTGCAGTGGAGAGAGAACACGTTCCGCAAGCTGAACGTGAGCAATATGAGCGTCGAAGCTGATCTCACGGGGATGACGGAAGGCACGCATACCGTCCAATTGAGGGTGAAGGGCGTGACGGGAGCCTCCAGCAGCGAAGCGATTCCGCAAACCGTACGAGTCGTGCTGGAAAAAATCCACACGAAGCAGGTTCCGGTTGTAATCACAACGACTGGAACTCCGGCGGAAGGGTTTAAAGCCGGGGAGCCGGTGGTTAAGCCTAACCGGGTTAACGTCGAAGTACCGGATAGCTTGCTAGATCAATTGGATTCTGCCCGGGCGGAAATCAATATTGCCGACGTGAATTCCACGGTAACCAAACAAGTGAAGCTCGTTGCTGTTGATAAGAACGGAAAGCAATTGGATCTACAGGTGAGTCCGACTATCGTTGACGTGGAGATTCCCATTACCAGTCCGTTTAAGCAAATGCCGCTGCAGATCAAGCTGGTCGGCGAGCCAGCACCGGGATATGCTGTAGCTTCGTATGAACAGGATCCGGCCATGATTACGGTCTACGGACCGCAGAATGTACTGGATGCGATGGAATTTTATGAAGGACCGCAAATCGATCTAACCGACCTGACCAGCACCATGAAGAAGAAGATTGACGTACCGGCTAAAACGGGCGTTTTGAAGGTGGAGCCTGCTAAGGTCGAAGTAAACGTCGAAATTGTGGCTTCCACGACAAAAGAATTTGATATTCCGATCAAGCTGATCGGAACCAATGCTGGCTATAATTCGCAGCTGGCGGCGGATACCACCTCTATTCACGCGATTCTGGAAGGTGCGCCGAATGTGCTTGCCGCTCTGAATGCGGAGGATGTGCAGGCGGTTGTCGATATAAGCAATCTGGCTCCCGGGGAGCATGTCGTACCCGTCACTATAAATCTGCCGATGTTCGTAAAAAAACCGACGCAAGCTTATACCGCCAAGGTGCTGGTAACGGCGCTTTCGGGTACTAAAACGGATAATGGCGGCGGAGTGTCGCCTGTCATTGGAACGGCTCCGCCCTCGTCGGGGGCAGGAGCTTCAAATGAGGCGGGGGCAACGCCTTCACCCACTCCTAACTCCGGCAGTGAAGGATAGTGGAAATACGGGTTTACGGTTATGAATGGATCATCGAGAGGAGAAAAGAAATAAATGGGGAAATATTTTGGAACAGATGGTGTTCGCGGCGTAGCAAATGCGGAGCTGACACCGGAATTGGCATATAAGATCGGCAGATGCGGCGGTTATGTTTTGGCAGGGCAGGCGAAACATCCCAAGCTGGTCATCGGCAGGGATACCCGGATATCCGGGCATATGCTGGAAGCGGCTTTGGTTGCCGGACTTTTGTCTATCGGGGCGGATGTCATCCGAGTCGGTGTTGTGTCTACACCGGGGGTTGCTTACTTGACGCGCGTTTTGGGCGCCGATGCCGGTGTTATGATCTCGGCCTCCCACAATCCGGTTGAGGATAACGGCATTAAGTTTTTTGGCGGCGACGGCTATAAATTGTTCGATGAGACGGAGCTTGAGATCGAGGCCTTGATGGACGCCGAGGCGGATGAACTGCCCCGTCCTGTGGGCAAGGATCTGGGTACCTTAGAAGATCATCCGGAAGCCAAGTTTCAATATATGGAGTATCTGAAAACCACTGTCGGTGTTAGCTTCACCGGTCTGAAAATCGTACTGGACTGTGCTAATGGAGCGGCATATGAGTTGGCTCCCCGGCTTTTTGCCGAGCTTGGAGCGGAAGTCATTGCGACGGGTGCGAATCCGAATGGAGAGAACATCAACCTGGGCTGTGGCTCCACTCACCCGGAAGCGCTGGCAGCTGAAGTGCTGAAGCATAAAGCGGATCTCGGATTAAGCTTCGACGGGGATGCCGATCGGTTGATCGCCATCGACGAGAACGGTGAAGAGGTGGATGGGGATTATATCCTGACCATCTGCGGCGACGCGATGAACAAGAAGGGGACGTTGGCAGGAGGAACGGTGGTTACGACGGTCATGGCGAACCTTGGCTTTTTTAAGGCTGCTAAGGACCTTGGCTTGGCAACGGCACAAACGGCCGTCGGCGACCGCTACGTCATGGAGGAAATGCGCAAGGGCGGGTACAATCTGGGCGGGGAACAATCCGGGCACGTGATTTTTCTCGATTACAACACAACGGGGGACGGCATGCTGACCGGTCTGCAACTCGTGGCGACGCTGGTTGAATCCGGCATGAAGCTGAGCGAGCTGAAAAGTAAAATGAGCAAGTTCCCGCAAGTGTTGGTGAACATCCGCGTCGCAGATAAATCGAAGCTGCAAGGCAACACCGCCGTCGAGGAATCCATCCGCAAGGTGGAGGAAGAACTGGGCGAAAACGGCCGGGTGTTGGTGCGGCCTTCCGGCACTGAGTCTCTCGTTCGCGTCATGGCGGAAGGGCCGGATAAGACGGAACTGGAAGCTTTCGTGCAGTCCATCGTAGAAACGGTTCAGCAGGAACTGGTTTAACGATAGATTCGCAAGCCTATCATAAAATTTCAACAAAATGACCCTCCGGTGAGACAATGTGTTTTGCCGGGGGTATTTTTATGTTATTATTATCTAGATATCCGCATATCTTGCGGTGTCGGGTTTTCCGCTCGCTGAATAAAATAGATTTGGCATTACCCTTTTACTTAGAGGAAGAAAGGTGGGCAGGGGTCGCTAGCAACAATAAGCGCCAGAACTTGCACGGAGCGGAAATCTTTTTCAAGATGGAAAAAGATCGTGCGAGTTGACGAGGTGAAGGTGTTCGGATCATCGGCGGGGACCTTCCGGTATGACTGCAAGCCGAAAGTTGGAAGGCAAATCGTCACGGGTAACCGGGCGGACAAGATTCCAACAGCAGTTTCATAAGAAAAACGTCTATCGACGCACTTTCAAAGAAGCCAGACCGCCTTTAGAGGAAGTTTTTCTTGAGATATCAGGAAGCTAATGCTCTGAATTTTTACATTCTGATATCTTAAGCCAGACCATTGACCGTGGTTTTCCGTTTTAGGGGAACCCCAGGTTTGAGTTTGTCATTGTCTTCTAAATGGATCACGAAGCCAGTTTGCAACTGGCAGGGCCTTATTTTCGTATTGCTGAAATTACCTATTGAATATCTTTGATAATCGCCTTCTCAGGCGTGTATAGGAGGAAGTCCGTATATGTGCGGAATCGTTGGATATATTGGAAATCGCAATTCTCAGGAAGTTTTGATCGAAGGCTTGAAAAAGCTTGAATACCGCGGATACGACTCGGCTGGGGTCGCCGTGTTCACGAAGAATGGTTTGGAAGTGAAGAAGTCTGTCGGCCGCTTGGCTAACCTGGAGTCGAAGCTTGGAGATGCGCCTCTCGAAGGCACTATCGGCATCGGCCACACCCGTTGGGCAACTCACGGAAAGCCATCGGACGCTAACTCTCATCCGCATACGGACAGCTCCTTGAAATTTTCCGTCGTCCACAACGGGATCATTGAGAACTACGCAACCTTGAAGGAAGAACTGATCGCTAATGGGCATGTGTTCTTGTCTGACACGGACACTGAAGTCATCTCCCACCTGATCGCGGTTGAGTACCAAGGAGATATCGTCAAAGCCGTGCAAAAAGCCGTTAAACGCATGCGCGGTGCCTACGCTTTGGGCGTATTGACGGAGCATGAGCCGGACCGTTTGGTGGCTGTGCGTAATGCAAGCCCGCTGATCATCGGCGTCGGCGATGGCGAGAACTTTATCGGCTCGGACATTCCGGCGATTTTGAACTACACCCGCGACGTCTACATTTTGAATGACGGCGAAATGGCCGTTTTGACACGGGATGGTGTCGAACTGCTGACTCTGGAGGGGAATTTTATTTCCCGGGAATTATTCCATGTCGATTGGGATCTGGTCACGGCGGAAAAAGCCGGATTCGACCACTTCATGCTTAAGGAAATTTACGAGCAGCCGAAAGCCTACCGCGACACCATGGGCGCCCGGATCAGCGAAGATGGCAAACGTGTCGTGCTGCCGGAAGTGAAGATGACGGAAGACGAGATCAAGCGCATCAGCCGCATTCATATCGTGGCTTGCGGAACTGCTTATCACGCCGGTTTGGTAGGTAAAACTATCATCGAACGGCTGACCGGCATCCCGGTAGAAACCGATGTAGCATCGGAATACCGCTACCGCTCACCGATCATCACACCCGACACCTTGGTTATCGTCGTTAGCCAATCCGGCGAAACGGCTGACACCTTGGCTGCCCTGCGGGAAGCGCAGCGCTGCGGCGCCCGCGTCCTCGCTATCACCAACGTGGTCGGCAGTTCTGTTGCCCGTGAAGCCAACAGCGTCATCACCACTTGGGCTGGTCCGGAAATCGCCGTCGCTTCGACGAAGGCTTACACGACGCAGTTGATCGGTTTCTATCTGTTCGGTCTGTTCCTGGCTCAAACCTTGGAAACGCAAAAGCCGGAGTACATTGCAGAAGTGCTGAGCGCTCTGCAGCAACTGCCTACGCAAGTAGAGGCTATCTTGGAAAAAGCCGAAGACATCAAAGACATCGCCGAGCAAGCCGCAACCCACGAAGATTTGTTCTTCATCGGCCGCGGCATCGACTATGCCGTCACCTTGGAAGGCTCCTTGAAGCTGAAGGAAATCTCCTACATTCACTCGGAGGCATATCCCTCTGGCGAGCTGAAGCACGGTACGCTGGCCTTGATCGAAGATGGCATTCCAGTCATCGCTCTGGCAACCCAAGATGAACTGCTGGAGAAAACCGTCAGCAACATCAAGGAAGTCGTTGCCCGCGGCGGCTACATCATCGGTATCGGCAATGAGGGAGACGCCGAACTGCCCCGCCAGGTGGATCGCTTGTTCTCGATCCCCCGCACCTTGGGCCTGCTAACCCCGGCACTGTCCGTCATTCCGCTGCAACTGCTGGCTTACTATGCAGCGTTGGCAAGAGGCAACGACGTGGATAAGCCGCGGAATCTCGCGAAGAGCGTGACGGTGGAGTAAGTTGAGGGTTTTATAACTGAAAAATGATTCATTACAATAATGTGTTGTTCTAAACAATAAAGTTTTGTTCTGGGTAAAAAAATACAA
The DNA here is from genome assembly GCF_000455485.1 of Gorillibacterium massiliense. Classification (GTDB taxonomy): domain Bacteria; phylum Bacillota; class Bacilli; order Paenibacillales; family NBRC-103111; genus Gorillibacterium; species Gorillibacterium massiliense. The sequence goes on from NZ_CBQR020000058.1 coordinate 13,931, forward strand.
TAAAGTTTTGTTCTATTAACATCAAGGGCCGTCCTACAGCATGGGGACGGCCCGCTATTGTTTAAGGGGGCTAGCAAATGATGACCATAGGAGACAAAGTAAAGGCTATTCGCAAGCAACATCAGCTGAGCCAAATTGCATTTGCAGATACCATTGGAATTTCTCAAGGCAGACTGAGCGAAATAGAGCAGGGGAAAACAAAACCGTCAGCAGATACTCTTCATGAATTAAGAAAAAAATTCAATGTTGATCTTAACTGGCTATTCGACGAGAAAAATTAGATTTATAGTTCCCTTACCAACAAAGTATTCACTGTTTGTGCACAAAGTTATACACATGTTAATGAAATAATGAGCTGTTTGCCGTGGCACCGCTTGTGGCGATACCTCTGAATATTAGTATGTCGATTTGGCTGGACCGAAGGATAACTTCAAGATCACTTATTTTCAATTACTACTCTTGTTTACATGCAAAAATGTAGATAGCAACGCAACGACAACAGGCATACTAGGAAAGTGATTATTTATTATATTTGAAGTAAGGACACGATCCGATGAAGGAGTGCGTGTCTTTTATTTTAGTGAAAGGAATTCTGATTATATACATATATGATGGGCAAGAATGATGATAGTTCATAACGGCGAAGAAGTATTTTTATGGACAAATGTTCAAATGAGACTGCTAAAGAAACCGCTAAAGAAACCGCTAAAGAAACCGCTAAAGAAACCGCTAAAGAAACCGCTAAAGAAACCGCTAAAGAAACCGCAGAAGGGATCTTTTTCAGTGGAGAGCGTTATTCAAGTTTATGGGCTTTAAATGAATATCTGGTTTGGAACTGTTTTAGAAGCTGGTGAATAGATCTTATCAGCATTCCAAAACGGAAATAATCAAACTGTATTAATGGTATGCCCAGTTGTGCATGAAGAATTTATTGAGCTTCATTTATTGATGAGAAAACTTCTATGGAGGATGTGGATTGTAAATACTATGAAAAGATTCAATAACTTGAAAAACAGATTTGCAAAATAAAAAGCCAAAGAAACTAGATATTGGGGGCCATAGTGGTGTGTTTAGATTCTCTTCGGGATTTTGTTGAAAGTGGAAGATACTATAAGTTTGGCTTGAATACAAAACAGCTGGGATTTTTGCGCGATAAAATTAAGGCACATCAATCCAAGGTTGGGGCTAGACGTATGGAATGGGCCGAACAAGGGGTAGTGGGGATATTTGAGGGATATCGGATATTTGAAGATGATATGGAAGGATTAAAAGTATTCCTATCAGAAATAGGTCTACTGCCAATACTGTGTGAGGTAGAATGGTCAGTATTATCTCAAGAAGAACAAGAACAGATGAAGCAATGGATGGTTTTTCAGCCAACACTTGTACGCTTTACCGCCAACAAGGATCAAAAATGTGATAACGATATGCTGCATGAGTATGAAGATAAAGTTTCTAAGTTGGAAATTACTAAGTTAGTTGACCTGTGGCTATCTAAGAAGATGGAAAATGACCTACTTGTAGAACAATGGAAGACAATTAAACATAGTTTGAATAAGCAATTGCCTGCACCTAATACATATCATTTTGATTTTGGCACAGTTAGTTGTAGCAATAGTGATCCACTAGTTTCTGGTGTTAACTTATACAAACAGTTAGGTAAAGATATAGTGATGAAATATGGACAAGTAGATATGTCCAGGTTACCTGCATACATGGCAAGAGGATTTATTAGTAAGTGTGATCTAAAAAAATTTCGTAAAGTAATAGATATACGACTTAAGTATACTCTTATGCAAATAGTTGCTGAGCAGCGAAGAAGGGAATATTATCAAAAACATATTGGTAAGTTGTTGATGCAGCCACTTAACTAAAACGACTATTTGCTGAGAACCAAATCTGATGGGAAGCATTAGGTATGACTTTATTTAAATTACTATTGTAAATAATGTAATGGTTATTTCTATCATTGATGTCTGCATAATAAGGGGGGGAGTTAAAAATGACTGATCTACGATTAATGAGAAAACATTACGCTGTTGGCGTAATAGATCAGCTACAGAATTTGGGTTATTCTGAAGAAGAAGCAAAGATAATTTTCTTGCGTCATTATCGTAATCTGAAGCGAAGTTTTGGACTGAACATGAATGTACATGATTTTGCAAAAACGATTGACGAATTGGAACGTGCAATAAATAGAAAGGATCAACAACTCGATGATCCAACCCATGTCTATGTTGTTAATACTCGCGACCAATTGAAAAAGAATGATAAAAGGGTAGATAAATCGAACAATGTTTTTCGGATTTCTGAGAAGATGGAACAGAAAATTAAAGAATGGGATTCATGTGTACCGATTGATGTAACTGGAGCCAAACTTGCTTACATTTTTATACCTACCGAGCTGGGGTTAATCATTAAAGTGCGGTGCGACGTATGTAAACGTGAATTGCTTCTTTCTGATTTATGAGAGGTGTTTGGAACTGACGTTCGACGCTTGTTTGGTATCCCAGACGCAATGATGGAGTAGAAGTAATAGTTACGATAGCGTAATTGTTTTCAATTAAATGGAACTTGTAGTTATTTGGTGTAGCTTATAGTTCATTAAAATCATAATAAAGAGGTCATTCAAAAAAGTTAATTGTTTTAAAAATTAATTGTTATTATTAATCAGGAGTTCGATCCGGCATTATCGAACTCCTGATTTTTGCAATTGATCGCAATTCAACAAATTAACATGCATATTATGCGGTTGTTCGTTTTTTAAAATCACTTAACCATATTTTTATATGCTCCATGTCATCTTGCAGTTCATCTGGTTCCGGTAGCATAATAGGGATTTCGTATGACTGTGAATGTTCATAAGCAGAGTATTTAGTCATGAAATCTTCAAAAAGCTTGCAATCCTCTACAGAGATGTACGCCAGCTTATGTAATTTGCCCATAGTGTTGACTGATCTTCTGAAACGTTGAACAACATCCCCAAGCAAATCGTTTTCAATAAAGCGTTCAATTAAAATTCTAAAGTCACTACATATACCTTTAGCTATTAGATCGTATTCTGTTCTTCCTTGTTCGAGGAGAACCTTACGGGCTCGAGTGAGTCTGTCATTCAAAAGCAGATTTAACGCCTTTTCCGGTTTCTTAGCAAATACAGGCGTATCCCCAGGTTCACCAGTTCCCCAAGATTCCGCCCTAAGCCATGTAACATTGCAATCTATACCTAATTCATTAGCTGCATCTTCGAGAAGAGTTAGGAAAGAGAGACGATGAGTAAATACGATCACTTGTCTGGATAAGCTCAACCTAGCAATTCTTTTAACTGTTGCTTCCTCAAAAAGTTGATCCAATGACGATATTGGGTCGTCGAAAATAAAAGGAGTATTATTCGAACCAACTTCAACATCAGCTAGAAATCCTGCGAGAGATACTATTCGGAATTCTCCTTCGCTCAATACTTCAGAAGTCCGAATATTTGCAGGACAATTTCTAAGCTTCACTTGATGATAAATATGTCCTCGTTCCGCCCTAGTTTTAGTCAATTCAACATTGATTCTAGAGCCACCTAGATCTTGCAACTCCTTTTGAAATCTTTTTATATACTCGGTAGTTATTAGTTCGTTCGACAGTGAAGACTTCTTGGTAGATAAAGACTGTGTACTTGTCAGTATAATAGCTGCTTTATACTTTGCTATTTTTTCAAGCATTTCTACGTTTTCGGTAATAACGGATTTATTCTGATGTAGCCATCTTCGAGTCTCGAGTTCAATCACACTTTTCTTCAATTCATCTCTGTTCTCTGATTGAGCTGATTTTTCGTAGTCAGCAGCCTGTTGTTCTTTTGCTGCTGCTGTTTCATCAAAAAACTTTAACAAGTCAACTGGTGGTAAGTTTGCAAGCTGGTCTAGTGAAGTCGCGCCATTTAAGCGCTCACTTCTCTTTTTTAGGATAGCACAGAAGTCAATAATGGTTTGCTTTTCTTTATCTGATGTAATGCCTATTGAGTTAAAATGAAGTGCTAAAGTTTCGTCAGACGGTACTTCATTAATTGCTTTTAATAATGTGTTGTAATGTGACTCTGCAGCTATTGCTTCTTTGTTTAAGGAATCTTTTACAAATGACTCAAAACTGCTTAGCCTTCCTTGTGCCTCTGGTGAAAGTGGTTGCTGACAGAGTACACAATTTGAGCCAGTCTCAATGTATGGAAATAACTTTTCAGGATAAGCAAGTTGCTCTGAGTAAATCCTTGCTTGCTCCCAAAGCAATTTCCAACTTTCAGATCCTACACCATCAAGAGACAATCCTTCAAAGACGTTCCTAGCATCTTCTTCAGCAGCCTTTCTTTTAATCGAATAGTCCAAAAGGGCATTTATTACCTTATTGCACGATTCATCAGTAAGAGAGTCCCTAATCTTCGTAAGAATGCTTTGTAGTTTCTTTATATTTTGAGCAGTATTCCTAAACTGTTTCATTTTTTCAATGGGGTCTGTCTCGGCCAGTTGCTGTCTCTTACTTCTAAGTGTGATTTCATCTGTCCCCACCCATGAACAGTTATCTTCTATTTCTTTACTTGAAGTTGTATCCTTAATCTTCTTAAGCCATAGAATAGCTTTTGTGTTGGAACTGCCCTCTGGAGGAATAAGCTTTGACAATGTGATATTATCCATTTCCTTTTTGAGAGCTTGCCCTACTTTTAGACAGGCGTCTGTCAGTTGGCTGAAAAACAACAGTATCCACGGTTCGTAAGCGACTTCGTTTTCATCATTAACGTATACATTAGCACAATCTGTATCGTATAGCTGCAGAGTGCGTAGTTCATTGAGAGCCCCCTGATCCGGTGCCCAATTAATCTCATAGCTTGTACCATCTTTAATAATAACTAAAGAACAGTCTTGAGGCTGTTGTTCTTGAACGTAAACATTTCCCATTAGCTTTCCAATCTTCTTAGCTCCAGAAATATGCTTTAGTAAGCGTACATAGCTTGATTTGCCGGAACCATTTTGACCATACACAATCGAAAGTGGGCTTTGAAATTTCAAAGGATTCCTAGGACTAAGGGCACTTATGCCCCTGATACTTTTTATAGCATCAAGTCTTATATGTAATGAACTTTCCTTTGCAGATAGGCTACCTGCTGTTACACTTTGGGGCTTTATTTTAGTGTCAATCAGTTGAGCCTCAGTCTTACACAATAGCACTAACTCTCGATAGTTATCTTCTGTAAGTGTATTGTTATTTTGAATGAGAAGATACGCCGCATGCTGCAACCAACGTGGTCGTTTTGAGAGCCATTGTTCCACTTCTACCAATATTTTCCGCATCCTCAATCCTCCTTTAATTACAATTCATAGAAGCATTTTACTATAGCTTCCTGCTGTTCGACAGAGAATTTTGTATAATCTGGAGTTGGGAAATCACTTGAGAATACTTGCTTGCCCTGTACTAATGCTATCAACAAGCAAACTGTTCTCGGGGGGACTTTGAGTTTTCATGGGAATAATGGTGGGGGTATTTTTTATGGATATATCAGAACATCAGAACATGCTAAGACAAGCTTACAACATAACGGATTTGAATCTACCTCGGACAGCCTTCTACGATGAGACGAATAACACCAGAAAGTTCAGTCTATCGCAGGGTTTAATAGGTAATGTTCATTATGAACTGTAAACAGGCACCCACTCGAGTGCTTTTTTAATTCTTTCATACTGAATAAATATCCGAAAACGGATAATACTGCTACTACTAAACAAAAAGGAAGTGATATTATGAACAACGAAGCGATATCCTTGGGGCTTGCTAATGTAACGGGTAGCGGGATTTTCTTTAAGGGTCTTTATTATTCAACGGCAGAAGCAATTAAAGGTAGATGGTTCGAACACGCTGGTTGGATCGGGGGATGGCCGGTAATTGTGGCTTATGATCCTAAGAATATGAACTCAATTTTCATTGTAAACGAGAAGAATCATTCGCTTACGAAGTGCAATTCTATCAATCCGCACAGCGAGTATGGCGAAAAGCTGGAAAAATACTTTAAGAGTATTCAAATGCTAAAAATGAAGCATTTTGCTCGGCGTAAACGAAAGATGCCGAATAGCCGAGGTCGCCACAATGACTTAACTTAAAATGTGTGAACTTATCGAGGAATTACAAAGAAGCATCAGAAATGACAAACAAACATTGAGCAGGTATAAGGAGCGAAAGGACCCTCCGTATGTTAATGCCACTAACCGGTATTATCTTTGTTCAATCACCCAAAAGACTATCGAGGTCTGGGAGATGTCTCGAAACTCTAGAGATATACTATCGTCAGCGTGAAAATGTGGATTTTGCCCAAAAGAGCAAATCGTTTGAGAGCAGGATACAGATGGAGATCAACCGGTTTCCAGGATACCTCACTCCGCAAACTTAATCTGAGATCATACTTTATATGAAACAGCTAGAGTGAAAAAATTGAGCAACAAGAGAGGAATAAACACTAAAAGTGATTGAAAGATATGCAGTTAGGGTAAATACCCTTAATAATTAATTTCCGGAATTTGAGACATATCATCCAGGACGACTCGCAGGGATTAGACGGGCCGTCCTTTCTGTTAGGAGGATAAAATGAGAACTTCCCTTGAAAAGCGAATAGCCCGCTGGGTTAAAGAGGGTCGGGGTAGGGGAACTGGAGAAGGGTATAAACCCTGGTTGACAGCAAAAGGTGTACCATCGAAAGGGAAGACACATCGACCAAAAGGTATCAAGACAGCTCGGGAGCATTTGTTTTTATCAGACTGGGAGTATTTTTATTTTCTCCTCGTTGATTGGTCTCGACTAGTCGTTGATATCCGTGAGCAATTCCCTTTACTCGATGAATCGGGCCTTGATATTTCAGAAACAGTTTCAATTGCAAAAGAGCTCGGAGTGGACCACCCAATCGATCCACCAGGAAATGAACTGAAGGTTATAACCACAGACTTCCTAATAGATTTGCACCACGAACAGTTTGCGGTTTCCTTTAAGAAAAACGACTCAATCACTATAAGAGAAGTTGAAAAAATGGAGATTGAGCGAATGTATTGGGCTCGGAGAGGAGTTAGGTGGGAACTTGTAACAGAGAAGGATATCCCACTTGTGTATGTAAAGAACATTGAATACGTCCACTCCACTTATTATTTCGAGGATTACCACATTCCCCTAACTATTGTTGAGAAAGCAAAGCGAATTATGGAGCCACTCTTTCTTAAAAGAGAGAAAAAAATAACCGACATCACAAATTTTTGTGATGATCGATTGGGACTACAGCCTGGGGAAAGTCTTGCAATCGTCAGATACTGCATTGTTACTAAACAGTGGAATATCAACATGGAGGAGTTAATTGAGACCAATCAACCACTTGCGCTTATAGGGATCACTATGCCCAATGAGAAGGGAGGTTTGGGTCAGATTGCAAACTGAACTCTATGTGAACAGTATTCTTGAGGTATGGCAAACAGATAAGGATTACAGTAAGGAAGACGTGCAGCCGACGTTACACCGCGTGCTTTGGCTAAACCGTCATCTAGTGGTCACAATCGATATCCATGACAAAAATGCTCAACCTGAAGTTGTTAATCGAGCGGAGATAGAAAACCAGATTGAATCTCTGGATATACAAATCACCTCATATGTCATTCCTCGACTATCTCTACCCGATCATAGTCTGAACAAGAAAGAGATCCAAATAAGAGATAAAGTTTGGGGTTACCTGGAGCCGGCTGTTACCGGAAATCATGTTCCAGATATCTATAAAAAGCGGCTAAGAGGCATCATTATCGAAGAGATTCACGAGCGGTTTAAGGTCTCAAAGACATTAATACGAAACAACATTCGTAAGTACTGGCAGAGGGGGATGGTAATTAATGCATTGCTCCCTGACTATCCGAATTGCGGCAATAAAGGGCAGGAGCGGTCTGGATTAGGAAAGAAACTCGGATGTCCGAATAACGAAAGTAAAGATGACCCCGAACTCATCGGAATAAATGTTACGGAAGAAATAAGGAAAAACTTCCGAAAGGCAATTGACCTTTGGTACAAAAAACGGGAGAAGCGTAGTCTTTTTGATGTGTATGAACTCATGTTGGGGAAATTTTATAAAGCGCACATTGACGAAGAAGATGGAATCACATTGTTACCCGAGCATGAAAGGCCTACATTTCGTCAGTTTTATTATTGGTATAGCAAAGAGAGAAACCTAGTTGAAGAATTATCTAAGCGAGTGGGAACGCGGAGGGTGAATCTGAAACATCGTGCAATCGATGGTAATTTTGATAAAGCGTCCTTTGGCCCAGGCTCTATATATCAAATCGATGCCACTATCGGGAATATCTATCTGGTCAATCGAAAAAATCGTGATTGGCTAATCGGACGGCCTGTTATTTACTTTGTTATTGATGTATTTAGCAGACTAATTGTAGGCTTATACGTTGGTTTGGAGGGACCAAGCTGGATAGGAGCTGCACTCGCACTCGAGAATGCCGCCTCAGATAAGGTTGAGTATTGCAAGCATTTTGGCATAGATATTACGAAAGAAGAATGGCCCTCCTTCGGTTTACCGGAGCAATTAACGACTGACCGCGGTGAGTATGTCGGCAATAAGCCCGCACATCTTATTAAGACACTTAATGTAAAAGTCGAGCATCTCCCACCTTTTCGGGCAGATTGGAAACCTTTTGTCGAGAAAGCTTTTGATCTGAGTGATGATTTGTATGTCAAATGGACGCCAGGTGGTATATTAGAACGAATGAAGGAGCGCGGCGATTACGACACAAAAGATGATCGTGCCTTGGATATTCACGAGTTTGAGACCATTCTGATCGAGTGTGTCAGATACCATAACAAACACTACATGCAGAGTTACCGTAGAAATGATGCCATGATTGAAGATGACGTGACCCCAACACCTGTAGATTTGTGGCACTGGGGTAGAAAGAATAGCCTCGGCACATTGAGGTATGTAAGCAAGGATCAACTCCGTATGAATCTGCTTCCTTCCAGGAGGGCTCGATTCACAGCCGGTGGTATCAGATTTAATAAAGATCTCTATACATGTGTTACAGCCGAAGATGAAAGTTGGCGTTTTCGCGCTCGCAATGGTGAGAAGTTTAATGTGGAGTATAGCTTTGATCCAAGAGATACATCACGTCTATTCTTGAGACACCCTGATGGTCAATTTGAAGAATGCTTCAAGCTTGAGGAGCAGCATAGCAAGCACATACAGAGCAGTAGAGTTTTCCGGTGGGAAGAGGAGCTTGATGTCGTTGCGTATGAAGCTCGACAAGCGAAAAAGGGAAGGTCGAAGAACACGGAAGCAAAACTCAGAATGATTGATAAAAACAATAAAACAATTGAACAAGCGAAGAGGAAAACGGCGGCTGAAACCCAAGATCAGGCAAGGCGGACCCGGCCAGAGGATGTCCGTGAACACCGTGCAATTAGTAAAGAGGAAGAACGCGAGGAGAGAGCGTGGAGACTTGAGAAGGATGAACCGTCAGGGTCAAACAAAAGTGAGAAGGTTGTGTATCTAGCTGACAGAAAGTCTGATAAATATGTACCGCGAGCTGACCATACAGATTCAATACTTAGAGCAATGGAAGAAGATGATGATGAATGAATGCTCGGAAACCTCTCCGGGGCAGAATTGAGTTCGCAGCTTACAAAAAAACCGGGATTCAGGAGTATGATGACCACCCCTTGATTGAAGCTTTGCCTGAGATACTAGACTTGCAAGAGACAGCCAAGAAAGTTAAGCTGGTTAAAAAATTTGATCCAGGAGAGCGTGAACTATCCCCCGGCAAACGGAAGCACTGTGTTGAGCGACTATCTTCCTTTATAGTTCCGTTAAATAAACATCTTGAGGTTGAAGAAAAGTTGTCGATCTTAATTCGGAAAGGGTACCTTTCCAGAAATATTGCTAATGGCGATCACACGAGACGAGTGCGTAATTGCATGATGAGATTCGAGCGTCCTGATATTGCTGACCTTGAGAAAGAGAAGTATAACATTCCGTCACCAACCGCTTCGGGACTCGGTATCATCGGTATATCCGGGGCTGGAAAGTCTACAGGTATATCGAGGATACTGAACCTTTACCCCCAAGTGATCGTACATACTGAATATAAAGTAAAACAACTAGTATGGCTTAAAATTGATTGTCCGGTATCCGGAACGATAAAACAGCTATGTTTAAACTTCATACATGAGATCTCCGAACTGGTGGGAGAAGTGGAATACAATACATATATGGGTTATAAAACGGATGAGTTGATCCGGATCATGTCCTCACTCGCACTTAAACATCACTTAGGTGTTCTTGTAATCGACGAAATTCAATACCTTTACGAGGTTAGATCCGGTGGGGCTGCATTGATGCTTAATTTCTTCAACACACTAACCAACACAATTGGAGTTCCGATTGTCCTAATCGGGACTCCAAAGGCCCGTCATTTGTTTACCAGAGAGTTCCGGAATATAAAGAGAATTACGGATCAAGGAAGCGTAGACTGGGACCGTCTTCAGCAAGAGAGTAACGATTGGTGTACACTAGTCAAGTATATCTGGAAATATCAATGGACTAAAGAATATGTAGAATGCACGGCTGCCATAGAAAAAGCACTATATTATGAGTCGCAGGGTATTCCGGATTTGGTCATTAAGATATTCAAAGAAGCGCAGAAAAGAGCAATAGGATCAGATGATGAACGGCTGACAGAGGAAATTATTCATTCGGTTGCACAGGACCAGTTTAGGCTTCTACAGCCGGCTCTTGATGCACTTCGAAGCGGAAAGAAAGAGAAGATGCACAAGTACTTGGATATTTTCATGAGCTTCGAGCCTGAGAAAATGATTAATAATGAAGATAAGGAGCTATTCTCAAAAGAGTACGGAATTGAATTAGACGAGGCACTAATTGAACAGAAGGATGAGCAATCCTTTACCGAAGTCGTGTATTGGATAATGGACATGGGGTACGCAGAGGATCAGGCGAAAGAGGTTGCCTTAGAAGCACGTGCAGACGATATATCAGTATGGAAAAGGGCAGCGTACATGAAGGCAATGAACAAATACGATAATGATCAAGCCAGCATCTCTTCAAATCGGTCCACTCCTAAGGAATCTAAAGGAAAGAAGTCTAACAGTTCCAGTAATAAAAAAGCAACTGGATTGATGGCTGTAATCGACCGTAAGGTAAAATCAAAAAACACTTCATTTCATTCGCTGATTAAACAAGCTGGATACGTTCAGGATGTCAGAAGTAGATTGGGGCTATAGTGATCAATGGAAATATACCAGGATGAGATTTTGGTTAGTGCCCTCGCGAGAAGAGCAAATACCGGAGACAAGCGAATAAAGCCATCGATTAGACGATTGTTTGGGTTTGGCCACAAGAAGGCTTCTGTGGATTTACCATCCTCGATTGGGATGCTTACCGCGAATAAGGTTTTTACCATGTCGAATGAACAGCTTATCCAAGATCACACAATATATCCGTTGTTTCATCCTTTTATAAGTGAGGCTCAAGCGACAAAGGTCTTTACTGCTATGATCAATGGTCGGGGAAGTGGTATTCATCTTACAGCAGGGATTATGGCTAGTGTGGTCAGACACAAACAGAACCTAAAGCTATGTCCAGGTTGTGTGTATGATGATTACACAGACTACGGTGAACCGTATTGGCACATAAATCATCAACTGCCAGGGATGCTGGTATGCTCTAAACATTTCGACAAGCTTATCTCATATTGTAGTGTTTGCGGAGTGGAGCTTACTGTACATAATGAATCCAGTCTCCCATTGTGCCCTTCTCATTGTCGATATGGACATGATCTTGCAGGGCAAGCCGTGAAGATGCATGACGATAAAGCTCAATTATTATCATGTGGCATTACGCGGGTATATGAACTCGGAAGAAGTGGCGCCTTAAACCACCGGAATTTTCACCAGGTATTTCAACATCGGCTTATACAACTAGGACTGTGTTCATCGAAGGGTAGAGTGGAGCAGGCTCAAGTTTTTCAAATGTTCAATCGGTTCTATTCATCGGAATTGCTCAGTTCAATAGGTGTACCCTCACCCATTGGGGTTGAATCATGGCTGGTATGCATCCTGCGTGTGCCGCGGCGCTCGTTTCATCCTCTACTTCATATATTAGTGATACTCTGCCTGTGGCAGGATGTTGACCGATTTATGGATGACTACACAAACGTCAAAGAGCGCAATACTTCTATGTACAAAAGGTGTTCGCCAGTACAAAGACGTACTGGAAGGTCCGGTGGAAATCGTGTGGATTGGGGGAAAAGGGACAAAAATATAGCTCGAAGTATAAATAATGCAATCTTAGAACTCCGTTCATCACTAGAAAAGCCTGATCGATTAACAGTTTTAAAAATAGGCAAGCGTATCAATCAATTAGCATTATTGGAGAGGCACTTGGACAAAATGCCTCTGAGTAAGGCAATTTTGGACATGAACATTGAATCAATAGAACAAAATCAGATCAGAAAGATTGAATGGGCAATTAACACTTTAATCTTGGATGGTCATGTACCTGTTAGGTGGAGAGTGCTTAGAAAAGCGGGAATTAGGGTCTTGGCATCAATAGAGATCGATACGTATGTGGATAGTAAAATTAATGAAGCTACCGTTAAGATTGTAGCATAACCTTTCAATATTCAAAGCTGAGGGTGTGGTATGTGAATGAGACTTTATCCCGACGAGACTATCTACGGTATCTGCTCACGTATTCACAATTCCTCAGGAGAAACATCTATTAATCGGACAATCAAACGCTTATTCAATACCAAAGAAGGTAAAAACATTAGAATATGGAAAGCGAATACGATATGGAACAAAGGGCTTAGTCAGTTAGCCGATTGTATAAGGATTGATGTTTCTAGACTACTTACTAACCACAGTTTTTATCCGTATTTTGAAAAGTTTTGCCCAATGGATAAAATTCAAAGATTAAATAATGCTCTATGCTATGGGGATGAAAGCCCTTCGTTTCTGATGGGCCATAATACCCGATTTACGGACCCGCCATTGTTCTTGTGTCCTGTGTGCGTTGAAGAAGATATAGAGAAATATGGGGAGCCATATTGGCATCGTAGTCATCAATTGCCAGGATCACTTGTTTGCTATAAGCATAATGTGAGGCTAGTTAAGGAATGTAGGATTTGTAACGAAGAATTCAAAAGTAAGAAACCACGTGAATTTGTCGTAACTCCCTTATTCTGCTCAACGGGGCATTATTTAATCGAGCCATTTCCAAATGAGAGTGAAGGCTTGCTAACTCTGGCTAGAGAGAATAATGCTATTCTTAACACAACCATTAATTTCTCCTTACAGGATATTCAAACAAGGATAAGAATGTTTGCTAAAAACCAAGGATATATAAATGTAAACTCGAATGTTGTTCAATATAATAAGTTATACCTAGATTTCCTAAGACGATTCCCTATCAACATACTAAATGAAATAGATGAGCAAATTACTGACAAAAAAACAGTTTGGATAAAAAAGATGTTTTACACAAATAGATTTTCCTCTAGATTCCCAGTGCACTACGTAATGGTCATGATTTTCTTTAAAAATTCATTCGAAAATTTTTTACAAGACGAAGTTGAGTTTCGCCCATTTGGGGAAGGTCCTTGGCAATGTAAAAATATAACATGTCCCAAGTATGAGTCGAACATAATCACCGACATCTCTTATAGACAATCGAAAGAAAATATTATTGGTAAATTTCAATGCCCAATTTGTAAGTTTAGTTATACTAAACGTGCAGGTCCTAGTATTACCGAAGAAGAATCTAAAAAAATAAATACTGTCAAAGAGACCGGGCCACTCTGGGATAAGAAATTGGAGGAACTGCTTCAGAATGATGTCATTTATATAAAGTCAATTGCAAAGGAATTGAATGTAGGTGTCGGATTTATTACAGCTAGACTCAGGGATAGAGTAAATAAGCTCAATTTGGTTAAAAGTAAGCAAACTGATACAAAAAGGATCCAACGGGGAAGAATGAAAAAAATTCTTACTCAGAACCCTGAGTTGACAAGAGCAGAGGCTGACAAAAACTTTAATTCCGTTTTTTATTGGTTATTTATAAATGACAGGGATTGGTTGGACGAAGTACTACCGATAGACAGGCAGCCGGTTACCTACGAACAACGTCGTGATAAGATGCATTCCCTAATTACAAATAACCCTAAATTAACAAGAAATGAACTAAGGTCAATTGATATTACAACCTATGAATGGTTACTTGATAATGATAGAGCGTGGATGGAATCAGTTTTGCCACCTATTCGAGCAAGACGAGTTTATCACAATAATTATGGACTCGATGCTAGACGAGAAGCATATCTTCAGCTTAAGAAAAAGTATCCGGATTATAATCGAACGCAAATATTTAACCTAGATCCCAATAATTATCGATGGCTAAGAATGAATGATATGGTGTGGTTGGATCAGCATCAGCCACCACGTAAGTCACTGAAGAGGATCAAACTTTCTATTGAGGAAAGGCGAACTGCCTTTATTAGTATATTTGACTCTAACCCAAATGCTTCACGAAAAGATTTAAAAAGAATGTGCGGAAGCAACTATTCGTGGCTGGAAAGACGAGATAAGAAATGGTTCAGGACTTATCTACCGTTAATTATGAAACAAGTAAATACAATGGGGCGATACATGAGCAAGGAACAAAGAAGGGAGATATTTTTGAATTTAAGGAATCAGAATCCGCATATGACCCGTACACAGCTAAGCGCACTTAATAATGCTAATTACTCATGGCTGCAGAAAAGCGACAAACAGTGGCTAAATGAAAATGCACCTCCTATTCGGACAAACTCTAAGATAATGAAAAAATAGGCCATTAGGTATCTAATGGTCTTTTATTTGTGGGAATTTTCCTGAAACATAGAATATATATTATGGTATTAGAAGATGGGGATTTAAGCTCAGTAGTACCCCCTCGAGAAAAGTAAAAAATGAAATAGCACTAAGAGAGCTTCGATCATTAAACATGACATTAACTGCTGGTAAACTAAATTGTCTTGATTGCAACTCAATAAATATAGGGTATTCACTAGCTGATAAATCTTATTCATTTGATATCTCCAGCATTGATATTCGTAATCAGATATTGAAATCTCTTGAAAGTAAAATTGAGGCATATACAGAAGAAATTACAGAGCTAACGAGAGATATTAATAAACTTCAAGGTAATTTACAGACAACGCTTGCTACTGAAGATGTAAATATTGAGTCGTTGTTAATGTATAGAGCTGATCTTGTAAGCGCGAGTGAAGCGGATGACAAAATTATCGAAATTGATAACAAAATTAGGCAACTCTCTGAATCACTGAAACATGTTGTATCCAAAAATGAGTCAAAAAAAGATGAAAAGCTCAACCTATATAACGCGCTAATCACAAAGATGCGGTTTTTTTATAAGGAAATTGATCCACTAGGAAACCTTTTATTTGAGCTATTCTCAAAAAGACAATCAATATTTTCAGGTAGTGAGGAAACCGAATTTTATCTTTCAAAGTTGTATGCAATGCTCTCTGTTATAAATCATCAGTTTCCAATTGTGATGGACTATTTTAGGGGAGGAGAACTTTCGTCTAGCAAGGAAAAAAAGTTCTGGAACTCTTTAGTGCTTTTGAGAATCAAATTATACTTACTGCCACTTTAAAAAAGGAAGAAGACGGAAAGTATGATAACTATAAAAATATTAATTTGATAAATTATACACCTAATACATCAAGTAAGCTTTTGGTAAAATCTCATGTTACTCGGTTTATAAATGAATTAAAGAAATTTTCAATAAATATATAGTTTTTGGTCTAGTATCCTTAATTCAGTAGTGAAGGTGAAAGATATGTTGGCGAAAAACACATATGGGGGGTAATGTATTGGATGTAACAGTGTCCAAGAAATTGCTTGATCAAATTCTTACTGAAATAATTGCTTATAATGGTTCTTCGGCTACAGATAAATTCGATTCTCTTCGAGCTGTTGATGCTAAAGTTAGGGAACTAGGACTTGTGCTCCGCAATCTGCCTGGTGATTCAAACAATTTGATAAATGCATTTGAACAGGATAATGACTTTCAGGCTAATATCGTCGTGTACGGTTAGAAGCTTTAGCAAATCACATTAAAACCGCACTCAGGTTCTTGGAAATTGGCGTAATAAAGGAAAGAAAGAAAACGATTTCAAAATGATAAAAAGTGTGGAACCAGTCTTCTTTATATCAGTAGTCAAAGTTTTACCCCTTTCTTATTATTTGTTCTTCTGGTTATAAAATAATGCGAAACATATAGCCATCATAACTATGCAAAGAAAGGACATCATGATAAATGCATTCTCATAAATTCCAGAAATATCGACTATAAGCCCTGTAAATGCCGGTCCTAATCCTGCAATAATATAACCGCCGCATTGCACCATAGAGGTCCAGGCTCCTGCTTCCTCAGCATTTTTAGTATTGTCTAACGGGAGGAGTAATGCTAAAAAAAATAATGCGCCAGAGCCCACGCCGAGCAAAACTGAACTTATCCAAGGAATAGTCTCGTATTTGAAAAAACTTAATGAAATCAAGCCAAGTAACATACTAAAAGACGAGAGTAGCATCCAAAAAAGGCGGTTAGAATATTTGCTCACGAGAATAGGAATGATAAAACCAGTGACGGTTTGGACGATGGTAAACGTAGTAAGTATAGTTCCCGCCATAGATGTTGTTAGGCCAAATGTTTGGGATATTGGAGCTAACCATGCAGTTACCGAATAGTTCAAACTTCCTTGTAAACCGAAGAATAGCATAATTAAAATCGCTCGTTTTTCATTCCATGGAAACCTTGGAAACCGATTTGTACTAGGTTGTCGGCTAGCGACTGTTTTCATGTTTTTTGTAGCATATATCCAGATAAAAAGAGATAGTAGGGCTAACATTGACCAACTCGCTAATGCTGCTGTCCAGCTACTGGCCACTAGATTCTGAATCGGAATAGTGATACCTGCTCCAAGAGAAGCGCCTAATCCAATTCCGACAGAATAGACACCGATCATCATAGGTGCCTTATCAGGAAAGTGGCGTTTAATCGTTCCGGAAATCGATGGCCCTGCGACAGCTAGTCCTATTCCTATAACACCCGCCGAAGCCAGCATTACAGTAGCATCATCTGCTAGATAGCGCATGCCTGTAGCTGCAGCTATTATAAATAAACAATAGCTTACTGATCGCTCTAACCCGACACGACCACTTATTAATGGGGCTACTGGAGCGAACAGGCCCATACAAACGACAGGAATGGCAGTTAATAAACTTACCATCGTGCTATTTAGCCCAAGTTCAGATTGTATTGTTTCTAGAAGCGGAGCAATTGATGTTATTGCTGGCCTCATGTTCATTGAGACCAATAGTATTGAAATAATGACTAAAAAGGATGTATTTTTTTTATTCATTGCAGTTTACACCAGCCTCGTTATTTGATTCATTAGCTTGTATATTAGCAGCGGTGCATTTCAAAGCTGTCTTTTCATTTTGTTCAAAAATAGATGTATATAGCTCTTCATGGATAGCAGTATTATCATTGTAATTCGGTATGTTTAATAAAAAACGATTCAAGTGGACAGAAAGAAGCTGGGCAAATTCCTGATACAGATAAAGTAAGGAAGGATTATTAGCTGCTTTGGCGATTTCTATATGAAAGGCAATGTCCTCCTGGATATATAAGGAGTAAGCCCCCTTAGAAAGAGCTTCATTTCTACGATTCAAAACTTCTCTGAGTGAAACTAAATCAGCTTCAGATCTTCGCTCTACAGCCAGCTTTACAATAGCTTGTTCAAGGATTAGCCTTGTCTCTGCAATATGTGTACCATGGATAAAGTCATTTTGTTTTTCTTGAGGTTCGTTGTAAACAACAAAAGTACCTTGTCCATGTTTAATTTTTAAATAACCTGCATGTACTAAAATTTTTATGGCTTCACGAATCGTAGATCGTCCGACTTCATATTCCTTCATTAGTTCAAATTCCGAAGGCAATTTGGCCCCAAACTCATACAAGTGGTCCATTATTTTTTTCTTTAGATCTACCAAGACTAAATCAGCGAGCCTCTGTGTCTTTTTGTACCCATTAATCAATTGAACACTCCTTTATAAATACAAAAGAATTATATGTCATCAGACGTCTGATGTCTACAGAATCGCAAAGAGGTCAGTAGTGGCGATGGGGTGTCTATGCCAGAGCAATACTATAAAGATCCACTTGTCAGTTGTACTTTCTACCTCATGTCAGGGGAAGAAAGGGTATTTCATTGAATGACTTTGGAAATACTAATGGACCATAACCCCAACGAAGTTGAGTGAATCGATCAAGAACACCATGTACGAGTTATCGTAAGGAAATAGGTATATCTGTGAACTGAATGTGCTTTCCCAATGGGAAGTCATTATGTTTGAGGATGACATGTTGTAGGCCATTAAACGAAACGCTCCTTCAATAAAAGATGCTTGTGGATAATCTGCGCCTAACTTGGGATTCGCATGATTAGTTCCTTCAGAAGGTACAGAGAAGGTGAGTTTACAAGGTGCGGTTCGCACGATGGAAATGTGCGGGGCCAAAAGACGGAGATGGACCAGAAAAGATATCATGTACTTCATATGCGAAGGTCAACCCGTAACGGCTGGCCTTTTCTTATCGCGCTTGAGAGAACGGAAATAGAACATTTACGTAACATTTGTACATCTTGCCACCTGAATAACCACTTTTTGCTTCGAGAATTGTTACTTTGGCGGTTATGAAAAAGTATGAGCCATCTCGTGTTTGTCCCTTCGGCCTTAGTAAACTTGAAACTAACAATGATATCTGGTAGTTTAACATCGGTGATAATCATGTCATTCAATAACGCATACTGATGGGCTGGGACATCCGTTTTAGTTGCCAACCGCTTAAATTCAGGTATTATCATAAACAATATCTAGATTTGGTTCCATTAATGACATCTTTTAATTCAAACACAACAAAATCAGGCTGGTCAGATTCCATGACCTGACAATTCCATAAAGGCAGGGGTCTGATCGTAAAAAGGTAACCGCTGACGTTTTACAGAATAATCGGTTTCTCCGCTCCTTCATCCATCTCTTTCGTTCCATTTACATAGTTGATTTGTACTGTTTCACCACGTGTTACATTACAGCTAAAGTCGATAATTTTATATTAACAAGTCGATATTTTAGTATCTAGTTAAGGTTGCTGGATGTATTGTAAGGTTGGTGGATTTACTTTCTGTTTCGTCCAAAGGGGGAACACAATGACAAGACATCTTACACGACTCTCTTGGAATTCAATTCGATTAAAGCTTATATTAGGTGTGCTTGTGATAACAATCCCACTGCTTATTTTTCTTTTCTACAATAATTTCTATGCGATTAGAGTTGTTCGAGATCAAGTTGCACAGTCCAACAGGAATATGATTTCACTTTACATGGATCAGATAGACGACAATCTAAACGGCATTGACAAGTATTTAACGAACTTCATTGTTAATGATAAGGACCTCCAGACAATGGCAAATGCCAATATGGAAAAGGAACGTGTTCTGGCGCAGGTTCGTTTGGATGAAAAGCTATCAGCGGATATCATGACTTTTAAGTCGATTGACTCTATATTTATTTCTACGAATGCGGAATCGAATTATCTGGATGTCTTTCAAGAAACGCAAAGCATGCAGGAACGGGATCGAATCAGAGCATACATCAAAGCTGAGATTTCCGAACTACGCCAATCAAGGAAATTTAATCTTCAAAGCTGGTATGTCGAAGATATTGAAGGAACGTATTATTTGTTTCGTTTGCTGAGAACAAGTGAAGCCTATGTTGGTGCGTGGATTAAAATTGAAAAGCTCTCCATTCCACTTAGCTTGCTGGATCTTGGCGAAAAAGGAGTATCACTTTTTGCTACCGATAATGGCATACCTATGATTCATGAAGAGACAGTTAGAAGAAATCAAATTGATATTACTCGGAATCTGAAACATTATTACTTATCTGGAGGCAAAAAGAGCTATTTAGTCGTAGGCGAACAATCGGCGAAGGGGAACTTCAGTCTGATTGCGTTAATTCCCGATGAACAAATTCTTGGAAATCTGCCGTATCTCCGGCGAATCGTCACGATTATCTCCATCATCGCGATCATCCTCGTACCTACTTGCCTGTTACTGCTTCGCAAGTTGGTGCTCAGGCCTCTCAATCGGATTATGTCAGCGATACGACGAATCAGCGAGGGCAATCTGAATACCCGAATCGAGCCGTTCCAAACCTCAGTCGAGTTCCAGATGGTGAACAAAACGTTCAACGAGATGATGAACCAGATTCAAGATTTACGTATCAACGTTTACGAAGAACAATTAAATAAGCAGAAAGCAGAATTGCAGCATTTGCAATTACAGATTAACCCTCATTTTTTCATGAATTCCCTTAATATCATCTACAATCTAGCCTTAGTAAAAAATTTCGAACTAATTCAGGAAATGGCACTAAGCTTGGTCCAATACTTCCGATATATGTTTCGCAGCAATCTGACTTTTGTTCCGCTTAAGGACGAGCTCCAGCATATTCAAAATTATATTCGGATTCAGGAGTTGAGGTTCCCGGGACGTCTGGATTTTGATGTGAAGGTGCCAGAATATTTAAAGGACACCCTTATACCGCCTCTTGTGATTCAAGCGTTCGTGGAAAATGCAATCAAGCATGCCGTAGCGGAAATCTATCCGATTGGGATTTCTGTGCAGATCGATATTGACGATTCCCATACAGAGCCGTTGATTGCCATAACGGTAAGCGATACAGGGAAGGGATTCTCTGAAGATGTCCTTAAGAATATTCACGCAGGGCAAAGAATTATCGATGACTCCGGAGGGGAGCACATCGGAGTCTGGAACGTCCAGCGTCGGCTCGGACTCCTGTATGGTGAACGGTCCAGCATTCAATTTCGCAACGGCGAACAGAATGGGGCAGTCGTCGAAATGCTGCTCCCGATTCAGTTGAATCTATAGAGAGGAGAGATCAGTTCATGGTTCGACTTCTACTCGTTGATGATGAGATTCATGCGGTTGAAGGGATTAGGTCAGCTGTTAACTGGGGGAAGTTAGGTATATCCGAAGTACATTCGGCTTATGACATTCATCAGGCGAAAGAAATTTTTAGGGATTATCCAGTTGATATCATGCTATGTGATATTGAGATGCCCCAAGGCAGTGGATTAGAGCTTCTCGATTGGGTTCGGGAGCAGTATCCGAATACAGAATCGATTTTTTTAACTTGCCATGCGGATTTTCAATTTGCCAAACAAGCGATCCAATTAGGTAGCTTCGATTATTTACTGAAGCCTGTTCCAATCCCAGAGTTGGAAGTTGTCATTGCCAAAGCTCTTGAGAAGAGAAGCAAGGAATCCAAAAAAAATGAGTATAGCCGATACGGCCAGTATTGGCTTCAACATCAGCCATTGCTTATCGAAAAATTTTGGCTAGATATTCTTAACAGATCAATTTCAACACAACCGGAGGCGATACGCAAGGCAGCCGAAGATCGGAATATTCCCTATACAGATAAAATGAGATTCGTTCCCGTATTTATTGCTGTCAAGCGATGGCTTAAAGAGTTAAGCATGCGGGAAGAAAAAATATTGGAATATGCGCTCCGGAAATCGGCCGAAGAGCTACTTCTTCATTTGGGGAGCTATGGACAATTGATCCTTCTGGGAAAAGGGGAGCAATTATTAATTCTATCTTTTGAACAGTGGACAGAAGATGAGGAGGATAAGCTGCGAAACAATTGTAATTTATATATCGAGTCTTGCCACAAATACTTTTATTGCGATTTGTCCTGTTATGTCGGGAATCCCGCGTATCCGCATGAATTGCCAGAAATGACGGATCAACTTCAATCCTTGGACCGGAATAATGTTGCCTGCAATAATAGTGTCATTTTACTGAATGGCAAAAGTTTCACTGCAATTGCACATCATGAACCGGAGTTAAACATCTGGTTCGAAATGCTAAAGGAAGGAGACAAGGAGAGGATTATTAAGGAAACAACCCGTTATTTGACCGCATGGAGTAATGATAACGGCTTGAATGCCAGAACGCTTCATCAATTCCAACAGGACTTTCTACAAATGGTTTATTCCTATCTCCAAACAAAGGGGATTCAAGCTCACCGATTGTTCGGCGATGACCAATCCATTGAATTGTCTATGCGAGCTGCCCGTTCAGTCATCGATATGATTGATTGGATTGACCATATTGTTGGCACTTCAATTCAACATGATAAAATGACCAAACAATCGGAGTCTGTTGTTGAGCGGGTAGCTGCATTTATCACGAAGAATCTTGATCAAACGCTATCCAGGGAAGATATCGCCAAACACGTTTTTCTAAACCCTGATTACTTGGATCGGTTATTTAAAAGGGAGACAGGAATTTCTGTAACAGAATTTTTATTTCGAGAGCGAATGACTGTTGCCCAGAATTTACTTCTTCGTACTGATATGCCGGTTAGTGCTATTGCTGCCCGAGTAGGGTATCTGAATTTTTCGCATTTCTCGCGTGTATTTAAAAAATATTCCTCCAAGAATCCAATTGAATTTCGGGCAGAACCTATGAGAACAAAAGAATAATTGAAGGCTGCATATAGCAGTATAGAAAGAGGGGACACGGTCTCCTCTTTCTTTGTCTTTGCGGTAAAAGAAGGTCGACATAAGTAAAGTCATAAGTCGAAGATGGAGTAGAGCGGGTATCTGTAGCTTGTTATGATAAACATAGCTTCTTTGCAGGAGAACAAGTTCCAACTTCGATTTTGCAGAGAAACGAATAATGACAAACGGGGGAATAACATGAAACGTATTACAGCATGGACGAGTGCTTTGCTCGCGATGTCTCTAATGCTTGCCGGATGTAGTTCAAACGGAAAGAGCAATGCCAACAACAGTTCGTCTTCAGCCAATTCCGGGGTATCGAATGAGCCACCGTATGAGATTACAATGGCATACTTCAGCTTCGGAAGCGTTCCTGCAGATTTGCTCGAAGTACAAAACGCCATTAACAAGATAACACTTCAGAAGATCAATGCTACCGTAAAAATGCTACCGATTAGCATGGGAACGTGGAATAACCAAATTAACCTGATGTTGACCAGCAATGAAAAGTTAGATCTTTTACCGCTTTTCGGTTCGACGTATGCAAACATGGTAGCAAAAGGCCAGTTTATTGCATTGGATGATTTACTGAAAAGCCAAGGCAGTGGAATTCTGGAGTCGCTTGGCTCCGATTACCTGGAAGCTGCTAAGATTGATGGTAAAACTTATGGTGTTCCAAACATACGTGACTTAGCTTCAAGCTACGGATTCCTGATGAGAAAAGACTTGGCTGATAAATATAACATCGATATGAAAAGCTTGAAAACACTCGACGACGTCGAATCAGCGCTTCAAACAATAAAAGAAAATGAATCCAGGATGTCGCCACTTGCAACAGGGGTTAATTCATCGCCGATTTCCTCGTTTAGCACAAGGGACTCACTCGGTGATGATATGGGGGTTTTGTTAAATAACGGGCAAGATTTGAAAGTGGTAAACTGGTTTGAAACCGAAGAGTACTCAGATCTGTTAAAGCGGATGAGAAAGTGGTATTTGGCTGGTTACATCTCTAAAGACGCATTAACGGTCAAGGAATCTTCAGCTGATCTCATTAAAGCAGGTAAAGCGGCAGGGAATCTCTCTCCAATGAAGCCGGGTTTTGCAGCCCAAGAAACGAGAAACTCCGGAACCGAAATGGTGGTTTCAGAAATGCTGCCGGCTGTGGCGAAAACCAGTACGGTGACAAATATTATGTGGGGTATTGCGCAAAATTCGCAGAACCCGAAAAAGACAATGGAATTTCTGAATTTGATGTACTCCGACAAGGACATCGTTAACCTTTTAGACTGGGGAATTGAAGGCAAACATTACACAAAAATCTCAGACAATGTTATCGACTATCCAGAAGGTGTTAATGCAAGTAATGTTGGTTATACCGGCCTCGGTTGGTTGTTCGGAAATCAGTTCTTATCCTATGTCTTCAAAGGTGACGATCCAGATTTGTGGACCAAAATGAAGGAATTTAACGAAAATGCTATTAAGTCAAAAGCACTTGGCTTCACGTTTGATTCTACGTCGGTAAAAACAGACTTTGCAGCAGTATCTACTGTTATCGAACAATACCGTATGGCACTTGAAAATGGCGTTCTGGATCCAGATAAAACATTGCCGGAATTTATAGCTAAGCTTAAAGATGCCGGTATAGAAAAAATCATCGCGGAGAAACAGAAACAATTGGATGCTTGGGCGGCTTCTAAGCAATAAGTTCAAAAATCTGTGAATGCAATTCAACAGCAAGCAGTTTGGTTGGATTGCATTCACTGTTGAAGCATATGGCCTTAGAAGGAGTGAGAGAGAGATGTTATTCAATTCGAGAAAATGGAAGAAGTACGCTCCATTATATTTACTGATGATACCTGGCTTAATTTATTTGTTGATTAACAATTATTTACCCATGTTCGGTATCATAATCGCATTTAAAAATTTTATTCCCCACAAAGGAATTTTCGGTAGCGATTGGGTTGGGTTTGATAACTTTAAGTATTTGTTCAAAACATCTGATGCTTACATTATTACCCGAAACACAGTATTGTACAACGGAGGCTTTATCTTACTTAATACGGTTGCTGCAATCACGGTGGCCATTCTTCTGAACGAAATAAGAATAAAGTTTTTCCAACGTTTTTATCAAAGCATTATCATTTTGCCTTACTTGATCTCAATGATCATCGTTAGCTATCTTGTATTCGCCTTGCTTAGCAGCGATACAGGTTTCATCAATAAATCGGTTCTTCCGCACTTGGGAATTGACGAAATCTCATGGTATGCACAGAAGCAGTACTGGCCCTATATTCTTACGATTGTGAACGTCTGGAAGGGAGTAGGATATCTCAGTGTCGTGTATTTGGCTTCAATTATAGGCATCGATACTGAATATTATGAAGCGGCAACACTTGATGGAGCAAGCAGATGGCAGCAAATCCGCTATGTAACGATTCCACTCATTGTTCCAGTCATTTCGATGATGACTCTGCTGGCCATCGGACGTATTTTCTACTCAGATTTTGGCTTATTCTATCAAGTTCCAATGAATTCCGGCATCTTAACGGATACAACAAACGTCATCGACACGTATGTATACCGCGCGCTTATGAATCTGGGGGATTTCGGAATGTCCTCAGCAGCTGGGGTATACCAGTCGGTTGTAGGTTTTGTCCTAGTCCTTCTATCCAATTATGTTGTCCGAGTATACAGCAAGGAAAATGCATTATTTTAGTGGAGGTGAATATTGGTGGTACAAGGCAATAAATGGGGGAATTGGATTCCTCACATCATATTGATGGGATTTTCAATCCTCTGCATCATTCCATTTGTCCTCTTAATCATATCTTCAGTCACCAGTGAACAAAGCATCTTACAAAATGGATACAGCTTCTTTCCAGATGAATTAAGCCTTAAAGCTTACAAGTATTTGTACGAGCATTGGAACGAAATCGGTCATGCCTACGGCATTACTGTATTAGTTACGGTTGTAGGTACAGTAGCAAGTCTGGCTATGACTTCAATGCTGGCTTACCCGATGTCTCGATCAGATTTGCCACTCAAGAATTTTTGGGCATTTCTTGTTTTCTTCACCTTGCTTTTCAATGGTGGTCTTGTACCAACCTACTTGATTTATACACAGTTCTTTCACATTAAGAATACGCTTTGGGCACTCATTATACCGGGGTTGCTTATGAACGGATTTAATGTTTTGCTTGTGCGTACGTACTTTATGACTTCGGTTCCACCAGCACTGCTTGAAGCAGCGAGCATAGATGGGGCTGGAGAAATCAAGATTTTTTACAGAATAGTACTACCATTGTCAGTACCGATTATGGCGACCATCGGCCTATTCGAAGCGATTCTGTACTGGAATGACTGGTTTAATGGGATGACCTACGTTAACAATCCAAAGTGGTTCAGTATTCAGAATATTATGAATCGTATCATGGAAGATATTCAGTTTCTATCCAATAACAGTAACTTAAGTTCATCAGCTAACCAATCAATGACAGAACTTCCTAGCACATCCGTTCGAATGGCAATTGCGGTAATCGGTGTGCTTCCTATACTTATCGCTTATCCCTTCTTCCAAAAGTATTTTATCAAAGGAATCACGATTGGCGCCGTAAAGTAAATACAGTGGTGTGGTCTCACCTTGATAATATGGCAACTCATATCAAAGTTATAGGAGTGACAGAATGAAACGTGATTTGAAGAAACTAATTTCTGAAATGACGTTGGAAGAAAAAGCCGCAATGTGTTCTGGAAAGGACTTTTGGCGAATGCAAGGAGTTGAGCGACTTGGCATTCCATCACTTATGGTAACGGATGGTCCGCATGGTCTCCGTAAGCAAGTGGCAGGTACAGATCATATAGGGATTCTGAATAGTGTGCCGGCAACTTGCTTCCCTTCTGCCGCAGGCCTTGCTAGTTCTTGGGACAGGGAACTGATTGAAAAGGTGGGTCAGGCACTTGGGGAAGAGTGCCAGGCGGAAGATGTAGCGGTGCTCCTTGGACCAGGCGCGAACATTAAGCGTTCTCCACTCTGTGGAAGAAATTTTGAATATTTCTCCGAAGATCCATATTTATCATCCGAAATGGCTGCGCATCATATTCTTGGCGTTCAAAGCCAAGGTGTTGGTACATCGATAAAGCACTTCGCTGCCAACAACCAGGAACACCGTCGAATGACCTCAGATTCAGTTGTTGACGAACGGACTTTACGAGAAATATACCTCGCTAGCTTTGAGGGTGCAATCAAAAAGGCGCAACCGTGGACCGTAATGTGTTCCTATAACAAGCTGAATGGTGCGTTTATGTCCGAAAACCCGAGCATGCTTACGGATATTCTCAAGGATGAATGGGGGCATGAAGGCTTCGTCGTTTCAGACTGGGGTGCTGTAAATGAACGTGCTGAGGGACTGGCAGCCGGCCTGGAACTAGAGATGCCCTCTAGCGGAGCCATAGGTGAAGGCAAGATTCTTGAAGCGGTCCGCAGTGGTAAGTTATCCGAGGAGAAGCTGGATCAGGCGATTGAGCGGTTATTGCATATTATTTTCAAAGCTGTAGATAGCAAGAAGCACGGTGCAACTTACGATCCCGATGTTCATCATGATATAGCAAGGGTTGTTGCACGTGAAAGCATGGTGCTTCTAAAGAATGAAGACAGCATTCTGCCTTTAAAAAAGGAAGGCAAGATCGCGGTAATCGGCGAACTTGCTCAACTCCCGAGATATCAGGGTGGTGGCAGTTCCCACGTCGTGCCAACTAAGCTTGATGATATATGCGAAGAAATGGCCAAGTCTGCAGGCGATGGCGTCACACTTTTATATGCTCAGGGGTATTCACTCGACGATGACATGGTGAATGAGTTGTTCATGAAAGAAGCATTGAAACATGCATGCGAAGCAGATGTTGCAGTTCTCTTCGTCGGCTTGCCAGAGCGCTATGAATCGGAGGGTTATGACCGCACTCATCTGCATCTTCCAGACAATCAACTCAAACTTATCGATGAGGTGGCTAAGGTGCAGCCGAATGTTGTTGTCATTCTTAGCAACGGTTCGCCTGTGGAGATGCCGTGGATTGGTGATGTCAAAGCAGTTCTGGAAGCGTATTTAGGCGGTCAAGCAATGGGAGGCGCGATAGCAGATCTGCTATTTGGTGATGCCAATCCTTGTGGAAAACTTGCGGAGACGTTCCCGAAGAGACTGGAAGACAACCCATCGTATTTGTACTATTTCGGAGAGGACGATCGGGTGGAATATCGGGAAGGTATCTTTGTTGGTTATCGTTATTATGACACAAAAAAGGTTGAACCTTTGTTCCCGTTCGGACATGGATTAAGTTACACAACATTTGATTATTCCGATATTGTAATTACTCAAAAAGATATCCGAGACGACGAATCGGTGGACGTACGGCTAAAGGTTATGAATTCAGGTCAACGTGCCGGTAAAGAGATTGTTCAACTATATGTACGTGACAAGGAAAGCAAGGTGATTCGTCCAGAAAAAGAGCTTAAAGGATTCATGAAAGTTGAACTGCAGCCAGGTGAGGAAAAAACCGTGACCTTTACGCTTAATAAACGGGCGTTTGCCTATTACAATGTCGAATTAAAGGATTGGCATGTTGAATCAGGAGTATTTGATATTCTGATTGGCTCATCGTCCAATTGCATCGTTTTATCAGACTCGATTCAAGTTCAATCAACAACAAACCTGAAAATCAAATATAATCGCAACACGACTGTTGGTGATCTGCTAAGTGATCCAGTAACGAATCCGATTATCACAGGTATGTTAAGTCGGCAAAATCCACTGGCTAAGAGTGAAACGGCAAGTGCGGAGGAATCACAGATGATGGCAGCAATCATGAAGTATTTGCCACTACGAGCTTTATTGGCTTTTAGCGGCGGTACAATGACTGAAAAAAATATAGATGACATGCTAACAGTTCTGAATGGAGGTACAGTACAATGACAACTAATTTTAAATTGAATGCAAAAACAGAAGGGAAGCCGTTCCCGCATTATTGGGAAACTTGTGTCGGCAGTTGCCATGCGTATATGGGATTGCGAGAAGACTGGAGGAGTCAATTAAAGAAAGCCCACGATGATATGGGTTTTAAATATGTACGCTTTCATGGTCTATTGGATGACCGAATGAGTGTCTTTGTAAAAAGCCCATGGACAAAGAAAGAAGCCTATTCCTTTTATACAATTGATTCAATATTTGATTTTCTGCTGGAAAACGGCATGAAACCATTTGTTGAATTAAGTTATATGCCAGAAGCATTGGCTTCCGGCAAAGAAACGATTTTCCATTACAAAGCCAACATTACTCCACCGTCGGACTATGAGCGATGGGAAGAATTGATTCGTGTACTCGTGCAACACTTAATTGACAGATATGGCCTGGAAGAAGTACGTACCTGGTATTTCGAAGTATGGAACGAGCCAAATTTGACCGGTATCTTCTGGACGGGTACGATGGAGGATTATTTCAAACTATATCGCCACGCAGTGAAAGCGATCAAGGAGGTTGATGATCAGCTTCCGGTCGGCGGACCTGCTACCTCCAAAAATTCATGGATACCCGAATTCCTTGCTTTCTGTAAGGAAACTGGGACACCGGTTGACTTTGTCTCGACACACCAGTATCCGTCAGATGAGCCGTTGTGGAGAGATGAGGTACGGCTTGAGGATTTTTATACAAACGGATTAAGCGGGTTTGAGGAATTGCTGAAGACATATTCATTCAAACGTGGTGTTATGCAGGAAATGGCACTGAAATCACGTGAAGAAGCAAATGGCCTACCGCTCTACTATACGGAATGGAATGCTGCGTATAACAATGAATATGATGAACCCTCGACGGCCGTGTTGGCAGCGAAAACCATCTTTGATCTAGATGGGGTTGTGGATATTTATTCCTTCTGGACTTTCTCTGACCTCTTCGAAGAGTCCCAACAATCCTCGGTGCCATTTCACAATGGAATGGGGCTCCAAACGATCTATGGTACACCGAAGCCAACTTATCGCATGTTTGAAATGCTTCACAAGATGGGAACAACTCGGCTCCAGGTTGAATGCAACGTGGAATCAACAGTTGAAATGGCTGCGACACGAGAAGCTGATCAGTTGAAGCTGATGGTATATAATCATCAAGTTCCTAACGCTGTTGTCCAGGATGAAGAAGTCTGTATTTGTGTGTATGAAGCAACCTCCGAAAAGCCTGCGTTTATCCAGAGAGTAGACCGTGACAGTGCTAACCCACGTAAGAAATGGGAAGAGATGGGTCGACCAGCCTATCCTAATAAGGAACAACTCGCTCAGTTGTTTGAAGCATCGGTACCAAAAGAAGAATTCATTCAACCTGTAAGTACAAATGATGGATTTGAGCTTCGAATCACTGTGCCGGCCCATGGCTTGGTTGCAATTACGATCGAGTTATAAACGATGGGAGAAAACTGAAGATGAAGAGGCTGCTTTACGGTGTCGCTTATTATGATGAATATATGCCGTATGAACGCTTAAGTACGGACATCGACATGATGAAGGCAGCGGGCATTAATGTGGTTCGTATCGCAGAATCGACTTGGAGTACTCATGAGCCGCAAGATGGAATGTTCAATTTCTCGAGCGTAGATCGCGTACTCGACGCCATGTATCAAGCTGGCATAGATGTCATTATCGGTACACCCACATATGCTGTTCCTGCTTGGATGGTCAAGGAACATCCGCTAGTCCTCGCTGAAACTCCGGACGGTCCGGGACGCTACGGGGCACGGCAGATTATGGACATTACCAATCCGACATATTTATTCTATGCGGAGCGTATTATCCGTAAACTGATCGGTCACGTCTCTCAGCATCCGGCAGTAATTGGATACCAGATTGATAATGAGACGAAACATTACCGGACGAGCGGACCCAATGTTCAGCAGCGGTTTGTGAAGTATATACGTAACAAGTTTAACACGCTAGAAGAACTTAATAGAGAGTTCGGACTTGATTATTGGAGTAACCGGATTAATAGCTGGGAAGAATTTCCTTCCATTGTGGGCACCATTAATGGTAGTCTCGGTGCAGAATTTGCGCATTTTCAACGACAACTCGTTACTGAGTTTTTGGCTTGGCAAGCATCGATCGTTAATGAGTATAAACGGTCGGATCAATTTGTGACACATAACTTCGACTTTGAATGGCGTGGCTATTCGTTTGGCGTTCAACCGGATGTCAATCATTTCGAAGCATCGAAGGCGCTTGACATCGCAGGAGTTGATATCTATCATCCTTCCCAGAATGAATTGACAGGTAAAGAGATTTCGTTCGGGGGTGATGTCATTCGTTCGCTCAAAGGAACGAACTACTTTGTTCTTGAGACTCAGGCGCAAGCTTTTCCGAATTGGACTCCTTATCCTGGTCAGTTGCGTCTACAGGCTTTCAGTCACTTAGCGTCTGGAGCCAACATGGTGGAATATTGGCATTGGCATTCAATTCACAACTCTTTCGAGACCTACTGGAAGGGCCTACTCAGTCATGACTTTGCTTCCAATCCAACCTACGAAGAAGCTTTGACGATCGGTTGTGATTTCGCCCGGTTATCTCCAAATCTCCTCAATTTGAAGAAAAGCAATCGGGCAGCCTTTCTTGTCAGCAATGAAGCGTTAACGGCATTAGAGTGGTTCCCGCTTCCTGGTGGAAACACCAATTATAACGATATTGTTCGTTTGATGTATGACCAAATGTATGAGATGAACATTGGCTGTGATGTTTTACATCCAGGCTCTTCAGAGTCATTTGAGCAATATGACTTGATTATTATTCCGGCACTGTATGCGGCAACAGATGATCTGTTGATAAAGTTGAATCAGTATGTATATAATGGCGGTCATGTCGTGTATACGTTCAAGAGCGGCTTTACTGACGAACATGTAAAAGTTCGAGCGGGGATGCAGCCATGGATAATCGGAGACGCGTGTGGAATTCAATACAGCCAGTTTGTGGAACCAAAAGGAGTATGTCTGAAGGGAGATCCATTTAACGTAGGGACAGATCATAACGGGATTAACACATGGATGGAACTACTAACACCTACGACAGCAGAGGCACTCGCTTGGTATGATCATCCTCATTGGGGTGCTTATGCGGCAATCACTACGAACCAATATGGTCAAGGTAAAGCGATATATATTGGTTGCTTGCCGAGTATAAAAGTTATAAGGAAAATATTGGAACGAGCCTGCAGAGACGCGATGTTGTGGGGATTGGATCAAGAGATTCAGTTTCCTCTTATTGTGAAAATTGGAAAGAATGAATCGGGACGAACGATAAGATATTACTTCAATTATTCGGATCATTTGAATTCGTTCTTCTATCCTCACGAGAGTGGTACTGAATTGCTGACAGATCATCCGATATGTACTGGGGAAAAGATTGAACTTGAACGCTGGGGAATCGCCATAATTGAGGAGAATACTTATCCTAGCGCCTAAATTGATAACAACTCTAGTGCAAAATGACATTTAGAAAAGAGCTTTCCATTGCATAATGGGAAGCTCCTTTTATTCGACGACTATTTTAGATTAAGAAAGGATGGATAATGGTGATTCAGAACCCAATTTTGAAAGGCTTTAATCCAGATCCCTCAATTCTTAGAGTAGAGGATGATTACTATATAGCAACATCGACCTTTGAATGGTTTCCTGGAGTCCAGATTCACCATTCACGCGATATGATCCACTGGAGAGTTATTGGCTATGCTTTAGATAGAGAATCGCAACTCGATTTAAAGGGTATTGAAGCTTCAGGGGGAGTATGGGCACCTTGCCTTACTTATGATGAGGAAGATAGGACGTTCTTTTTGGTTTATACCATTATGCGGAGTACAAACGGCAATGCTTTTGATTTAGACAATTATGTAGTAACAGCGAAAGACATATTGGGACCTTGGTCAGAAAGGATATATCTTAACAGTTCAGGGTTTGATCCTTCGCTGTTTCACGATGACGACGGAAAGAAATGGCTACTGAACTTAGAGTGGGAAACGCGAAAAGGATATGAACATCCAGGCTCGATTGTTATTCAAGAATATGATCATGTTCTGAAAAAGCTCGTCGGTCATCCAGAACGTATTTTTTGCGGAGCGACTAATATGGGGTGTTTGGAGGCACCGCATATTTATAAACGCAACGGATATTACTATATGATGGCTGCAGAAGGTGGGACAGGGTTTGGACATGGAGTAACCATTGCTCGATCAGAGAATTTATTAGGGCCTTACAAGTCTGACCCCTGTAATCCGATTATTACCTCAGCTCGTGTTGTTAATTTGAACAGAAGAAATGTAGATGATTATTTAAAGCTTTATCAATACAATCCAAACTCGATTTTGCAGAAGAGTGGACATGGTTCATTGGTTGAGACGCAAAATGGCGAATGGTACATTGCCCATCTGTGTGCCCGTCCTGTTCTTCCCGAGATCCGTAGTATGTTGGGAAGAGAAACAGCACTCCAACGTTGTAAATGGACAGATGATGATTGGATTAGATTGGCTACTGAAGGCTGTATGCCTGAGCTCCAGGTGCAAGAGCCTCTGCTTTCCCCACATCCATTTGTATCTGAGCCGGTGAGGGAAGATTTCGATAGTGGAGTATGGAATGTAAACTTGAATTCACTTAGGGTTCCCTTCGAAGAGTCATGGGTTTCCTTGAAAGAAAGACCAGGATATCTTCGATTAAGGGGCAGAGAGTCTCTATTTTCTTTACATAAGCAAAGTCTGATTGCACGTCGTTTGCAATCTGTGCACGCGATCATTGAAACCTGTGTGGAGTTTGAGCCGGAAAGATATCATGAGGCAGCTGGATTAACGTTATTCTATGATCAAAATATGTTCTATTATTTACGGATATACTTCAGCGAGACGCTTAATTCCAAATGCTTGGGTATTTTATATTCGGACAATGGAACAAAGGTGGAACTCGTTGAATCTAGACGTAAGATCAAAGATTGGAATCGAATATACATGCGTGCTGTAATTGATGAGGTTAAATTGTTTTTCTATTGTTCATCGGACGGAGAGAATTGGGAACAGATTGGTCCCGTTTTAGATGCAAGCAAATGCTCGGATGAATATTCAAGTTCGGGACATTTTACGGGTACTTTTGTGGGGATATGTTGTCAGGATTCTTACCGTAAATCCAAAATGGCTGATTTTGACTATTTTGAATACAGGGAAGTTTGAGGGTTAGTTATTTTCTATTGAGAACGCATTTCTGATAGTCTAATTAGTCTAATGAACAGAATAAGGTGCATAGCTAATTGCCAAGATGACATAATCGAAAGCAAGAACAATATCTTCACCATTTTTATTTTTGGATAATCGGATTTTATGATGGAAAAGGGCTTATATTTCGCCCTTCTCCATTTTTTCAATCAAGGTGGAAAGATCGATACGAAGAAGTGATGTTTCATTTGGTTCACGAATAACGAGAGGCATTTTGAACATTGGGAAGTTTTCTTCCAGTACGTAGTCATCGATCCCCGCAGATACTTAGGCTTCCGTTGTTTTGCAAGCCCCTCTATAAAGTGTATTTTGGTTCGCAGGGCTTCGAATAACGGTTAATGACACGGATAAGGCTATTCAGAGACTTCGTATAGGCGTTGGTGACGCGGTGGTCGGAGTAGGCGGATATTTCAGTTTCCCAGTTCTCCATAGCCTTTGTAAGAGGCTCAAAGGATAAATTTGCCTTTCTTGAGTGTTGGGTGAGGGGGAAGTTTCAGATCATATTAAAGAAAGAACTGCCTAATTCTTCAATAACTAGTATGGGCAGTTTGCGAACCGTCATTCTAACTATAGTCAGTTTGAACCGCTGTTTGAAATCGCTATGCAAAAAGAACTTTATCATCTTCTGCTCGAATGGTTGAGTCAGGACACGAGCACTCCTGTCTCGCAAGAGATAATGGAAACTACAGCCCTATTCATTAGTTGGTGAATATTTGAGGCGGCCGTGGATTGGAGTAGAAAGCCTGAAAATCGCACGGCAGAAGCGATGGTGCAGAACGTATTGGTGGTTGCGGCGGCGGGGTTGGCACCCGTATTGGGATAATGATCAGCGACAATCAGGAGAAATAGAATCGGCTGAATGGGTCAAAATGGGCATAAATCTTACGTCGGTGCCATCCCTCTTCGGTCGTCAAAATTATCCAACGTAACCTTTTGTGCCGGTTCATCCGCTCGATCACGCATAACACGAAACAGATTTTCTTCGTTCCCATCTATATCATTACCGTTTCGTTTTAGACACTCGTTTGATGGTTTGTTGAGAAAACT
Organism: Gorillibacterium massiliense; assembly: GCF_000455485.1. GTDB lineage: Bacteria > Bacillota > Bacilli > Paenibacillales > NBRC-103111 > Gorillibacterium > Gorillibacterium massiliense. The sequence continues at coordinate 48,977 of NZ_CBQR020000058.1, forward strand.
GCGATAGCGCCGAAATACGGCTCTAGATAATTCTTATGTTATGTTCAGGTGTATGGCTAATGATCCAGTCAACCATACTTCACTTACTTGATATTGCAGAATCCTAGATTGGAAAGCGTATTTATGTAAGGCTTAATTTGAGGTAAAAAGTGTTTTAGGCCTGTATGAAGACAAGATCATATAACCATTTGAAACCGCGATTAGAGCGGTTTTTTTATTTTATGGATACAACTTCTTGTCTTTTCTAAAAGACAAGAAGTTGTATTGTTTTCCAATATTGGACACGAAGAAGGTACCATTCCCGTAGTTGCTAAAGGATACAACTAGAGGGTCTATTTAGCATTATACAATACTGCTTTGTGTCCAAAAATTCGGATTTCTTTACAAGTTTACATAGGAAAAAATTTGCAGACCAGGATTCACATTGACACAAATGCATTTCGGCTTACTACGGCTGTTTATGTTCAGCTAACGGCAGCATAGTTCAGTTAAATTGAGGGAAGTGTAATCGGTCGGAGTGGAATAAATCAAGGTTTATAAGTTACTTATTATATGTAAGTGCTTATGTACAAAATAATCACAACACCCGTTCCTGGTTTGGACGGCTCTTTGCCGATTTATACTTCGTGTATCGTGATTCTAAGAGGAGGGAGAGGTATACGGCCGAGTGCATTCCGTCGCTGACCGGTTGGTTGACTGCGGCCGGGACGATCACCGTCGTTGCCGCTTCCGTCGCACTAGTTTCAATTGAAAGTAAACTGATATCTAATCGGATGGAAGCCGCCTGGCCAAGTATTTCGGGCGAATCCTTTATTTTACCGAACATTCATTTTAAGTGGTGTTTTTGATGTAGGCTTTTGGAAGATTATGTTGGGTGGCGTCAGAATACGATGGCGGAAAAAAACATTTCAACGATGCTGTCCAGCTAATAAAAAAAAGGGCATAAACCCAGTCACAATTCCTGTGGGATGGGGGATTCAACAGCTTCCCAATCTTTTGGATGAATTGACAGTGATTTACGACCCGATAAGTGGTTAATAGTTTGTTCATGCAATATAGTTATAAATACGGAAAGAAGGAAAGCTAAATCCCATTTTTTCCGTATTTTTGTTGACGGAGTATGGATAGGTTCAGCAGTAGACTGTGTAAGTTGCGGAAGCTTGGAATCAATCCGGTTTGTCTGCCTCCTGAATGGGGTAATTGTAAGATTGAAAAGTTGGACGGTCTTATACGTGAATACATTCATGCTGAGCGGCATGAATAGAAAAGAAGGAGCTGGTTTCTGCTACTCCATAATATCCAAAGGTTGATGGTTTCAAGTGTTCTGATTTTGATGGTTTTGTTGACCGTTAAATGTAAACCAGTCAAGGCCGCGAAGCGTTTATTAGCCTTGACTGGTGATTCAATACTCCAATGCTTAATGAAGCCCAGCAATCCGTTGCTGGGCCTGCCATGCATCGGCTTCCTCTCTCCTTCGGTTTGGCCCTTCCGTTTTCTGGCGTCCCGTACTCGCACACTATGGCCTCTTGCTGACTCCTGTGGATTCAGCAGAGCCTTTCGGCTCTGGTTACGAAGTCACTTGCGTATTCCACAGGCCTCCCCAGATAAGAACGTCATCTTTCTGCCCGCGACTACTGGAATTTTCAAGGACAGACCTTGGCGACTTTGGATTTCGTTGTGTCTGGGCAACTCATCCGTCTGTCCCTGCCTCTAATCCAGTTCGTGTACCTAGCTCGTTCATTTGCCTTATGAATCCTCCAGATTCTGCCACACGGCAGACACCCTTGCTCTTAGCTAACGGTAGGCGTTCGCCAGCCCCCGTTCGGGACTCTCAACCTAGAGATGACGCCCATTCTGGGGCGAACTAAAGCAATCAAGCTATGGATGTATCTTCGCGGCTCTTTATTTTACTTGATTACATATGTCTACAAGATAAGGTTGTACTTTTTCCCTAAACTCATCTATTGATAAGTACATTCTGCCATTGGAAGGATTGTATTTTAGGGGAATTACTTTTTCAGAACCCTCATTTTTAACTACAAGCCCTTCATCACCAAAAGCATACTTTAGGTTGTTACCTGTCTTGTATTTCTGATATATTCCTGTTATTTCTACGGCAGTAATTTTCTGAGTAGTATCATAAAAATCAGTTACTTCATCAGTATAAATAAAAGTCGGGATAGTCAGATTGATCCCATCAGGAAGGTTACCACCCGGAATAGGAAGCATATGGTATTTTGAGTCTATCCAATCAACCGTCACATTCATCTGATTGCTGAGTTCCCGGAGCTGAACGTATGTTCTTCCATCTTTAATAAGTGCTTCATTCAGTTTTATCATTTTCCCATTTACATAAATGGGATATCCCAGAGTATCAATCGGTAACTTCGCCGCATTTGCCATAGTCATTGTGCTCATGATCATGACACACAGCACTAGACCGAATAATGTACCTGCTATAAAGTGTATTCTTTTGATTAACCGTTCTTTTTTAAGCATTGATTGACCTCCTTATTGCATTGTCATTGATATTTTTTCACTATCCCAATGAGAGTTTGAAAGAATTGAAACTTTGCTATCTGATACCCAACTGCATCCAAATTTTCCTCTTCTATTTTTATCTGTGTTGGTATCACCAAATATTTGAGTAACACTATCATTATAAAGATAGCTTTGGGAGAAACTTGCATCTTTCAAATATAGGCCAGAGGTAGCGTTGTGCGCTGTATCAACTAAAGTAATCTGTCTATTAAAATTAACGCCACTTCCGGATGATGGTATTGGGCTTGAAGATGTACAATAGTTATTCTGGAATAATATTTTATTAAAGTTGTTTCCATCAAGTATTTGGAAATATATATTGTTGTCTGTACCAATCCATAACTTAAAATAAAGCTTATCACCAGCTGCAATTGATACTGTACCTGTTTTCCAACCTGTCCAATAACCACTCGCAATTGCTTGCCATTGTCCATTAAAGTAGCCTATTCCAATATCTTGATAATGTCCATTACTATAAATAGTATAGAACATATATCCTGCTTTTCCTGATGGGGCAGTTATATTGCTACTACCCGCATTTAGAAAAGTAGTTGTTTTATTATATCCTGAAGTTGACAAGACTTCATATCCAATGCCACCAGTCTCGTAACTAGTTCTGGTACTTTTATCAGTATCGGCCATAATACTTATATCACTTAATATATAATCTGAGTTCAAAATCTCAGGGTGAGTTGGAGCAAAATCAGGTATCTTTGATGAAAATTTCATTTCTGACTTCACTGCAGTTCCTGCTTCTAAATTTGCTGCGGAAACAAACAAAGCTTTTGCCTGTTCTTCAGAGAAGTTATTGCTCTTAATTTCTTTATAGATGCTTTTTAAATTATCTTTCACCATTTTATAGGCGTCTTTCTCAGAATAAGCGCTTTTATAATTTTAAATTATCTTCATCATATCATTTTGTCCAATTGCGTTTTCCATGTATGATAAAGTACCTTCTTCAGGTGTTTTGTCTTGGTCTAACAATGTTCCAATAATTTTTAATTCTGTCTGATACTCAGTAGGGCTCATGCTTGGTGTAGCATTAGTCTGGGCAAATGCTGGTATAGATATGCAACTTAATACTAATATAATACTTAAGCAAAGAAGTAATTTTCTTTTCATTTTTAAACACTCCTCTTTATTGTTTGTTAGATTAAACTACAGTAAAAATATTTATGCTGTACTACTCATTTCTTCTTCATGAGAAGGTAGAGCTTGTAAAAGTTAATGGTTATTACACAAATCAAGTCGTTACCCTAGTAAGATTACATTTTGGGTATTATATCAACGTCCTTTCGTTTTAGTATAGTCATAGGATTAATCTTGCTGTGTATTGAATGGAAATACAAATGAGTATATAGATAGGAAGAAATAGTTTATTTCAAGAACCCCGCCAGCCAAAGACGACCACAAAAGGCATAACTGAAGCGATAGACAGCTCTGAAAATTTCATCTTTTCAAGCTCTCACCTCCAGATATTTGTTAAAGGACTAAATAGCCCTTCATCCCATAAGACAATTTATATTGACATATAGTTCCTTTTCTATACAAAATATTTTTATTTATCCATAATTTGTTTGAATACAGGAGGCATTTTGCCTCCTTCTTGCTATACTGGTCACTTCTAGTCGCATACTACTTCTAGCTGCGTTGTGATTTCGATGATTTAGATGTAGCGCGAATGATCTTGAAGATAAGATAAATGAGGTAAAACGGAGTGATTGCCCATCCAATCAATACGGACAAGATGATCTTTGAAACAATGTAATTGGAGATCGTTGTGAAAACAGTATTGTTTCGCTGTAATCGGCTGAAGTTATTGACTTCTGGGTATTAAGTGCCGACATCTATCGTAAGGAGCAAGATAAGGTTCGAGTTATTGGATTGGAGAGTGCCCTTCACAAGCAAGCTTCCCGCTTACAGTACCTTGATCCTGAAACCCAGAAGATGATCATCCTTCTGGATGGGTCATTATTTGATAGTACACTGTTTAGGTCCACAGCATTTGAATTTCCTATGGAAAGCATGCGAATTCGAGACTCCAAACTTTGGATTGAAGACTTTTTGCAGTATGAGCGTCAAAAAGAAGATGAGCTATCGAGGAGAAGAAAGGCCGCTGAACAGGAGGCTGAAGAAGCTGGAATCAGAAACCTTGAAGAGTTGAAACGGGCCGAGGCAAAAAATCGACGAATCCAGCAATATGAGGCAAGAAAGAACAGACCCCTTAATGAATCCTATAAAGAGGTTATGCAAGATCGACTTTCGTTTCAGCAACGGTTTACCGATGAGGAAAAGAAACTCTTTCACAAGCTTTGTCTTAAGCATGGCTTCACAGTCGAGAATTTCCCAGGGATATTGCAACTGAACCTTCAGCTCTCCGATTTGATTGTCACCCCTCCGCAATTGTGGCAATTGTGGGTGTTTAACGAGATTGCAGGTCAATATAAGTATTGTGTCTGGAAAAAGAAAGAACCTCGTATCTGGTTAGACAATACCAAAAAACGGTTTATGGATATTCGAAAGAATGGCATATTACGTATTAAGAGAACTACGAATGAAGAGGGAAATTACATCTTCACTTTGTACAATTACATCTCGAAATTAAATGATGGCGGGATTTTGCAAAAGCTTGGTTCGTGGACAAAAAAGTACCATAGCATCCTTGTCAATCGGTTACCAACTTTTCCGAGTCACAAGGAGAATGTGTTATTAAACATGAATTTTGATGGCCTTTCCCATCCGTCAATCGAGGACGTTTATATGCAATACCGGTCTAAAATTTATGAGATCCATGCTGATTGTCAGAAGCAACAATCCACTTCAATTCGTTCAGGATCAGGACGAGTGGAGGTTCCATTATGATGGAGCATCAACACCATCAGATACCTTACAATTCGAGACCAGCTCTGGAGTCGGCAACGACATATACTACTCCTATTAATCAGGAACACAAAGTTCCTATCGAAAAACTCGCACAATATCGAGTACTCTTACAGATGTGCAAGAGATCGAAACTCTTAGAAGTCTATCCGACATTTTATGAACACATTCATAGAGCCGAAGCCATTTACGTGTCCTATGATACCTCTGGAGAAATTGACTAGGAAAATTGGAGTCACTTATATGCACAATAGAAAACATGAAGCACGCTCTTCTTGGTGAATAGTTTTAGCTGCTTCCAAGGTTAATTATATTGTTTCTCAAGGGTCACGGTGAAGAGATATAGGAAAGAGGATTCACCATAACTATTATGCCAAAGTTTGCCGGAGAGGACCGATGGACGTCCTGATTTAAAGTGGGGGTAATATGTCCGATCAGAATGTAATGTCCGTATTCAACAAGTATCACATCAAGAAAGATATTGATCCTCTTACGAACTTGTTTGTGATCACCCGCTACATATAGCCAAGGAAGGTTGTCAACATTAATACGCCGAAATATGGGAGCAAGTAGAGAAGAGAATCTGCCTATTACTAACGTTGAGCTTGTATCGCTTGTGTCGCTAGACAGAGCAGCCGCGAGACGTTATTAGCGTTTGGGAGAATGACTTGAAACGTGTCTACTATTATGTGGTGGGCAGGAGGCCAACTGAGCCGGTTGTAGTGGCTATGTTACTAACAAAGACTCTGCAGTTGGATAAACGGGTACTACGCGGCTATTCACCCTGGTCGAACAATCGCGGGCGGATATTGGGGCAGATCATGCATTAATTGAATTGTGGGAACGTAAGGTGGGTTAATCGGAAAATCGAAGAATTTCAATGAAGAAAAGAGAAGTTCTAACACTTATCAGGAGACATTGTCAGGGATTAATTTCGTACTGATCCGATTACCCACAAAATGAGGCAATAAGATGCAAAACATTCTATCCTTCTACACCATGCTTCTTTAGTAAATTCATGAGAAGGCGTTTACTGGCGATTTGCTTTATGATGAAACCCCCGTTAATGCTTTCTATCCTTCTACAAACCCTAATGATTTAGTGAACTCCTTATAGCGAATAGCTGGTTTAGCTAATGTTACAAACGTATATGGTTCGCATAATACTCTCGGACTAAATCCCAAAATTTTAGATGAAGTAAAACTTGCAATGGATTTTTTGAAGAAAAAAACTTATTCTATTTAGAACAGGTATACATCGAATTAACGGGTATAGTGTACAGTTTTAGTCGGTAGTTCATTGAACGGGAGACGATTTTCAATCACTGCATTTATATGAGGCGGTTTTCCTTTGCTCGAAAATCAACATTTAATAATATCATAGCCAAACGACCAGAAAAGTCATCATTCTTGAAATTGACATAGCTTCGCGTTTCATTAAGCAGTGAGGAGAGCTGCATGGTGCGAGAAACCTTAATGCAAAAATTTTTAATTAAAATTTGATCATCGATAGGTGCGCCTATTTCTGACTTTCACGTAGGATATCGCAACACTCAAGTAATTTTAGCATAACTATTTAGATATTTATTTCTTGACTTCAGAGCCTTTCACAGTAGATATTGAGCCGTCTGCATTTTTGATATTCAGGGTACAGATGGATGAAGACCAAGTTGCTCTTGGAATATTATTAAGTTGCTCCCCGGAGTTTATCAAGAGATTCTGCAATGAAAAACACGAACTAGCACCTATAACAAAAATCTCATAGATAAAAGACTTTGAATATTTTATCAAATGGCTATTTGAATTTCGAAATAAACCAACTCAAGAAATGTCATTGATTAATATGTCATTTTTAAACAATTTAAGTAAAGATGACATTGAGCAATATGTTCAATTTCTACGTGATAAAGGTTATAGGTCAATGAAACGAAAAATCTATTCATTGAGATCCATATTCTCTTTCTTACTCTTCACTAAAGATGAAACAGGAGACTATCTCTTAAAACATAATGAGTTTATAAAAGTACTTAGAGTTGAACAAGAACGGAATCAGATTTCTCGAAAACATGAAATAAACGAGTCAAGAGAAGAGATTATGAGTTTTGTTGATTTTGTATATCAAGGATACATCACGAAAAACTCCCATGATGCACTCTTCTATAAATCCAATAGACTAAGAGATGCCTCAATTATTGCCTTGATTGCTGATACTGGGCTCCGGATATCTGAAATTAGACTTCTAGACTGTAAAGATCTTGATTTATATAATAACCAAGTTTCGTGCTTAAGAAGAACTAAAAGAGGAGCTGACAAACATTTAGTACAAATATCATTTGGAGAAAAAGCAAGGAGGCTTTTATATGAATACATAAGGACGGACTTCGATAATATTTTTACTTCAAAATCACCATTATTTTTCACAAGAGGTAGAAACTCTAAAGGTTCTAGGTTAACTAGACGAGCATTAGGTTTAATAATTGAAAAATATGCAAACGCATTTGGTAAATCAGCAATTACAGCAAATCGAATTAGACAAACGTTTATCCTTGATTACTTAGACTTAAATTGCATAACAACTGGAGAAATGCAATTGGGACTATCGATCACCGATATGATTGGTGTTTATTCGAAATGTAATGATTTCGGGATCTGATGCGTAGTTAATCAAAAAGGGGAGGATATGATGCAAGTTCTTGTCTTTTATCGATGTATTTTCTTGTCCTCCGACAAGGCCTGGATCGGATATTATTCTTTAGAATGCAGTTGTTGTATTCCCTAAGTTGCTGACAAAATACGTTTCATTTGCACCATCACGACGCAACTCAACCAAGCTCCAAAAATAAGTGCCAATGACTATTTCTCGATGCAAGTTTTTCTACCATATAATCCGATTTATTAATCTAATTACATGGTCCGTTATTCCATCCTTCCCTCAAGTTGTCGACGACCATAGGTACTAGCGTCTACTGAAACCTGAAAATACGTGGAATCAACGCCCAGTAGGCATGGGAGTACGCCAACACAAGAAAAGGCTACTGGAGAATCTCCAACAGCCCAATCATCAACAAGTTCCTTGGAAACAACGCCTTCAAGCAACTTGTATTCCTATATTTCACAGACTTCTATCGACAAGGTTCAATATAACCTAGGAATCGCCGTATACCGTACGGTACGTAAGGTGGGAGGGAAGTCGGCTGCTATTAATGAGTAGCCTCCTACCCGTTTAGGATATGGTTTAAACGTTTCTAACCACTTCGTAAGCATCCCAAACGGCATACATGATGTTCTGTACTTGCTTAGCATCACCTAGAAGGTAAGTTTCAGAAAGTTCGTACTGAAGTTCGTTATATAATGATTTTTGAGGTGCATAGCCAATTGCCAAGATGACAGAATCCGCAGCAAGAATAATCTCTTCACCATTTTTATTTTTTAGAGTGTAGCCTTTTTCAGTATATCCAGAAACCACGGTATTGGTAAGCAGGTTAATATCTTTAAAATTCACCAAATCCCGGAGCATATCCTCATTAGCATGACAGAGGGGGCCACCAACAGATAAAATGTCATCCTGCAGTTCAACGAGGGTCACTTTTTTCCCTTGATTAACTAGCCAAAGTGCAGTTTCGCAACCGACTAGACCACCTCCAACAACAATGGTGGATTCTCCAGGATCATGCTTACCGAGCAGTACATCTTCTGCTGTATAAACATTTTTAGAATCTGCAATGTTAAATACTCGAGGAGTAGACCCGGTCGCAAATATCACAACGTCTGTTTTGCTATCTAAAATTGACTGCTTTGTTACTTCACTATTTAGATGAACATTGACGTTGAGGTCCTTTAATTCTGTTTCATACCAAGCAGCAAGTAAAAGATCGTCTTCTTTGAAATCAGGTGCTCCCCCCGGAATCATATTGCCGCCCAATCTGCCGCTTTTCTCATAAAGCGTAACTTCATGCCCACGAAGTGCAGCAACACGAGCAGCCTCACAGCCGGCAGGCCCGCCACCAATAATGAATACTTTTTTCTTAGTAGTGGCTTGTTCAATGCCATACTCTTTCTCTCTTCCACATGCCGGATTAACGGCGCAGGAGATAGCAGCGAAAGTTTGCAGCCGTCCCATGCATCCCTCCTGACAAGAAAGACAAGGACGAATACGATTCATCTGTTCATTCTTAATTTTGTTAGGTATTTCCGAATCAGCGAGTAACGGACGACCTAGGGCAATCATATCAGTTTGGCCTTTTCGGATAGCCTCGCTGGCGAGATCTGGATTTTCCATTCTGCCTGCTGTAATAACAGGTACTGTTAAATTATTTTTTAAAATCTCATTGTAAGGTAAGTACAACCCTTTGACTTGGTACATTGGTGGATGAGACCAATACCAAGAATCGTAGGATCCTACATCGCCATTGAAAGCATCATATCCAGCGGCTTCAAGTATTTTTGCTGCTTCAATACCTTCTTTAATATCGCGGCCTTGTTCATTAAACTCCTCGCCAGGCAAGCCGCCTTGTCGCCAATCTTTAATAAAACTTTTAATGCTGTAACGTAGAGAAACCGGATAGTCTTGGCCACACTCTGCCTTAATAGCTTGCACAATTTCGGTAGCAAACCGCAACCGGTTCTCAAGGCATCCACCGTATTCGTCAGTCCGGCGATTAAAGAAGGAGATAGCAAACTGGTCTAACAAATAACCTTCATGAACGGCATGAATCTCAATTCCATCAAAGCCTGCCTTTTTTGCAATAGCGGCAGATTCCGCAAATTTGCGAATATAAGTACGGATTTCTTCAATCTTCAATTCACGGCAGGTTACATCGTCCAACCACCGATGAGGAATAGCAGACGGAGCAACGGCAGTTCTGCCTACAATAGATGGAATACTTACACGTCCAAAACCAGCCGATAGTTGTAAGAAGATTTTAGCGCCATAAGCATGAATCCGTTCAGTCATCATTTTTCCGGTAGTTATGAAATGTAAAGGATTCAAAGTAGGGCAGGGCATAGAAGGCAATGCGCACTTCTCAATTTCATTTTCTACCATGGTTACACCGGTAATTAAAAGGCCCGTACCACCTTTTGCCCGTTCTACGTAATACTCAATTCCACGTTCATTAAAGGATCCATCCGAATTACATAGGCCACCAGGGCCCATCGGTGCCATAACAAATCGGTTCTTCAGCTCCAACTTACCAATCTTCATAGGTGTGAATAAGATTTTGTGTTCTTCTTTCAATCTAGGTCATCCCTTCATTTTAAATTAAGTGAACACGTTCATTGAATATGTTCAGTATAAAACTGTACAGTGAAATATTTAGTGATTAATTTCACAAGCAGGGAACTTTAGATGATATTTTTTTTTGCACCATGAAAGTGTGATACAATTTATATAAATATTTAAGAGTGGGGAATCATGGATGGCACCAAAAAAGTTAAATTTACGGCAGATGCAAAGTATACAAACGAAGAAAGATATCTATAATAGTGCTATGCGTCTTATGAAAACAAATGATTTAGAAGATATAAAAATTAGGGATATTTGTGAACATGCAGGTGTATCCATTGGATCTTTTTATAATTACTTCAAAACTAAAAGCGACATATTAGTTGAAATGTATGATCAAGCGGATAGTTACTTCTGGGAGAAGTTTAATACCATAAGGGATTACCAAAATGTCAAAGAAGAACTTGTGTGTTATTTTGAAATTTATGCTGAATATAATAAAAGTTTAGGTTTGGAAACAATTAAGCAATTGTATACAACTAATAATAAGTTGTTTATTGCTAAAGGAAGGTATATGCAAGCAAGCCTCCAAGCAATAATTCAAAAAAGACAAGATTCTGAGGAGCTAGACAATACGATATCCCCTGAAGATACAACTGAATTTCTGTTTATTGCTGCAAGAGGGGTTATTTATGATTGGTGTTTGCATGACGGTGACTATAATTTGGTATTAAAAATGCGGCAGTACATGACAAGAATGATAGAAACCTTTGTTAGGAATCCGATATAATGCACTAAAAAAGGGTGGGTTTGAAACAGTAGGGAAACAGTGGGGATGATTGAAAAGGAATCTGCAACTGCTCTTCTTTATCTTCGTTTACAGATGAAGATGAAGCAATTTATGGGTTTCGCGATAATTCCATTCATAAAGTTAAAAGTGAAATTGACACAAGAAGGGCCGCCGGCACTTTGACTAGTTCCTTTGAAAACATTGGTTATTTGGACTCTTTAGGAGCTGCTGAGGTTATCATAGAACTTGAACAGTTACTTCCTAAAATGACGATAAAAGAAGCACATGCTTTTTGTATGATCGATAAAAGAAGCACATGCTTTTTGTATGATATTGTTGACACTTTCAACTACTTATGCACAATGATAAACATTTTTGAGTTAAAAAAATAATACATCTAGGGGGAGCCTGAGTGATTTAAGGCTTCTCTTATATTGTTTATTGATTTACAAAACTTTACGACGATGGGTGATACCATAGTTGCACGGTCTGCCACATTATTTGCGAATAAGTCCTTACCGGGTAGAGAGAATCAATTAGAGGAGGTTACGCTCTGATGAGAGTCCGGGGGATCGGAGCACTACATCGTTTCGAATCAAGGCATACCGTCCTATCGCTATGTTGGAGGCTAGGGATGATGGGCTGTTGCAGCTATTTATTGTCATCGTATTTTCAGAACACATCTACGTAAGGCAAGTTAATACTTCATATTATGTTATCTTTTTCTCCTGAAATTTGCTTCAAGTTTTCTAATGTAAGTAACTTTGCTTCTTCGACGTTTCTTTCCCTTATTGCCAGAAGTAACTGTTCGTGTATGACAGTGCTATCATCATATTGACGGATATCCTTAACGATTAAATTACTTAGATACTTTTTGAGTATTGCACAAAAGTCACGATATAGATCTATAAAGAGTTCATTTTGTGTTGATTGAGCTAATGCAAAATGGAAGTAAACATCTGCTTCAACATAGTCTGCATAATTTCCAGAATCAAGTGCTTTTTTACGTTGGGTTAGATAAGTTTGCATTTTTTCTAAATCCTCTTCTGTTCGGTTTGCAACAGCTATCTCACAAAGTTGCATGTCAAGCATTTTCCTAACTTCGTATATATGTTGTTCATTATATCTTTTTGCTGATTTTAAGTAGCTTTCAGGATGTTTTACTGACTTTATGTAAGTCCCATCTCCATGTCTTACTTGTAGGACTTCTGCATGAACTAAAATTTTGACTGCTTCCCTAACGGTTGATCGACCGACAGATAATTGCTCCATGAGCTCAGTTTCCGTTGGTAATTTATCTCCTGGTTTAAACTGCCCTGAAAAAATTTTGTTTTGGAGTTGTTCAAGTATTTCGTCAACAAGTTTACGTTTTTGTACTGGTTTAAATAGCTCTTTACTCATTAATTCCCCTCCAAAATCTAGCTAAATTGTGAGATATCTATTAAAGTATAAAAGTTTATGAGCCCATATGAAATAAATAACTTATATTAATTATCCCTTAGCTCAACCAAAAAAATATAATACATCATATGTATTTTTATATCAAACTTCTATAAAGACAGTACTTCAGGGTTATTGTGAGTGCGTATTTTTAGTAAAACAGAAATTGACGTCAGACGTCTGATGTATTACTATTTATTCATTAAATAATCACTTGTAACAATATCTATAATTTATTAAACATAATTAAATTTCCTATTTGAGTAGGTGTTTTAATGAAAAAGAGGAAAATTTGGATGATGGTCATCGCGATACTTTTTGTCTCGGTTAATCTAAGGACATCCATTACCTCAATTGCAGCTCTTCTTGAAACCATTCAAAGCGATCTTTTACTTAGCAGTACAACAATAAGTCTTCTAACGGGAATTCCTGTCATCTGTATGGGATTATTCGCTCCATTAACATCAAAATTCACTCAAAAGTTTGGGCTTGAACGAACAGTTACTATGTGCCTAATACTTATTGCTGCTGCTACAGCTTTACGTTTTTTCGCTGAGAACGTAGCATTGTTTATAATGACTGCAGGATTAATAGGTATAGGATTAGCGATCATTGGACCTTCTTTATCGGGTTTCATCAAACAGCATTTCCCACTTCATGCTCATGTTATGATTGGTGTTTACTCGGCTGGAATAGGTCTCGGAGCTTCGATGGGTGCAGGCCTAACAATTCCTTTGAAAAATAAATTTCATATTGAATGGCCGGCTGCCCTTGCTTTGTGGTTTGTTTTGGTTCTTATCTCCACAGCATTATGGATTTTTGCTACAAAGAACTCTGCTAATCAAAATATGAGTGTAAAAAAAATAAAAAAGCCGTTTCCTTGGAGAAACAAACGAGCGCTATTGGTGATGCTTTTCTTTGGTTTGCAAGGTTGCCTAAATTATTCTATTACTGCTTGGATCGCTCCTATCTCTCAATTCAATCATCTTTCGGAGACTCTGGCTGGCACTGTGGTTACTGTTCTAGCACTCGTTCAATTAGGGACTTCAATTTTAATGCCTATATTTTTCGTTAGATATTCAAATCGTCTTTTTTGGATGTTGATAAATTCAATTATACTGTTGTCAGGGTTATTGATTCTTAGCTTTATGAATGGTCATGTTATACCTTGGGTTGCTGCCGTCTTACTAGGGGTTAGTACTAGCGGATTATTCTATCTTGCTCTTCTTCTCCCTCTTGATGAAACCGACAATGCTGAGGATGCAAGTTCATGGACTTCTATGGTGCAGTTTGGCGGATACATTATATCCGGGATAGGTCCTATTATTACAGGGTGGCTGCATGACATCACTGGTAGTTATCCAATTTCATTTATTGGTTTATCTATAATCTGTCTTATTTCAATTGTTGTTAGCTTGGTAATAGGGAATAAGAGAGTGGAGGAAGGAGCACCTAATTGATGATTATAGATGTTGAAAATGTGAGCTGGGTTCGAGATAATTCCATCATTTTAAAAGATGTTAATTGGCAAGTTCAACCGGGGGAGCATTGGTGCATTGTCGGATTGAATGGCTCTGGAAAGACCACTCTACTCAACATGATTAATGGATATATCTGGCCAACGAAGGGCAAAATATCTGTTTTAGGGCACAAATTCGGAGAATTTGACTTAAGGGAACTACGTAAATCTATAGGCTGGGTTAGCTCATCACTTCAACAGAGATTATATGGCAGTGAGACAGCGCTAAATATTGTACTAAGTGGAAAATTTGCTACTATCGGATTATACGACGAATTTTCACACATTGATTTGACGAAAGCGCACACCTTATTGCAACTACTTGGTTGTGAAAAGCTAGTTAGCCGTAAATATGATACCTTTTCACAAGGAGAGCGTCAACGTGTACTCATTGCTCGCGCTTTAATGTCGTCACCTAAACTACTTATTTTGGATGAACCTTGTACAGGGCTTGATGTGTTTGCGCGCGAGTTGTTATTGAGTATGATTGACAATATTGCGAAGCAACCGGATGCGCCTACCCTGTTATTTGTAACTCACCATGTAGAAGAAATTATGCCGATGTTTGGAAAAATTATATTGATTAAAGAGGGTACAGTATTTAAATCTGGAAATACTTTCGATCTCCTAAATACTGATATATTATCTGACTTTTTTGACGCTCCAGTAGATGTTGAACGACGTAATGGACGTACGTGGCTGCTACCGATAAGTAATTCCAATTATGGGTAACTTACGTGGAAAAGATTGAAAAGTTTCATGACAAGATACTAAAAACCAGCTAAGCTGGCTGCAATTATTTATTCAGCCCGTCTAAGCTGAAACGGTCTGTATTTTGCTGAATGATGCATACGATAGTGCATACCAAGATGGGCTCAATGCGTCAGTAAAAGAAAAGCATAAAGAACTAATTGACAAAATTATCTCTTTATCAAATCAAAACTCTCGAATAGTTTCAATTATCATTGCATCTGCCCAAGATTCCTTATCCTCGATATGAAATGGACATAGCTTATTTGAGCAGCATCTTTTTTGTATCGCTCTTCAATCAGTACGATTGATTCTTTACTTTCTTCACTAAGTGCTGAGATAGTATTACCAATTTGAAACTGATTGCAATGGAAAAACTATCGCGGACTTAATTGCAAAGGTTCAGACTTATAATGAACATTCACCGTTCTTAAAAATAAAACATCATGTTAGTTTCACCGAAGAAGAAGTAAGAGAGGCTGTTTTAGAATTTGTAAATGATCACCTATGTCCATTAGAAGCTTTAGAATCTTCTCGAGATAGTATTAAATACAAGGATTACTTCGAAATTGATGAGTTGGTTAACTTTACTGATCTTGAGGGCGATATAGTTACACTTTCCGTGGAAGGTCAACTTGATCCAAGGGATGATGACTCGGATTCGGTTTGGATAGAACTTCACAAGAATGAAGAACGAATTTCTTGTGGTGAAATTGAAGTGTATTATGGGTTTATTAACTTTGATGAAGACGGTGGAGCTGCTGACAGCTCAGAAGAGTTAATTTCCTATCGTCTTAAAAAAGTCATTTGTAATCTGACAGAAGTTGTTCAAGAAAATAGAGACTCAGTTAACCAGATGAGAAATGACCTTAAGACGCTAAGGGGTATTCTTTCAATATAAACAAACTAGAGACGGTGTCTCGCTTCACCTTTAAATCAGTACCTAAGCCGAAACGTACACTTGATGAAAATTGATGAAATAACAAGCGTTATCAACGACTTTGAAAACAATACTTTATTGTAATTGAAAAACAGGCAAATTGGTTGTTAAGTTCAAGTTAGAACAATACTTTATTGTAATTCAGATAATAAAAGCTTTTCAAAAAATTCAGTATTATCAAGGTGCATGAGAACAATAGTTTATTGTAATGAATCAAAAAAATAGTGAATGTAACTAACGAAATCAATTTGCAACTGGCCAATTTGCTCTCAAAAGTCCCGATATTAATTTAATATCGGGACTTTTTTTGCTGTCCGGCGATAAAGAGTCTAGAACCACATTATCACGCAAAGCTGAAGGAGCGTGTAGGGATCGAAATCGATAGCATATATGTCCGTTCTCGTCTTGAAATGCGATGCCTCCATATTTCTCTTTAATATATTGTTGGGATAAAGACGTGCTTCAAGGAGCTAGTCAAAATCCCAGATGGCTATGTAAAAGGTTGAAATAGCTTAAAATTAGGTTGGAATACGTTGTTTTTTTTAAAGATAACTCATGTCAAAATACAATTAAAGCGCTTTCTTGTATCATGGGATAGAAGGATTCTGATCCGGGTGCAACTGGATGAGCCAACCGAATGCACCCTTTCTTTTCGGGTTTCTTCTTGGTGCAGACACCTAGATTATCTACTTGTACTATTTTTACAATGGCTATTGAACTCGACCAAAATGGAAGAGTGCTTCGCGGGAATCGTAGAGTTCAGAATCAAATAGAGCAGCCGGGCACAAAGCAATTAGATATTTTTTGCTCCTATATTGAAGCGTTTAGATTTTTACTCAGGGATAGCGAGAATCATATAGCAAAAAAGAAGTCACGTAATGCGTAAAACGTATGGAAATTACTCACGCGCATTAATGACATCAAGAAGAGAGCACCCAGTAACGCTAAGAGAGTTTTGGCGACGGTAGGGTGCTCTTTATAATTTCAATACTCATTTCTATGAGGGAGGTGGTAGGTATAAGTTAGCCGATTCCATAGATCGTTATTTAGTTGACCAGAAGCGGAGGTAGTTAATGATCGATGCAGGACCACACATGCAAACATTAAATGAATGGAGGAGACATTCTTGAGCCAACATCCGTTATTGCAACTGTCAAAGCGTACGTTACTGATCGTCTTCTTTATGGCAGCAATGACCGCGTGCATCTTGTTGATTCCGAAATCTGCTCTTGCCTACTCGCTGACGAACGGCACGTTTAATGTACAAACCGGCTCGAACGGAGAAATAACTTCTCTGCAACTGGTCGGCGATACTTTTCCAACGAATTACGTCATGAACGCAACAAACGCTACACAGCAAAATACGTCTGATCACCAATGGGTTGGAGAACTGATGTTCAAGTACCGCCTTGGTACAGGTGCCTGGCAGACCGCTCTGACCCAAAGTTCGTCGGATGGTAGGACGCAAAGCCAATCCGGCACAACAGCTACGATCACTTATCAGAATTCCACGAACGCAAACGGTGTAAAAAACTTTCGTCTAGTCGAGAAGTATTCGCTTGTCAACGATTACTTGCTGTGGCAAATCGAATTGACAAACACGAGTACGCAAACGATCGAATTCGGTGACGTCGGGTTGCCGCTTCCATTCAACGAATACTGGTCGGGCGGCAATAACGAACAAATTTATGAAACGCGCGTTGTTACCCATTCCTTCGTTGGCAACAACAATTCTTATATCACGATTGGCCGCCCGAGCGGCGTCGGTCCTTTCCTCATGATGGTGCCTGATGCGACAACCGGCGCCGGCTTCGAGTACCAGGATCGCTGGAGGATCGAAGACCACCCAGGCAGCAAGTGGGCGGGGGATCAAGGCGGCTGGTCCGAAGGGCTGAACGTCTTCTACATCCACTCCAACGTCATCAAGAGCACGAACGCGGGCTACCTGCCGAACACGAGCCTGACGCTCGCGGCCGGTGCGAGCAAGACGTACGCATTCAAGTTTTTTAAGGTGGCGAACGATCAAGGCGTGAAGGACCGCCTCTACAGCGAGGGCATGGTCGACGTCACTTCGATTCCTGGCATGATCGTGCCGACGAACCAGACGGCGAAGTTCGACCTGCATACGTCCAAGGCGATCGTGTCCGTCACGGCCCAATATCCGTCTGAGACGACGATTGCTTCCCTCGGCACGGTGGGCACGGATCACAAGCTTTACTCGCTGACGATGAGCCATCTCGGTCCGAACAACATTACCGTCACGTACGGCAGCGGCGAGACAACGGTGCTGCAGTACTACGCGATCGAGCCGATCGCAAACGCCTTACAGCGCCACTCGACATTTATGGTCAACAGCACGCAGTGGAACGTTCCGGGAGACATTCGCGACAAGGCGTTCGACGACTGGCTCATGGACGGTAACACGAAGCGAAATGTCTTTAACGGCTATTGGGGCTGGGGCGACGACTGGGGTTATACCCACGCGGAATTCCTGGCGGAGAAAAACGTGCAGACGCCGGTCGCCTCCGAAGTTACGGCCGTCGACCAGTATCTGACGACGACGATCTGGAACAACCTGATGGCGACGGACCATACCGACTACCTTATCTATGACTTCCTCATGCCGGCGCCAAATACGACGCCGCAATACCGCGGCTACGCGTATCCGCACATTTACAACACGTTCTTAAGCATGTACAAAATCGAGAAGCTGTACCCGAATCTCGTCACGTACGCGAACCCGAGAACGACGTACCTGTCGCGCGCCTGTAACATTTTCAAAACGCTGTACGACGGGGCGGTCGCCTACAACTGGAACACCGGCCTGATGGGCGAGTCGACGACGCCGGAGCTCATCAAGGCGCTGCAGGACGAGGGCATGACAACGCAGGCAAACGACGTCATCAGCAAGATGGCGACGAAGTACAACAATTTCAAGAACACGACGTACCCGTACGGCTCTGAATACAACTACGACAACACGGGCGAGGAAGCGGTGTACACGCTCGCCAAGATGAATAATAACACGACGATGATGAGCAAGATCAACGCAAAAACCCGCGCGTCCCGCGGCCAAATGCCAGTGTGGTATTACTATGCGGATCCAGTCACAATCACGGGTGAAAACTGGTGGAACTTCCAGTACACCGTTTCATTGGCCGGTTATGCGATGGACGACTGGGTGCGCAATAACTCGACGAGTCCGGAAGTCGATCAGCGGCTGTCCTACGCGGCGAAGATCGCCAACATCGGCGCGATTAACTCCGGCCAGATCAGCTCGGACGCGGCCGACATCGGCGCGGTCGCCTGGACGTATCAGGCGGAGAAAGGCAACTACGGCGCGGAAGGCGTAGGCGGCGGCGCGCTGCAGAACGGCTGGCGCGGCATGTCCGGCGAAGCGGACCTCGGCCTGTTCGGCGCGATCCGGATTTTGAGCTCTGACGTCGCGGTCGATCCGATCTTCGGTCTGTACGGGTATGGTTGTGATGTGACGCAAAGCGGCGGTAATTACAGCATTACACCGAAAGACGGCGTGAATCAAAAGCTGAACCTGATTACGGAGAAGCTGAACATGACGCTGGAGAGCGACAAGTATACGGCCGCAACTGTCGCCTTGGCGAAAAACTCCGTCAACTTCACGCTGCAAAACGTAACGCCGGGGACGGCACATACGACGAAGGTAACATTCACGGGGCTTGCCGCGGGAACTTACCAAATACTCGTCAACAACGCGGTCGTCGGCTCGGTCAACGCGACGGCGAACGGTACGACGACGGTCAACCTCAGTATCGGCACGGCGACAACTTACGATATCAAACTGCAACAAGGGACGACGACGGTTCCGGAAAAGCTCGTTCAATATGATTTCAGTGAATCGAGCGGCACTTCGGCAGCAGACTCGTCCGGTAATAGTAAAACGGGTGCATTGAACGGCGGTGCGACCTTCACGGCGGGTCAGACAGGTAACGCTGTGACCTTGAACGGTACGGACGGCTACGTCAGCATGCCGACCGGTATCGTAAACGGCACGACGAACATGACGATCGCAATGTGGGTGAAAGCGAACAGCTTGAGTAGCTGGATGCGTATTTTCGATATCGGCTCCAGTACAACGAATTACATGTTCTTGTCGCCGCAGCCGGGTGGGGCGGGTCTTCGTTTCACGATAACTACGGGCGGTAACGGCGCGGAGCAGCAGATCAATACGACGACCGCGTTCCCGACAGGCGTTTGGAAGCACGTCGCGGTGACGATTTCCGGAACGACCGGAAATCTGTACGTAGACGGCGCGCTAGTGGCGACGAATACGAACATGACGCTGAATCCGTCTAGCCTTGGCGCGACAACGAATAACTGGATCGGCAGATCGCAGTTCGCGGGAGATCCGTATTTTAACGGCCAAATCGACGATTTCCGCATCTATAG
>NZ_CBQR020000059.1 GCF_000455485.1 Gorillibacterium massiliense
TAGAGCGCTTAGCGCTTCGGAGATTAGCGCACTAGCCGGACCTGCCGTCTCCGTCTCAGACATCGCGCCGCAAGCGACGTCGTCGACGTCGTTCGTCTCCTCCTGGGAGAGCTTAACCGGGTTGAACGACGGGTATACACCGACAAGCTCGAAGGACCGCGGTCATTCCGTGTACGGCAACTGGGATAATCCAGGCACAACGCAGTGGGTGCAATACACGTTTAGTACGAACCGTACGATCTCCTCGACCGATGTCTATTGGTTCGACGACGATGAGGGCATCGATCTGCCTGCTTCATACACGATCCAATACTGGAACGGCAGCGCTTGGGTGAATGTAAGCAGCCCGTCTGGTTTGGGTGTGCTTCCGAATCAATACAATACGACCACGTTTACGCCAGTCACGACGAATCAAATCCGGTTGAACATTACGGCGAAGTCGACAACTTCGACCGGCATTGAATCGTGGAAGGTGTACGGGTCCTAATTCTTTAAAAGGCGGTGTCCGCCATGCCGTTCTCGTAGAAAGGTGTGGCGGACATGTACCGTTAGACCAATGGAGGTGTGATAATGAAAAAATGGCTTTGTGCGATGCTTGGTTTTGTCCTTTTATTAGGGGTTTACAATGTAGGTCCGGCCAAACCTAATACTGCAAATGCCGCCGCGTCGACCGAAGCGTCTGTGATTGATATTTTTGGTCGGGAGATTAACGCCTACGGAATAGACTTGGTCGACTGGCAAGGGTACATTGCTAATCCTTATATCAAGCTTACAGTGAAGCCACCGGCAAACGCGGTTTATCCAGTCACCATCACTTTATATGCGCAAGGTTCATCCAGGCTCATGATGG
Source organism: Gorillibacterium massiliense (assembly GCF_000455485.1). Classification (GTDB taxonomy): domain Bacteria; phylum Bacillota; class Bacilli; order Paenibacillales; family NBRC-103111; genus Gorillibacterium; species Gorillibacterium massiliense. The sequence continues at coordinate 851 of NZ_CBQR020000059.1, forward strand.
ATTTACCGAGCACGTTGTCAGCCACCGGCGCGACGAAGACACTGACGTTTGCCAACGCAGCGACTGTACAAAACTTCTTGCTCGAAATTGCGCCGGACCGTGTCGGCGGTCCTGGCTCAATCGAGAATTATACGCTTGCGATGACGATAAAGGAGAACAATGGTACGTCCCGCGTACAAAACATACCTATCCGGGTATTGGATCAAGATGATAACGCAGAGCCTAGTTTGCCGCTTGTATTCGATTATCGATTTGACACGGTCAATCACTATTTCGATAACACTGGCTACCGTGCGGCAGCTGAACAGGCAATCAAGGACTGGTTTTACTTCTTCGACGTGCAGCCGTTCGATACCGTACCTGCGGGAGCGGAAAACAACTTCGTGCCGAACGACCAATTCAATGGCAATACATCTGTGACAAACAATGCCGCCTATAATGGGGAATGGGTGTTCCTGCGCGGACTCAATGGACCTTATTCCACGGGATGGGCGTCCAGAAATGGAAAATACCATACGCGAAATGGCGTTCAAGTTCCCGGTCCTCTGTATCGCTCGCTAGGGATGGCACTCGATTTTTACGATAATGCGGTGCCGTTTTCTTCAATGAACGATGATGATTGGTATTTGACTGACTTGAGTCAGGTTACCGATGTATATGGGCTCGTCATGCATGAATTCGGACACGGTGTGGCGTTCAGCGATGCATGGGCTGGAATGCAGAATTACGTGAATTCCGGTGGCGCGAACGACTCGGAGGTCATCGATTATCAAGGACGCGCCGTTCCTGTGGAAGCCAGTGGCTATCACATTCCTGCCGATCAGATTTATTGGGATCGTCTAAGCGGCCAAAACGCGGGCTGGACAAATTTATTCCCAACCCGAAGATGGATGCTGACGAAGCTCACACTGCTAATCGCAGAGAATGCCGGGTGGCCGCTGAAAAAGACGCTGACGCCGTTTCTCGCCCCTTCGATTGTTACGAATTCGTTACCAAACGGAACGAAGGGAGCGGCATATTCGCAAACACTGATCGCCAATGGAGGCGTTCCCTTTTACGATTGGACAGTCACAAGCGGGACACTGCCGCCGGGCTTAACATTAGATCGTTTTAGAGGTACGATCAGCGGAACGATTGCGAGCAGCGCGCCGCAAAACAGCTATACGTTCACCATGCAGCTTCGGGATTACGATGAATTGAGAGCACCGGTGACTAAATCGTTCACGATTAATCTCGGCGGCGGACAGACAGGCGATTTGATCGCGAACTATAGCTTCAACGAGACGACCGGCACAGCGGCGGCCGATTCGTCGGGTAACGGGCGCAACGCGGTGGTGAGTGGTGGAACTTGGGCGGTAGGCAAGTCAGGCAACGCCATTACGCTTAACGGTACGGACGGCTACGTCAGCATGCCGACCGGTATCGTAAACGGCGCAACGAGCATGACGATCGCAATGTGGGTGAAAGCGAACAGCTTGAGTAGCTGGATGCGTATTTTCGATATCGGCTCCAGTACA
>NZ_CBQR020000060.1 GCF_000455485.1 Gorillibacterium massiliense
CAGAGCGCTTAGCGCTTCGGAGATTAGCGCGCTAGCCGGACCTGCCGTCTCCGTCTCAGACATCGCGCCGCAAGCGACGTCGTCGACGTCGTTCGTCTCCTCATGGGAGAGCTTAACCGGGTTGAACGACGGGTATACACCGACAAGCTCGAAGGACCGCGGTCATTCCGTGTACGGCAACTGGGATAATCCAGGCACAACGCAGTGGGTGCAATACACGTTTAGTACGAACCGTACGATCTCCTCGACCGATGTCTATTGGTTCGACGACGATGAGGGCATCGATCTGCCTGCTTCATACACAATCCAATACTGGAACGGCAGCGCTTGGGTGAATGTAAGCAGCCCGTCTGGCCTGGGCTTGCTTCCGAACCAGTACAATACGACCACGTTTACGCCGGTCACGACAAATCAAATTCGGTTGAATATTACGGCGAAGTCGACAACTTCGACCGGTATTGAATCGTGGAAGGTGTATGGGTCTTAATAAAAAATACGGCGGTGTCCGCTATACCTCAGATCTTAAAAATGAAATTGATAATAATTGGGATCCAAGTTTTAAAGCCATATTTGGGCCAGATAAGAACAAATTTAAGAATAGGATAGAAGCGATAATCGAAGTTCGTAATTACTCATCACATACAGCAGAAATTACAGAGCCGGAAATGTTAAGTTTTCGTGGGGCAATGTTATGGCTCGAGGAATGGGTTCAAAATTATTTCGAAATCAATTAGGTGATAGTCTAATACTTTATTTTCATGTTTCGGAACAAATTTTTGAAATCAAAATGGTTCAATCTAAAACTTATTTTTCAAAAGCTGACGATTTTTTAACCCAAGAACCGCGTCAAATCAACAATTCTAGTTTAATGTAGTGTAGCGCTTAGGAAAATGTAAATGAGCCCATCACAGTAATTTGGAAGCTTCTTATTTCCAATTTTACATGTAATGGGCTATTTAAGTTCAGTGTAAGGCAGTGTAAGATACTGGTCGTTTATAAGACATCGTCATCTGCTAACTCATCCGCTTGGCGTTCGTAATCTTCTAAATTAGCTGGGATCTTTAATCTTACTTTATCACCGTCAAGGAGTACTCCCATCTTTGTTTTTCTATGCAAAAAAACCTGTCATTTCGATGTGACATTGCCAGACCTTAAGATTTCTTAAGATGCTTAAATGGTGTAGTTTCTAGCTAAATTGGATACTATAATGAGGTTAAGGCTGGAGGAAAACGGATGAACACTACAAAAAACATATTAATTGCCGATGATAACAATGAGATCAGAGAAATTGTCCGAGTCCTACTGGAGAGTGAGCAATATAATGTCATCGAAGCTGTAAACGGAGACGATGCGGTCAACAAGGTAGACGAGCATACTGATTTAATCATTCTCGATATTATGATGCCGATAAAATCAGGATTTAAAGCCTGTATAGAAATTCGCGAAAAAACTAGCGCTCCAATCTTGTTTTTAACTGCTAAAACTCAAGATTCGGATAAATACATGGCCTTTTCTGCCGGAAGTGATGATTACTTATCCAAGCCATTTTCGTATACAGAATTAGTGTCCCGTGTTAAAGCTTTGTTAAGAAGATATTATGTATATAAAGGAAAAGATAAGGTTTCTTCTAATGATCACCTTTTAATGCATGAAATTAGTATCAATACATTAAACAATGAAGTTTTTATCGGTGACAAAGAGGTGCAATTAACCGAGATTGAATATAGAATCCTCCTTTTGCTTATGCAGCATAGGAAAAAAATCTTCTCTGCCCAAAATCTTTATGAAAGTGTGTGGGAAGAGCCTTATTACTATAGCTGCAACAATACAGTAATGGTGCACATCCGAAACCTTAGAAGCAAGCTTGAACAGGATCCACAGAACCCGAAGGTGATCAAAACGGTATGGGGAAAGGGGTATCGGATTGAGTAAAGCGTTCTTTAGGGGGAAAATAAAGAATGAATTAATGCTATGTCTACTGATTTCGTTTATTCTATCTGCCGGATTATTCTTCTTATTGCAATCAACAGGTGAAAGCTTATTGGATAGCTATTTTAATAAGTCTTCATTTATTGAGGATCAAAAAAATCAAACAATCATTCAATTCAAGCATTATGTTTCGGATAACAATCTTACCATTAATGATCAGGATCAAATTGCAAAATGGGTAAAAAATAAACGATATATAGGTCTTTATTTGTTTGTAGACAATAAACTCATTTTCACTTCGGCCGTGAATGATTTTGATACTGAAAACAATATGCTTATTCATCCCATTTTGGTCAACGCGCCTTTATATAGCGTGCATTTTAAAGGCACTGTTGCCCAAATTTATCTGGATAGTTTCTTTGAATATAAGTATTACTACATTATTACATTCATTGGTGTGGCTATCTCTTTTGTATTTTTTATTCTTACCATGCTATTCTTTATTAACAGAAAGACATCCTATATAACGGTACTTGAGAATGAAGTCAAAATACTGGAAGGCGGAGAATTGGATTATCCAATATCCACTAAAGGAAAAGACGAATTAGCTTCATTAGCTCACAGTATCAATGAGTTAAGGAAATCATTTATTGAAAAGCTAGATGGCGAGGAAAAAGCCCGGAGTGCCAACAGTGAGCTAGTAACAGCGATGTCTCACGATTTACGCACACCACTGACAGCACTCATTGGTTATTTAGATATAATTGAGTACCGGAAATATAAAACCGACGAGCATTTGATGCAGTATATCCATAACAGCAGAGAAAAAGCTTATCAGATTAAGCATCTTTCAGATAAGCTTTTTGAGTATTTTACTATCACTAATACTAACTTGTCTGAGGATCATTTGGAGCTTGAATCTTTTGACGGTATCCAGCTTTTGGATCAGCTCATGGATGACCAGTTATTAATTTTACAAAACAATGGGTTTCAGTTTCAATATATCCCTTCCAATAACCCTTTTCAGTTGGACTTGAATTTAATTTCAATACGTAGGGTACTGGATAATATTTTTTCGAACGTCACAAAATATGCAGATAAGTCTTCCCCCGTAACAATTAAATTTCAATTGAATAATAAAAATTTATTAATTAGTATTACTAATCGAATAAATAGAGTCTCCAGAGAAGTAACGGGGACAGGAATTGGGGTTAAGACATGTACCCGAATTATTGAGCAGCATAAGGGAAAATTAGCTGTAACAAAAGGAGAAGATACGTATTCAATTCATATCAGTTTACCTGTAATTACAAAGTCCCATTAATTGAAAGCTGCAACGAAATATACTATACGTTACAGGAAAAAATATAAGCGGGCGGAATGTTCCGAAGTTCTCTTTGAATCTCCACTTTTCGAAAGTACTTGCCAATCAAATCTTTCTTCAAAAGTGTGTACTGAAAGGTTATAAATTTACCACCTTGCCGTAAATGCCTCTTCGTAAGTGTTAGTATGTTGAAAGACACTTGTTGATGCAGACTTGCAATCGGAAGACCGGAAACGATGTAATCCAGCCAGGGGATATTTAGACTAATCATATACTCTTCTAAGTTTTCCGCCGAATCATTAATGAGATGAAATTCGGGCTCATGTTGATACTTTTGCTTTAACAGATTAAAGAATCTCAAGTTACTTTCAAATAATATAATTATTGTGCCCTCTCTTCGATTTTTCAGCAGTTGTTCAGTGATTACTCCAGTACCTGGCCCATATTCTATGATATAACTGGCATTTTTAAAGTCGATCTGTCCAATCATTTTTTTTGCTAGATACTTGGAACTGGGGAGAACTGCTCCAACGGCTCTTGGGTTTGTAACATACTCTTTTATAAAGGAGAACAATTCCACTATGGACCCTCCTCATTTAAATTTTTTTTAATTTAAATTTCGATACCATGAAATACGAAAGAATTGCTATTGTTAGAAGTGCCACATATGCGTATTCGCGATTACCAGGGACGCTCAAAGAATAAATTGCTAAAATAAAGCCGGATACTGTAATGGGAATACCACTAAATACACCATTAAATGTCTGGATGTTATAACGGGCTAATCGATAAGAACCGCTTATGATATAAAGAATAAGAACTCCTACCCCAACGATCTTTAATATCCTGTATTCCATAAAATTAAACTTGCAAAAGATCAATATTGCAGGGGCAACCCCAAATGCAACCACATCGGCTAAAGAGTCCAGTTCTTTCCCTATAGCGTTGCTTACATTTAAACGTCTTGCCACTTTACCATCGTATCTATCAATAAAAACGGAGAGAAGAATACAAATTGCGCTCATCATGTATTCTTCCTTCACGATTTCAAGAATCGCTATTACTCCAAAGGATAGATTGGAGAAAGTCATTAGGTTAGGTATCCATTGCTTAATCATTTGTTTCCTCCGTATAATCAGAATTCATTTTCTTTTCTTTATTCATTTTTGTAATTCGAAGAATGATTTTATCTTTATAGAGCAATCCAAGAAGTAAGGAGAGAACAGAAAGAACAGATATAATAATGGTAGTTATATAATTGTGTTGATAAATCGTTGAACCTAAGCCTGCCGATAAAATAATCGATGGAATTCTTCCTATAGTTAATATCGCAAAAAATTTCAAGGGCTTAATGGGTGTAAGCGCAGCAAAATAGACAAACAAATCTTTTGGTAAACCTGGAATTACAAAAAAAATAAAAAGAATAATCGTAAAACGTTCATGATTCATGATTTTGGTCATCCATCGAGATTTACTCTTACTCAGCAATTTTTCTACAAAAGAACGAGCCAAAAATCGAGTAATAAAGAATGCACTTGCTGCTCCAATTAGCATTCCTGCAGTTGTGTACAATGTTCCAATGGAAATGCCATATATATAACCGCCTGCGATTTGAATCACTTCGCCCGGAATTGGTGCAATAACTGTCTGAAGAATTTGGAATCCTATAAAAACAGCCGGCCCCCAATGACCAGAAGATAAAATAAATTCTCTAAATTTCGGTATAGAAACTGTAATTTCAAAGATTTGAGGCATGCTTCTAATTACTAGAATAAGCAGTGAAACGCCCAAGAGCACTAAGAGAACTTTTACAAAAAAAAACTTTTTTGATTTCGCCACAGATATGTCCTTTCTTAATCTTTTATAATTGTAGCTTAGTCTTTAGTCCTTAAGATTAGCCTATCAGTTATCTTAAGAATGCTTAAGTTGAATAAAAAGCTGTTAAATAATAAGGTTGAATGTGCGGAGCTTTGTTAATTTTCATACGGCATTGATGCTTATATTTTGCATGGCTCGGCCCGTACTGGGCTTGAGAATCGCTAGGGCGAAGTTCTTTTTTCTTGAACAGATGATAAACTCTAATAACAAAAAAAGCCGCAGTTTATGCGACTTCCTTTGCACAGAAGTACTTATTTCTGCATTTTATATATTTAATTTTCAATTTATTCTTTTAAAGAATAAATTGAATTTGGGTTTAAAAGTTTGGCTGCCTGACTGTTTTTTGTTGTATTAAACTGCACCTTACTTAAACAAAAACAGCAGCCGCTTTCAGCCGGCTGCTGTTGTGATGTTTTGAACTAACGTTCCTCATTAGCTTAATAATGTATCGAAGGGTCTTTATACTTTTTGTGAATTCGTTTTCATATCCTACATCAACTTTCCTACGCGCGAAATGTAAGCTTCTTGTGCACCCTAAAATAAACCCAAACGGCGCTGGTCATCAGCAGAATGCTCGTCATAATGAATACGTAACGCATGCCGAGCCATGGGGCGACCTGCCCGCCAAATACAGAGCCTCCGAACGCGCCCAGATACAGGGCAGAAATATTAAGGCCGAATACCCGACCGATAAGTGGATCCGGAGTGATTTTCCTGAGCAGGACGTTGATTGACGGGCCGAGACCGGCCGCCGCCAACCCCAACAGCTTTTGGATAATATCAGAATCACTAAGATTTGCAGAAAACAATTAATTGGCTTCGCCCTTTGTTTCATGGGGCGAAGCCATTTGTCGTTTTTAAGGAAAATGTTAGGGTGTTAAGAACGTTATATCGGGGCAAAGAACATTCTGGAGGTGGACATGTTGTCTAAGCTCAAAATCGACTTTGGGAGGCAGTTGATCATATTGAATAAAAGGTTAAGTACTCAAGATTCAGATGATGAGTTCAGTAGGTGGAAAGATCAATTCTGCAGAGTGAAAGTTCATGACGTGTTATTGGTTGTTTTCCGCTCTGAAGGGCCTGCAAAAGGCGCGAATGTCATCGGCCATCCGCTCAGGCTCTTCCATCGCAGTGAAATGGCCGCCGGCAGGCATTTCCGTCCAGCGAGTCACATTCAGATTGCGCATAATCCAAGACTTGGGCGGAAGCGCGATATCTGCCGAGAAAATGGCGATGCCGGTAGGGACCTCTATTTTTCCTAGCGGTGGAAGCGTATTGGAATTCTCATAATAGATGCGCGTGGACGATCCAATCGTGTTCGTCACCCAATAGATCATAATCGCAGTCAGCAGCTCATCCTTGCTAAATTTCTGTAGAAGGTTCCCCTTACAGTCGCTCCATGCGTGAAATTTCTCGAGAATCCAGCCGGCCAAGCCTGCAGGAGAATCCGAAAGTCCATAAGCAAGTGTCTGAGGCTTCGTCGACTGAAGCGACATATAGCCTCCTTCCTGCGCGATCCATCTGGAGGCACTGATTTTGTACTGCCGTTCTTCTTCCGTAAGCGCATCCTCATTATGAGCAGACAGGAGATCTCTAATAATGCCTACATCCGTTAAGTGGATGCCGTAGAGAAGCTCTGGATGATTGGCAGCCAGATAGCGGGTAACCCCCGAACCAATATCCCCGCCTGCAGCGACAAAGCGGCTGTAGCCTAATACGGATGTCATGAGCTTTGCCCACATTTCGGAGACGGTCAAATTGTTGAAGCCAGGATGGGTTGGACGGCCGGAGAAGCCAAAGCCCGGAAGCGAAGGGACAATGACATCAAATGCGTCCTCCGGACGACCGCCGTGACTCGCCGGATCCGTCAGCAGTGGAATGATTTTGTGATAACGAAGAAAACTATCTGGCCATCCATGGGTAAGAATAATAGGGATAGGGTTAGGTCCTTTGCCGCGCTCATGGACGAAATGCACGTCAATGCCGTCAATCGTGCAGTGATATTGGGAAAAGCGGTTCAACTCGGCTTCCTGCCCGCGCCAATCGTACTGATCTCCCCAATAGGAGACAAGTGATTGCAATTCATTTAAATCTGTTCCTCGCTCCCAGCCTGAGTCTTCTAACTGATCAGGCCAGCGGACGCGATGGAGCCGTTCTTTCAGATCGTCCAGAATATTATCGGAGACATGAATGCGGAAACGTTCAACTGTCATGAGGCAATCCCCCTTCTTAGCCGGTTCACAACGATATTATATCCTTAAGGTGTGTATGTTACACTGGCATACGTGCAGCAATTAACTATACTATTTGATAGGTGATGAAGATGCCGCAATGGGATCGGTACAAGAAGCGTATCGTGAATATCGAATTTGTTGCTGTGGAGGAACTTAAGCTTTTACCCTATCCCGAACGGTCTACACTGGTGTTTATTACATCCGGTAGCTTGAAGGGGATGTTGAACCAGCGGCCCATAACCATTAGCGCTCCTGGCATCCTTTGTCTAGCCGAGGATGATCAGATGCAAGTAATAGAAAAGAATGATGTATCCGCCCAGTCCTTTAGCTTTCATGCCGAGTTTCTGAGTACGATCAGACTGACCGAAACAGAGGCGCATTTTCCTGCAGCTCCCAGAATACAAACCGGTCTATCGCTGTTTGAGCGCGGATTTACGCATTATGGCGTGCCTCGCATAAGCGAAAAAGCGTATCCGTTATTATTTGAATGGTTCTTTATTATGGGCACCGAGGTGCAGGCGCAAAGCGACAACCTCTGGGTATGCCGGATCAAAAAATACCTTATTCAAATTATGGGGCTGCTGGAGGATCTTAATCAAAGCCGGGAGCACTCGCCCGTAGAGGCAGTACTGGATTATATTCACACGAATTATGCGAGAAAAATTTCGCTGGGGGATTTGACGGCTTGTGCCCATTTGAACCGTATGACGCTGAATAAGCAATTTCAAGATAGGTGTGGGAAAACAGCGATTGGTTATTTGCAATCGCATCGCTTGAAGGTTGCAAGCGAGCTACTGACTCATACGGACATGAGTTTGAGTGACATTGCACAGGCGACTGGATTTGAGTATGACACCTATTTGATCAAACAGTTCAACGCCAAAAAAGGAATGTCCCCGACCATGTATCGGAGGTCATCCCGTCAATTCGCTGTCGTTCAATAAATCTGGCAGCCCTACGACTAATCCATCATTTAGAGCGGTTAAGCTTTTTTACATTCATGACTACGGCTTGTATCCCCATATAACTCACATAGTCTACGAAACATGCATTCTGAAGGCTTTCAGGTTTTACTCAAGCAAGAGAAGTACGGAGGTTTAGAATGTTTTATTTTAGGGAGGAAAGCTGCTTCTAATTAGTTCAAAATAGTATTTTTACATGGGGAGATAGCATAAAAACCTTGACCGAATGCAGCCGCAACTTGGTCTTTTTCCAGAAGGATATCCCCACCCAGCAGAGAATAAAATAGTGACGAAAAGCGATCTAACCGTGAGGTGGTGATCATGAGAGGCAATGGAGATGCAAAGGCCCGTCCGGCGCAAGGTTGATCTCTTCCGGCTGTTAGTCAAATCTTTCCGAATCACGTCCCTTCGCCAAAGAATCGTCGTACTGCTGACGGTGGGGGTTCTGGGATGCTCCGTTTTGATGGCAGCGGTGTCGTACAACGCCATCTATACGATGCAGCAGAACAAAATTAATACCTCCATGGTCTTCGATCTCCGCCAGCAAATGATGAAGCTCGACCAGATTTACACGAATCTGTTGCAGGTGACGCAGCAAATGGCGCCAATAGGCAACGTAGGCAATTTGATGGCGACTTATCTTTCCTCTGTTGATTCTTACAACCGTTTTCTCCTCTCGCGCGACATCTCCTCTAATATCGGACTCATCACGTTCTCTAACCCGGCGATGGAGCTGGTGATGTACTATGACCCCGCAGCTCAGCAAATGCTTTACTCGAATCTTCCGCTTCGCGAAGGGTTCACCATACAGTCGTTGCCCAATCTAGCCGGCAATGATGGAATTCAATATCAGTCACCCCATACGTCTTTATGCCGATTCAGCGACGACTTGGTTGTATCGGTGACCCGGCGAATCTCTTTCTCGGAAGGGACGCAGCAAGTGGTGTATGTCGAGGCGGAGACTGATTTAACAGCAGAATTGAATGCGCTTTCAAATCATGTGAAAATGCCCTATGTGCTCGTTTTGACCGACCAGCAGGGGAAGGTGGCTTACAGCAGCGACCATGAGGCATACGCCGAGGGTCAAAAGCAGTTATGGAGCGGAAGCTCGGGTATCTCGAGCGGTTATGTATGGAACCGGACAATGAGCGAGTATGGCTACGCAATCACGCTTCTGCTTCCCATCTCCAGCTACAACCACGAGCTATACACTTGGAAAAACCACATGTTCCTGATCCTCGGCATCGCTCTATTGATCATGTTAATCATCGCTTTATTGCTGCGAAGGCTCATCTATCGGCCGCTGCTGATCATCGAATCGGAGATGGAGGCTCTCGGTAAAGGATATATGGGAGCGATGCGGTATCGAACGGGCGTCGCGGAGTTCGATCGGCTTTTCGAGCAATTCAATCGAATGAAGCAGCAGATTCAACAGTTGATCCTGGACGTTGAACAAAAGGAGAAAAGGCGGCATCAGCTCGAGATCGAGAAGCTCGCGTACCAGATCAACCCACACTTTCTGATGAATACGCTGAACTCGGTGCATTGGCTCGCGGTCATGCGTCAGCAGCCTGAGATTGATAAGTTCGTCTCCTCGCTGATTTTTCTGCTTAACTATAACTTGGGCAAATCGCAAGAGGCGGCGACTCTACGAACTGAGATTCAGGTTATGCGCGCTTATCTGGACCTTCAGCAAATGAGGTACGACTTTGAGGTGAAGCTGGAGGTCGAAGAAGGGGAATACCTCGATAGCCCAGTCGCTCGGTTCATCCTGCAGCCGATCGTTGAAAATGCCGTCTGCCACGGCCTCGACGAGCACGGCAAGCTGGAGATCGGCATCAAGTCCGATGAAGAGTCGCACATGGTCCAAGTTGTCATTCGCGATGACGGCAAAGGGTTGAACGAAGAGACGTTGGCTCTTCTGCAACGGGATACGCCGGATCAGCAGCAAGCCGGGTGGGGAATCGGGCTTCGGTACGTTCGCTCCATGCTGCAATCCTTTTATAAAGACCAAGCCCGAATGCAGATCGACAGCTTGCCGCATCAAGGGACGACAGTTACTTTATATCTCCCATATGGAGAGGAGCGGTTGATGTGATTCGCGTACTTATTGTCGATGACGACAAGCTCGCCCGCAAAGGCTTGATCTCTCTCATGCCGTGGGCTGCGCATGACATGGTCGTAGTCGGGGAGGCTGCCAATGGCGCCAAGGCGCTGGAGTTTCTGGAGTAGCAGGACGCCGACCTCATGTTTGTCGATCTGTCGATGCCGGTGATGTCGGGAATCGAGTTGATCCAGGCGGTGCGTCAGAAGCACCAAGCCTTGCGTTATGTCGTGCTAACGTTCCATGAGGAGTTTGAGAATGTGCAGACGGCGTACCGGATGGGCGTTCTGGATTATATATCTAAGGTGCGGCTCGACTCGGAGGATGACGATCAGATTCTCGGGCGGATTAGGCATAAGCTGATGGATGAGCCTGTGCAGCAAACGCCGCTTTCACCGCCTGTTTTGGGCGCTAAGGTCAGTTTCCCTGGTGAAAAGGAGGTTCGTCCATCGCAGGAAGAGCAGTGGAGTAAGTTGCAGCAGGAGTGGCGTTCGCAATACTGGTTGTATAACGAGGTTTATTTTCAGAGTCTGTGCAAGAGAACGTTGGAAGATAACCCATCCGTTCGCCGCCTGGAGGGGCTCTTCCTGCGTGTCATCTCGCAGATCGAGACCGTCATTCCGTTGGAGGCAGAGTTCCGATTGCAGGATGAGGACGTCCGTTCGGTCATCGAATGGATCCGCGAATACCGGAAGACGATTTACTCGCAAGTGACCCGATCGGCCGACCTGACGAAGACGATGGTCTGTATGCTCAAGGCGGTGCTGTTCATCCGCGAGCAAGCGGCCGAGCCGCTGCATGCCGAAGACGTTGCCGATCATGTGAACATGAGCCGCAGCTACTTTTGCCAAATGTTCAAAAAGCTCACCGGAGCCACGTTTAACGAGTATTTGCGGCAGGAGCGCATTCGGGCGGCGGAGCGGCTTCTTTGCGAGACGAACCGTTCGATCGCCTGGGTGGCGAATGCGGTTGGTTACGGCGACTCGAAATATTTCTCGCACCTGTTCTACGAGCAAACCCGGCTGCTGCCGTCCGAGTTCCGGGCGCAGTTCAGCAAGGGGGAGCAATGATCGTTGGGAAGCGAACAAATGCCTCCCCTCAGTGGAATAATCTATCGGTAAACGCACGACATCCTTCCGACGTTTTGTAACCGCATTCAAAGTACAATGAGAGCGAATGACAAAGGGGAGGGATTGGATTGAAAAGAAGAATGACGTACGCTCTGCTTGCGGCAACGCTCATGCTAAGCCTGGTAGCTTGTTCATCCAACTCGTCAAAAAATTCGGAAGCGTCTTCAAGCCCTAGTTCAAGTTCGAAACCAAGTGCGAGCACCAGTTCCAGCACCAGCCCGGATTCAAGCGCCAACTCAAGTCCATCGGCATCCGGCGACGACTTGGCGTTTTCCAAGTTCCCGAAGCCAGTCGACGTTCATATCGGCATGTCGGTGGATCCGACCGACAAGACGCTGCCGGCAGGAGACAGTGTAAGCAACAACCAGTACACGCGATATCTCAAAGAAAAGTACAACATCAACGTGATCGTGGATTGGACGGCCGCCACTGGCAACGACTTCAAGCAGAAGGTCAGCCTTGCTATCGCTTCGGGTAAATTGCCGGACGGCATGGTCGTTGATGACCGCTCCTATATGACGAAGGCCGCGAGCTCGGGATTGCTGTACGACATAACGGATCTTTTCCAACAATATCAGTCTTCTCAGGTCAAGGATATCATGGCGAGCACCGAAGGACGCGCACTCGAAAATGCTAGCTACAAAGGCAAGATGGTCTCCATCCCGAACATTACGGTCGATACCGACGGCGTTCACATCATGTGGATCCGCAAGGATTGGCTCGATAAGCTGAACCTGCCGGTGCCGAAGACGCTTAGCGACATCGAGAAGACCGCTAAAGCTTTCATTGCTAACAAAATGGGCGGGAACAACACGATCGGCATCGTCGGCCCATCTAAGAACACGTTCCCTTATGCTACATTCCTTGTCTCTT
>NZ_CBQR020000061.1 GCF_000455485.1 Gorillibacterium massiliense
TCTCTTCGAATAACATGGGTGGATTCGATCCGGTTTTCGGTGCGAACGACTCTTATCCGGGCTACTGGCTCGACAACGGCGACGGCACGGTCACTTATGGAACGCTGACAGACAGCACGAAGAAGACGCTGGCTCTGCTGGCAGATTGGTACAAGAAAGGGCTCATTGATCCGGAAGTTGGCACCCGCGATAACGTTTCCGATCCGATCAACGCCAACCAGGCGGGCATCTTCTTCGGCCCTTGGTGGAACGGCGGCTACGGTAACGGCGACTCGTTTAAGAACGACCCGAAGGCCAATTGGCAAGCTTACCCGGTCTATACCGACGACGGAAAATGGAACGTTCATATGAAAGCGACGGGCAGCTCTTATACGCTAATCAGTAAAAATGCGAAGCCCGACGTCGCCAAAGCCATTCTGATCATGAACAACGCCCTCGTGCGAGATGAATCCACCTTCGACATCTCCGTCGCAGTCGCTTGGTACCCGCTGCGCAACGTCATGGCGGCAGCTAACGAGACGGAATACGAGTACAAGGAACTGCTTAAGATTCTGAACGGCCAAGCGAAGCCCGAAGATTATAACATCCCGAACAGTCTATATAAGCTGATGTACGCAGATGCAAAGAAAGTGAAAGATGTCATTAGCCCTCCTTACGATAATCTCAATGTCAGCAACTACAACATGACGAACTTTGGCGACTTCCAGCGGCTATATTCCGTCATGATCGGCGACCGTCCGTACACGACCATCCCGATCGATAAGAAGGTCTACAGCGTAACGTATAACCAAACGCCGACGATGGAGACCAAGTGGGCAAACCTGAAGAAGATGGAGGATGAGACGGTTCTGAAGATCATCCTGGGCCAATCCTCCATCGATTCCTTCGATAAGTTCGTGAAGGATTGGAAAGCTCAAGGTGGCAATGAGATCACGAAGGAAGTAGCGGAACTCCTCAAAAAGTAACCCTCTCCAAACTTGCCAAAGGCGTTAGGCGAGTCCAGCCTTTGGCAAGTTTTTTTATTCAGCCGCGAGAGATAGGAGGTTGATCGTCATGAAAACGAAGGGCGTGCAGAAGCACTATTACTTCATGCTGCTCCCGGGCATGGTGTGGCTCATTCTGTTCAGCATCGTGCCGATGGCCGGCATCGTGATGGCGTTTGAGAATTATAATCCGGGGCAGGGGCTTTTTCATTCCGAATGGGTCGGCATGGACAACTTCAAGTACATGTTCCAGCTGAATGACAGCAAGACGGTCATCATCAACACCTTTGTCATCTCCATCGGGAAAATCGTATTCAACCTGCTGATCCCGCTGATCTTCGCGATTCTCCTGAACGAGTTGAGAAGCTTGCGGTATAAGAAGATCGTCCAGACCGTCGTTTATCTGCCGCACTTTCTGTCGTGGGTCATCATGGCGACGATCGTCATCGGAATCTTCGGCTATTACGGAGTAGTTAACACGGTCATCAAGAGCTTCGGCATGGATCCCAAGCTCTTCATGGCGGATGCGAGGATTTTCCGACAGATCGTAATCGGCACTGACGTATGGAAGGAATTCGGGTATAACGCCATCATCTATCTCGCGGCGCTGACGGGTGTCAACCTGAACTTGTATGAGGCGGCGGCGATCGATGGGGCGGGCCGTTGGCAGAGCATCCGGAACATCACGCTCCCGGCGCTGGCCACCACCGTTGTGCTGCTTGGGGTGCTCAGCCTCGGCAACGTGTTGAATGCTGGGTTCGATCAGGTGTATAACCTGTATAACCCGCTGGTCTACTCCACGGGCGATATTTTAGACACTTGGGTATACCGGCTTGGCCTGCAAAATCTTCAATTCTCCCTTGCCACGGCAGCAGGTCTGTTTAAGTCGGTCATCAGCTTTGTGCTCATTTTTATCTCGTACCGGTTAGCGTATCGCTACGCCGATTACACGGTATTTTAGAGGGGGGAGCGGATTTGGTCCGAAATCGAACGTTAGGCTCGAGAACCTTCGAGACTGCCAACATCGTCATCCTCGCGATTCTGTTGATCAGCTGCCTCTACCCGCTATGGTACACCTTCTGCGTGTCTATCTCCGAGAAGTCGGCAGCGAACGCGGGGCTGGTCACCATCTATCCGATCGGCTTCTCGCTGTCTTCCTATAACGAGATCGTAGGCGACCGTCTCTTTTTTAATTCATTCTGGATCTCGATCCAGCGGACTGTGCTTGGGACGGTTTTCTCTATGCTGGTGTCCGTGCTGATGGCCTATCCGTTGGCGCGCCCCAAGCGGGAGTTCCCTCTTCGCAACACATTCATGTGGATTCTCGTCTTCTGCATGCTTTTCAGCGGCGGCTTGATCCCGTGGTATCTTACGATCCAGCATTATCATATGATCAACAGCATCTGGGCGTTGGTGCTCGGGGGCGGCGTGCCGATCTTCAACGTCATCCTGATCATGAACTTCTTCCGCAACTTGCCGAAGGACTTGAACGAAGCGGCCATCGTGGATGGCGGCGGCCCGTGGTCGATTCTGTTCCGGATTTACATTCCTTGCTCCATTCCCGTGCTCGCAGCGGTGGGGCTGTTTATCAGCGTGTACCATTGGAACGAGTTCTTCAACGGACTGGTGCTCATGAACACGACCGATAAATACCCGCTGCAGACGTATATCCAGCAGTTGGTCGTCAACATTCCAGTCGGCACCAACCTCACTCCTGACCAGTACAAAAAGTTGTCCGAACTGTCCAACCGAACGCTTAACGCCGCTAAGGTGTTTATCGCGATGGTTCCCATGCTGGCTGTCTACCCATTCCTTCAGCGATACTTTGTTTCCGGCATCATGTTGGGCGCGGTGAAGGAATAAGTCAGTTAAGCAAGAGCAAGAGCAAGAGCAAGAGCAAGAGCAAGAGCAAGAGCAAGAGCAAGAGCAAGAGCAAGAGCAAGGCACTCCATCCGAGAGGAAGGAGTGCCTCTTTTTTGTAAAAGAAAACCCCCAGTTTGACTGGGGTTCAGGAAAGCTTACAGCTATGAGTAGAAAATCCTTTGAACTCAATGATAAAATGGGTGCCGGTCTGCCAACCGCACACAAGAAATCAAAGGAGAACAAAGGATGGATAAAAGCAGTCTAGCACACACGAAATGGAACTGTAGTACCAAGCCCTTATAGGGCTGAAGGAAGCCACCGGCTAAGCCGGTGGTTATGACTACACAAGTGCTTCCTTTCCAGACCATTTTTAACAATACTAATTAACTGGAAAGTTTAGCTATATCCATTAACCACCATGTATTTATTTGGATGTAGTATAAAATAGTTTGTAATAGGGAGACGAAACAGCAAGTTACTATGGTTTTCCTTAGTCTTATTTAAGGAGTGAACACTTTGAAATCACCGCAAAATGTTTTGTTTATGAGTTCGTCTTATTACGAATGCCGCAGCATGTTTTCACAATACGTAAAATCCTTATCCGGTGTATATGATAATTACTTAGAAGACCACATACTCGATTCAAGTTTTTATGAAATTCGAATAGATGGGGCAATGATAGGGTATTTTGCAATTCACAATGAGGTGTTGTTAACGCAGTTCTATATTCAAAAATGCAATTGTATATATGCACAAAGTATTTTTGGAAAAGTCATTAAAGAATATCGTATTGAGACTGCCTATGTTCCAACATGTGATGAGTTGTTTTTATCTTTGTGCATGGAAAACCATAAAGAGATTGAAATACAGGCATTTATTTTTGAAGAAAGCGGAAGTGATGTAAGACCACCTGAATTTTCAAAACCGAATTTTAAGCTTGTATCCGAAGATAGGTGGGCGGAAGTAAATGAAATGACAGATGGCTTTTTTGAAGAGATGAATACCGATAAGGTTAAAAAAGACGGATTATTATTTGAGATATATGAGCTTAGTGTCAAGGATGAAGTCTTAGGTTATGGTTTACGTGAAGAAGTAAGGGTTTTTACTGACTATAATGCCACCGGAATGTATGTCATGCCGGAACATCGTCAAAAGGGTGCGGGGAGAAGCATTATTATCTACTTAAAGAACATCTGCGCAGAAAATGGTAAGAAACCGCTACCCGGTTGCTGGTATTATAATCATAATTCTAAATCTACTTTGGAGAGCTCGGGTTTTGTAGCCAAGACCAGGCTTCTAAAAGTAAGGTTTTAATTTACGTAAAGTCCCGATCCTTGATCGGGGCTTTTTCCTTGATACATGAAGTTTTCGAGGTTTTCTCATGGCTTTCTTTGCTCTACTTCTCTTTTTTCCCTAGCCAAAAATAAACCGCAGAGATGATCGTGAAAAACAGAAAATACCCGAAGAAGCTGTAAACATGCAGCCACTTATCGGTATGGGCAAAGAACCCTAGTTGCTCCGCCCATTTTTCCATAACAGGCACCAATAGGCTGACGAATAGGATGAGGATGGACCCCACCAATCTATTCACCAGAGAAAGGCAGTATAAGATAACCATCGTTATGATGGGCAGCCCAAATAGCGTGAAGGCGATATTCACCGGAAAGACTTCCGGAAGCAGCCGATGAGGAAACTGGTACAACCCTTTGCCGACAAAATAGAGATCAAGGTATGTGCCGAGCAGAGAAGCCAGTAGTGCGCATGTGAAGCTATCTTTGGTCCAAAAGGCTGACCGCTTTTTGGGCGAGGGCGGCAACTTCGAGGCGTTCCAGTGTTTTGCAGTATTCACTCTTAATCTCCCCGTCCATCATTTCAATGTCATCCGCTAAATAATCCACTACGCTTATATCCTGAAACCAATCTCCCGGTTCCGCCTCCGGCTGGCTGATATTTTTCCAGGCATACTCAAGCTTTGGACTGTAAATCCGCTTCGCTCCATCGCGCAGCCGGCAAGCTTTTAGCCTTAAGGGGTAGGGAATCCCCGGCACGCTTTCTTTAATGTCATTGAATAAATGCGGCCAGTAATCCTTTCTTGAACCCGTATGCGGGTGACGTTTCGCCCAATCGAGGGCCTGCAAATGGAAATTTTTATTTCTGAACAAAACGGCATATAACCTTTTTCCAAGTAAGATTCGCTCATGGAGAGATTGGAACTGATGCAGGGTCTGCCCCTTTAGCTTTTCACCTTCCGCAGGGAAAAGAATCTGGTTAAAGCTCAGCCAATCCTGAAGGGAAAATTCAAATTTGGATAATACCTCTTTTTGATAATGGTCGTTTTGAATAACTCGTTTTTCCAAGTAGCTTTGTTCATTGATCACTAATGCCATACAAAGGATAAACGGGTCGCGGACGCTCCAATAATAGTTCCAGACCGTCTCCATAAAAGTAGAAACATTCAGATGGGGCAGCAGATAAAATAGGGGGCGATTTTGCTTTAAGCTCTCCTCGTAGAGTAGAAATTGCGGATAGGCATCTTGGAAAATCAACCAATTTCCGCGTTCCAAAAAATGAAAGAACGACTCCTGTTCCTTTTTCGAGAGCAGTCTGGTGAGGAAGTCGCCCTTGAGGTCGGTCATATTCCATCCGCCATTCCGCGATACCATGTGGCCTAAAAAGGCCCAGTGGATGTCAGGATGCTGGAGGTAAAACGCGAGATAGGCTTTTGTGCGGGTCAAGTTATTTACGTTATGGTCCTGGGTGATCACGATGATTCGGTTCAAAAGCTTTTTCTCAGAGAGAGTTAACTCATTCGAGTTCGAGACGGCAGGGGAGATCTTTTTCTTCAATTCCTCGCGAATCGTATCAAGGGGTGTTTTTTGGCGGTTTCTTATGAAAAAAATATCAGCTTCCCTCCCTTATGAATGGCCTTTTGTAGAGCCGAATATGCATAGCTAAAGATGTTTTGCGGGGGGAAGGGGAACGAGAATGACCGATACGGCAAAAGG
Source organism: Gorillibacterium massiliense (assembly GCF_000455485.1). Classification (GTDB taxonomy): domain Bacteria; phylum Bacillota; class Bacilli; order Paenibacillales; family NBRC-103111; genus Gorillibacterium; species Gorillibacterium massiliense. The sequence goes on from NZ_CBQR020000061.1 coordinate 5,852, forward strand.
AAGGGAGTGGATCATTGACATTCTGCGAAATGACCAATCTCCCGATGGATCGTGGGCTTATCCCTTTGACACGGGGATTTCTACCGATGCTTATATGATTATTTTATTGCGATCATTAGAAATTGATGATGAGGAATTGATTGCTGGACTTTGCCGGAGGATTTTAAGCAAGCAGCAGAAAAATGGGGCATGGAAGCTTTTTTATGATGAGGGAGAGGGCAATCTATCCGCTACTTTAGAAGCCTATTATGCGCTGCTTTTTTCCGGATTGTACCCGAAAGAGAACGCGCGTCTTCGCGCCGCCAAACTGTTTATTATGGCTAAAGGCGGGTTGTCGGAAGCGAGTCTGTTTACGAAAGTCATCCTGGCGATAACCGGACAATACAAATGGCCGTCCTGGACCCCTTTACCTATTGAAATGATTCTGCTCCCGCGCCATTTCCCCATCCATTTCTATGCGTTCCCTGTTTTTGCGAGAGTCCATTTGACTCCGATCATGATATTGGCTGATAAAAAGTTCTCCATTCAACCGGCAAATGCTCCTGATCTATCTGATTTGAAGACGCGAAGAGAGGAAGACGATCAATGGGTCCGGTCAAATGCATGGCATTCTCTACACTCCTTGATTCAGGACGGAGTCAGACGATTGTTCGGCATCCCCAGTGAACTGCACCGTTTAGCCCTTGGACGTGCCCAAACATATATGCTGGACCGGTTGGAGCCGGACGGGACCTTTTACAGTTTTTTCACCAGTACCTTTTTGATGATTTTTGCCTTGCTTTCGTTAGGGTATAAAAAAACGGATCCGGTTATTACCAAAGCTGTCCAAGGGATTCGGGCGATGAAATGCGAAATCGATGCCCTTCCTCATATGCAATTTACAACGGCAAATGTATGGAATACCTCGTTAATCGGCTATACGCTTCAGGCAGCGGGAATTCCAAACGAAGACCCAATGGTGATGAAGGCGAATAATTATCTGCTGAGCCGCCAGCATGACCGCTTTGGCGACTGGGTTGTGCATAATCCAAACGGCTTGCCGGGCGGATGGGGATTTTCCGATGTGAACACGATGAATCCGGATGTGGATGACACAACGGCCTCGTTAAGGTCGATAGCCCGATTTTCCCTGAAGAATGGGGCGCCTTGGGGGAGGGGCATCAGCTGGCTTTTGTCGATGCAAAACGATAACGGCGGTTGGCCTGCTTTTGAAAGAAATACCGATAATAAGCTGTTCGAATTCTTTCCAATTGAAAATAGCCGATTTTTACTGGTGGATCCCTCTTGTGCGGATTTAACGGGGAGAACCCTTGAATTTTTCGGAAACTATACCACCCTTCCCGCCAGCCATTCCGCTGTTCGGAGAGCCGTTAATTGGCTGTTAAAAAATCAGCGGAATGATGGGTCGTGGTACGGACGATGGGGGATTTGCTTTATTTACGGTACATGGGGTGCGGTTACGGGTTTGGAAGCAGTGGGCCAGTCGAAAAGCCATCCAAGCATTCAAAAGGCTGCGGCATGGCTTAAGAGTATTCAGAATTCCGACGGCGGATGGGGCGAATCGTGCTGGAGTGACATTAAAATGACCTATGTTCCGTTAAGGACGAGCACGCTGACGGATACGGCTTGGGCGCTGGATACCTTGATCACGATTGCGGACCGGCCGACTGCGACCATCGAAAAAGGAATCCACTATTTGCTGGATTCCCTTGAGAAAGAGGATTGGACCACCGACTATCCAAAAGGCCAAGGCGCGGGGGGGGATCTCTATATGCATTATCATAGTTACCGGTACATTTTCCCCCTGCTTGCATTAGCGCATTACCGAAGAAAATTTGAATGAAAAACGAAAGCATTGGAGACCAATTCGCATTAAAGAGCAGCTAAACCTTGCGAACCAAAATACGGTGAGTTGGCCCATGCGGCAACCTGCAATCGGACCAGACTGCCATCATCGTTGATCGCAAATACGGAGACTGTGCCCTGATTCCCGTTAAGGGTATAAAAATGCCGTCCATCTTTGCTCACTCCAGCATCGATTGGCAAGCCGGTAGGTGATCCGACAGGTGTACTGGTCGTAAGCCCGACAACCGTCAGCGCTCCGTTGCCATCTATACGGTAGGTGGATATTGAGCCACTTAGGGTATTGGTGGTATATGCAAAACGTTCATTCCTCGTTGTTGTAACCCAGCAAGTCGTTTTCTGGCCGTTCAGTACAGTGCCGCTGATCACTTTAAGTATCCCGTTGTCGCTCATTGAATAGGATGACAGTCCATTAGAAAATGCCTCCGTAACGATAAGAACTCCGGAGGATAGGTAACAAGAACCGAAGGGTCCCATACCATTGGAGTCGTTAATGATGGGGCCAGTAACCGTGCCATTTCCACTAACATGATAGACACTTAGATGGTTTGTCGTAAGCTCAGATACGACGATTTTACGGCCATCAGATGTGAATAAGACCCGGGCCGGCTGAGCATTCATAGTACTTAGTGAATGGGTGGACCCCGGGATAGGAGTAAGGCGCCCATTATTTTCGATGTGAAAACCAGAAATATTGGATGCAAAATGATTAGCGTCACTACCCACATTGGAAACATAAAGAAGATTACCGAATCCATCTAAGCTATTTGGCTGAGCACCTCCCGATGGTTTCACATCGGCAAGAACGAGTCCTCCATTGCCCGTAATGATAAAGCTGCTGATACTATTGCTGCCTGCATTAACGGCAAATAAGAATCGCCCGTCACGGGACAACGTTAGTGAGCCTTGAGACGCAAGGGGATCCACGCCATCGTTTGCTGTCGCAGGTGAGACTTCCCTTGTACCTGTACCTCTTCCATTTGTCGGGTAGGCCCCCATAAAGGTGAGTAAACCATTCATATCCCGGAAAAACGCAATGACTTCATTACTTGCTTCCCTATTGGTCATCATGTAAACCATGCTGGCTCTGTTTGATTGTTGCATTTTTCGATACTCCTCTCCAAGTCGTTCTTCGGTTCTTCACGCTATCGTTCCATATTATTCATCTGCAAGAGAAACCTAGAACAATGCCCCTGCAGTTAGAGTGCGAGGGCCCTACTTCGAAGAGCATGTATTTTCGAATGAATGGTTGCCTATTTAACCTGATCAAAAAAAGAAACCCGCGCGTTATTTCGCAGCCGGGTTTCTCGTCATTTCGAGGGTAACCACTCAAATGGGTGGTTGTGTTCGGGTAAGGGTCATTCCCCTTGATAGGCTTTGTGCAGTTCCGCGATGTTGAATTTTTTCATTTTCAAAAACGATTGCGTGACACGGTCTCGCTGTTCCGGCGTACCTTTGGACATCAGCTCGTCCAATACGGATGGGGTGATTTGCCAGGAGACGCCGAACTTGTCTTTCAGCCAACCGCATTGCTCGGCTTTAGGATCGGCAGAGAGCTTTTCCCAGTAGGAGTCGATTTCATCCTGGGTTTCGCAAGAGAGCATCAAGGAAATCGCTTCGTTAAAGGTAAACTGGTGTTCGTAGGCGCTATCCATTGCCGTAAACCATGTATTTTCGATCATAAATTCGCTGAACATGACCGTCCCTTCTTTGTCTGGTGCTTGGTTTGCGCCATAACGGAAGAGGGAGCCGGGTCGGGTATTCCGGAAGACCGAAAGATAGAACTCCCGTGCTTCTTCCGCCCTGCCGCAGTTGTCGCCTACGAACAATAAAGAGGGGATAATCGTCGGCCGGGGCTCTCCTTCGGGATTCGTCAGAATGAGCTGCCACGTGATGCCGTATTTGTCCTGGATCCAGCCGTACCGGGCGCTAAAGGGATATTCGCCTAAAGGCATAAGCGCGGTACCACCTTCGGATAACTTGTTCCATACCTCGTTCAGTTTTTCTCTCGCCTCTTCATCCCGGGACGGATCGAAATTGACCATGAACGAGATCGAAGGATTTAGCGTGAAGTACGGCCCCGCGGAAATGGCCATGAACGGATGTCCCCAGACGCTGAACGAAACAAGATTGCTATCACCTGAAGGTGTATTGTCCAAAGCCGTCGTACTGGTGATTTCGGAATCAGGGAATACCGAACAATAGAACTGCGCGGCTTCCTTTGCCTCCTTGTCAAACCACAAATGGGGGGTAATGAGGTTAGTCTTCTTCATGATCATTGCCTCCTTAAATGGGATAGGCTTTCGGTCTAATTTTATCATAAAAATCAGAGCAATCGGATTTGACGGGACGCCAGATTCGGTTCATCAATGTCCAATGCATCAATGGAATAACATGGATATAATTGTGTCCAAGTTATGAAACTTTATCATATATACAAACTGAAAATTCTTGAATTTCATTTTTTCTATGTGATATAGTAACAAACAGACCGGTCGGTATGGAAGGAAGTTGAAGGAAATGGAAACAAAATCGTTGATTGTCGACATCGCGATAAAGCTATTTCAACAAAAGGGATACAACGGCGTGGGGTTGAACGAAATCCTGCAAAGCGGAAAGATTACCAAAGGGGCGCTTTACCACCATTTTCCGGGTGGGAAGGAAGAGTTGCTGATTGCTTGCATTGAAACCACAAACGCCATGATATGCGAGGATATCGGCAGCATATTCGCAGCTTTCCCGACGACGCAAGCGGCGGCAATTGCCCTGCTGGACAAACTGATCGTTCTATACGAAACGGAAGGGACCATCGCCTTCTACACCATCGGCAGCGTCGTAAGCGGGATGGACTCGCTACACGATCCGGTGCGTAAGGCATGCTCCCGATTGTATGCAGATATGCAGGAAATCTATTCGAATAAGCTTATGGCGGATGGATACTCCCGAGATGCTGCATCTTCCACCGCATTAATGATGACGGCTTCTATCGAAGGCGGAATCATGCTCTGTTTAACGAACCGATCCGCGGATCCCCTCCGCGTGATTAAACGCGGTGTATCAAATCTATTGAAGGAGTTTTAACGAAAAGTGAATAAAGCAATCAAAAGAGGACCGATCATGACGGCGCTTTTCGTAGCCGGCTTTGTCGGATTGTTTAGTGAAACGGCTTTGAACATCGCATTGAATGAATTGACGCAATTGTTTCAAGTGACCCCCACAACCATTCAATGGCTGGCGACGGGGTACTTTTTGACCCTTGGCATTTTAGTTCCAGTAACCGGGATATTGATGCAAAAGTTTTCCACGCGGCAAATGTTTTTGACCTCCATCATGCTGTCCATTGTCGGCACGATTATCGCGGCTCTGGCTCCTGCCTTTGGCATGCTGTTGTGCGCCCGAGTGATCCAAGCGGCGGGTCTGGCAATTATTTTACCTTTGACCCAAAACGTCATATTCACGATTTTCCCTCCGGAGAACCGTGGCGGGGCTATGGGTGTTATGGGCTTGGTGATATTGGCAGGTCCTGCACTCGGACCGACATTGTCTGGACTGATCCTCGATACTCTGTCGTGGCACTGGATATTCTGGTTTACGATTCCGTTCTTGCTCTTTTCGCTGATCGTCGGGTATGTCTTCGTTCCGAACGTCAATAAAATCCGCAACGTTTCCATCGATATCGTTTCCGTTTGCCTGTCCACTGTCGGGTTCGGAGGAATTGTCTATGGCGTCAGCGTGGCTGGTGATTTGGGATGGAACAGCGCAATCGTTATCGGTGCGATTCTGATCGGGCTATTTGCCCTGATCCTATTCTCCTTGCGCCAAACGAAGATGCCAGTACCGATGCTGCAACTAAAAGCGTTCCATCACCCGTTGTTTGTACTCGGTCTGGTCATGAGTTCCATCACGTTTTTAAACATGCTTTCGCTGCTAGTCGTTTTACCGATGTTCATTCAAATGGCTCTATTGGTTACAGCGTTTACGACCGGCTTGCTGCTCCTGCCGGGCAGCGTGCTGAACTGCGTGCTTTCCCCGGTTATCGGGCGCTTGTTCGACCGGTACGGGCCGAGAGCGATCATTACCCCTGGAACGATTCTGATCGCTGCTGGTTACGCTTTATACGCTCAATTTGACGCGGAAACGGCGTTATGGGCGGTGGCACTTACTCATATCGTCATGATGCTGGGGATCGGGATGGTGATCGCATCTGTGCAAACCAACACGCTTAACGCCCTTCCCCGGCAGCTTTACCCTGATGGCATCGCGCTTACTCAAACCTTTCAGCAAGTATCCGGGGCGGTAGGCATCGCTGTGATGGTATCGATTTTTACCTCGAAACAAAACGGCATTTTGGAGGGGGCAGCATCGGAAGCGGCGAATGCCGCGGCAGCGGGCTCTTCCCTTGTGTTCAAGATCGGTTTGGCGTTGGCGGTGATCAACGTTGCACTTAGCTTCTTCCTCAAGAAACCGAAATCATATATGGGGAGCGAATAAGGAAGAAACGATCCCGTAGACCGCCTACCCGGAAGGTACCATACCGTCGCCGGGAGGCTTGGAATCGAGTGGACCAGGTTGCTTTGGTTTGGGCTGCTTCTGTTTGTTCCCAATCAAATTGCGGATCATCTCGACAAGAGGATAAAGGAGCGGTAGGGACACAGTGAATAGCCCATGCACCATCCCAGCTTTCTTGAAGTAGGTATCAATATCGTTGACGTTTTCGAAAAGCCAGTAGGAAATGAAAACAGTGGTGACGGCAAGCATGAGGTTTAGCGGTTTTGAGTCTTTCAAGTTAAGGATTTGGCAAAACAACAGATTGCCGATGCGAATGTACAAGGCGATTTTGATGAACAGAGTGAACAGCCAAAGGATAATCAGGATCGGATCGAGATTGGCCAAAAAAGTGTTCGTGCGGATGAAACGGATCATTTCCAGATTGGGATAAGCGAAATCGCTGGCGAGCTTGGGGCCGAGCAGCAAAACGACTAAAATCATATTGACGATTGAATTGAAGGCGGCGGTTGCGATTGCCCAGAAAATGGCTTTTTTCGTTCTCTTGTAATCCACAAACAGCGGCATGAACCAGACGAGCAAGGAGACATCCGAGAATAAAGAGAAGGCCAAAAAGCTTCCGGGAAGGATCTCCTTTCCTTGCAGATTGGTAATCAAGGCAGAGTAGGAAGCCGGGACGATGGACACGCGGGTTAATAGCGCAATGGGAACAATCATGAAAATGGTGACAAAGAAAATTCCTTGTGCGGAGCGAAATATGGTTTGGAACCCGGCATGGGAGAGGCGGGCGATGCCGATACCGAGCAAAACGGAACCGGCCCATAGCGGGGTTTCCGGCAAGTAAATTTCGATGATAAACTCCGTTAATTGACGGAAGATGTCAGCCGCGAAAAAAAGGCAGGCAAGGGCGACAAACAGAACGAGGGGATAATGCACATATTTGCCGACGACTTCCTTACCATACTGTCCAAGATATTCATCGGGCCTGCGCTTCGAGTAACGCATCAGAATAAGGGTGAGCACAAGCGAGGCTCCACTGCCTATGAGGATGGCAAGCCAGGCCGAGTATCCGGCATATTCCACAATCGGCGTATTGAAAAAACTGACGATGGTGGATATCAAATATTGAGAGAACAGCATGTAGGTTTGGGAAGGATAGATCTTTTCCAAATCAATTCTCCTTATCCGCTGGGATCAGCATGCCTTGGATAGGCGAGATCGTATTCTCGAGAAATGTTAAGATTTTGTGGTTTTCCCGCATGGAGTAGACAAACAGAGTCAGAGACATGCAGAAAAGGGTCAACCCGATCACCTTGACGTAGGTTTTCGGTTTCCTGTTCTTGCGCCACAAATGGTTGAGCTGAAAAGCTGTGAGTATGAAGTAGGCAACGAAGATGGCAATCATTTTTCTGCCTCCGTAGCATGGATATCGGGAATTTTCCCTATGGAGACTCCGCCAAACCGGACAACACGGACATTGACGGACGTCTTGAATTCGACATCCTTTGCATAATAGTCGTGCCAGTCGCTTTTTACATCCTTCCATTTCCGGGGATATTTCCACTCCAGGTAGCGGTTGAGTTGGAAAACGTCGCTGCCGATTTTTTTCGTAAACGCAAGCATATCGTTTATCTGTGTGTTGAGATGCTCGGAAAAAGCGTTCTCGAGTTGATTGACTGCTTCCGTGCTTTTGATATCCAAATCCGATAGCGATGTGATCACTTCTATTTCGGGACGTGCGGTAATATGGAAGCCGACCCTCCCGTTATGCAGGTAGGGAGCGATTCGAACGTGATGCGTACGGATGATCGCATCGATGTATTGTCCATCCGTCGGAGAGGAGATGGCGATGTTTCTTGTTCTGGGCTTATCGACAAGCCAAAGCCCGCCTTGAATGGCGCTCTCCTTTGGAATGGTTGCGACCAGTTTATTATTCCGGAAAAAGCCGTCTCCGCGTAAGCCGATCCAGTTTTTCGCATTTTTCTCGTTTTCGACTCCTGTTTCACCGAATCCGATCATGGGGACAAAATCGTCGCCACCCCGTTCAGACGCAAACAGGAGTTCTTTGATCGTCAGGTCGGATTTCGGAGTCAGTTGCGAATAGGCGAACAAAATATCGGACGGGAAGCGTTCCATGACAACGGGGATTTTGCTTATCCGTTCCGCATTGCCTTGCGTCAGAAAAATGTTGGAGTTTATATGCATGCGGGGTTCGCGTGCTACGAGTTCTAAAATTTGATCGAGTCCTTCTTCCCGCGCCATTCTCTCTCCGATCACGACAATTTTGGTCTGCCCAAAGGTGATCCTGCGGGTACTGTCCGTCTGTATTTCCAGAAACGCCTCCCGAAGATTGGCAGCCGTTTTTGAGACGAAGCCGTAAGGTTTCCCAGCTTGCGAACCGCCGCCGCCGCTGGTCTGGCCGGAGATCAAGCGGTTGGCAAGGGGAAAGCCGATTGTCAGCTTGATGCCTTTATTGGTTTTGTCGATCAAGAATAATTGGGCAAATGCCCGATTGTTCAGTTCAACGGCAGACCAGCAACCCGGCAGGTAGAGTAAAAGAAAGAGAGAAAGCAGCGCGGTGATTCTCCGTATTTTCATAGGCGTCATTCATCCTTATCCTCGGCAGGTTTATCCCACTTACGTCCTTGCAGCCGCCTTCCGGCTTTGGAATTGGTTAACTTAAAGATTGGGCGAACTCCCATCGCCCACCAGGGAGCGCGGACCAGGGTATCCTTCAAATCTTTTCTGATCATTGGGGCAAGCGGCGACAAATAAGGGTAACCGAAGGATTTTAATTCCAAGAGATGGATATAGATCAGAAGCATCGCAATGGCTACTCCGACAAGTCCAAAGCTTGCTGCCAATATCATGATGGGGAACCGCAGCATGCGGAAAGAAAGTCCCAAGTCATAATGCGGAGTTATAAAGGAAGAGATCCCTGTCAACGAAACGATGATGACCATGACGGGGGAAGCGATCCCTGCTTGCACGGCTGCCGTCCCAATGATCAAGGCTCCGATGATGGAAACGGCTTGACCGATGGCTTGCGGGATGCGAACGGCTGCCTCTCGGAGGGCTTCAAAAAACAATTCCATAATGACAGCCTCCAGAACAGCGGGAAACGGAACGACCTCTCGAGCGGAAGCGACAGTGAGCAGTAGGTCTTCCGGAATGATCTCTGGGTGGAAGGTGGTAACTGCGATATAAAAGGATGGAAGCAAGAGAGAAAGAAGGAGGAAGACGAAACGAACCCAACGGATCCAGGTCGCGTACCAAAAGCGAGTGTAATAATCTTCCGCGGACTGCATGAGCATGAATAGGGTGACCGGCGCCATGATCGTGATGGGAGAACCGTCGACGATTACAGCGACCCTCCCCTCCAGAAGGGAGGCGCACACCGTATCGGGACGCTCAGTATATTGGAGTTGGGAAAAGGGAGACATCGGGTTGTCTTCGATAAATTCCTCCAGGTAACTTGAACCGAAGACGCTATTGATTTCGATGGAGCTGAGGCGGTACCTCATTTCCTTAACGAGCTTGTCGTTGTTTTTGCCCTCGATATAAACGAGAACGACTTTTGTTTTGGATTCGGTGCCAATAATCATTTCTTCCGTTTTGAAAGTGCTTAGTTTCAATCGTTTTCGCAGCAGCACAAGATTATCGTCAAGGCTTTCCACAAAGGCTTCCCGGGGTCCGCGAATGACTGTCTCTGTGTCCGGTTTCTCAATTCCCCGCTTGACGGGAGAACTTAACCCGATCAACAATTTCTTCTCGGAGCCGTCGACAATGAGCAGTACCTGCCCATCCAGGACACCGGTTAATGCATCTTCGGGAGTGCTGATTTGCTTCTGCTTGTTTACCGGAAGCGCGCTTTCATCGAACAGATGCTTCAACAGATCTTTTGAATCTGCTGATTCAGGGAATGAGGTCAATGGATTCAAGACGTTGTCCTGAAGGAGTCGAACGTCTACCATGCCATTGATATAGATGATGGTGCACGCAGTTTGGGCGACGGAGAAGTCATGATAAATGATATCAGAACAATTTGCTAACTCCTTTTTCAGGTACCCGACCGTAGCTCTCTGCGAAAGGGGAGCCTCATTTTTTTGATTCGTTGAGGTCTTCGTTTGACCTGAAGTGGAGAAGGCGGATGATTTGCCATGATTTTGATGGGAGATGCGTTTGAGCAACCGTTTCAGGAAGGATTTCATGAGTCCACCTTTTTTTCTCTCTATTTTTTCCATGGGGATTGGTTTTATTCGGGCGGGACAGAGAAGTCCTCTGACTGCCATATGGAGTGGAAAGTGTGATAAAATAAGCGCTAATAACTTCAGTAAAAACCCGAATAATTAACCACAAGGAGCGAAATAAGATGAAGATAGCCGTCATATATGGAGGAACCAGGAGGGGCGGCAATACGGAACTGCTTGCCGAAGCAGCGGTAGCGGGTTTGAACGCCGAACGCATTTTTCTTATGGACCACACGATCCGTCCCATTGAGGATCTTCGCCATAGCGAAGGGGGATTTCATGATGTTGACGATGATTACAACGCGATCATCGATCACGTGATGGAGCATGACATCCTTCTTTTCGCGACGCCGATCTATTGGTATGGGATGTCCGGACTTATGAAGAATTTCATCGACCGCTGGTCTCAAACCTTGAGGGATGCAAACCGCCCTAGTTTCCGGGAACAATTGAAGGGCAAGATGGCATATGTCGTAGCGGTAGGCGGCGATCAGCCCCGTCTGAAAGGGCTGCCGCTGGTGCTTCAGTTCCAGCATATCTTTGATTTCTTCGGTACATCGTACGGCGGCTATATACTTGGAGAAGGCCACCGGCCGGGGGATGTCAAAATGGACACGCAAGCGATACGCGAAGCGGAACTGATGAATGCTAAGTGGAAAGATCAAGTATGAAGATCAAGTATGAAAAAACGAACCACCGGCTTAGCCGGTGGTTCGTTTTTTGACTTTAGTCGGTTGCGTTCAGTCGAAGGGGCGATCGGATATCACACTTCCGCTCATTTCCGAAAACGTTTTCAATTGGAGTGCGGTAAAACGAGCCGAAAACTGCATTTGACATTATACACTGATTGTATTACTTTAATTAAAGTATATAGATTAGAGTGGAGAGGTGGAACTGTTTCATGAAAGCATATCTGAAGAACAAAGCCGTGATGGGTGGGGTATTCATGATGATTTTTTATCAAATTATCATGATCGTCATCTTTATGTCCGGTTACAGCGCGATTCCCAAAAACGTGCCGGACCTTAAAATCGCCATCGTCAACGAGGACACCCAGTATGGGGCACAGCTGATTGAAGGCATTAAAGGGAAACTGCCTTTTGAGACCGTTGCGGAGAAATCGCTGGAGCAAGCGAAGCAGGATTTGAATGATCGGAAGATATCCTTTTTACTGCATATTCCAAAGGATTTTACGGAGAAATTGTCCCAGCAAGGCGAGCAGGTGAAGCTGGAATATTTTATTAACCAGTCCAATCCGGCTTCCGTCGTAAGCACGATGCAGAATGTGGCGACGCAAATCACCGATGGCATAAAAACACAGCTGGAAACCCAAAGCATTCAAGGTGTTCTGCAAAATATGAAGCTGCCGGAAGAGCAGGCGAAACAGCTGGCGGAAGGGATCACCACCAAATTGTCTTCGAATGTGGTACTGACCAATCAGACGCCTGCCGGAATGCATAATCAAATGGCGCCTATGTTCCTGACGATGGCCAATTATGTCGGCGCTATGATTTATTCGATGATGAGTGTGACCGCATTGAACCAGATCAAGAAGAAGACAGGGAAATGGAATGCCTTCCTTTCCTTGCAGGGCTTTAACGTATTGCTTGCGTTGATCGCTCCCCTGGTCGGTGTTTCCATTTACTTTGGGTTCCAGGGCTATGGCGTCGAAGCCTTCTTCCAGGTTTGGCTTACCCATGCACTTGAAATGTTCACGGCCATTGAATTCACTAGTATTTTCTGCTTCCTGTTTGGTCAAGCGGGCATGATCCTGAATATGCCGGTGCTGCTCAGCCAAACCATCGCCGGAGGCGCTGTGCTGCCCCGTGCTATGATGCCTGGATTCTTTAAGGTCATCAGCTATATTTCCCCGATGTATTATACGATTCAGATCGATTTCAACACGTTGTTTGGCGGAGGGAAAACCGGGGAATACTTGCTGGCGCTGGGCATCATTGCAATAAGCGCACTTGCCATCAATGCGGTCGTTCATTTCTTTAATGGCGGCAGAGGTTTAAAGGCCGAGACTGCAATGGAAAAAGGCACTGCATTGGAGCCTTCATTCATGTAAAATAAAAGGGCCGGACACTTGGCTGCATGCGGTGTGCCGGCTCTGTTTCATTGATTTGTTGAGGAGGGAACGGCTTTGTCGCTTCAGATCTTTATTCTCGGCATGCTCTGCGAGGGAGAACACCACCCGTACGATATGAAGAAAATGCTTCTAAAACCTTTAGAGAATGCCATTTCCATTAATGACGGCACTTTGTATTACAATTTCGAGGTCCTGCATAAAAAGGGATATATCGAAAAAAAACAGGTGGTGCAATCGGAGAACCGGCCGGAAAGAACGACTTACGGCATTACGGATAAAGGCAGAGAGGCGCTAGAGAATGAGATCTATTCTGCGTTCCAAAACGTTACCTCCGTGCTATCGCTTTATTCATCCCTTATGTTTCTGGACAAGGTCAATCCGCATAAGCTTGCTTTTATTCTGGAGGAGGTTATTGCCAAGCGTGAGCGTAACCTCGAGCAGGTGGAACTGGCCAACCTCGGCTTGCCTGGCGTTCCTGAAAATAAGAAGGAGGCCGTACGCCTGGTGGTCGACCATGCCGGACAAGCTCTCAAGCAGGATGTGGAATGGCTGAAGAAATTGCTGGTTTATGTACGGGGCCTTCAATAGAAGGAAACGGGAATAAGGACGTTTGTCCAAATAGGAAAGATACAGTTGCGGATAACTTTGCGAATTAGGTTAGAAAACACGCCTTAAGGCGTGTTTTTTTTCATTATATGGAGAATACGCTGAGCGGATGATTACCCCTTGGGGATATTGCGGTATTCGGTGGGAGATTGCCCCATGAGCTTTTTGAACATACGGGAAAAGTAGTAGGGATCGTTCATGCCGACGGATGCGGCGATTTCCTTGACGGTCAAACCGGTGAGATCGAGCATATTGGCGGCGTGCTGCATCTTCATCCGCAGAAAATAATCGATCGGCGAGAAGCCGGTTTCCTTTTTGAAAAGGTGATTGACGTGCTGGCTAGACAAGCCCGTGCTCTTCGCCAGATCGGGCAGTTGGATGGAAGTGGCGACATGCTCTGTCATATACCGGATCGCGTTATCCAGGTGCCGGTCTCGTTTTCGGTCCTGGTCGGAGCGCAGAAGTTCTTGACCTAACCCGCTGATCAACCAGCGCATGGTCTGGGAGACATATACATGGGAGTGGAGGGAATAAGGCCTGTCTGCGATAATCGCCAGCGACTGGTCGATTCGCGCAATGAATTCTCCGCTGAAGCCGGCAGGCAACTTCTTTGGCATGTTTTCAAGCCCGTAAAGATGCGTCAACTCGCCTGTATGCTCTCCTTTTAGGTGAAACCAGTAAATACTCCATGGGTTCTGCTCAGATGCCCAATAACGGTGTGGGATGCCAGCGGGGATGATAACTAGACTGCCAGCAGGGACGGAAACGGAAATTTCTCCGGCTCTTTCAACAAATCCTTCTCCCTCGATGCAATAGATGAAAATATGGGCGTCGATTCCTTCCGGCCGTTCCCGGTAATGGTGTTTCGCGTGGGGGAAAAAACCGATGTCGCTTACAAAGAGCTGCCGCGTCAACTCTGCTCCCGCCAACTCCATCTGCATATATTCCGGAAGAACGAAAAGCCTTTGCTCGCGAAAGCCTTCCTTTTTTTTAATGGGTTCCATGTTTCTTGTTCCCTTCATACGAAATACGAATATCATCCATCATTACCCGCATTTCGTCAATTGGATTCACTCTTGGCCGGGGGTATAGTTAAGCTACCCTGAAAGGAGTGAACGCGTTGAACCAGATAGTGAATGAAAACCGGATGGCAGTCCGAGTGTGGGAGGAGGATGTCATGATTCCCACGTACGGCGTCGGGCAGCCGGACAAGAATCCGATGTTCCTTGAAAAGCGGGTTTACCAAGGCAGTTCCGGGCGGGTTTATCCGCATCCGGTTATCGATAAAATCGAAGACGAGAAGAAGCCTCAGGTGTACCGGATGGTGATTCTCGAGAATGAATATGTCCGGATCGAAATCATGCCGGAGCTGGGCGGACGCATCTATCGAGCTCTCGACAAGACCAATGATTACGACTTTGTCTATTACAATCAGGTGATTAAGCCTGCCCTAGTGGGATTGGCGGGTCCCTGGATTTCGGGAGGCATCGAGTTCAACTGGCCGCAGCATCATCGTCCGAACACCTATGGTCCGGTTGAATACTCTTGCGAAACGGGTGAGGATGGTTCAGCGACGGTATGGGTAAGCGAGATTGACCGGATGTACGGCACGAAGGTGACCGCAGGCTTTACCCTGCACCCCGGAAAAGCCTATCTGGAAATCAGTGCTCAGCTCTACAACCGGACCCCCGAACCGCAAACCTTCCTTTGGTGGGCGAATCCGGCAGTGGCGGTCAATGAGTATACCCAATCCGTCTTTCCGCCCGATGTTACAGCGGTTTTCGATCATGGGAAGCGCGACGTCTCCCGGTTTCCAATTGCGACGGGCACCTATTACAAAATGGATTATTCCGCCGGCGTAGATATTTCACGCTACAAAAACATCCCGGTGCCAACTTCCTATATGGCTTACAAATCGGACTATAATTTCGTCGGTGGATATGATCACGGCGTGCAAGCCGGGTTGCTTCACGTCGCCAATCACCATATCTCCCCTGGGAAAAAACAGTGGACCTGGGGCAACGGAGAATTCGGCCAAGCCTGGGACCGCAACCTGACGGACGAGGACGGACCTTATATTGAGCTGATGACGGGGGTTTATACGGACAATCAACCGGATTTTACATGGCTTGCCCCTTATGAAGTGAAATCTTTTACCCAATATTTCATGCCCTATAAAAAAATCGGCGTCGTAAAAAACGCCTCCATCGAAGCGGCGGTCAATCTGGAGATGGACGATGTGGCACAGCAGGCAACTCTGCAAGTATACGCCACCGGACGATACGAAAATGCTGTCGTTGAGCTGAAAGGAACGGGACGGACGTACATCCGGGAAACGGTTACCCTTTCCCCGACCCAAACGTTCAAATCGCTCGTATCTCTGGCCGAGGCCGATCAAGCCCATGATCTAATTGCGACCGTGCGCGGAGCAGACGGAAGGGTGTTGATTTCCTACCAGCCGAAACGTCCGGAAATTGAAGAGATTCCGGATGCGGCCAAACCGCTTCCCTTACCGGAGGAGCTCAAGACGAACGAACAGCTTTACCTGGCGGGCCTCCATCTGGAGCAGTACCGCCATGCTACCTTTGAGTCGGAGTCCTATTACCTGGAGGGCTTGAAGCGGGACCCGGGAGACATCCGCATAAATGTGGCCTACGGCACCTTGCTGATGCGGCGCGGCATGTTTACGCAGGCGGAATTGCATTTCCGTCAGGCGGTGAAATCGTTAACCTGGCGGAATCCCAACCCGTATGACAGTGAAGCCTACTACCAGTTGGGCTTATCGCTGATGTTCCAAGACCGGCTTCAGGAAGCCTTTGCCGCCTTGTACAAATCAACGTGGTCCGCTGCGTGGCAGGACCCGGGATATTTTACTCTTGCCCAGATCGCAAGCCGAATGGGGAACGAAGACGAAGCACTCCAGCTCGCAGAAAAATCGCTCATCCGCAACGGACGCAACTACCGGGCGAGACATCTGCAAGCGGCGCTGCTGCGTAGACTTGGCAGAGTAGAGGAAGCCTTGGCGTGTTCCGAAGAGACGCTGCGGCTTGATATGGCGGATTTCGGGGCGGCGAATGAGCGCGCATTAGCTCTGGCGGCGATGGGGAGAACGGCCGAATCCGCCGCAGCGATAGCCAGCCTGACACGCTTCATGCGGAACGACGCGCACAATTATTTGAATCTGGCGGCGGACTATGCTGGCGCCGGTCTTTATGGGGAAGCGATCGCCGTGATGGGCCGGATCTTGCCTGAGTCGCAGACAGACGCCTATCCGATGCTGTACTACGCAATGGCTTATGTGATGGAACTCGCAGGCCGTCGCGAAGAGGCAGCCGCATACCGCGATGGCGGCCGGAATACTGCTCCCGACTATTGCTTTCCGAACAGCCTGTTCGAGCAACTCGCACTGGAATGCGCCTTGAAGGCGAATCCATCCGACGACCGTGCCCATTATCTCCTGGGTAATTTGCTGTACGACAAGAAGCGTGCGGAGGATGCGATTCATCATTGGGAAGCTTCGGCGCAGCTCCGGGACACCTTCCCGACGGTTCACCGCAATCTGGCGCTGGCTTATTACAATAAGCGTCATAATCCCGAAGCGGCATTGACATCTTTGAAGCGGGCTTTCGAGACGGGGCCGCAGGATGCGCGGGTATTTTATGAACTGGATCAACTGTACAAAAAATTGGGCTACGCTGCCGAAGTACGATATACGAATATGAACGCTCACATGGAGCTTGTGGAAAAACGCGACGATCTGTTTCTGGAGTGCGTGACGCTCCTCAATTCCTTAGGCAGGCATGAAGATGCGGCGGCGGCGCTGGAAGTCCGCAACTTCCACCCGTGGGAAGGCGGAGAGGGCAAGACGACGGGACAGTATATTTTTGCCCATGTAGAAATGGCGAAGCGGAGCTTGCAGCAGAATTTGTATCAGAAAGCCGCCGGCTTGCTGCAACAGGCTCTCGTCTACCCCGTCAATCTGGGGGAAGGGAAGCTCGCCGGTGCCCAGGAGAACCATATCTACTATTACCTTGGCTGTGCCCATGAGAAAATGGGTGACCATGAGAAAGCCCGGGAATGCTTCGCCGTCGCTTCCCGTGGACTGGAGGAGCCGGCCAGCGCGATGTATTACAACGATCAACCGCCGGATATGATTTTTTATCAAGGATTGGCATGGCGCAAGCTGGGGAACGAAAAGGAAGCCAAGCGACGTTTCAACAAGCTGATGGATTACGCTGAGAAGCATTTGTTCGATGAAGTGACTTTCGACTATTTTGCCGTTTCCTTGCCGGATTTCCTCGTCTTTGAAGACGATCTTAATAAACGCAATCAAATTCACTGCCGGTATATGCGCGGGTTAGGGCTTGCCGGTCTTGGCCGCAGATCAGAGGCTGCTAGCGAATTCGACGAGGCGCTTCGTCTGGACGCCAGTCATCAAGGAGCGAAGATTCATAAAGATTGGCTGTTTACACATGATGATCAAGGAGCAGGGGAGAGATGACCATGACCGGCTATCGTATCGATGCGCGAGAGGACCGCAAGAAGATCGTCCACAAACCGCACTACATGGAAGGCAGCAATCCGTCGGGCGATAAGATCAGCTTCACGAATTACTTTATGGAGGTAAACGGACAGCCTTTCTTCGGGATATGCGGCGAATTTCATTACAGCCGTTATCGTGAAGACCAATGGGAAGACGAATTGATCAAGATGAAGATGGGCGGCATCAATATTGTCTGCACCTATATCTTTTGGAATGTGCACGAGGAAATTCAGGGTGTGTTCGAATGGAGCGGCCGCCGCAATCTCCGTCGGTTCGTCGAATTATGCGGCAAGCACGGTTTGTATGTCATCATTCGCATCGGCCCCTTCGATCATGGGGAAATGCGCAATGGCGGACTGCCGGATTGGCTGTTCGGGCGCCCCTTCGATGTCCGATCCAACGATGAAGGGTATCTGGCTTACGTTAAGGTTCTTTACGAGCAAATTAGCGCACAAGTGCAGGGTTTGTTATTCAAGCAAGGCGGGCCGATCATCGGGACCCAAATCGAGAACGAGCACGGCCACTCCGCCGCCCAATGGGCACTGACAACCGGCATTAGCAATGAATGGTTGACCCAGGGACACGATGGGGAAAATCATATGCGCAAGCTGAAAGAGATGGCGATCCAAGCCGGTATCGAGACTCCGCTGTATACGTGCACAGCGTGGGGCGGCGCCAATGCGCCGGCGGAGGAGATGCTGCCGCTTTGGGGCGGCTATTCCCATTGGCCGTGGATCTACTACGAGCATGACCGTTTCGGTGATATGCGTGAGCATCCGGCGACGCCGGAATATATTTTCCGGGATAAGCATAACAACGGAATCCCATCCAGCTACAACTTTGAACCGACGTATACTCCGGAGGATTACCCGTACGCTTGCTGCGAGATGGGCGGTGGGATGACCCCCTTTTACAAGTACCGTTTCGACTTTCCTTATATCAGCGTGCCGGCGATGACCGGGATCAAGGCGGCGGAAGGCTGCAATCTCATCGGCTATTATATGTATCATGGCGGCTCCAACCCCACGGGCAAACGCGACGTGTTCCTGAACGATCTGGCGACGCCAAAAATCTCCTACGACTTCAACGCCTGCATCGGCGAGTTCGGCCAGGTACGGGAGTCGTATCACCGGACCCGGTTGCAGCATTATTTTTTCCAAACCTTCGAGAACCGGTTCTGCCGGACGAAGACGATTTTGCCGGGCGATACGTCCAAGATGGACCCCCGCGATACGGATACTCTGCGTTACGCCGTTCGGGCATCGGAAGGCTCGGGGTATTTGTTTCTCAATCATTATCAGGATCATGCCGAAACCCACGATCTGCAGGTTGTGGATGGCGTGACTGTTCAGACGGGAGATGCGGACATTCGTTTCCCGCTGCACGGGCCTTTGACGCTTGCAAAAGACAGTTATGCCATGTTGCCTTACCGTTTCGACATGGAAGGCATCCTGCTGGAGATGGCCATGGCGCAACCGATTACCCGGCTTACGGCGCAGGGAATCGTCTATTATTTCTTTGTTTCGCCCAAAGGAATGGCTCCGGAATACGCCTTTCAGACTTCAACGTTAGCTGGGGTGGATGCGGGAAGGGCGCAAGTGTGCGAGGAAAAGGGGATCACAGTTGTGCAGCCCGAGGCGGGAGATTCCACGCCGATTCTGCTGAAGTCGGCTGCGGGTCAGACCGTAGGAGTGATCACTCTAACCGATGAAGAGAGCCTCGGATTTTGGAAAGCCGATATTTGGGGGCAGGAACGGATTCTACTGACGAATGCTAATCTGCTGGTCACAGCCGATGAGGTGAAGCTGGAGGTGACGGATACGGAGGAGGTTACGGTGCGGGTATTTCCCGATTTTGTCGGATGGGGGTCTATCGCAGGCGGAGAACTGCTGGAACGGTTCGAAGAGGGGCTGTACACAGTGTACCGATTCCGCATTCCACGCAAGGAAATCAACTTCGAGCTTAAGCGGGTTAAAGAGGACAAAGCCAGCCTCGCTTTTCCGGCGGATGCTTTTGACGGTATAAAGGATGCATTGCTCAAAATCGAATATACGGGAGATATCGGTTATGCCTTTATCGACGGCGATCTGATCAACGATAATTTCAGCAATGGGAAGACGTGGGAGATCGGGCTGAAGACATTCCGGGAGCGGCTTATTCAAAAGGGGATGTACCTCTATATATCGCCGATCCGCAAAGGCAGCGCGGTCAGCAGCCAAACGACCATGGCCGGTTGGAGCGAGACAGCGGCGGAGTCAATCGCGGAGCTTGCAAGGGTCCGGGCCGTGCCGGTGTATGAGCTTGTTTTGCGGAAAGGCTGATGGCGCAAGATGGACGATAAAGCAGTTCGGATTACGAACTCCACTTACCGAAGCTGGCCATCGATCGTCATGGAGAACGAAATCCTTCGCATTGAAATGATTCCCGGAATTGGAGCGAAAATCGTCTCCATGCAATACAAACCTACGGGAAGAGAGTGGCTTTTGGATGCCGGGACGCGTAAGCTGAATCTGCCTGCCTATGGATCTCCCTTCGGACAAGCGGATATGAGCGGATGGGATGAATGTTTTCCGACCGTCGATCCCTGCTATGCCGATGAGCGGAGGCAGGTTCTGCTGCCTGATCATGGAGAAGTGTGGCCGCTTCCTTGGGAAGCTTCCGTTTCATGCGGAGAAGACGCGGTTACCTGTACCGTGGAGGGAGTTGCGCTACCTTACCGGCTATCACGGACGTTAAGCTTTACTGCTCACGATGCGCTGCGAATGGACTACCGTGCGGAAAATTGCGGCAGCGAGCCTTTGCCTTTTTTATGGGTGCCACATCCGCAATTTGCCGTACCGGAGCCGACGGATATCGTGCTTCCGCCTTCTGTTCAGGAAGTGATTTGCGTCTTTGGCGGACTCACCCAAACGGTCGGTTGCTCCTATCCGTGGGCAGAGGTATCACGGGTGACGGAAGGGCAGACGGGGGACGGGCGCAAGATTTACGTGCCGGGCATCCACCAAGAGGGCTGGTGCGGTTTAGTCGGACAAAATAGCGGAGATTGGCTCTGGATGAAGACCGATCCTGCGCTTGTGCCTTATCTGGGAATCTGGATCGATGAAGGGCTGGGCAACGATCGCAACGCCATAGCCCTGGAACCTTCGATTGGCTATTTCGATCGACTGGATCGTGCCAGATACAACGGCACGGCGCAGATGGTCATGCCAGGGGAATCATGGGAATGGTCGATTACGGTTCTACTCGGAACGGGAATAAGGTGCAGGCCCGATTCTCGATGAGGCAGGCATAGGCATAATCCCCACTTATCTCGGAATACCGCATATCGCAATACCGCATCTGCGAAGGTGCGGTATTTTTTTATCATCTCATTCTCAAGTTGAACCCAAATGCCATCAAATCCGTA
The DNA here is from genome assembly GCF_000455485.1 of Gorillibacterium massiliense. Taxonomy (GTDB): domain Bacteria; phylum Bacillota; class Bacilli; order Paenibacillales; family NBRC-103111; genus Gorillibacterium; species Gorillibacterium massiliense. The sequence continues at coordinate 27,118 of NZ_CBQR020000061.1, forward strand.
CATATAATGATACCCGGCGTATTGCATCCGGCAAGGGGGGAATCTTAGTCATACGTCCGAGATCAGGCGTAATTCCTTTATGGGTCTAATAATAAACGAAGCGAGTGAATCACATGAACAATATGAAAGATTTTAAGCCACCGAAAAAGTCCCTTCTTTATTACTACGGAATCACCATCGTGTTGATTTTGTTGATTAATTCCTTTTTGCTTCCTTACATCAATAACCGTTCTGTGAAGGAAGTGGATTACGGGACGTTCTTGCGTATGGTGCAGGACGGCCAGGTTAAGGAAGTAGAAATCCGGGATAACGAGATTGGCTTTACGCCAACGGATAGCTCTTCCGGCACGAAGGTTTATAAAACGGGAGTCGTGGAAGATCCCAAGCTGGTGGACCGGCTGTATGATGCGAAGGTCAGCTTTTCTCGAGTTATCCCCAAGCAAATGTCGCCGCTTTTGAACTTTGTTCTGACCTGGATTCTTCCGTTCGTCATCTTCCTGGTCGTCGGGCAGTGGTTGATGAAGAAAATGGCGGGACGGCTCCCGGGCGGAGGCAATATGATGTCCCTGGGCAAGAGCAACGCCAAAGTGTATGTAGAGTCGGAAACCGGTGTTACCTTCACCAATGTCGCCGGGCAGGATGAGGCGAAGGAAGCGCTGCAGGAAATCGTCGATTTCTTGCACAACCCGAAGAAATACACGGAAATCGGCGCTAGCATTCCCAAGGGTGCGCTCTTGGTAGGCCCTCCGGGTACGGGGAAAACGCTGCTGGCCAAGGCGGTAGCTGGGGAATCCAAGGTTCCGTTCTTCTCCATATCCGGCTCGGAGTTCGTGGAAATGTTCGTCGGCATGGGTGCGGCGCGGGTGCGGGACTTGTTCAAGCAAGCTCAGGAAAAAGCGCCGTGCATCGTGTTTATCGATGAAATTGACGCCATCGGCAAAAGCCGCAATGCTGGCATCGCCGGCGGAAACGATGAGCGGGAGCAAACCTTGAACCAGCTGTTGACAGAGATGGACGGCTTCGATGCGGACAAGGGCGTCGTCATTTTGGCGGCGAGCAACCGCCCAGAAACGTTGGACAAAGCGCTTCTCCGTCCAGGCAGGTTCGACCGCCGGGTGCCCGTTGAACTGCCTGATTTAGCAGGGCGGGAAGCGATCCTGAAAGTTCATGCCAAGAAGATAAAGCTTGCGGAAAACATCGATTTTCACGTCATCGCCAGAGCAACAGCGGGGGCGTCGGGAGCCGATCTGGCTAACATCGTCAACGAAGCCGCGTTGCGGGCTGTTAAGTTTGGCCGCATCAAGGTGACGCAGAACGATTTGGAGGAGTGCGTGGAAGTCGTCATCGCTGGATACCAACGGAAAAACGCGCTTATTTCCATGAAAGACAAGCTGACCATCGCGTATCACGAGGTGGGGCATGCTTTGGTTGCGGCGAAGCAAAGCCATTCCGCTCCCGTTCATAAGATCACGATCATTCCGCGAACCTCCGGCGCGCTAGGTTACACGATGCAGGTGGATGAGCAGGAGACGGTTTTGATGTCCAAAGAGCAAGCCCTCGACAAAATCACGACCTTTATGGGAGGGCGCGCCGCGGAAGAAATCATTTTCAACCGGGTTACTTCAGGCGCATCCAATGACATCGAGCAAGCGACGAAGATCGCCAGAGCGATGGTCACCCGTTTCGGCATGAGCGAAGCCTTCGATATGATGGCTTTGGAAACGGTCAATAACCCTTACTTGGGAGGGGACACGTCATTGCTGGTTTCGGCGGATACGGCATCCAAGATCGACGATGAAGTACTCAAGATCATCAAAGCCTGTCACGAGAAGGCGGTTCGCCTTTTGGAGGAGAATAAGGATAAACTCCACGAAATCACCAAATACTTGATGGAGAAGGAAACCATTACCGGCGAAGAATTCATGGGGATTTTAAAAGAGGACGAAGAGCCGGACGATCAAGCTCAGCCTTGAAGTTTTTGGAGGGGAATTGTGGTAAAATAAGCGCGGGTGCCTTCAGAACAGGCATCCGCTTTTTCTTTTATCATTAGGGCCGCGAGCGAGGGGACAGGCAATCATGGACATCAGCATTATTTCGATCATGACGATCATCAATATTTTATTTGCCGGCATCGTCGTCTTTTTCGAACGCAAGGAAATCGGGGCAACCTGGGCGTGGTTGATGGTTCTCATTTTTATACCGGTTCTGGGCTTCTTTATTTACATCTTCCTGGGGCGATCTTTAAAGCAAAAAAATTTCTTCAAGCTATCTGCAAACGAACGCGCTTATCTAAAGCATGCGGCGGAAGATCAGGCATTGGCGATTCATCAGATGGGTCCTCTTTTAAACAAGCATTCCGATCTGGTGAAAATGAACCTGAAATCGTCCAACGCCCTTGTTACGATGGATAATGAAGTGATGATTTTCCACGACGGCAATGAGAAATTCGATTCATTATTTACCGATATTCAACATGCCAAAAAAGAAATAAACATTCAATATTTCATTATTAAAAGGGACTCCCTGGGAAAAAGATTGCGGGACGCGCTTACCAAGAAAGCACAGGAAGGCGTAAAAGTTCGGCTCCTTTACGATGAAATCGGATCGAGGCAAATCACCCGTTCGTTTTTTAAGGAACTGATTGCGAAGGGCGGAGAGGTGGAAGCCTTTTTCCCATCTCCCATACGGTTGGTGAACTTTCGCATCAATAACCGGAATCACCGGAAGCTGTGCATCATTGACGGGGAGATTGCTTATATCGGCGGGTTCAATGTGGGAAATGAGTACTTGGGTCTAAGTAAAAGGCTGGGCTATTGGCGCGATACGCACTTAAGGATCATCGGAGGAGCGGTCGACCATATTCAGGGCCGGTTTATCCTGGATTGGAATAAGGCGACGAAGCATCATAAAGAGAACTTGGAACAGTTCATGTTCCGACCGGAAAAGCATACGGGTGCCTGCGCCGTGCAAATTATCGCAAGCGGCCCCAACTCGCGGACCGAACATTTGAAAAACATGTATTTGAAATTAATGACGACCGCCAAAAAAAGCATCTATATCCAAACGCCGTACTTCGTTCCCGATTCCAGCTTTATGGATGCCTGTAAAATCGCGCTTTTATCCGGCGTGGATTTGCGGATCATGATCCCCAACAAGTCGGACCATCTGTTTGTCCGCTGGGCGACTCTGTCATCTGTTGGGCAATTGCTGCCCTATGGGGCCAAAATTCTGCTTTACGAGAACGGATTTTTGCACGCGAAGACGATTATCGTCGATGAAGAGGTGGCGTCCGCCGGCACGACGAATGTGGATACCCGCAGCTTTCGTTTGAACTTTGAGGTGAATGCTCTCCTTTATGATGAAAAGGTGGCGAAGCAGCTTCAGGATTTGTTCATTCAGGATAGCGAGGTCTGTACGGAATTGACCTCCGAAAAGTATGCGGCCCGTCCGCTTTTGATCAAAATGATCGAGGCGGTGGCGCGGCTTTTGTCGCCGATCCTTTAGGCGAAAAACACAGTTGGAGAGGTGAGGAAGATGCGATTGACGCGGGAGGAAGTAAAAACGTATCTGAAAAGAATCGGTATATCGGATATCCAACCGCCTACGCTGCCTTACTTGGTAGAACTTCAAAGAGCGCATGTGCAAAAGATTTCCTGGCAAACCGTCAATATTTTCGGAGGAAAACCGGCGTCCATTGATATAAGGGAATCGGTAGGGCTCATCTTGAACCATCGAAGCGGATACTGCTTTCATTTGAACGGCGCTTTTAGTACCCTTCTGCGTTCTTTGGGTTATCAAGTATCCTGGCATGCAGCGGGCGTGCAGTCCATTGACGAAAATTTCGATGTTAATCACCTGGGATTGATCGTCCACGTACCGAATGATGAAACGGGAGACAAATGGATTGCCGATGTTGGGATGGGGGTTATGCCCTATGGGCCGATTTTGCTGAAGGCGGGGGACTATGAACAAGGCCCGTTTTCCTATTCCGTGAAGGAATCGTCGGTAGTCCCAAACGGCTGGCGCTTCGAGCACGATCCAGCGTATTCCAGTATCGGAGTGGAATTGTCGCTTGATGTCGTGACGGATTTGGGCATATTCATGCCTGCACATGAAAAACTGAGCCGATCTGCCGAATCGCCATGGAAGAACTTGTTCGTCGCTCAGCAAATCTATGCCGGGGGATTCAATGAGCTAAAGAATTGCGTATGGAAGAAAACAAACAGGGAAGGCATTGAAAAGACGGAAATCGCCAGCAAATCCCTTTGGCTTGATGTATTGGCGGAAATTTTTCATGAACCGCTTATCAACTATTCGCGTGAAGAACGCAATGAATTGTGGAAGAGGGTACTTGAGCAACATGAGGGGTGGAAGAGGATGGCGAGCATGCAAGGTGCCCCCTCAGGAACTTCATCGGTTATTATGGGATGATTGCCTTCAAGTTCATTTCGAATGTCTTGCCGAAGTATTCGAACTCCAAACTTTAGTATATAATTGCAATAACAAACGAACTGAATCCGTTTTAGGAAAAAGATGGTGAATATCATATGAGCAATAAGATAACCATGCAGCATGTAGCGGATGCGGCAGGCGTCTCGAAATACGTCGTGTCCAAATCCCTGTCTGGCAAGCCTGGTGTAAATGCAGGAACCAAGGAACATGTTCGCCAAACGGCGGTCAAATTGGGGTACCAGTTCACTCCAAGATCTGGAGGCAAGACGCGGCAGGACGGGAACATAATGGACAAGCAAACGATTGTCGTTTTGCTGCCCAATGTTCGTGGCCAGTTTTTGGACTCGCTTTATTGGGGAAGGATCGTTGAGGGGATTACGCAAGAACTAAGAACCTTGGACGCCTCAGGTATCGTCATAACCGATCAAACCGTAGAAAGTTTCCTTTCTATGGTAGACAAGGCGAATATTCACGGTTTCATTGGCGTCGGGGAGATTGATACTGGTGTCTTGCAGGAAGTGAGCCGTCTGAATGTCCCGATCGTATTGATCGACCATGATGATTCGCTGGTTGTTTCGTCCCAACTGTTCGTCAACAATCGCGAATGTGTTTACCAACTAACCAACCATTTGATTTCACTTGGTCACAGAGATATCCGTTTCGTTGGCAATACCGGTTATTCGATTAGCTTCATGAATCGCTGGGACGGGTTTCGGGATGCCATGGAAGAGGGCGGATTGCAGATCGTTGGAAACGATCCTCTTTGTAAATTGCGGGGGGATACCCGAATAGAACACGAAGTGGAAATAGGGAAGATCCTTGAAGCGGATCGGGCTGCTGGAAACTTGCCCACGGCGTTGGTTTGCGCCAATGACGCGATAGCCGTCTGCGCGATGAACGTTATGGATCAGATGAACATACAAGTGCCTGACGACATTTCGATTACCGGATTCGATAATATCGAAGACTCTTACACCAGGATTCCCGGAATTACGACCGTTAACGTAGAGAAAGAAATCCTGGGTAAACGGGCGGTTCACATGCTTTTAGAAAAGATGAAATATACGGGGTTTCCCAGAGAATCCATTTACCTGTCTGCCTCGATCATTTACAGGGGTTCGATTGGTAAAATGAAAAAAGAAAAATGAGTGTCCCAAAGAAAATGTAGAGTAGTTTCATTTGTTTCACTACACAAAAAGAGGTGTGTCTCTCGAGGTCATTAACAATGACTGAGACACCCTCTTTTTTTAGTGTTCAGTTATGATAAAATTATCATAGAATTATCATAACAAGTATAGGAAACTTTAGTTATTTGTAACAGGAGGCATGGCGATGAGATTAACAAAAAACCGGTCCGATTTCGCCCATGCTTTACCCATGGAGTGGAAGCTGATTCTGATCTTCGTCATTCTGATCATGATTCCGATCCCATTATTCGGTTACCTTTCCAACTCGATATACGAGAAATCCATCCGGGCCAAATCGCTCTCCTACTTGACGCAGGTTGTTCAAGATATGTCTGCGAAATTCGACATGTACACCGAAGACATGAAGAGGATTTCGCGCAATCCCGCCTATGTGGATGCGATCAAAGATAATCTGGAGTTGTCCAATGAATTGTATGACAAGTTGGAAAAGGAGCAGGACAAGGGAACAAACACCAGCGATGGTTCGGCTTCCCTGTTCGTTACGCAGGCAATCGAAAGCAGTATCAGTTTTCTGAATAATATCAAGCAAGAAACGCAGTCCATCTATTTATTCGACCGGCATGGGAACCCCTACTACAGCTATAAAAACGGTTTTCGGAGAGACATTGTTCTCCAATATCCGGAATGGAAACAGGCACTGCAAGACCAGGAAGGAAGTCCTCTGCTCCTCAGAACCATGGAGATTGAGACAAATGCCAACATCCGCAATTACGTGTTCTCTGTGATCCGAGAATTGTTTAACGATTCTTATCAGTCCATTGGTATGATCGTTGTGGATTCAAACATCTCCTATCTGGAGAAGGTTGCGGGTGATGTATTGAAGGCTTCCGGAGGCGGCAGGGCTATGATTATCGATCAGAGCAGGTATGTCATATACGACAGCAATAAAGAATATCTAACGAAACAATTGCCGAACGATTCTTGGTTATCCAAAATGGTCGGGGATCAAGGGGATTACATAGCCGATTATTACGGTGAAAAGTCTATGATCGTCTACAATCGTTCAACGATCACGAATTGGACAGTGGTCGTGACTGTTCCTTTGACCGAGCTTACGAGGGATGTGCAGACAAGCCGTGTGCAAAACCTAGTGGCATCATTGTTCCTCACCGGATTGGCTATGTGCCTGTCCGTCATCGTGGCTTTCGCGATTACACGTTCTCTCCGGACGTTAATCAGGCTCATGAAGAACGTGCAAATGGGCGATCTCGACGTTGAATTTCCAGTGACTTACCGCGATGAAGTTGGCCGTTTGGGCCGGCAATTTAACCGGATGATCGAGCGAATCAGGATGTTGATCCAGGAAAACTTTGAAATTGGGGAAAGGAAAAAACAAGCGGAAATCAACGCGCTGCAGAGCCAAATCAACCCCCATTTCCTGTATAATACGCTGGAAACCATCCGAATGACGGCAGAAATCAACGATGATGAAGAAGTAGCGGACATGACCCGGCTGCTGGGGAAAATGCTCCGTTACAGCATATCCAAGGGTAGCGACCTGGTTAAGTTCGAACAGGAGCTCGAACATTTGAAACATTATATTTTGCTGCAACAATACAGATATCCGGGAAAGCTGCGGATCGAGTACGATATTCCTGAGGATATGGAGTCTGTACGTGTATTGAAGCTTATTTTGCAGCCCATCGTGGAGAACGCAATCTTTCACGGCATGGAATCGTCGAGGTCCTTTTTGTTGATAAAAGTTAGCGTCGAAGTCTCGGAGCAAGAATTGAAAATCAGAATCCAGGACAACGGGAAAGGGATGGAACTGTCCGAACTTAAGCAACTACGAAAACGGCTCGAGCAGCCGGGGACAGATAAGAGGGGGATTGGTCTGGGGAACGTCAACGAACGATTGAAAATGCACTATGGCGTTCAATATGGTCTCGAAATCGACAGTGAGGCCGGTTTGGGGACCGAAGTGAAGATCAAAATGCCGATTCATATAGATGGGGGAGACTCGAATGCTTCGAATCTTGATAGCGGACGATGAAGTTAAAATCAGACAGGGGCTTGCCAAAATCATCAGGAAAGCCGGCCCGCAATTTGAAATCGTTGGGCAGTGTGCGGATGCAAAGGAAGTAATGGATGCTCTCACCGAGATTGAAGCGGACGTATTGATTACGGATATTCGCATGCCGGGCAAAAGTGGCCTTGATTTGATCGAAGAGATCAGATCGGTTATTCCGACGATGAAGATCATTATCCTAAGCGGATACGGTGATTTTTCTTATGCACGTCGGGCGATCCACATGGGAGTCTTTGAGTATCTCCTTAAGCCCGTCGACACGGAAGAGCTTTATGTTGCATTGAACAAGCTGCTCAACTCCAATGAACGGAAGGAAGAAAGCAGTGAAAGCACCATTACCTTAGCCGATAACGGGAAAAGTGGAAACCGCGTCATCGAAGAAGTGAAAAAGATGGTTGAAGAGGAATACGGTAAGGTTATCGAGTTGCCTTCGGTAGCGGATCGTGTGTTCTTGACGGCCAGTTATCTAAGCAAACTATTCAAGTCCGAGACGGGTATGACGCTAACCGACTACATTACGGGAGTCCGGATCCACAAAGCGAAAGATTTGCTCAAGGGACGGATCGATCTGAAGACCTACGAAATCGGAGACATGGTCGGCTATCCGGATTCTGCTTATTTCAACAAGACCTTTAAAAAGTACGTTGGCATGACTCCTAAGGAATATAGGGATAGTTAGTGCCATTTCGTCCTCTTCGAGTGCGAATGACGGCTCGATTGTTTGCGTTTATTTAGCATAAAATAAGACAATAAATCGATACGGAATCCATTTTATTATAGGGTTCCTCTTTTTATAATTAACAATGAAAGCGATGTCAAAAAACAGAATGCGCTAATGGGGGGGAAAACCGAACGTGTTTAACATGAGTTATAAGAGCCAGAAAACGTTGATTCTGGTTTCCTTTTTGTTCATTCCGTTGGTTCTATTGTTCACCTTTACGTATTATCCGGCTGCTAACCTGTTTTATTACAGTATGTTGAGGTGGGACGGACTTACGAATAAGGAGTTTATTGGATTCCAGAATTACAAAGAAATTTTTACCAATCCGGATTATTTCGCTGTACTTAAGAACAATCTGTATTACTTTATTGGAGGTGTGGTCCAAACTGGTCTAGCCCTGTATTTCGCGGTTGTCCTGAACGGGAAGATTAGAGGAAGGAACGGATTCCGCGTTATTCTGTTTTTGCCCTACATCATGCATAGTGTAGCGATCGTGTTCATGTTCCAGGCTTTGTTTAATAATCAGTACGGTACGTTAAATGCATTTCTGCATGCCATCGGCCTCGATTTCTTGCAACAGAATTGGTTGGGGGACCGGCCAACGGTTAACTATGCACTGGCGTTTATTTCTCTTTGGAAGTATATGGGGCTCAGTTTGGTTATCTTCATGGGCGCACTTCAATCCATTCCGCAGGATGTCTATGAGGCTGCCAGGATCGATGGTGCATCCGCCAGTCAACAATTCTGGAGTATTACCCTGCCGAGTATTCGCAAGGTTGTGGAACTCCTCTTATTACTTACGATATCCGGAGCGTTGTCAGCGTTTGAAATTCCGTTTATCATGACGGGCGGCGCGAATGGAACGGAAACGTTTATCACGAAGACGATAGCTGTTGCCTTTAGTTTCAATCAAATTGGTTTGGGTTCCGCTCTGGCCGTCGTCATGTTGCTTATCGTTCTGCTCTTCATTGGACTGCAAAAAATCATTTTGAGAGGAGACGATGACCAGTGAGAGAAGAATCCAGAGTAGTAACTTTTCTAAAGTATGTTTCATTGTTGATAGCTGCTTTCGTTGTACTCTTCCCACCTTATACGGTACTCATTGCTTCCTTGAAAAGCAAAGAGGAGTACCTGGCGAGCAGATTTGCCTTTCCGTCCAACATATTTAACATGGACAATTTTCATTACTTATTTTCAAAGACGAAGCTTCTCACGACGGCATATCCAAACACCCTCTATATTATTGTTCTATCGGTTATCGGAAACATTATTCTCGGCACAATGGTCGCTTACGCATTAGGCCGATTTGATTTCAAACTGAAGAAATTTATCTTGGGCGCTTTTATGCTGGCTGCTGTCATCCCTCTCGTCACGACGCAAGTCGCCACATTCCGTGTGATGAAGATGCTCCACTTGTACAATACCATTAACGCTCCAGTAGTACTCTATCTAGGCGCCGACGTGGTATCCATTATGATCTATCTGCAATTCATTAAGAATATTCCCTATGCCCTGGATGAAAGCGCGATGCTTGAAGGGACTTCACTGTTCCGGATTTACTGGAATATCATATTTCCTTTGCTCATGCCTGCAACGGTTACAGTCGCTATTATGCGGATCATATACGTCTATAATGATTTCTACATTCCATTTCTGTATATGCCCAAGCAAAAACTGCAGGTCGTTTCGACAGCCATCTTCCAGTTCGTGGGGCCGAATGCGGCTAGTTGGAACTTGATATCCGCGATGATCGTGTTCATTTTCATTCCGATCATTATCCTGTTCCTGTTTCTGCAAAAATATATTTACGCAGGTGTCGCCAACGGCGCTGTGAAATAGGAGAACGATAGACAGCCGACTGTGAGGCCGGCTGGTCACGGAAAAAGTTATCAAAAAAGTTAGCATAAAAAAATGCAATAAAACAAAAACAAGGACAATGACTTCCGGAATAATGGCAATATATAATCGACATGTAAGCGGTAACAAGTAACCGCTTAACATGAAAATTGGGGGATCAGAAATGAACAAAGCGAAGTTTCTGAGCATGTCCATGGCAGTTGTTTTGTGTGGTACAGCATTGACCGCTTGCGGAAGTTCGAACAGTGACAAAGAAGCGAGCAGCTCGCCAAGCGAGACAAAATCCGGAACATCGGCTTCCGCTGCGCCATCGGCTTCCACTGCACCATCCGCAGATGCAAATGCTAACGTTAAAGGCAAAATTACGTTCATTACAAACCGTACTGACCTTGTAAACGACGGAACGTTTGAAAAGTACAAAAAAGCGTTCATACAAAAGTATCCGAACGTAACAGACGTGGAATTCGAAGGCATCACCAACTACGAGTCCGACATCCGTGTTCGTTTAAATGCTGGTGAAGTCGGCGACGTCGTGCTGATTCCGGGCAACATCGCCAATGCAGATATGGGGAATTTCTTCGAGCCTGTCAACGACCTTGCTGACAGTCTGGGTGATATCTACTTCCATGATTTCAAAGCCAACGAAGGCAAAGTTTACGGAATTGTCGCTGGTGTTAACACGGAAGGTCTCGTCTATAACAAAACCGCATTTGCGAAAGCAGGCATTGCCGCTCCTCCGAAAACTCTTGACGAATTATATGCGGACTGCGAGAAATTGAAAGCAGTTGGCATTACGCCGATGTATATCAACATGGGCGCTCAATGGCCGATGAAGCAATGGGGTGAAGTCCTCGTTCCGTTTATGAGCGGCAATGCCAAATACTTGGATACGATGCTGGAAACGGATGAGCCATTCAAAGTTGACAATGAATTCGGTAAAGGGTTCTCCATCGTAAGAACTTTGATTCAAAAAGGATACGTAGAGAAGGACCTTAACACCAACGTTTGGGAAGCCTCTAAGCCGGATGTGGCAACCGGTAAAGCCGGTATGTACTTCCTCGGAAACTGGGTTATCAACCAGTTGATCGGAGCTGGCGGCAAATCGGAAGATATCGGTTTCTCGCCATTCCCTTATGACAACAGCGGGAAACTGAATGCTCCCCTCAATCCTGACTGGTTCTATGCGATCAGCAAGAACAGCAAAAACAAAGACACAGCTAAGGCATGGATCAAGTTCTTGGTAGAAGACGCCGGGTATGTGGAATCTTCCGGTTTTATTCCTCCGCAAAAATCGAAAAAGTCCGACCTGCCGCAAATTTCCGAATTTATGGCTGCCGGAGCTAATATGATCGAAAGTGTTCCAACCTCCAGCAAATGGAATGAAGTCGGCAACCTTGCGCAAATCGATTTCTACGGAGGAAAATACATTCAAACGGTCGCCGTTGCCAAAGATTTAAAAGGCGAGCTGGACAAGTTGAATGCCAAATGGAAGAAGGCAAGAGCTAGCGCGAAGTAATAAACGGAATATGGCTTCCTGTTAAAATAGAGGAAGAAGATTACCCATTGCTCTGCCTGCCAGGCGAGGATCGTGGTAATCTTCTTCTTTTTTGCGCTTTAACTTCTCGTTCTAACGGCTAAGGCACTGAAGGATATCGGTCCGACAATGTCGGCTCTCGTACCAGCCATTCGGTTTTCGGCTGTGACGGTGTAAATATGGGCGCCCGGTCGTACATTTCGGTCTTCCGCCTGGAATGTAACGGCATAGTTTTGTTCGGAACCGGTGGATTCGATGCCTTGCAGCGTGTTGAAAATCTGCACTCCGTCACGGAAGACTCTGAAGAGGATTTGGGCAATACCCGTAACCCCCCGCACACCCACGGTTGCCACCAAATCAACCCGGTTCGGTCGAGAATTCACTACAGGAATTCGTATCACGACGGTTGCCAGGACCGTTCTTGCTGGTGAACGCCGGATCGTAACCGAATTCGCCAGGTTGAATCTGCTGCGCGGCTGGACGGCAGCTTTATCGAGAATGCGTACTATCAATTGATCAATCCCTCCTTCTGGTAGTTTAAGATATGCCAATAAATAGAGAATGTTTGGATAATCAACTAATGGACTTGATTTGAGTCATATGACCTTCATACATAAAACCCTGGTCGTCTGGAAACACTTAGCAAAGCTTTTCGGCATTCCCATTCTTATCATTCGGGCGAGAGACGACCCAGAGGAGAATCGCATGAAGCTTTTTCAAGTGTTTACAGGTGAAATCCGTCAATTTGTAAAAAAGCCGATACTCATCGTTACCTTTGTCGCGGTTGCGTGCATTCCTCTTCTGTACAGCGGGTTTCTTATTCGCGGAAACTGGAATCCATACGGCAATTTACAAAATCTTCCTATTGCAGTGGTCAATTTGGATGAGGGAGCGGATATCGCAGGGGTAAGCCGCAATGTGGGGGATGAGTTTTTGGCGGAGCTAAGGAAGAACGATACTTTTGCCTGGGATTTCGTCAGCGCAGATGAGGCGGCGCAAGGGATGAGGAGCAACCATTATTATTCGACCATTACGATACCGCCGGATTTTTCTCAGCATGCGGCTTCGTTAACAGGAAATACACCGCAGCAGGCGGAGCTTATTTTCGAATCAAACAGCTATTATAACTTGATTGCCGGACAAATCAGCGAAAACGCTACGAAGGAGCTGCGGACGAAGCTGTCCGAAAGCTTGACCGAATCGTATTCCCGCAGCATTTTGGCCCGCTTTGAGACGGTGGCTGCAGGGTTTGGCGATGCGGCGAAGGGATCGGCGGATCTGCATGCGGGCACTGAGTCGTTGAATGCCGGGATTATTAAATTGAAAACCGGCACGGAGGGGTTGGCGGCCGGAACGCAGAAATTAAGCGCAAGCGTGGGGGCCTTGTACACCGGAGCGGACAAGGTGCAGGCAGGCTCCTCTGAGCTAAGCAAGGGCGCGGCCGATCTAGCCAAAGGAGCCGCGGACTTGCAAAGCGCGGCGGTGAAGCTGCAGGATGGCGCGAGTCAAGCGACAGCGGGAACGGCGTCGCTGCAAACGGGAATGCAGACGTCAAAAGCGGGAGCGGACAAGCTGGCGGCAGGCGCCAAATCGGCTGCGACCGGAAGCGATCAGTTGACGTCCGGCCTATCTTCCTCGGCAGCGGCAAGCAAACAATTAGCCGCCGGCGCGGATCAAGTGGCGGCGGGCTTGGAGCAGTTGGCGGCTGCGCAGCCGGATCTGGCCAAGGATGCGACGGTGCAGAAGCTGCTTGCCGCGAGCAAATCGGTGGCGCAGGGCGCTAAGGATTTGCAGACGGGACAAGCTAAGCTTCTGGCAGGCAGCCAAAACGTGACCAAAGGGTTGGGCACTTTGGCGACAGGCGCGGAGCAGCTCAGCGCCGGGCAGCAGAAGCTGCTTGCGGGAGCGACGGACTTGCAGAAAGGACAAACGCAGCTGCTGGACGGGTTGAAAACCTACAACTCAAAATTCCCTGCGCTTGTAACGGGCAGCCGCAAACTGGAGACGGGGGCGGCTCAAATCAACACGGGGGCGGGGCAGTTGGCAAGCGGCGTCGGACAGTTCGCCACCGGCTTGAACGACGCCGCTACAGGGGCGAAACAGTTGGATTCTGGAGCCGCTGAGCTGGTCACCGGGGCGGGCCAGTTGGCTAACGGTTCCGGACAACTAGCGGATAAATTGAACGATGCGGCGTCGAAAACGGCGGCCGTCAAAGCGGATGACAGCATCATTCAGATGCTGGCCAATCCCGTGAAAATCAGCGAAAACGACGACCGGAAGGTGAAGTATTATGGAGTCGGGATTGCGCCTTATTTTATCTCGATGGCTTTGTTTGCGGGGGCTTTGGTCTTCACGACGGTATACGCCGCCCGCAGCACTACCCAAGCGGGAGCGAACACACTCAGCTTGATGGTCGGCAAGCTGCTCGTCTTCGGCGTGATGAGCGTGATTCAATCCCTTGTCATCTGCACCGTACTGCTTTTGTTCCTGGGCTTTGAAGTGGTGTCCGTGCCCCGGTTCTACCTGTTCACCGTTCTGACGGGACTTACGTTTATGATGTTGATTCAAATGCTGGTAACCTGGCTGGATTTGCCGGGACGCTTCGTTGTGTTGATTTTGATGATCCTGCAGTTGGCTTCCAGCGCCGGGACGTTCCCACTCGAACTGCTGCCGGGTTGGGCAAAAGCGATTCATCCCTGGCTGCCCATGACCTATAGCATAATAGGCTTCCGCGACGTGATCTCTAGCGGCGATTTCACAGCTATGTGGCATCAGGCGGGATACCTTTGCATCTATTTGGTCTTTTCCGTTGCGTTAACTTGCGGGTTCTTCTTGTACCGCATGAAATATTCAGGCAAAGAAAGGGTTTTCCCGGAAACCATTTAGAAGGCTCGCCTATACGTATCCAGTCGCCCCCCGCATTCGGGAAGAAACGGGGGCTTTTTGCCGTGAATCCGGTGACGGGAAAGCTTTCATTCTTTCAATCCGCTATAATAGAAGCATCAGAGAGCTTGAGACGAAGGAAACGGAACATATTTTCCAAGTAACCGTAAGTGCGAATCGTGATCAAGCTGCCCGCGTTTATCCACGTTATCGAATGGTGGGATTCTCTTGAAAGCAAGAGCTATTTTTCTATCGGCATTTGCACTCTTGGGCGTCGGAGTTTTAGGGCTGGTCGGTTATCACCGGTACTTTTACACATTTGAACCGATTAATCCCGCGAATGTCGTGACGGGTCCGATCATTTCACCGGACGGGAAGTACTCGGCCACCGCCTTTTATAAACCGTACGGCGGCGCGGCCGGCGGGGTTACCTACTATGTCCAGATCGAAGAGATGAAGACAGGTGGGAAAAAGACGATCTATGCAAGCGAGCATAAATATTTATTTACGTTAAAATGGACAGGGCCGGATATCTTGGCCATCACGAATAAGAGTCCCGAATATCATGTAGACCGGAGCGCGGAGCTGCATGTGGAAACGGAGATCTACGAAGAGAGCGGGGCGGCCTGCCGAAGCTTTCTTCTTAAAGGTACATACGAAAAATGCTACTCGATGCATGGCTTGTGATTCTAATACTTGATAAAGGTGAGGTGCCCTTTATGCGGGAGAAAATCAAGGAAATCCTTTCGCAAATGACGTTGGAGGAAAAGGCGGGTCTGTGTTCGGGAGCGGATTTTTGGAGTACCAAAGGGATCGACCGGCTTGGGGTGCCTTCCGTTATGATGACCGACGGTCCACATGGGCTGCGGAAGCAGAGAGAAGGCGCCGACCATTTGGGGCTGCACGACAGCGTACCGGCCACTTGTTTTCCTTCGGCGGCGGGCTTGGCGTCATCTTGGAACCGGGACCTGATATGGAGAGTAGGCGAAGCCCTCGGCGAGGAATGCCAAGCGGAGAATGTCGCCGTTTTGCTCGGACCCGGCGCGAACATCAAGCGTTCGCCTTTGTGTGGGCGAAATTTTGAGTATTTTTCTGAAGATCCGTATCTGTCTTCGGAGATGGCCGCTCATCACATTAAAGGCGTTCAGAGCAAAGGGGTCGGCACCTCGCTCAAGCACTTTGCCGCCAATAACCAGGAGCATAGGCGGATGAGCGTCGATGCCATCGTCGATGAGCGTACCTTGCGGGAAATCTATCTGGCCAGTTTCGAGGGGGCCGTAAAGCAGGGGCAGCCATGGAGTGTCATGAGTTCGTACAACCGGATCAACGGAACCTATGCATCGGAAAATGACTGGCTGCTGAACAAGGTGCTTCGTGACGAGTGGGGCTTTGAGGGCTTTGTCGTGTCCGACTGGGGAGCGGTTAACGAACGGGTAGACGCGCTCCGCGCCGGGCTGGAGTTGGAGATGCCGGCCAGCGCGGGGATCGGTGACGCTAAAATCGTAGCGGCGGTGAAAAGCGGCGAACTGGCGGAAGAGGTGCTGGACCGGGCGGTGGAGCGGATGCTCATGTTCGCGCTTCAAGCAGAGGAGAAGAACCAGAAGGGTCCGAAGGCGGATCTTGCCGCTCATCATCGGCTGGCACGGGAAGCGGCACGGGAGAGCATGGTGCTGCTGCGCAACCAAAACGCGATCTTGCCCCTTGCCAAACAAGGGACTGTTGCCGTCCTCGGCGAGTTTGCGAAAAAACCGCGTTATCAGGGAGGCGGAAGCTCCCATGTAAACCCGACGCAACTCGATGAGGCGCTGGCGGAGATGAGCAAGACGGCGGCGGGTGTCCATTTCCTATATGCGCCGGGTTATGAGCTGGACCGAGATGAAACCAACGACGCATTGATTAGAGAAGCCTGCGAGTTGGCGACTAGAGCCGATGTGGTGGTGCTGTTCGCGGGATTGCCGGATCGATATGAGTCGGAGGGCTACGACCGCACCCATTTGGCGATTCCCGCAAGCCAGCAGGCATTGATTGAAGCCGTCTCCGCCGTGCAAAACCGCCTGATCGTGGTTTTGAGCAACGGTGCGCCTGTCGAAATGCCGTGGCTCGACAAAACCCAGGCGGTGCTGGAAGGCTACTTGGGCGGGCAAGCGTTCGGCGGTGCGGTGGCGGATCTGCTTTTTGGCGATGCAAATCCCAGCGGCAAGCTGGCGGAGACGTTCCCGGCGAAGCTCAGCGATACACCGGCTTATTTGAATTTCCCCGGGGAAGGGGACAAGGTGGAGTATCGGGAGGGTCTTTTCGTCGGGTACCGCCATTACGATGCCACGGAGCGGGAACCGCTGTTTCCTTTCGGTTTTGGACTTAGCTATACCTGGTTCGCGTACAGCCATCTTGCCACAGATAAAACAAGTTTGACGGACCGCGATACGGCCCGGGTCAGCTTACAGGTGCAGAACATGGGAACCCGTGCCGGTCAGGAGATCGTCCAGCTGTATGTCCGCGCCATGAACAGCAGCGTCATTCGCCCGCAAAAAGAGCTGAAGGGCTTCCAGAAGATTCATTTGGAGCCTGGCGAGACCAAGACAGTGACCTTCACGCTGGATAAACGTGCCTTCGCCTATTATGACGTCGACCTGCACGATTGGTTTGTAGAAAGCGGAAACTACGAAGTTTTGCTGGGACGCTCCTCCCGGGACATCGAGCTGGGAACGGTGCTGGAGGTTCAGGGCACGCGCAGGAAAACGATTGTTTTTCACCGCAATTCAACGGTTGGCGACCTGCTGGAAAACGCGCGTACAGCCGGAAAAGTAAAGGAATACATGGATGCATTCGGCCTCGGCGATGTGCTCGGTGACAATCCTGAGATGATGTTAGCCATGATGAAGTACATGCCGCTTCGAGCGATGATCGGCTTCGGGCAGGGCAAGTACACGGAAGAGATGTTAGTTCGGGATTTGCAGCAGTTGAACGAGCTGGCTAATGCGGAAGGCGAATAGGCAGGGGTGCAACCAAACCAAGGGGATGGAGCTGGACGACGGCTTCATCCCTTTTTACGGCTATCAATCCCTCATTGACAATGAGAATGAGAATTGTTATCATTTGAAAGTCAAAAAGATCAGCATTACATACTAGATCAGATCATTCTAATAGGAGGCTTTTTACGTGGGTAAAGGAAAGAGAAGATCCATACTGGTACTGGTTAGCTTGATGGTCATGGCGCTGTGGCTGGCGGCATGTGGAGATAAAAAAGAGAGCGGCGAGTCCGCAAGCCCCGCAACCGAAACCGTAAGCCCAGCAGCAACGACAACACCGGCGGCTGAGACGGCAACGGAGAAGAAAATGACAGACGGCATGGGTCATGAGGTAGTCGTTCCTGCCAATCCGAAAAATATTATCGCTTCTTATTTGGAAGATTACTTGGTAGCTCTTGGCGTGAAGCCTGCTGCTCAATGGTCCGTCGCCAACGGCATTCAAGATTATTTGCAGGATACGTTGAAAGGCATCCCGACCATTGCCTACGATCTGCCTTATGAGGCGGTGGCCAGCTTTTCGCCCGATCTCCTGATCATCGGCTCCAACAGCTCGGTGGACGGTGGCAAGTATGACGAATATGCCAAGATCGCGCCGACCTTCGTGCTTGGAGATGAAGTAAACAACGATTGGCGCAAGGCTCTGCTGAAAATCGGCGAAGTACTGAACAAGAGCGGGGAAGCGCAGAAAGTGCTGGACGATTACGAGCAAAAAGTCGCCGATGCAAAAACGAAGCTGCAAGCGGCAGCACCTGATCAATCCGTCGCCGCCATCTGGCTCGTGCAGAAGCAATTCTATGTCGTCAGCGATAAAATGTCCAGCGGTGCCGTCCTCTACAACGATCTCGGCATGAAGGTTCCTAATGTCGTGAAAGAAATTTCGGCAAGCGGAAAGGGCAACTGGAACGCCATCTCCCTGGAAAAATTGGCCGATCTTGACGCCGACAACATCATTTTGGTCAACAGCGATAAAGCAACCGGCTCCGAAGCGCTGAACGACCCGCTTTGGAAATCCGTTCCGGCTGTCAAGAATGGCAAAGTATTTGAATATCCGGCTTCATCCAGCTGGCTGTATTACGGACCGATCGCAAGCTCGCAAATGGTCGACAACGTCCTGGAAAGCATTGCGAAATAAGCTGCGGGATAAGATAAAGGGGGACTTCACGTCCCTCTTTTCGCTTTTGCATCATTTCTATTTTTTATTACATAACTGGAGAAATCGTTGTGACGAAAAAAACGGATCAACTAACACCCGAGCGAGATCGAATGGAAGAGGGCGGGGGACTCTACGCACGGCCCCCTATCGCCATTCTTGTTATGGCAGGCGGACTTATCGCGCTGCTCTTCGGCATCGTGCTGTCCGTAACCTTCGGGGCGAAGGATATTCATTTCTTGACCGTATGGGATGCCGTCTTCCACTATGATTCGAGTTTGAAAGAGCATCAGATCATTCATGAGCTGCGTCTGCCGCGGGTGTTGGGCTGCATGTTGGTCGGGAGCAGCCTCGCTGTGGCCGGCGCGATCATGCAGGGGATGACACGCAATCCGCTGGCGGATTCCGGCTTGCTCGGATTGAACTCCGGGGCGGGTTTCGCCCTGGCCATCATCTTCGCCTTTTTTCCGGGAATGGACTATAAATATCTCATTCTGTACTCTTTCCTCGGCGCGGCGCTCAGCACGGCTTTTGTCTACGGGGTCAGCGCCAGCGTAAAAGGCGGCTTGTCGCCGATGCGGCTTGTTCTTGCGGGCGTTACGCTTTCCACGTTGCTAACGGCACTTAGCGAAGGCATCGCCCTTTACTACCATATCGGCCAGGATCTGGCCTTCTGGTATGCGGGAGGCGCTGCCGGGATGCGGTGGATGCATTTGAAAATCATGTTTCCCTGGATCGTCGTGGCGCTGATCGGCGCGTTCATTTTGTCACGCTCCATTTCGCTCTTAAGCTTGGGCGAAGAAGTGGCGAGAGGGCTTGGACTTCGCACCGGCTTGGTGAAACTCTTGGGCGGCTTGATCGTCGTCATCTTGGCGGGAACGGCTGTATCGGTGGTGGGAGCGGTTTCCTTTGTTGGCTTGCTCGTTCCCCATTTGACGCGACGTCTTGTGGGCGTCGATTACCGCTGGATTATTCCCACTTCCGCCGTACTTGGGGCGGTTCTCGTCGTGCTCGCCGACTTGGCGGCGCGTACCGTTCATCCGCCTTTTGAAACGCCGATCGGGGCGATGATCGCCATCATCGGGGTTCCTTTTTTCCTCTATCTTGCCAACCGGGAAGGGGGCGAGTTGTAATGGCGAGGATTTCTCCTTTATCTCCGGCTGAACGGCACAGACGCACCCGTAACTTGATCGTGGTGAGCGTGTTTATCGTGGGTATTCTTGCGGCTTTCGTCGTCAGCATGAACACGGGAGTCATCAAATTGACGCCGGCGGATTTGCTACGCACGCTATTCGGCGGGGGGACCGATCGGCAAAGGCTGATCCTGTTCGACTTTCGTCTGCCGCGTATCGTGATCTCTCTGCTCGTCGGAGCGGGACTAGCGGTTTCCGGTGCAGTGCTGCAGGCCCTCTCCCGAAACCCTTTAGCCGATCCTGGCGTAATCGGCATCAACTCCGGCGCCGGCTTGATGATTTTGCTGTATGTCGCTTTTTACCATACGGCTGCTGATGCTCCGGCTTATTTGCTGCCATTCCTGGCGTGGATTGGCGGCGGCGGTGCGGCTGCCTTGGTTTTCGTCATCTCTTACCGGAAAAACAAAGGGCTGTCCTCGAACCGACTCGTTCTGAACGGCGTCGCGATCAACGCGGGTATTTCGGCGGTGACGCTGGTCGTGTCGCTTCGCATCAATCCGGAGCAGTATCAATTCGTCTCCACCTGGATCGCCGGCAGCATCTGGGCGAAAAACTGGGACTACGTTGTTGCGCTGCTGCCTTTTATCATCATCCTGCTTCCCTTTGTCTACTACAAAGCCCAGACGTTAAACGTTCTCCATCTCGGACCGTCGATGGCATCGGGGTTGGGCGTGTTCGTGAGCCGGCAGCAGGTGCTGCTTCTGGCCGCCGCCGTCGGCTTGGCCGGTTCCTGTGTCGCCGTCAGCGGCAGCATCGGCTTCGTGGGCTTGGTCGCGCCGCATCTGGCTCGAAAGCTGGTGGGCAGCCGGTACCAGATTCTCATTCCGACGACGGCTCTGGCTGGCTCGCTGCTTGTTCTCGTGTCGGATACGCTGGCGCGGTGGATTTTGCAGCCCGCCGAAATCCCTACCGGGATCATCGTTGCGGTCATCGGCGCGCCGTATTTTCTTTATTTGATGTTCCGCTCGAAGTAAATCTCAATCGAAAAATATGGAACAGCATTCAGCCTGCAAGCCGACGAATTTCAATGAATTCGGCGTTTTTGTGGGCTTTTTCGACATGAATAGGGATGGTATGATAAGGAAAAAACTAGGGCGGTGTCCCGTGAAGAAACGTCCGTTCCTCTCCTTTTGTGTTTGCATAATGACGGTAATGCTGTTATCTTCCTGCAAGTTTAGCTCATCTCCCGCCGTGACTGTCACCAGCCAGAATTCCCCTGAAACCGGCACGGATACGGCCCTTCGCACAATGGCCACGGAAACAGCAGCTCCGATCGCGGAAAAGGAAACAGATAAGGGAGCGCCAACTTCTGCATCGTTTAAAGAAACGGCTTCTCCATCTCCAACGACGGCTCCAACTCCCGATCCGAATGGGGCAACATCTTCACCGAGCACAACCATGAAGGAGGATCGGACGAATTCTCCGGAGGCGATCTTGCAAGAAAACGGATCGGCGGAGTTCAAGCCTTTCTTGGATTTCGTAAAGGCGAAGCATCTCGATGAAGACTGGTCGAGCACATCCATCCAATTTGCGGACCTTACTCCGGAAGCTGCCGATGAGGTGATCGTGATCAGCAAAGATTCCGAGTATATCAACTCGCTCTATATCCTAAGGGAATCGGAAGGCGGCATTGAAGAAGTAGGAGGCGAATGGTCGGCCGGAGGTTATAGCGTCTACGAGATGCAGTTGGTTCGATTAGAGGGCAGAGATTATCCGGTCATCCTGTTGCTGCTGACGAACGGCGGTCCAATGACAGGTTTTGAATTATTGGCTGTGGATAATAACGCATTGACCACTCTCGTGTACAGCGCATCCCCCACCGGTGCGGGAAACGACCAGTTGAAAGATTTCGATGGAGACGGCCTATACGATGGTTATGTCCAGAATCGTTACAGTTATGATGTGCTTTATTACGATGTGACTCGAACGTATTTGTTGAAATATGGTGAGTTTGTCTTGGACGGAATGGTAGTGAACCTTCCGGATTACCCGGCAGATCCCAAATCGGTCGTTGAACAGTTTCTATCGTTAAAGATTTTATACGGGTACGATGATTCCCGGCCATCTCCCGATATGGAGAGCCGGCTTCTACAGCTATATGCGAAACACGGCCAATTCCAAATGGACGATGCTTGGATAGAAGCGATTATGCAAAGCCTTTGGGAGTATGAGGATTACATGCCTTATGAGGTGACGGAGAGCGCCGGCCAGTCTACCGTATCGGTATCGTTTAAGGGAGAGGACGGAAGCGTACATAAGCTATCTTTTCAGTTGGTTATGGATAACGGGAAATGGACGATTTCTCGAATCGATAAAATCTTGTGATAAATCGAAAAGGGAGACTGTATTCAACCAGCCTCCCTTTTTTATGCATTTATGTAACTGTGCAATTCTTCTGAATAATGTCAGCTATCTCATGAAAAGTGTACTGGTGATTTACCATGTCGACGGTAAAATTCTCAGCATCTTTTTGATTCATGACAAAATAATGATCATTGAACTGCAGAAAGGGCCGCATGAGGGCTGATTCCAATAGATCGGGGTCCTTGATGCCGATTTGATATATAAAGCTGCCCGTTTATGGTTGATAGATTCCCGGTAATGTTATAATAAAAAGCTATCGCGATTAGAGAGAATGAAAGTGGAAAGGACAACCAGAAATGAATGCACTATCAGTTTTTTTCGAGCGAAAAAAACAGGAGCTAGGCATAGAGTTAAACGATGTGCAAAAACAGGCGGTGCAGCAAACGGAGGGACCGCTGCTTCTCTTGGCGTCCCCGGGTTCGGGTAAAACGACGACGATCATTATGCGCATCGGCTTTTTAATAGAGGAAAAAGGCGTCAATCCCTCGCGGATCAAAGCAGTGACCTTCAGCAAGGCGGCAGCTGCGGATATGAAGGCGCGGTACAAGCGGTTTTTTCCCGGGCTGGAACCTGTGGATTTTTCCACGATTCACAGCTTTGCTTTTGAGGTGGTGCGGGAGCATTTTCGCAAAACCCGGACGAAGTTTCAAATCATCGAAGGAGAGATCGACCGGGAAGAGGATGAAGCCTCCGGACTGGATAATCCGCTGCCGCTACATAAGAAGCTGATTTTGCGGGAGATGTATTCATCGCTGGCTGGCGAGCGGATCACCGACGATCAACTGGAGGAGCTTACGACCTATATCAGCTATGTCAAAAACAAAAGAATCCCGCTAGACGAGCTGCATCTGGTGAAATGCGACGTACCTCAGGCGGAGCGGATTTTTCGCGAGTATGAGGCGTTCAAGCGTTCGCAGCCGGACAAGCTGCTGATTGATTTTGACGATATGCTGACCATCGGGAATGAGGCGCTGGAGACGGACCGGGAGCTTTTGTGGAAAATGCAGCGGCGGTTCGACTACCTTTTGACGGATGAAAGTCAGGACACTTCGGCGATCCAACATGCCATTATCGAAAAACTGGCGCAGGAGCACCGCAATTTGTGCGTTGTCGCCGATGATGATCAGTCGATCTATAGCTGGCGTGGGGCGGACCCGTCTTACCTGCTTGATTTCAGGCGGGTGTATCCCGAGGCCGTCACTCTTTTTATGGAGCAAAATTACCGGTCTTCCCGGCAAATCGTGCAGGCGGCGAACCAGTTCATCAAGCGCAACAAAAACCGTTACAGCAAAAACATGTTCACCCTGAACCCGGCGGGAGATGGCGCTATTGAAATCAAGAGCTTTGGAGATTTTATAGAGCAGGCGAAACATCTGGTTCAGGAGATTTCAGGCTTGGAGCAGTTGAACGAAGTAGCCGTTCTCTACCGCAATAATGCCTCTTCCATCATCCTGATGAACGTATTTGAGCGGGCGGGGATTCCTTTTTACATGAAAGATGCGGACAACCGGTTTTTCAAACATTGGGTGGTGGAGGATATCCTGAATTTTATGAGGTTAACCTTTTCCGACAAACGGACGGATATTTTCGAAAAAATCCACCTCAAGCTGAACGCCTACATCACCAAGCAGCAGATGGCCGCGCTGAAGGGTATCGACAATGGCGAGTCGGTTTTTGATAATTTGCTCGCGCATGTCCCTCTTCAAAGCTACCAGGTTAAGTTGGTGGAAAGCTGCAAGATGACGATACAGCAAATGAAGGGCATGGCGCCGCTCCCAGCCATTCGGCTTATTCGCATTGAGTTGGGCTACGAGAAGGCCATCGAGAAAATGTGCGAACGCCTCGGTTTCCGCAAAGACTATTTGATCGGCATTTTGAACACGTTGGAGGAGATCGCGGATACGCTCCCGACGATGGAGGACTTTGCGAAACGGTTGACTGAACTGGATGCAGCGCTGAAATCGTCGAAGCGAAAAAAAGGCCAAAACGTCGTCACCTTCTCCACGCTGCACAGCGCAAAGGGGTTGGAGTTTGACCGGGTATATATGATCGATTTGGTGGAGGGCAATCTCCCCTCCTCCGATGACCGGCGCGGGGCGGCGGAGACAAAGGATGCGATGATGGAGGAAGCGGCGCGGTTGTTTTATGTGGGCATGACCCGAGCCAAGACCCGCCTGGAACTGCTGACCTACCGGGAAAAGGATGGGGCAAAGACGGCGGAGTCCGTTTTCGTCACGGAGGTGCGGGGGATTATGAAGGCTCTGGTAGAACCTAAGCCGATGCGGGGGGGCTCGGAAACTGCCGCTGACGCTGCCGAACCCTCGGGCGGTTAAGAGCCGGTTTGACATGAAAATCGGGCAGAGGGTCCGACACCGGGCGTTTGGCGAGGGCGAGATTTTGCAGCTTAGCCAAGAAACGATAGAGGTTCAATTTTCTGCCGGCCTTAAGAAACTGTCGGTGAACGCCTGCTTGGACATGGGGCTGCTGGAGCCGGTTTAGGTTCGTTTAGCAAAGGCCGTATAGGCAGGGTTCGGTGTCAGCGGGTTTCGTTTCGCAGCCTCTCAACTGCCTGAACCATTCTCTAATCAGCTCGTAATCGACGTAAGATTGCGGCACGCCGAGCTGATCGGTCCAGGCATTCATATGGACGGCGACACGGCGGAAGCCGATTTTTTCATAGACATGCTGGGCGCGGATGTTCCGCAGATTGGTATCGAGGAGAATTTTGCGGTAATCCCCTTGGTCAAATAAATAAGTGATCAGCATGGATAAATACTGGGTGCCGAAGCCTTTTTCCCGCTGGCAGACGTCGCATATTTTGATGCCGATTTCGGCGGTGTTGTCGGCAACGGTCCGATAGTTCATCTCCCCGATGGCCGTTCCTTCCAGTTCCAGAATCAGCCGCCGGTTCCAGTCCGTATCGGTTTTCAGGCTTCTGGCAACTTCCGCCGCCGTCGTGTATATCCCGTTGGGGAACCCGGCATGAGCCATGATCTCCCCATCGTTCCACCAACAGGCTAGCGTGGCTGCATCCTTGGCCGTTGCAGGGCGTATAGCTAATGATCCGTTTTGCAAGTACATTTTCGTCACCTCCGGCTTGGTCTCTTTCCGTTCGATGAATTCTTCTATTTCCATAGTACCTGTTCGAGCTGACGGGTTTAAGATAGAAAATGGTTTTAATGAAAGTTGGCAAAAAAGTCTGTATAGAGGATATGGGGATGGCGGAGGAGAATGGTAAAGTGGAGCTATACCTAATAATCGTTGACCCGTAAAGCGAGGATGAACATGAACGAGAACCCATTCTTATACCACTATTACGATGAAACGACAGGCCCCTTCCGTAATCTGTCCGATCTGGAGCTTGAGGAAGCCGAGGGTGTCCTTCAGGATATCCGCCGGAAAAATCGGGGATTCGCCAGCAGAAGGGCCCCGAATTATTTGGAAGTAAGGCGCCGCTTGGAAGAAAAGGCGCGGGAGCAGTTCATCGCCAAAGGCGGCAAGCCTGTCCGTCGGGCTCCCCACTACATGACGATGGGGGAATGCCCTTGGCTTCTGGAATGGTACCCGAATGGGAAGGGGCTTGCGATTCCCCTTGCCGAGTTTAAGCCGGAGACGATCAGCTTTACCTACGGAGACTTGTTCCCCACGATGAATGTCGCCGACGGCAAACCCTATCGCGGGCAAGTCTATACGCTGGACGAGATCATTCGCGTGGTTAACCAATTCGGCCTGCCTCAAGAATGGAATGCTGCAGGGGACAAAGGACCGGAGCGGTATATCGAGGTACAAGTGTGGGATGATGCGGCGTTGGCGCAGTGGACTCTATAACTTTATAGCTGCTCTAAAGACTCAAAACCGTCATCTGGCGGTTTTTTTGCATCTCAATGGAATCGGTTGGAAACTTCAGCTGAGCAGCTAAGCCGAAGGAAGCCAATCTTCGAGCCATGAGGGCGCATGAGAACGTGTAAGATCATAGCTACCTGAAGGGACGCTACCTAAGTCACAATTCGGCTCATAAATTTCACAGTACTTTATCAAATTAGTCATTCACGGTTTCAACGCTTCACCTAATTAACGTAGAGATAAAACAACGAATAAAAGCGCTAAAACCCTTATTATAAGCTGGGTTTTTACTTTTGTTTATGTAAGATAGCGTTTTCACAAAATTAATAGTGTGGAAAATCATTCTACAAAAAATAGATAAAATATCCACTTCAAATTATTATATGTTATATTAATTAACTTGTAACGTGACTGATTTTTGGATTTCATTCATAAAAAGCCAAATATATCTTTTTTATTCCCCTGAATCAACATCGTTATGACCAATGGTTAAAAAAATTCCTTCATAGCGTGATAGTTATATTGACACTAAAATCTAGGCTCAGTATAATTCAAAAAAGGCTTAAAATTCCTAGCAGTTTCTAGGGTTTTTTATCTTTTATTCTATCATTGGGGGGAAAGGCTCTTGAAAAAAGCAACGATACTCATGATCATTCTATCGGTTGTTCTCGTTTTCGCCGGCTGCTCCAAGAAGAGCGACGATTCGAGCGCTTCATCCACACCTAAGCCATCGACAGCGGCTTCAACGGATGCCAGCAAAGCGCCGGATACAGCGGCAAGTGGCTCCAAGATTATCAACTTGGGCAAAGATGTGGAACTCGCTTCCATGGACTCGGCCATCGCTACCGACGGTCTGTCCTTTGAAGCCATTGCAGCAACCATCGAAGGGCTCTACACCATCGACGAAAAGGGCGTGCCGCAACTGGCTATGGCGGAAAAAGCCGACGTAAGCGCCGACGGCAAAACGTACACCTTCACCATCCGGGACGCCAAATGGTCCAACGGAACGCCGGTAACGGCAAAGGATTTCGAATTTGCCTGGAAGCGTCTGGTCAACCCGGAAACCGCCAGCGAGTACAGCTTTATCATGGGCGTTGCAGGCGTGAAGAACGCTGACGACATCGTAGCCGGCAAGAAAGGCATCGATGAGCTGGGCGTAAAAGCCACCGACGACAAGACATTGGTTGTCGAACTGGACCGTCCGGTCGCTTTCTTCAACTCTCTCATGGCATTCCCTTCTTTCTATCCGATCAACGAAGCTTTTTATAAAGAAAAAGGTGCTCAATACGCTTTGACCGCGGATGCGCTCCTTGCCAACGGACCGTTCAAAATGAAAACCTGGGACGTAGGCGGAACGACATTTTTCCTGGAAAAGAACCCGGATTATTATGACGCGGCAAACATCAAAGTGGATGGCCTGAACTATCAAGTCATCAAGGATACCCAACAAGCTGTATTGGCTTATGAAAAAGGCGACTTGGACTACGTTCAATTGTCAGGCGAGCAAATTACCAAGTATCAAAAGAGCCCCGAATACCATAGCATTATGGCGGGTTACTTGTGGTACCTGTCTCCGAACCAAAAGGTCAAAGGCTTGGAAAACGTGAACCTGCGTAAAGCACTGTCGTTGGCTTACGACAAGCAAGCTATCGTCGACGAAATCTTGAAGGATGGCTCTATCGTCGCCGACTTCGCGGTTCCGACCTTGCTCGCAGCCGGTCCAGACGGTAAGGACTACCGGGAAACGGCGAGCAAATACCCGACGACGGACAAAGCGAAAGCGCTGGAATATTGGAACAAAGCCAAATCCGAACTCGGCATCGACAAGATTAAGCTGGAGCTGCTGTTCGAAGACACGGAATCGGCAACCCTCGTCGCCCAATTCCTCCAGTCCGAAATCGAATCTACGCTCCCAGGCGTGACCTTTGAACTCAAATCCCAACCGAAAAAGAACCGGGTTGAGCTCATGCAGCAAGGGAATTTCCAAGTTGGTTTGACCCGTTGGGGTCCTGACTATGCCGACCCGATGACCTACCTGGATATGTGGATCACCGGCAGCCCGAACAACTACGGCTTCTGGTCCAACAAGGATTACGACGGCCTCATCGCTAGCGCCAGCAAAGGCGATTTGGCAAGCAAGCCGGAGGAACGCTGGGCAGCTCTGAAGAAGGCAGAAGATATCGTAATGGATCAAGCGGTCATTTTCCCGGTCTATCAAAAAGGCAACGCGGTGCTCATTAAGCCGAACGTGACCGGCATGGAATTCCACTCCGTTGGCGTCAATATCTTCTACAAGCACGCTGAAAAGAAATAACCAGTAACAGACAGCATCACCCATAACAGCAAATGTATTGTGCCATTTGAGCAGCCGAATTACAGTGGCGAATCTTCGTCACTGTAATTTGGTATTTTAAGAGGTGAGTGTATTTGAAACGGTATGTGCTCAAACGATTGGCCATTTCCATCGTGACGGTATTATTCATTCTTCTTGTTTTGTTTCTGATGTTGGAGTTTATGCCGGGTTCTCCCTTCAATGATGAGAAGATCAATGCGACACAACGTGCGTTGTTGAATGCTAAATACGGACTAGATCAACCTTTATTCGTGCGCTTCCTCAACTACATTAAGGCGATGCTCACCGGCGACTTCGGCGTATCCTATGTCATTCAAAAAAATATGCCAATCTCCACCATGCTCCACGCCCGTCTGCCCGTTTCTTTGCAGATCGGTTTTCAGGCGGTGCTGCTGGGAACCGTGATCGGCATCATTCTTGGTATTGTGGCGGCACTCAAGCATAACAGCTTCGTCGATAACCTGACCACCTTCATTTCTGTTATTGGCGTCAGCTTCCCATCCTATGTTTTCGCCTTGGCGCTTTCCTATTTTCTCGCATCCAAGTTGGGGTGGTTCCCGATTCTCTATTCCGCCCATAAGCCCATTTTCTCGACGATATTGCCGACGATCGCTCTCGCGATGTTCACGGTAGCGACGGTGGCCCGGTTCGCCCGATCGGAGATGATCGAAGTCCTCGGATCGGAGTATATGCTGCTGTCCGAGAGCAAAGGGGTGAAGCGGGGGAGACTCATTCTCGTTCACGGCCTGCGCAACGCCTTGATCCCGATCATTACGGTTCTGGCGCCGCTCATCGTCAGCTTGATGACAGGGAGTCTCGTGGTCGAGCAGATCTTTTCCATTCCGGGTATCGGAAGCCTTCTTGTAACCGCTATCCAAGTTAACGATTATAATGTGATTCTCGCTTTGTCCTTTGTTTACAGCGTGATGTTCATCGTCACCATGCTGATCGTGGATATCCTGTACGGGGTTATCGATCCGAGAATCCGCTTGGCAAAGGGGGAGAACCATGGTTAACCCGACGACAGCTATCGAACCATCCGATTTTGAGCTCTCCAACAATGAAGGCAGGGCTCAGATCGACCACAATTATTCCAGCCAATCTTACTGGCGAGACGCGTTCAACCGGTTCAAAGCCAATAAAGGCGCCGTATTCGGCCTCATTGTCATTGCCATTATCGCCATCTTCGCCATCGTCGGACCGATGGTCAGCGACCATACGTACAAATCCATGAATATCCGGCACAAAAGCTTGGCTCCACGGATTCACGGCTTCGAGCACATGCCGATTTTCAACGGCGTCGCCAATGGCATCAATTCTTACGAGCAAAAAGGCCTCAAGGACGTTTACTACACCTTCGGCACCGATACTCTCGGACGGGATTTATGGACCCGCACTTGGATGGGGACCCGCATTTCCCTTTATATCGCGCTCATCGCCGTTGCCATCGATATGGTGATCGGCATGGGCTACGGACTGATTTCGGGCTATTTTGGCGGTAAAGTCGATAATATCATGCAGCGGTTTATCGAGATCTTAAGCGGTATACCCAATCTGGTTATCGTTACGCTGCTCATCGTGGTCTTGAAGCCGGGGCTTGTGACGATTACCCTCGCGCTTATGATTACCGGCTGGATCGGCATGAGCCGAGTCGCCCGAGCACAGATGCTGAAGCTAAAGGAGCAGGAGTTTGTCCTGGCTTCCCGGACTCTTGGGGCGAGAAACCTCGCGATCATTTTCAAGGATGTCCTACCGAACATTCTCGGCCAAATCATCATTATGTCGATGTTCTCGATTCCAAGTGCCATCTTCACCGAGGCGTTCCTCGCCTTTATCGGTTTAGGGATTCCCCAGCCGATGGCTTCACTCGGGTCGCTTATCAGCGAAAGCTTCAAGTCCATGACCATCTATCCGTACATGATCGTAGCGCCGGTTGTGGTGTTGGCTCTCTTGATGCTCAGCTTCAATCTGTTGGCCGATGGTCTAAGAGACGCGCTGGACCCGAAAATGAAGGAAATGTAGGGAGACGGCAAAGCCGTCGTCCGCCTGCGGGATATCAGGAGACGGCAAAGCCGTCGTCCACTTGTGGAGTTTTAGAGGAGCGTGAACATAAATGAGTGAACCGGTGCTTTCCATTCGAGATTTATCTATATCGTTTCAAACGTCTAACGGCATGGTGAACGCCATTCGCGGTGTGGACCTGGATTTGCATAAAGGGGAAACCGTAGCCATCGTGGGCGAGTCCGGCAGCGGCAAGTCCGTTACGGTAAAGGCGATCATGCGCATTTTGAGCAGCAATCAGATGATTAATTCCGGTACGATCCAGTTCAAATATGAACGGGAGAACGAGAAGGTCAGCCAGGACTTGCTCCAGCTTTCGAAAAAAGAAATGCGCAACCGCATCAACGGAAAGCGGATCGCCATGGTTTTTCAGGACCCGATGACCTCGCTCAATCCGACGATGACCATCGGCAAACAGATCATGGAAGGCATGATCATCCACCTGAACATGTCAAAATCGGCGGCGCGGGCGCGGGCTTTGGAGCTGCTTCGGTTAGTCGGCATCACCGATCCGGAGAAGCGGATGAAGAGCTACCCCCACCAGCTTTCCGGCGGCATGCGACAGCGGGTGGTCATCGCCATCATGCTGGCCTGCAATCCCGAAGTGCTGATCTGCGATGAGCCGACTACCGCTCTGGACGTGACCATTCAGGCAAAAATTCTTGAGTTGATTAAAGAAATTCAGAAAAAGACGCAAATTTCCGTCATCTATATCACTCATGACTTGGGTGTCGTGGCCAAGGTGGCGGATTACGTAGCGGTCATGTACGCAGGGAAAATCGTAGAAAAAGGTACGGTGAACGACATCTTTTATGATCCGCGGCATCCGTATACGTGGGGTCTGCTTTCCTCCATGCCGGACATTGGAACGGATAATGAAAAGCTGTACACCATCCCCGGCAGCCCGCCGAATCTCCTGCACAAGATCGAGGGGGACGCTTTCGCTCCGCGGAACGCTAATGCCCTTAACATCGATTTCAAGCAGGAGCCGCCGATGTTCAAAGTTTCGGATACCCATTATGCGGCCACCTGGCTGCTTCATGAAAATGCGCCGAAGATCCCGATGCCGGAGAACCTGCGGCACCGGATCGACCGGATTGTAAAGGAGGCGGGGAGCGCATGGCAGGAACACCGCTCTTACAAGTAACGGAGTTAAAGCAGCATTTTCGCATGAGCAGCAAATATACGGTGAAGGCCGTGGATGGCGTCTCCTTCGAGATCCGCACCGGTGAAACCTATGGCTTGGTTGGGGAGTCCGGAAGCGGCAAGTCCACCATCGGCCGGTCGATCATCCGGCTCTACGAGCCGACCTCTGGCGAGATTACGTTTGAAGGCACCGATATCTCTGGCAATTTGAACCGCAAAGAGCTGAGGCTGCTGCGCACGAAAATGCAGATGATTTTCCAGGACCCGATGGCATGCCTCAATCCGCGGAAAAAGGTCATCGACATCATCGCCCAAGGACTGGACATCCATAAGCTGTACAGCTCGAAACAGGAACGGACGGAGAAGGTGTACCGCATCCTCGACAAGGTAGGATTGTCCAGGGAGCATGCGAACCGGTATCCCCACCAGTTTTCCGGCGGGCAGCGGCAGCGTATCGGTATTGCCCGGGCTCTCATCATGGAGCCGCGGCTGATCATTGCCGACGAAGCCATCAGCGCCCTCGACGTGTCCATCCAGGCACAGGTGGTGAATCTCCTGAAGGATATTCAAGAGGAGACGGGTATCGCGCTTCTGTTCATCGCCCACGATTTGTCCATGGTGAAGTACATCTCCGACCGTATCGGCGTTCTGCATTTGGGACATATGGTGGAGACGGGGACGACTCAGGATATCTTCGATAATCCGATCCACCCCTATACGAAATCGCTGCTGTCGGCCATTCCCCACGCCAATCCAGTCAAGGAGAAATCGCGGGTGGCCATCGCTTACGATTATGCAACCAGCGGTATTGATTACGGAAAAGGTGTGCAGCATCAAGTGTCCGATACCCACAGCGTTTTGGCAACGGAAGAGGAGCTGCAGGCTTGGACAGCGGGATAGGCGAGGGAGATTATTGACTAGGGAGTCGCGAGGCCGGAACAGCTTACCGAAGCTGTTCCGGTTTTTTGTCGTGAAAAGGGAATATATTTACAACAAAGGTGAGGTGCCAGACGTCTATTCTAGTAATCATAATGTAACTGGAAAATGGGGAGGACATGGGTGTGCGGTTCATTCGTTTTTATGTCATTTTGATGGTGGGGTGCGCGGTTCTTGCGGGCTGTGCGGAGACGGGAGGGAGTGCGGCTGATTCGGCAAATGCAAGGAAATCGGTATCCGCAGAAATAACGGCAAAGCCAACTCCGTTGGCAACCGCAGTCACAACAACAACAACAACTGCACCAACAAGCGCGCCCGAGATAACACCACCACCGCATTTGCGCACGGCTCGAGCGACAAGTTCACCCGAGGAATCGACGATCCCGTACGAAACCCGGCTGTTGGCGAGCTTACCGGACAAAGATGTCTATTTATTCAGCAAGTATAGTGCAGATTTTGATGGAGTCGTTTTGTACATTGGCAAGAACTCTCATGCTTACAATTGGATCTACATGACACCAAGAGGCATTGAACCACGGATGGCGGTGGCCGATTACGACGGGGACGGAACGGAGGAGCTTGCGGTCATCCTGTATATGGGCTCCGGAACCGGAGTTTCCGTTGAGGAACTGCACATTGTCGGCATGCAGGATTTCAGCGACCATGTCTTTAAGGATTATGTGCCGCAGCTCATGAAAGCTGTTCAAATGAAAAGCGAAATGAAAGCGGGCGAGCTGGCGTACAAGATTACAACCGGCGGAAAAACTTATTCGGCAAAAGTAAACGGCTATAAGGCGGACGAATTCGGCAAGCCCAGGAACACACCTCTTTTCGGCAATATTGTCGGCTTTTCCGCGGAGGGAGGCAAGCTAAAGGCGGAATTCGGTCTTGGCGTCGGTTTTGAAAATTTCGTTGAGCCGCAATATTATGGTGCTGTTAATGCTGATGTCGAATATCGAGCAGGGCAATTTGTATTGACGAACTTTGGGTACAAGGAATATCCATTCTGATGGCGTCCTCTCTGATCTTGAGTCGGGATTGGAACCTTTCGGATTCCTTGCTATAATGAACATAAGGCCTCCCTGCGCGGAGGTCTATATTTCTATAGGAGGTTTTGATATGGTAAGCGCTTTTATATTCGGTGCACGTGGAGCTTTTCGCAAGGGAGGTGAGATCTACTATGAACCCTAGTTTGCTGGATCAAATGACACGTCTGCAGCTGACCAATCAGTTGGTTTATTTTGACGAGGAGAAGATTCACTTTCTCGATCACTATTTTCCGGATCACAATCAAAAACGCCGCGCCGCAGAAAAGACATTGGCGGACTATACCTCCGTTGTCGAGAGTATTCTCAGGGACTTGAATGAAGAAACTCTCAACTCCGTAGCGCTTATCGGCAGCAAGCTGGAGCTGCGCTATCTGGATGACGGCTCGACGGAATCGTATACGATTGTTTTTCCCGATCAAACGGATCCCGCCAGCGGCCACGTTTCCTTTTTGTCTCCCATCGGATTTCAACTGCTGATGACCCGGCGGGATGACGTGCGCCAGCTTGCGGTTCCTTACGGAGAGACGTCCGTAAAAGTGGAAGAAGTCAAATTCGTCAATCATGGTACCGTTCATGAACGATTTTGAACGGCCTTGGCGATAAAGATTTGCCGTTTACGCAGCCTCCCATCTTGGGAGGCTTTTTTGCGTTGCAGGGGCTGCGGGGACTTGATTTCATTGACATAAAAATGAAGAAATGCTATAAAGAATGAGGGTTGGCACTCTGGTGGCTAGAGTGCTAAAATAGGCGATAGAGCACAAACAAGAATATATGCTTTTTATTGAAGGGAGAGCACTTCATGGCAAAGAAGCAATTTAAAGCCGAATCCAAACGGCTGCTGGAAATGATGATCAACTCCATCTACACTCACAAAGAGATTTTTTTGAGAGAATTGATTTCCAATGCCAGCGATGCCATCGACAAGCTGTACTACAAGGCTTTGACCGACGAAAAACTGGTGTTTGACAAAGATAGCTACTATATTCGTCTCACCGTGGACAAGGCAAACCGTACCTTGACCATCGCGGATACCGGTATCGGCATGACGAAAGAGGATTTGGAAAACAACCTTGGCGTCATTGCCAAGAGCGGTTCCCTCGCCTTCAAAAAAGAAAACGAGTCCAAAGACGGCCACGACATCATCGGCCAATTCGGCGTCGGCTTCTATTCGGCGTTCATGGTAGCCGACAAGGTGACGGTGATCAGCCGCTCCGTTGACGAGGCGGAAGCGTATAAATGGGAATCCGCCGGAGCAGACGGCTATTCTATCGAGCCTGCGGAGAAAGCAGCCCCAGGTTCCGAGATCACCCTCAAGATCAAAGACAACACCGAAGACGAAAACTACGACGAATACCTGCAGGAATACCGCCTGAAGGCTATCGTGAAGAAATACTCCGACTTCATCCGCTACCCGATCCGTATGGATATCTCCAGCAGCAGACCGAAGGAAGGCAGCGAGAACGAGTGGGAGGATTACACGGAAGAACAAACCGTCAACAGTATGGTCCCGATCTGGAAAAAGAACAAGAATGAATTGACCGACGAGGACTATGCCAATTTTTACGCCGAAAAACATTATGGCTTTGACAAGCCTTTGAAGCACATCCACGTCAGCGTCGACGGCTCGGTGAGCTACAACGCCATTTTGTTCATTCCGGAAAACATTCCTTTCGACTACTACTCCAAGGAGTTCGAAAAAGGTCTGGAGCTGTACTCAGGCGGCGTTTTGATCATGAACAAATGCTCCGACCTGCTGCCGGATTACTACAGCTTCGTCAAGGGGATGGTGGATTCCGAGGATCTGTCCCTGAACATCTCCCGGGAGCTTTTGCAGCACGACCGCCAACTGAAGCTCATCGCCAAGAGCCTCAAGAGCAAGATCAAAAACCAACTGAAGAGCATGCTCAAGGACGAGAGAGAAAACTACGAGAAGTTCTACAACTCTTTTGGCCGCCAACTGAAATATGGCATCTACAGCGATTACGGAACCAACAAAGAAGAGCTGCAGGATCTGCTGATGTTCTATTCCTCCAAGGAGAAGAAGCTGGTCACCTTGGACGAGTACGTTTCTCGCATGCCGGAAGAGCAGAAGTACATCTACTACGCCACCGGGGAATCCAACGCGCGCATTGAGAAGCTGCCGCAAACGGAACTGGTCGCGGAAAAAGGCTACGAGATCCTCTACTTTACCGACGACGTGGACGAGTTCGCCATCAAAGTGATTATGAATTACAAGGAGAAGGAGTTCCGCTCCGTATCCGGTGGTGATCTCGGTATCGACACCGACGAGAATAAGGACGAGGCGGCCGAGGAAGATAAGGAATCCCAAGACTTGTTCGCGTCCATGTCCTCCGTGCTCGCAGGAAAAGTATCCAAGGTCAAAGCCTCGAAACGGCTGCGTTCCCATCCGGTCTGTCTCTCCGCCGAGGGCGAAGTGACCATCGAGATGGAGAAGGTATTGAAGATGATGCCGAACAGCCCTGGCGTCCAAGCGGAAAAGGTGCTGGAAATCAACCGCAACCACGAGGTGTTCCAATCCCTGAAGCAGGCGGCCGGAGATCAAGACAAGCTGGCGTTGATTACCAACCTGCTCTACAATCAGGCACTCTTGATCGAAGGACTGTCCGTCGAGGACCCGGTTCAATTCACCAACGATATTTGCAAGATGATCGTTTCCGCAAGCAAGTAAATGATTAACGATAGAAAAGATTAAGACGCGGCTGTTCGCTTGGGCGAACGGCTGCGTCTTTTTTTTCGTGGCGGCTGGCTGAGCGCCTTCCCAGGAAGAGAAACGGGGCGGAATCGAAGAGCCTACGAGATGATTTGTGGTATGATAAAGATCACATGATACTCCGATCAATCAAACGAATATAAAATCATGCATCCGAGGTGAGGAGCTTGTTCTATGTCTTATTCTTACTCGTCGTTTTACTTGATCAGGCTGTAAAGCTATGGGTTCGCCTCCATATGATCGTGGGACAATCCATTCCCGTGCGGGAAGGGTTTCAATTGACGTATTATCAAAATACCGGCGCTATGGGAAGCAGCTTTGAAGGGTATGGCAGATACTTTATAGTTCCCGCGATCTTCGCCGTCTTCATAGCCGTCTACCTGTTGCGCAAAGGCAGGCTGAACGGCGTGATGCTGAAGTGCGGTGCGGCGCTCTTTACCGGCGGTGCTGCCGGAAATGCAATCGATCGGCTGCTTTTCGGACGGGTGACGGATTTTTTGGATTTCGGCAGAGGGATTTCCAATCTTGCCGACCATGCGATTAGCGTAGGCCTGCTATTCATCTTGCTTCACGAGTTGATCATTGACCCGCTAATGAAGAAGAAAAATAAAAAGCTGTGTTATTAAGCCATTTTAAACCAATCAAGCTGCCATTCGGCGGCTTTTCTTTTTTTTGGCTATGTACTCCGCTCATCATTGTCCGCTTCTTGTCACTGGTTAAAAAGAGGAGAATTTAAGGATTAACAGGGGACACGGCAAGTTATCTAATGGATTTCTCCAAAATGATAACCCCTCCATGTCCGGGCCATGGATCATCCCAATGAATGATCGAGTGTGGCCGGTCATGAAGGGGTAGGAGATTCCGGATTCAAGTTGTCCTCATTTATAGACGATTCTTCTTGGTTCTATGCCGTAAGGGTGGGCTTTGGACGTGCCGCCAAACCATTCGTAAGAGATATCCCCTTCATTCTTACCTTCATAGACTTCTTTCACAGCATTCCGGTGATCTTCGTAGAGGGACGCATCCTCAATGTCTCGACTATGTCCGGTTAAGATGAAATCATATTCACCGCGAATTCCCTTCAGCGCATCAAGAGAGTGGAGGAACACCTCCATGGGCATGCTTTCTTCCAACTGCATCCACGTCTGTTCAATAATGCTGTCACCGGTAAACAAGATCCGATCCCGACGGTCCAGCAAACAGATGCCTCCCGGGGTATGTCCCGGAACGCCATAGACTTCCAGCTCGATCTCCCCAAGGTTGATCATTTCGCCTGAGAGAATCGGTCGAAAAGCCGCCGGTTTCAGCTTCATTTGCTCGATTGCTTCCGTAAACAGCGGTTCCTGATAAAAATGCTGCGCCAACGCCATATCGTCAGGATGAATAAAGACTTCATCAAAATAGATGTTGCCATAGATATGATCGGGATGACCGTGGGTGTTCACGACTATAAGCGGTAAGCTTGTTAACGTTTCTGCAATCTCTTTCACATTTTCATAGCCATTCATCGTGTCGATGATCACTGCTTTTTGTGAACCTACCACAAGATAGCCAGTTGCTTCGTCGTTGTCATTCATTAACCAGATGTGATCCTTGATTTGTTTTAATTTTACTCGCTCGAACATGGGTTCACCCTCAACTTATCGTTCATGTGATTAACGCATGGTTCCAACTGCGATTTCCTTTCATTAGTTTAAATCCGATCTCCAGAGATTTCTAGTTCCAATTGCGATAAAGCAAGAGGCCGTTACCTTGAGGTTTCGTCTGGAGTCTAGTCGGCAGTTCATGGATGTCTGCATTGCATATTCCAACCGATCGTTTGTCATGTATAATTTTGGTATCTGTATTCTTACGAATCTAGTTGATCTCTCATATGGAGGATGAATCGTTTGAAAAAAGGTCGATTCGGCTTGTGGAAAACGATTTTGGTTAGCTTTGTAGTATTGGTAGGGTGCGTGCTACTAATCGGGTACTTGCTAAAACCTCATCATGAGCCTCAACAAGTCGCCCAGCCGATACCAACGGTTGAACCGACATTGACAGTTGCACCTACCTCAACCGTTGCTCCGACGGAGGCGCCAGTGAAAAGCATGGAGGAGTGGGCAAAGGAATACGGCTCTTTACCCTTGGCGGATGCTCATAATCATGGCTCGGTTTTGGGGATAGCCGGAAAGCTGGTGCTGTGGGGAAATGCCGGCATCGATCGTGTAGTCTTGTTCGGAGAAGTTTCAAAGGAAATAGCGGTTACCCATGATATTTATACTTGGGAATATTACAAGCAGCATCCGGAACTGATCATTCCGTTCTTTTCCGGAATTAATTTGAAAGATCCGGCTGCTCTTCAAGTGGCCCGTGACCAATTGGAAAAGGGCTTCTTCGGAATTGGGGAAATCGCGGCGGCTTCCACGTATTCGCCTGCTGTTTCGGGCGCGGAATGGAAAGCTGATGACCCCATGGACGGGATCTTGCCTCAACTGTATAAGCTTTGTGCGGAATACAAGGCGCCTTTGCTGCTACACATCGATCCGCCCTCAGGCCTTCCTATCTTCAAGCTGGAAGAGGCATTGGAGGCTTATCCCGATACGACCATTATTTTCGGACACGCCAACGCGTATAACTCGCCGCAAAACATCGAGAGTCTACTTAAGGCGCATTCCAATCTGTATATCGATATCTTTGCGGGATTTACCGCTTTTAACCCGGACAGTACCAATAAACTGGAGGATTTTGTGGATGTGATACGGGAATTTCCGGACCGGTTCATGTTAAGCACAGACTCTGGGTATGACATGGAAAGAGGCGAGGAACAGGCAATCGAAGGCATGTATCAAATGCTGGATTTGTTGAAAGACGATCCGGTGCTGATGCGCAAAGTGGCTTATGACAATTTGGATGCCTTGATACGAAACCAGCCGGCTACCAAGACTCAGAAGGACCAGATTCGCGAACTCGATAAAAAGATAGGCAGCAAACATGATCTTTCCGCGATCACCAAGCTTGAAGCAGGCCGAATCTTGGCTGAAGCGGATCAATAAGTTCGCCTTTGCGGTTTGGCAGAACCCTGGATGAATATAACCAAACTTTCCCTTTTTTCGGATAACCCGGCTTGCTAGTATGTTGGTGACGATAGTTAGCCAAAAAGGGAGGCTTATTTGTGATTTTGAATTGGATCAATCCTGAAGAATTTTCGTTTAGTAGTTTCTTGTTGATGGACAGATGGATCGTTCGAATGATCAGTACCCAGTATGCCGGATGGCACGAGTTTACGAATAACCTCGGGATTGCCCTTAAGTATAATCCTACGGTTGCATGGTATTTTGCTCAAAGGAGTCCGGAAAGCAAGCCGTCCATTGATGACATGGTGGCCGCCGCTCCATCTGATCTTCCTCCCGACGAAGTCCGAAAAGCGGAGGTGTTTGTGATCCGGGCTATGGAGACTTCGGTTGTATACGCCTATCCCGATATCATGCAGCGAAATTGCGATTATATCTACGATTGGGATAAAAACCTCCTTTTTGAGCTTGCGGATTTTACCGACAAGCTAGTTCTGGATGTAGGAAGCGGCACCGGGAGATTGGCGTTTGCGGCAGCCGAAAAGGCGAGACGGGTTTATGCAAGTGAGCCGACCGATATGCTGAGGGAATATATGCGGGACAAAATCATACGCGAAAATATCCCTAATGTTACCGTCGTCGACGGGACAGTCCAGACAATTCCCTACGAGGACGATACCTTCGATATCGTCATGTCCGGGCATGTAGTCGGAGACGATTACGATCGTGAAATTGCCGAATTGACGCGGGTGGTGAAGGACGGAGGCTGGATCATCGATTGCATCGGAGAGGACAACCTGAAAAGAACCGTTAAGGATGAGCTGTTGAAACGGGGCTTTGAATCGTTTTATCACGTCAGCAAAACGGGTGGAGATATTTACAGGTACCGTAAAAGGGTTTGGAAATAAAGGGCTTGAAGGGGGAGGATCGCTAACTTGAAAAAGTTGATATTGATTTGCGGAGCAAACGGTGTGGGGAAATCCACTGCAAGCAAGGCGCTTCTGGCAGCGATGGAAAAATCAGCTTATATCGACAGCGAATATTGCTGCGCGATTCATCCATTTGAATTCACAACGGAGACGATTGCCCTCTTCAAGAGCAACATCGCGGCTTTAATGCTGAACAGTTTCCGCTCTTCCAGTATCGATGCGGTCATTTTCCCCTACGGCTTTCATGGCCCCAGACAGCAAATCTTCCAAGGGGTTCTCGCCGATCTGGAGCTTCATAAGATCCATTACGAGCTTTGCCCGATTCTGTTGGAATGCGACGTCGAAGAAAATGTCCGGCGGATGCAAAACGATGGGAGAGAGACAGACCGGATCGAACGTGCGTTAAAGAATACGCGGCATCTTTATGATGCTTATGATTATCCCAGAATCAACACGACGAACATGACCGTGGCAGAGACGGTTGGCGCCATGCTATCTATCATCCATTAAGTCGAATGAGCGAAAAAAGGACGCAGCCACTGGCGATTGCCGTAGGTTGCGTCCTTTTCATACTGGGGGATTCTGAGTTTCGTCCGTTTACATACCTTCCGCTAGTCCATCCACATTGCTAACGAACGGCTCCACTTCCCTGTTTTCGCCATACAATTCGTTTAGATGTTGAACATGCGCCGTCCCCCATGTGTTCATGGCGTCGAGGACAGGCAGCATCCCTTTGGCGTATTCGGTAATGGAGTATTCCACCTTGGGGGGAACTTGCAAATAAACCTTTCTGTGGACGATATCGTGGTATTCCAGTTCCCGTAATTGTGCGGTAAGCATTTTTTTGGTGATGTCGGGCAGCGTCTTTTGCAGCTCACTGAACCGCATCGTCCCTTTCGAAAAAAGATGAAAGAGAATGATAGGCTTCCATTTGCCCACCAGGATTTCTAACGCTGTTTCTACTTTGCATTCTGAAGCCATGATGCTCTCCTCCTTAGCTTTCTATGGTATCTTTTTGGATACTATGTTTCTTTAAAGTGCCTACTTCCTAATAATGATTCTAGAGATTATTATATCTCCATAAGGAATCTTATTCAAGGAGAGGGGATATTTTATGAATATCGCGTTATGGATCGCACAGGGGATTTCGGCGTTGATGTTTTTAATGGCAGGGATGATGAAATCTTTTCAATATGAAAAAGCGAAGGCGAGCATGGATTGGGTTAAAACCTCCCCAAAAGGGCTGGTCACGTTTATCGGCGTAGCGGAGCTGCTGGGTGGGTTGGGAGTCATTTTGCCCTATGCGACTGGAATTGCACCGGTACTGACGCCTATCGCAGCGATCGGTCTTGCGGTGGTCATGCTCCTTGCCGCCGTTTTTCATGCCCGGAGAAAAGAATACTCATCTATCGGCATGAACATCCTGTTCGTAGCGCTGGCTGTTTTTGTAGCGGTGGGACGCTGGTAAGGAGGTAAAAGATCATGATTCCATCTTTATTTATCTGTCATGGATCGCCGATGCTGGCATTGGAAGATTCGGAGTACACCCGTTTTTTGGCGGAGGCCGGGAAAAAATACCGACCAA
The DNA here is from genome assembly GCF_000455485.1 of Gorillibacterium massiliense. Classification (GTDB taxonomy): domain Bacteria; phylum Bacillota; class Bacilli; order Paenibacillales; family NBRC-103111; genus Gorillibacterium; species Gorillibacterium massiliense. Next base: position 69,224 of record NZ_CBQR020000061.1, read on the forward strand.
AGGCCATCGTCATATTTAGCGCCCACTGGGAGGAGCGGCAGACGACCGTCTCTTTTGCGGAGGGGACCCTTGAAACCATCTATGATTTTGGCGGATTCCCGGATGAGTTATACCGGCTCACGTACCCTGCGCAAGGATCGCCCGAATTGGCGGAGAAGGTGGAGGAGCGATTCCGGCTTCATGGCATCCCAACCAAAAGGGATCATCACCGTGGGCTAGATCATGGGGCGTGGGTCATTTTGCGGCACATGTATCCGGATTCGGATATTCCGGTGGTCAGCGTGTCGGTCAATCCCTATTTTTCCACGGAGGAGCAGGTCCGCATCGGTGAAGCATTGAAAAGTCTGGGAAACGACGACATCCTCGTGATTGGCAGCGGAGCATCGGTGCATAATTTCAATGAAATCAAGTTTCGCCAAGAACAGCCGGAGCCGTGGGCAATGGAATTTGATAGCTGGATTGCCGATAAGGTGGTGAACCGGGACACGGAAAAACTGCTGCAATACGACCGGTTGGCGCCACACGCACGGCGCGCGGTTCCCCGGGCGGAGCACTTTATCCCGCTGTTTCATGCGTATGGCAGTTCATCCGGAGCGGAAAAGCCGCAGGTGATTTTCAGCGGTTACCAATTCGGCACGTTCAGCCATTTATGTCTTCAAATGTAACGAAATAGAAGAAAGAAAGGGTGTTTATTGTGAAACTATTGGTAACCGGAGCAACCGGTCATTTAGGAGCTTTGACTGTCGAATATTTATTGAAGTTAGTACCGGCAGAGGAGATTGCGGTAAGCGTCCGCGATCCGAAAAAAGCGGAGAAGCTGCAAGCTCTGGGCATTGATGTGCGCTACGGCGACTACCATCATCCGGAGTCTTTGGATGCGGCCTTCTCCGGGATCAACCGGCTTTTACTTATCTCCACCTCCGATATGAACGATCGGGTGGGGCAGCATAAGGCGGCCATCAAAGCCGCGAAGGATGCGAAGGTGGAGTTTATTGTTTACACCAGCGCGCCGAATGCAGAGGAAAGTGGGTTGGCTCTGGCCCCGGATCATCGGGAGACAGAGAGAGCCATCAAGGAGTCGGGTATTCCATACTCGATTTTGCGCAACAACTGGTACTTGGAAAACGAGCTGGGGACGATTCAAGCCGTTTCCCAAGGAGCGCCTTGGGTTACATCCGCAGGCGGGGGAAAAGTCGGCTGGGCGGGACGTCGGGATTATGCGGAAGCGGCAGCGAAGGTATTGGCTGGGGAAGGACATGGCAACACCGTTTACGAATTGTCCGGCAAGCCGCTGACCCAGGATGAGCTGGCTTCAATCGTTGCCGGCGTCATCGGACGCGACGTTCCAGTCCAGCATGTGGATGATGAAACATACGGAAAGATCATGAAAGACGCAGGCGTCCCGGAAGCGATGATCCCCTTTGTCGTCGACATCCAAAAAGGAATCCGCGAGGGCTATCTGGACGTGGAGAGCGATGATTTTGCAAAGGTGTTGGGCCGTCCAGTCACTCCGCTTGCCGAAATCCTGCGGGAGATATTGCCGCAAGGTTAATGGTGTGAACGATGCAAGATGAAACGGTTGGATCAAGAGTAACCATTTGATAAAAACAGGCGGTTTAGGAGCCATCCCGGCTTCGAGACCGTCTTTTCATTTTTTTCTTGGTATAATGGCGAGACAAGGAGGCTTGGCCATGAAAAAACGAATCGGCATCCTGCACGCCCATTATTCCAATATTGCTTATATCGAAGAAGCATTGACGGGCTGCGACGTGGAACTGCTTCATTTTGTCGACCCGGGACTTGTTTATCGGGTTGGGTCGGACGAGTCGTTTAGTGAGGAACAAGCCGCGGAAAAAGTTAACCGGCAGGTAGAATGGATCGCTGCGTGCCATGTGGACATCATTCTCATCACGTGCACCAACTATATTGCTTTGCTTCAGGAAGATCAGCTTGCCTTTAAGGTGCCGCCAATCGTTAAGATTGATGAACCTTTTTTTGAGAAGATCATCTCGCTGGAGGAGCCGCAGATCCTGCTTTTTACGAATCCCGCAACGGTGGAGGGGACGATGAACAGGCTGTGCCAATATGCAAAGGCAAACGGGAAGTCGCCGCAGATCGAAGCGAGGATCATCGGAGATGCGTTTCAGCTTGTCATGCAGGGCAAGAAAGAGCAAACTCATAGAATCATGACGGATTACATAAGAACGCTGCTGGAATCGGAGTCCGGCAAAGCCAATGCGGTGTCCGTCGCCCAGCTTTCTATGGTTGGCGCCGCCAGGGCGATAACCGCAGAATACGGCTTTTCCGTTCAAGACCCGCTAGCTCCTCTTGCGGCGCATTTGAGGACTTTATTGCAGCATGATACGGATGAAGCGCTATAGAGGAAGATCAGGTGGAAGGGGGAGTGCAGGATGCCTAAATCCAAGCGTTTGCTGGAATTGATGATGACGGTCAACCGAAAAAGGCGTTTCAAGGTGCAGGAGCTTGCCGACGAATTCGGCGTATCCAAGCGGACTATTTTACGGGATTTGCAGGAACTGAGCGAACTGGGCGTTCCACTTTATTCGGAGGTAGGGCCTAACGGGGGATATCAGGTGATCCGCGAGCGGGTGCTCCCGCCTATCGCCTTTACAGAAGAGGAGGCAGTGGCGATGTTCTTTGCCGTGCACGCTCTGCGTCATTACTCCTCGCTGCCCTTTGAAGCGGAGTCCGCCTCTGCTTTGAGCAAGTTCTATCTTCATATGCCCGGAGACGTGCGGGACCGGATCGACAGCATGAAAAACCGGGTCGACTTCCTGACGCCGACCAGGCGGGATGATGCTCCATGCCTCGCAATCCTTCTCGATGCGGCGGTGCGGCAAAACGTGCTCTCCATTACGTATGGTACGAAGGGGGAGGAGGCTAGCTGCCGGCAGATTCAACCGGTCAGTCTTTATGCGAGTAATGGGTATTGGTACTGCAAAGCCTACTGCTTTTTGCGTAAAGAGCTCCGCGTGTTCCGCTGCGACCGGATTCACAACGCGGAAGCGGACATGTCCGGCATCCAACCGCTGATCTTGAGCGACGTTAATCTTGATGAGCGTGCGATTACAGAAGGGAAAGAGCCGGTGCGGCTTCGCGCAGCGTTGAGCCGGGAGGGCGTGCAACGCTGCGAAGCCGAACTGTGGCTTGCTCCCATGCTGCAAGTGCGCGAAGACGGAACCGGCTCCATTGATGCCGATGTGTCCAGCAGCGACATTCCATTTTATGCGGAGTTTTTCATCGCATTAGGAACGAGAGCTACTCTGGAGGAACCGGCGGAATTGAAGGATGCGATCCTGCAGAAGCTAAACGAACAGCTTGCCCGGTATCAAGGTTAAGCGGGCCTGCGGGTAAAAAGTTGGAAAACTACTCCGAATTTGTCGGCGACAATGCCGTAGAGTGGGCTGAAATGAATGGCTTTCAAGGGAAGGATCACCTTTCCGTCTTGCCGCAAAACCTCGAATATCTGCCGCGTCCTGTCGGCATCTGGAATCGTTATGCAGATTTGCAACCCATTGCCGCTCTGCACCGTTTCCCCAGGAAATGAGTCGTAAACGAACAACTGGGAGTCTCCAACGCTCAAAATGGAGTGGGAGATGCGGGCTTTGGCGGCTTCCGGTACGGGGTCCGGCCCTTCTCCGTAGGTTTGCTTGAAAACAACTTTTGCATCCAACGTTTCTGCATAAAATCGGATGGCTTCGTCTGCCGTTCCGTCCAGCAGGATTTGCGGGGTTAATTGCAGCGTCATCGTTATCACTCCTCTTTTTGTTTGGGATCGTCTCCCTTAATCGGGATTGGTTTCATTGTATCGTTCAATCGTGACAGGTTCTGTCATAGAATAAATTCTTTACACAACAAAAAGCACCTAACCGGGTGCGCTTTGTTTCGTCAAGAGATGACCTCTCCGCAAACCCAACGTCGCGATTAATAATGACAGTGCGGAATTCCACGAAATGGAATGAAAGCTTTGACAATAGGGAATCAAGCATGCTATGTTCAGTGCATATATCGCAGGGAGGTTTATTAGATGATTGTTGTGACGACGGAAAATATCGTAGGGTACCGGGTTGATCGCGTCATCGGGCAAACTTTTGGAGTAGTCGTAAGAAGCCGGGGGATTGGCGGAAATTTGGCGGCAGGGCTCCGCAGCATTGTGGGCGGGGAAATCAAGGAGTACACGGAAATGATCGAGGATGCCCGCAAGACGGCCATCGATCGGATGACGCAAAACGCTCATGCCATGGGGGCTAACGCCATCGTGATGATGCGTTTCGATTCCGGCGAGATCGGTCAATCGATGTCCGAAATTGTGGCATACGGAACTGCCGTTGTGGCTGAAAAGATCTAACAATGTGGAAAATACTGGGCGTTTATGCCGGCATTCAGATTTTTGCGGTAATCGTCATTATCATTGCCATACTTAGCACGGTTGTCATCCGACGGAACCGTCTGAATAATGCAACGCACCAGCCTCCTCCGGGTTTTCAAAGGACGGATGAAATCTTTATTGACCCGACAACGGGCATCCGGCAGCAGGTATGGTTTAACCCGTACAGCGGCGAACGGTTTTATCAAAGTACGGATACGAAAAGATAATCCCGCTAAGGGATAAATTACGGGTTCAGTCAAACACTCCTTCAGGTTTTGGGAGTGTTTTTCTATGGTATTATGGGATTATTAACCTATTAAAGGAATGAAACCATTGAAGCGAGTAAAGAGATTAACATTCTCCATTTCAATCCTTACAATTATGGTTCTTTTGAGTTCCTGTTCAAATGTATTTAGCGAAATGAATAATCAAATTACCCTTGAAAATGACCTTTCAACGAATAACGAGAAGGGTATGGAATTGATGAACAAAGGAGAATACGAGGGAGCCAGATTCTATTTTAATAAAGCATTGGATAGCGTATATGAATTAGACCCGAGCTTGAAGACGATAACGAAGGAAAAGAAGGCGCCTATAAACAGGGATTCCCCGCTTAATAACTTGAGTTGGGCATACAATGAGTTGGGCGAGTTCGAGAAAAGTTTGGAATATATCAAAAAGTCTTTGCTTATCCTTCCAAACACGGATGTGGAGTACGTAAATGAAGGAAATGCTTATTACGGATTGAACCAGTTTGATTCGGCTCTAATTGACTACGATAAGGCCATCGCACTAAATGCAAACGATAAAAGCGCTTATTACGGCAAGGGTATGGTCGCCTATGATAGTCATAAATACGAGGAGGCTGTCAAACAGTTCGATAAATACCTCTCGCTTGATGAGAATGACACTGATGCGCTGCTAAAGATAGCCTATTCTCATTTGAATCTTGACGAAGTCTTGAAAGCACAGACCTATGCGAATCTGTATGTCCAAAAACTGCCGGATGCTTATGAAGGCTACAAGCTGCGGGCGGACATTGTCAATCACAAGGGCAACTATGAAATAACGAAAGAATATTATCAGACGGTCGCAGAGAAATTTCCCGACAATCCGGAAGCGCAGAAACTGCTGGGCGAACTCTATTATGAAAACAAGCGTTATGACCAGTCGATCGATCATTTCAATAAACTTCTGGCAAAGCATCCGGATGATATGGATCTTTACGATTGGATCATGGATAACGAAGTCGCAAAAGGTGATTTTGAGAGTCTTCACAAGACTTGTGAAAAAGCAGCCAAACAAGACGGAACCAATCCAGACTTGTACACCAAAGTGGGGAATCTCTACCTAAATAACGGATATTACAGAGAATCAGTCGACTATTTTTCCAAGGCGATCATGCATGGCAAGTCTGATGAGAAAACTTATACGATAAAGCTGAAAGCCTTGTATCTGAGTAAGAAAAACACGCAGTGCGTTGAATTCGGCAAGACGGCTAAGAATTCACTTTCTTCTATATCTACTTCAGATATTGACTGGTATATGGGAAAGTGTAATTTTGAATTGGGCAACTATCAGGATGCGGCAGCGAATTTCATCGATGCGACGATTATCGATCCCAAAGATGACGAAGCCTTTTCCGACTTGGCCTTTACTTATTTCTCACTAGGAAATTATAAATTGGCAAAGGATTACAGTTCCAAAAGTCTAGATTTGAACACGGAAAATGCATTGGCATTGTACGTCAAGAATGGATTGGTAGAGAAGGAACTGCCTCTCGGCCAACAGGTGAAAAAGTTTTTTACCGATCATTATTTATATGCAGACAGCATGGACGACCTGGATCAATCGTTAGCCAGGCTGGATGATGCGAATATTTCCGTTCAAGAGATCGCAAACGTGATAGACAAAGCGAAAAAGAAAGACGACATTTTCACATTTACCGTATATGGCGATGAGTATGACCGTTTGCAAAAGGAGAGCGAGCATGATCTAACTTATAAAGAGGAAGGCGGAATTTGTTATTTTCGGATCAACACGTTTGCGATCAATACGGACGATAAATTTATCGATGCGCTTGATAGCATTCCGGATAAAGAAAGCAAGGTTTTAGTCATCGACTTGCGCGGCAATTCGGGAGGCTTGTCTGACAGCTCAAACCATATCCTGGATGCGCTTCTGCCGAATCTCGTAACAAGTACGCTGATCTATAAAGATGGATATACCGACAGTTACTATTCTGACGCTTCCCAAACGAAGTTTAAGAAGATTGATATTTTGATAGATGAAAATACGGCAAGCGCGTCGGAACTGCTGGCCTTAGGCTTAAAAACGTACTTGAAAAATGTTACGGTTATTGGACGCGACTCCTTCGGAAAAGGGGTAGGCCAGCAAGTTTTTGAGGATAAGAAAAACAAACTCATGGTATTCGTCGTTAGTTTCTATTGGAACGTCAAGCAAACCAACATTATGAACGAACACGTGAAGCCGGATATCTATATCAAAGGAAATGACTTGGCAAGCTTCATGAAGGCGGTCAAATCTTGATCAGTGCAGGCAAAAGGGAGGATGGCTATTTCATGGACATAAAAGCGTTAACTCCGGATAGGGTTGCGGATTTCGTAGCCTATTGCAGGAAGCATCGGCCCGAAGTGGATGATTCGTTTTTGTATGACGAGGACTTGCATGCATTTGAGCCGAACGTTGAAAATCCGACTTCTATTGCAGTGAACGATCAGGATGAGATTATCGCGGTGGCATCATTGATTGTGGATGATTATAACCGGAAAGGCCGCAAAGCGCGGTTTCGCATCTTCCATTCGGAATCGGAGGATAATGCCGTCTACGGAAAGCTGATGGAGGAAGTCGTAAAGATTACCGTCGGTTTGGACTATGTCTTTCTGTTCGTGCCCGTGGTTAATGATAAGCTGACGGCAGCCGTGGAAAAGTTGAGGTTTCAAATGGATCGGTATTCTTTTCTGCTGGTTCGGGAAGATTTGGACGTGCCGGATGTTCGATGGCCCGAGAATTTCACACTTCGGCCTTTGGTACGGGAGAGAGATGAACAAGTCTGGTGCGAGGTGCGCAACGCGGCGTTTGCCACACTGAAGGGCAGCGAAACTCCGATTACGTCCGATATGGTGTCCAAAATGACAAAGGCAGATGACTACTTGGACGGCGGCATGATAATTCTCTATCACGGCGATATTCCCGTTGGATTGGTTCGGTGCGCGGACGATGATTTTGAAGGCGCGACTATCATGAATATCGGTCCCCTTGCGATCATACCGGAGTATCAGGGGCATGGATTGGGGAGAGGTTTGCTGCGGGCGGCATTGGCGTTTGCTCGGAATCAGGGGTACAACCGGACGGTTCTGTGTGTTAATGCGGATAACGAAAGGGCGAAGGCGCTGTATCTTCAGGAAGGCTTCAAACAGGTGGAGGCTGTAGCCTGCTATCAGTATGATTTGCTTGAACTTCTAGAGTGAATTCATTACCATGAGATGGAAACGTAAAAACACGGTCTGGTTGGTAGTCCAGACGCATGGCAGCCTAACGTTCGGCTGAGAGCCATGTCAGTATCCTTCCCCCTCGGGATGTCCGTCGTTTCGGATATGAAGAGGGGAGTTTCATTTATGAAGCTTACGGTTTATCACGATGGTCAGTTTTGGGTTGGCATTCTGGAAGAGCAGCTTGGAGAAAAGCTGAAGGCGGCGCGGTATGTGTTTGGCGCTGAGCCCCGGGATGAGGAAGTGCTTCAATGGGTTCGCAGCCAAATGTGTAGCCTTATGGAGGGCCTATCGCAACAGGTGGAGGTCAAAGCACCGAAAACCGGCAGGATCAGTCCGAAACGGTTAGCCCGCCAGGCTGCGGAGGAAACGAAAAAGCATGGCGTTTCGACGTTTGCTCAAGCTGCTATGAAACTGGAGTATGAGCAGCGCAAGCTGGAGAAGTCGGCAGCCTCCAAGGAAAAGCGGGAAGAGGAGCAGGAGCGCCGGCGGCTCTTAAAAGTGGCCAAAGCAAAAGAAAAGCATCGCGGGCATTAGCCGGCGGGAGGAGGATCTGCATGGGCAGGTTCTCCTTTTTTTTATCCGTTCGAATATCCATTCGAAATCCGCAGCAGCTTATTGGGGTTCGAGACCAGGTAAATGGCTTGAATGGCACCATGATCCTCTCCCGGCAAGAATGCAAAAGCAAAGGGCGGCTTGTTCTCGCGCAGCAGGAGCAGTCCGGGCTGACCGCTTATCCATATCCGGTGGGGCTCGCCAGTAAGGGAGCCTTTGCGGGAGATGCCTCGGAGGAATGCGGAAACCCGCTCCCGGCCCAAGATCGGGTTGTACGCGGAACGCACGATGCCGCCGCCGTCGCTGATCATGACCGCCTGATCCGTAAGTAGATGGATGAAGGACTCGAAATGGCCGGTTTCGATGGCTTGGGAAAAAGACTGCACGAACCGTTCGATGGAACGGTCAAGGGCAGCATCGTCCTCATGGCTGGGACGGTGGCCGATCTTGGCGGAGGCGCGGCTGAATATTTTACGGCAGGCGGCCTCGCTTTTATCTAACATGGTGGCAATGTCCGCATACTCGTAGCCGAAGGATTCACGTAGCACAAAGACGGCGCGCTCCGGTGGTGTGCACGTTTGCAGTAGAACTAACAGGGCATAGCCAAGCCGTTCTTGTTGGATGGCATGTCCTTGAGGCTCGTCTGCCGCCGCTAGTTCGATGACCGGCTCCGGCAGCCACTGACCGGGATAGCTTTCTCGTTTGCGGGGAGCAGCCTTCATCATATTAAGCGCGCGGTTGGTGACCATTTTGACCAGATAAGCTTTCGGAAATTCGATGTCGGTTCCGTCCAGCTTGCTGATGGCGACGAAAACGTCCTGCACCGCATCTTCCGCCTCCGTCATGGAACCGAGCATCCGGTAGGCGATGGAAGTGAGCAGCGGTTTATAGTCGCGGTAGAGCTGTTCGATTGCTAGCGTCGATTCACTAAGCATCAAGCGGAATACACCTCCACATCGGGGTAATCTCATTTTAGCCGGAGAAGATGATGAAAGCCACCCAGCCCAGGGTGGCTTTTCTCCGTATGTGCTACCTTTTGTTTTAGTTTTCGAAACAACCCGGGAACATGCCGGTAGTGATGGCGATGCGGTTCCAGCAATTGATGGCATTAATCGCCATGATCAAGGAGACGATCTCACTCTCGGTGAAATGCCGGTTGACTTCGTTATACAGATCTTGCGGTACGCCTGCCTCGGAAATACGTGTGACGGCTTCGGTCAGAGCCAATGCTGCGCGTTCCCGCGGGGTGAACACGGGGGATTCCTGCCATACGACGACCAGATTCAACCGCTGCTCGGTTTCGCCCATCTTCCGAAGATCGGTGGTGTGCATGTCTACGCAATAGGCGCATCCGTTGATTTGCGAGGCCCTAATCTTGATCAGTTCGAACAGGACCGGTTCCAATCCCATTTTTTTCGCCGCATCCTCCAGCTTAAGCAGCGCTTGAAAACCGGCCGGGTTAACTTCGCGATGATTCATCCGCAATTTCATATCGATTCCTCCAATGATTACGATTTTTGCGTTTCCGGTATTGAAGACAACGGAGGGGCTGATTTTGTGACAGGGGCAGCTAACGTGACAAATAGAGCCTTTACAAAAAAGTGTTACCTAAGTTAATTTTATTACACGGGTAACGATATTGTCGGGAGAGTGAGAGCAATGGCTATCCTTTCGAGCATTCTCAAGGGGTTCATGGAGAAAGCGACTTGGACGAAGGCGGTGATCGCGCTAACCTGTTCACAAACCCTTTATTTCGTCATGCTGTTCGCAACCATACCGGCTGTGGAGAAAAAAGCGGGTGGCATGAAGCTTTTCGATCTGATGTCTTCGGGGTATACCCCGAAATATGCGGCGCAATTTTTGAATGCGGCGGGAGAAGAGGGACGGCGGCTTTATTTGACGCATCAACTCCCCCTCGACTTCGTTTATCCCGCTCTCATGGCCATTACGGGCGCGCTGTTTATATCCCTTTTTTCGCGAAAAACGGACCGGCGCTTTGGTGTGCTTCTGTTTGTACCGGTATGCGGAGCAATATTTGATTACCTGGAAAATGTATCGGTCACCACCCTGCTGTTCGCTTATCCGCATGTGCCGACGACAGTTGTCCGCCTCGCCAGCCTGTTCACCATTTCAAAATCAATTTTCGTTACGGTATACTTTATCGTGTTGGGCGCGTTGTTTATCCTGTTTTTGTACACTATCATTCGCGAAAAAACCGGGCGCGGAAGCGATCCATCCATACCCGGTTAAGGAGAACCTATGGACACCACTTTTTCGTTAAGAGAACGGAAAAAGTATCAGACCATGCAGGTCATTTTGGATACGTTTCTGTCGCTGCTTGAAAATAGCCGGTTCGATGAGATCCATATTGAAGAGGTTTGCAGCCGGGTTGCCATTTCCAAAGTAACCTTTTTCCGCTATTTTGCCTCCAAAGAGGAGGTACTCGACTATTTCGTTCTGCGTTGGTGCTACGAGCGAAGCGTCGAGATCGGGGAGGGGACCCGGTCAGGAGAAGAGGGGATACGCCACGTCTTCCAAACGGCGGCAAGCATTCCCCGTGGGGAGAAAATTTTGCTCTCCATTATCCAGTATTATGCCAAGCTCAAGGCGGTTCCGAAAAAAAAGGAACGAAGCGGGTACGAACGCCGTATTATTTCACAAAACGTCAGCGGAGAGGCTGAGGTCCGGCTATTGCCGCTGGAGGGGATTTTCGATCATTATTTAGGCCAGATCGGAGAAATACTGCCTGCGCAAAGGGAGCGCATTTCTCGGCAACTGGTCGCACTATTTTACGGGGTGCCGTTTCAGGTGCACCTTCATCCGGAACAGTCTGTATCTCAGGAACAGGCTTATCGGGATAGCTTGGACTTATTGTTTGGATAACAGATGGAGAGGATACAGATTAGAACATTACATACATAGCTAAAGGAGTCAGGCGATGGAGCTTTTCTTGACGATCATCATTCTTCTTGCCCTAATCGGAGTATCTAACGTACTGAACCGTCACATCCTCTTTATTCCCGTTCCGCTCATTCAGATTGCCCTTGGTTTCATGCTTGCAGCGATTCCCTCGGGGATGCATATGGAACTGGAACCGGAGCTGTTCTTCGTATTGTTTATCGCCCCGCTCCTTTATAATGACGGAAAGCATGCTTCCCGCAGCGCGATGTGGAAGCTGCGCATTCCAATTTTATTCTTGTCCATCGGTCTTGTGTTTGCGACCGTTCTAATCGTCGGGTACGCGATTCACTGGATGATTCCGGCGATCCCGCTGCCGGTGGCATTCGGGCTTGCCGCCATCCTGTCGCCTACCGACGCTGTTGCAGTGAGCAGCTTGGCCGGGCGCATCCATTTGCCGAAGACGTTGATGCATCTTTTGGAAGGGGAAGCCCTTATGAATGATGCATCCGGTTTGGTCGCCTTCAAATTTGCGGTCGCTGCGGCTGTGACCGGTGTCTTTTCTTTGCCGACGGCCAGCTTCAGCTTTTTGGTCATTGCCATCGGAGGTCTTGCCGTTGGCATCGTGCTGGGTATGCTCATCACTGGACTGCGCATCTGGCTGCGGCGGTCCGGAATGGAAGATGAGACGATGCATATGCTGCTTCAGATCTTGACGCCTTTTGCCCTCTATCTGATTGCGGAAGAGTTGGGTGTATCCGGAATTTTGGCTGCCGTTGCCGGAGGGTTTTTCCATGCGATCGAACGGGACCGCACTTCAAGCGTGATGCCCCGTTCCAATGAGCTTTTTGATCATACGTGGTCGGTTATCGTTTACTTGTTGAACGGGCTCGTCTTCGTTATTCTGGGCTTGCAGCTTCCCCATGTTTTCCGCGAGGTGTTCGAAGAGCCCCGATGGAACAACGGAGTCGTGTTGGGGTATGCTTTGGTTATTTTCGTCATGCTGCTCGTTCTCCGCTTTCTCTGGGTGTTCGTCTTCACGCTGGGGAAAAACTGGTTTGATCAAGAAAATAAGAACAACAAAATTTCCTTCAAATTGCTGGCCATGACCTCTTTATCCGGGGTACGGGGAGCTGTTACGCTGGCCGGTGCTTTTTCCATCCCGTTATTTGTAGGCAGCGGAGCGCCTTTTCCCGAGCGCAGCCTTGTTATCTTCCTCGCCGGCGTCGTCATTTTGCTTTCCCTGATTGCCGCAAGCACACTGCTCCCTCTTTTGGCCAAGGGGAAAACGGAGCCGGAAACGACACATCGAGAGGAGCTTCTGTACGGACAGGAACTGATGATGAACGCCGCCATTCGCGCGGTGCATCAGGTCACGGTGGAGGAGAATAAAGTGGAATCCGCCGTCATCATCGGCAATTACGACCGGTGGAAGCGGCAGACCAAACTTGCCAAGACCAGCAGTGGACGCCGCAAGTTTCAAGGCGATCGTGGGGAACAGGAACTACGTTTGCAAGCCATTGAAATCGAACGGGAGACGTTAAAGCGAATACAGCAAGAAGAGAAGGTAAGCTCGCGGGCTGCAACCTTCTTCATGAGGAGCCTGGACGAACTGAAGCTGCTTTTGTCAGGCGGCACTTATCGCAGTAGACTGTTTTTTAAGTACATGATTCGGGAATTAAGAGGCTTGATTATCAAAAATAGCCCTGATTCCACCCGTTTTATATCGGAGGAAGATTTTACCGAGTTTTGGGCAATCAAGCAGCGCACAAGCAAAGCCGTATTGGAAGCTTTTCGCGCTCTTCCTGCAAGCCACGAAAGAGATGAAGTCGTCCGGCATTACTATCAAATATTGAAACGCGTATCCGATCTTAGCATAAGTGGCAGACAAACCGGCAGCGGGAACGAAGAGATTCAGCGGGATTTGCAATGGATCGCGGTGCAGGCCGAGCGGAACGAAGTGCAGGCTATGTTTGAACGGGGCGACATCGGCCGGAAAACGGCCAATGAGCTGAGAAAGGCAATCCGGGACCGGGAAGCCGCCATTTTGGAATAGATACAAGGAAACAACGCAGGGGGAGGATTCGCCATGGCCGCACATAAAATCAGCAAGCGGACGGGAGAACACTATCTTTGGGGAGACGGCTGCGACGGATGGCATCTGGTGAAAAATCCCGAGCTCAGCGTCATTCATGAGCGTATGCCCGCCGGCACCGGCGAGGTCCGGCATTACCATAACCGGTCGACGCAGTATTTCTTTGTTTTGTCAGGGATTGCGACAATAGAGATCGCAGGGGAGGAAGTGATCCTCCATCCCCAGGAGGGCGTGGAGATTCCTCCTTTGACGGCGCATCAGATGTTCAACAAATCGGAGGAAGCCATCGAATTCTTGGTTATCTCCCAACCGACTACCCGAGGCGATCGGGTGAGCATAGAAGAGTGACAAGGGCGCGAAAGCGCCCTTGTTTGTTTTTTGTCGCGGGTGAGTTTGCTGTTGACATAGGCGCAAATATGAGGTAAACTTTGTTCAGTCACTTACAAAAAGTTATCGATATATAAATAATAAGTTAATAGGAGGAAGTAACAATGACAAGAGCAAAATGGGCGGTAGACGCCTCTCACAGCAGTGTAGATTTTTCCATTCGGCATATGATGATCGCAAAAGTAAAAGGCACCTTTCATGCCTTTGAAGCAGCGATAGAAGCGGATCCGGCGGACTTGACGACGGCTGACATTTCCTTCAGCGTGGATCTCGCCAGCATCGATACCCGTAATACGGACCGGGATAACCACCTGCGTTCGGGCGACTTCTTCGAGATCGAGAAATTTCCGAAGATGACCTTCCAATCGGCGAAAATCGTGAAGACCGACGACGGCGAATACGACGTCACCGGCAACTTGACTCTACGCGGTGTTACCCGGGAAGAAACCTTTAGCGTCACCTTTGAAGGGGCAGGCAAAGATCCTTGGGGCAACGAAAAAGTCGGATTCAGCGGTAAAGGAAGCATCAAGCGCAGCGATTATGGTTTAACCTATAATGCGGCTCTTGAAACAGGCGGCGTTCTGATCGGAGACGAAGTGAAAGTATCCATTGAAGTGGAAGCAGCCAAGCAAGGGGAATAATCGCATACAGAACGTGCCTGATGCAGGCATCACCGGCTGTCGAGATGATCTCGGCGGCTTTTTTATTTTTATCCTTAACATTTATCTGGAAAAACGTTTACGTCCGTCGAATATTGCACAGGTAAACTGTTCGTATAACGCTAGAACGGGAGATGGGCTGCAAAGGATGGACAAGCTGCAAACATTATTGGGTGGGAAGCGGGTCATTCCTTCGGTTCTGAAGGCTGAGGATATTAAAACGGCATGCAAGAGCGGGCTGCCTGTCATTTTTCTGTTGTCCGGCGACTTGTTTACCATCGGCGATTACGTTACCGAGATGATCCGCGCAGGCAAGATGGTGTTTATCCATATCGATTTCATCGCCGGGTTTGGCAATGATTCCATTATCGTTAAATACGTTGCGGAACGGATCAAGCCGACAGGCATTATTTCGACCAAGGGCCACTTGATCAAGCAGGCGAAAAAATGCGGATTAACAGCCATTCAGCGGATGTTTCTCATCGATTCTGCAGCCCTTGAGCATGGACTTAGCACAATTCGGCAAAATCAACCGGATGCCATCGAGGTCATGCCCGGGCTTATCCCCAGAGTGATCCGCGAACTGCATCAGGAATTGGACATTCCGATTATCGCCGGCGGTCTGGTCAAATACCCGGAAGAAATCGAGCTGGCCTTGAATGCCGGAGCCATGGCAGTATCGACAGGGGACAAGAGCCTGTGGATGTAGCCAAATGCGGAGATTTACTAATTCTTATAAGTTTAGTAATACTGCGAAAACAAAAGTGCTTTATTGTTAGGGTATGAACAGACATTTGAATCCATGAGGGTTGAGACGATGAGAAAACCCTTTATGCCATGAACGGGATGATCTGCCGCTGTTGTTCGGTACGTCTTTCGTTGTTGGGATAAAGGGTTATTTGTGTTGTCCGGACATAGGGAGGATGAGCGGTTTGGTGCCACCGCGGGATTTTGACGCTTATTTTTTTGATCTGGATGGCACGATTTATTTGGGCGACCGGCTGCTTCCCGGTGTGGAGCAAACCATACCTTATTTGCGCAGTATTGGGAAGAAGGTCATGTTTCTGACGAACACGACGACTCAAACCCGCGAGCAATGCCGAGGCCGCCTACGCCAATTGGGGCTTCCCGTCCCGCTTGAAGAGATCGTAACAGCAGCTTCGTTGTCTGCGCTGTATTTTCGGGAACGGTCCGCGTCCTCTGTCGTTTTCGCAGTGGGGGAGGAGCCCCTTGAGGCCGAGCTTCAAAATGCGGGCATCCGGCTGACTCGGGAGCCCCTTGCCGCCACCCATGTTCTCGTCGGGATGGATCGGGCTTTCGATTACGGCAAATTGCATGCCGCCATGAAAGCCGTGCGCAATGGAGCCATTCTGATCGCGGCCAATCCGGACCCTTTTTGTCCTGTTCTGGACGATGTGCTTCCGGATACATGGTCGATGGTGAAAGCCATTGAGGCTGCCAGCAGTACGAACGCCAAATTCGTCATCGGCAAGCCGTCGGCCTTTTACGCGGAAAAAGTGTTCGAGAAGGTGGGGCTGCCCCCGAACCGCTGCTTGATGGTAGGCGATCGGTTGGAAACGGATATCCTCTTCGGTTTGAATAACGGTTTGCCCACAGCCTTGGTGCTGACCGGCGCCGCCTCTGCGGAGGATATGGCCTCAGCCGGAATTCGGCCAGATTATTTGCTAAAGAGTATCGATGAGCTTTGTCTTTGAAAAAGGGCGAAAGCGGCAGTATGCAAAGGTGTTGAACCGCATTCCGCATCGAAAAAGGACGAGCGGGGCGGATTAAAATAAAAACGGTTGGGAGAGAAGAAGGTATGCGTATGAAAAAAATGGCGGCGGCAGCATTGATCTTGAGCATAAGCGGCGGGTTACTCGCAGCTTGCGGCGACACAGACTCCGCAAACGGATCGACGGACACGAAGGCGACGGGGTCGACGGCTCCGACAGCATCGGAAAGCGCGCAGCAGACAACGAATGATCCGACAAAAGCCCCGGAGGAGAAGGTAGAATTGACCTTCTATTACCC
Organism: Gorillibacterium massiliense; assembly: GCF_000455485.1. Taxonomy (GTDB): domain Bacteria; phylum Bacillota; class Bacilli; order Paenibacillales; family NBRC-103111; genus Gorillibacterium; species Gorillibacterium massiliense. The sequence goes on from NZ_CBQR020000061.1 coordinate 85,751, forward strand.
CATCGCAGTAGGCGGTCCGCTGACGGCAACCATCGAGGGAATGGCCGCCGAGTTTACGAAGGAAAACCCAAACATCGTGGTGAAGCCGGTTTATACGGGCAGCTACGCCGATACGACGATCAAGGCGCAAGCCGGCGTCCAGGGAAAGAACCCTCCGGATGTAGCTGTGCTGCTGTCCACTGAGCTTTACAGCTTGATTGACATGGATGCCATTGTTCCCTTGGATGACTACATAGAGCAAGAGGGCGGACAATCGTACATCTCCGATTTTTATCCTGCCTTTATGGCCAACGCCCAAACGGAAGGCAAAACCTACAGCATTCCGTTCCAGCGCAGCACTATCGTGCTTTACTACAACAAGGACATGTTCAAAGAAGCGGGGCTTGATCCCAACAAAGCGCCGCAAACCTGGGACGAGCTGGCCGCAGATGCGAAAAAGCTTACGAAAGACGGAAGATGGGGGCTGGAAATTCCGGCATCCGGCTTTGCTTATTGGATGATGCAGACCTTCGCGCTGCAAAACGGCAAAAACCTGATGAGCCCGGATGGCAAACAAGTCTTCTTCAATACCCCTGAAAATGTAGAGGGCTTGCAGTTCTGGTTGGATCTGGCTAAGAAATATAAAGCGATGCCGAGCGGCGTTACCGATTGGGCCACCGTACCTTCCGACTTCATCGCCGGGAAAACGGCCATGATGTACCACACCACTGGCAACTTGACCAACGTAAAGAAAAACGCGAAGTTTGATTTCGGCGTATCCTTCCTGCCGCAGAAGAAAAATTTCGGTTCGCCGACTGGCGGCGGAAACTTCTACATCTTTAAGGATATCGACAAGAAAAAACAGGATGCCGCCTGGAAATTCGTGAAGTTCATGACCGAGTCGGAGCGTGCAGCCCAGTGGAGCATCGATACCGGGTATGTCGCCGTCCGCAAATCAGCCTATGAGACGCAAAAGATGAAAGATTATATCGCCGGTTTCCCGGCAGCTGAAGTCGCCCGCGATCAGTTGGAAGTAGCGGATGCCGAATTGTCCACCCACAATAACGGCAAGGTGACGAAGTCGCTGAGCGACAATATCCAGGCCGTTCTTACAGGTACGATGGATGCGCAAACGGCGTTGAAAAAAGCGCAGGAAGATGCGACGCAAGCGCTAGCCCCTTTCAACAAATAACGCTGTAATCCGATTGGCGTAGAGACTGGGCGACGGGAGAGTTTCCGGTTCATTCGGGGCTTCTCCAACGCCCACTCTCCGTTTATCGGAGAACGAAATCCAAACAGAAGATGAGGAGACCCTGTGGGAAAAGAAAGACATGCCGCCCGGATCAAACGAAATGCATTCGCCTGGATGCTGCTGTTTCCGTCCCTTGTATTTTTGGGCTTGTTTACGTACTATCCCATCGCCAAAACCGTCAAGCTGAGCTTCTATCAAGCGGACTTGTCCATCCGGAAACCGCTGTATATCGGCTTGGACAACTACAAGACGATGCTCCATGACGCGGTTTTTCATAAAGTGTTCCTGAACAACCTTTGGTTTGCCGCCGGGACGATCCCGATATCCCTTGCGTTAGCCCTCGCCATGGCCGTCTTCGCCAATCGGGCTTTAAAGACGAAAGGGTTGGTGCGCACTGCTTTTTTCTATCCGACAGTCATCCCGATGATCGCCATCGCTAACATTTGGCTGTTCATTTATACGCCGCAATACGGACTGCTGGACCGGCTGGCGAGAGTAATTGGAAGCGGGGAGACCAATTGGCTTGGTACGCCCCATACCGTTATGTGGGCGATGATTGCCATGATCATCTGGAAGGAAGCCGGCTATTTCATGGTCTTCTATTTGGCCGGGATGCAAAACATTTCAAAAGAGCTCTATGAAGCCGCAGATGCCGACGGAGTCGGGGGTTGGAAGGTTTTTCGCAAGATCACGTTTCCGCTGCTCCTGCCGACTACGCTACTTG
>NZ_CBQR020000062.1 GCF_000455485.1 Gorillibacterium massiliense
TCATCTGGAAGGAAGCCGGCTATTTCATGGTCTTCTATTTGGCCGGGATGCAAAACATTTCAAAAGAGCTCTATGAAGCCGCAGATGCCGACGGAGTCGGGGGTTGGAAGGTTTTTCGCAAGATCACGTTTCCGCTGCTCCTGCCGACTACGCTATTTGTCCTGATCATCTCATTAACCAACTCGTACAAACTGGTGGATCATTTGTGGATCATGACCAAGGGTGGCCCGGACAATGCCAGCAATCTGCTGCTTTTTCATATCTATGAGACTGCCTTCAGCTTTTGGGATCAAGGAATGGCTTCTACTCTGACGGTTGTCATGATCGCACTGCTTCTTGTATTGTCGTCTTTGCAATTTTTCGGAATGGATAAAAGGATTCACTATCAATAAGGCAAGGAGATTGGCCTATGTTGGTTCGTATCAAACAGACGCGTCCCCACGATTTGCTTATGTACCTCATGGCGGTTTGCTGGGTGATTCCCTTGGCGTGGGTGCTCATGACGGCGTTTCGCCCGAAGAATATGGCGCTGTCGGCCCATTGGACGTGGCATTTTACTCTAGATAACTTCAATGCCGTGTGGTCGGCTGCTCCGTTTCCCACCTATTATTGGAACACCATCTTGATTGTCGTTTGTATTTTTGCCATCCAAATGCTTTCCGCGACCATGGCGGCTTTCGCTTTTTCTCGGGTGAAGTTTTGGGGCAGCAGTTTGGTGTTCCTGCTTTTCACCGTACAGATCATGATTCCGGCGGATGTTTTGGTTTTTCCCAACTACGTCGTGCTAAAAGAACTGTCCCTGCTGGATACAAAGCTCGGCATTATGATTCCGTATTTCGCCTCGGCCTTCGGCATCTTCCTGCTGCGGCAAACCTTCATGACGATCCCCTCCGAGCTGGATGAAGCCGCGGTGATGGAAGGCGCAAGCAAATGGAGGATCATGTGGACGATCTATTTTCCGCTGGCTAAGCCTGCGTATGTCGCCTTCGGCCTTGTTTCCGTCAGCTATCACTGGAATAACTTTCTGTGGCCGCTCATTGTAACCAACTCCGTAAACAATCGTCCTTTGACCGTAGGGCTTGCCATATTTGCTCAATCCTTTGAAACGGGGGCGCAATGGTCGGAAGTCAGCGCGGCCACCTTGCTTGTCATCGCTCCGCTGATCCTCGGATTCTTTATTTTTCAGAGACAATTTATCGATAGTTTCATGCAGTCCGGCATTAAATAAGGGTGGGGAGGAATTGGAATGGCACTTTCGAAAACGTATATCGATGATGTTCACTCTTCCATGAGCGCGCGGCCCTGGTTCGGCCAGCTTCCGGAGGCTGCAGATGGGGACTTCCACTTTTCGATCATCAGTGACAGAACGGGAGGAGCGGTCCAAGGACTGTTCGAAAAAGGGCTGGAAGTGGCGAAAGGACTGAACCCGGCCTTTCTAATGTCCATCGGAGATATCGTGGAAGGGTACTGGAGCGATGAGCGAGAGGCTCATGAGGAGTGGGACCGTTTGGATGGGCTGCTTGCGGGCGTGGAAATTCCACTGTTCCAGACTGTAGGCAATCACGATTACGGCACGGAGGCGATGAGAAACGTGTGGCGGGAGCGGAAAGGAGCGGATTACTACGCGTTCCGCTTTGGCAAAACGCTGTTTCTTGTAGCAAACACGGAAGCGGAGTCGGTTCCCTCGGCGCATCATGAGGTGGAATCGCTGCAGAAGGTGAACCGCTATCTGATTCAGCACCCGCATCTGAGCTTTGCCGAGGTGAATCGGATTCTCAGCGGGAATGATCATTACGAGTTCCATACGACGGAGGATGCGCTGATTCACCCGCATCTCGGCCCGGCTCAAATCGATTTTTTCGAAAAGGTACTTGCGGAAAACCCCGATGTGGAATGGACCTTTGTCTTTTTGCATCAACCCGCGTGGAAGAAGAATGATCCGCTTTTTGCGAGATTGGAAAGCTTGCTTCAGGGCGTCCGGGGTGGATTTACCGTAGTATCCGGTCATGTGCATTACTTAGAGCTTACGGAGAAGAGAGGCTCGCAATACATCCAATTGGGCAAGACAGGCGGGCTGAACTCTTTCACCGGGAAAGGCGATATCCATCATATTTTATCCGTTCAGATGCGCGGCGGCGTTCCAACCATCGAAGTGATTCCTCTGGAAAGTGTTGAAGAGAACGCAACTGTGATCTTAACTGATTTTCTGAAGTAAGCATAAAAACAATCAGAGCAGCCGGTATCGGCGGACGCAGGCTGTCGAGAAAGTCTTAGCCGTTCAAAGAAACAATGCACACCGGTTTTCCCATTGATTCGCTCCCCTTTTTCAATAGCTGCAAATGCTCCGACCCCTTTGCGACGCAGAAAATCCAAAAATTTTGGATTTCATGTTGGATTTTCCTTGAGGCAAACGGTAATCGGGAGGAAAAATTGGATATTATGCAGGATTCTCTTCGCTAAAGGCGCTTGTTAGGCCAAAATGATGCCTTTTATCCAAGATTTCGTTGTTTTCGGTGTCCGTTGGAATCAAATGATTCATAAAATCCAACATTTCTCTCTATGTGCAAGAAGCCGTCATCGAAGCCACGCTGTCAACCGGCAACACTCGCAGAACGCCTCCGGATTTCAGATGAAACCCGGAGGCGTTTTTTCGTTTATGCCATCGCCACATCTTCATGCAGCGATACGTATTGACGGATCAAGATTGCCGACTCCCGATTGAATTCTTTGATGCTGGAATTGACATGCCAGCAAATCTTTTTTTCTTTGCCATTCACTTGGAGAAGAGAGGGACGGAGGCCTTTCCGTTCCTTACACCAACCACAATTTCCGCAAGGATACGCCCGGTTGAAGAAATCCTCTTGAAGAAGGAGAGGATACTTAGATAGATGGGGCAGCAGGCGTTCGGAGCTGACACATTTGACCCTTGCCCTTAACGGGTCCTGAAAACGTTCGGAGTATTCGATATGGAGGAAGGACGTCGCTTTGAACGCTTTTTTGCTGGAATAGATGACCTCCCAGCCGTGGGTTCCGTAGATCTGGAAGCTTGTCTTGAAGCCGCTTTGGAGGAGTTCCTGATGCAAAGGCAAAAGTTCGCTCAACTGGCTGTCGCTAAAAATACGATAGAGCTCCAGCGCATCCAGCTTCCGGCGATAATCACATCTGGCAAAAAAGAAATGTCGGATGTTCTCGCTCTCATGCAGCGAGCAAACCTCCGCAAGTTCGATAAGAGCAGGCATCATCAAGGGAAAGGCGTCATTTTTCAGGGCGACCGAACCGTCTTCTTCCTGTATGCATAAGCCTGCGTCTCTCATTCCATCCAGAAACTTCTTTTTCCGGCTTGGTTGTGTTGCGAGATAGACGTTGATGATTTCTTGATCCAACACGAGGGTTTGGCCATCGGCGATGCGGCCGTTACTTCCAGCCAGATACAAAAAGTGCATGCCCTCGGAGATGATATCCCGGGGTTTCTTCAGCATGCGGTTAAGCTGGCTCTTGCGGGCAGTGCCTTCACTTTCCTCATCGAGGATGGAGGCGTCCTCCTGGGTCGGCAATCCGAACCGGTCGGCGTGGTCAAACAGTTGACGATAAAGAATATGGAAAAAATCATGCAGATCCTTTCGGGAGGCAGTAGCCGATTCGGATATTCCCTCGGTTTGCAAGCTGGAATCGGGTGCCAAGCCTTGTAAATAAGAGTACACTACTCGCTGCGAGATGTGGGTGATGACAGGAACCTGCACATCCCTTTGAATATGAGGACCGCTCAATTCGTTCACCGTCCGGAATCATCTTTTTTACAATAATACCACACTGATTTATGGAACACACGTTCTTATTCGCGAGGAAATTGAACGATTTATGGAAATGATGACCCTCCGCATGACGGTATTTTTTTGGCATAAAATGAGCTTGGCAGACCATAAAAATACAAATGGGCAAGGTATTTTCCGAATGGAGGGCGATAACGTGTCTAATGCTTTTGTCGTTCGATCATTGGACGAAATCAGATTTTGGTCGCGGATCATGAAGGAGCATTCCCTTTTTCTCCGATTAGGGTTTCGATGTGAAGATACGCAGTTGATTAACGAAGCGAATCATTTTTATGCCACGTTTGAATCGATCGAAAGCAGGGCACAGGCTTTTTCAGCAGAGACGGACCCGCAAATCATCCAACGCTTTAATGTAGAAGTACATACGGCTGTCTCTCACATTTGGGTGTTTAAGCGTAAAGTCCTTGGTCTGATTTTGACCTGCCAGCTCATCGGGCAAAACAATTTTCCATTGCTGCTTGATCATACGAGCAGAGAAGCTTTTTACTTCAGGAATCGATTGGAGCAGTTGAACGCGGGAAAGCTCGATCCCTTGCCCGATGCTATCATTAATGAAAATGTATTTTTCTTAAGGATTATGGCCGATCATGCGAAGTTTATCGCCCATTTGCTTGATCCTTCGGAACGTAAACTCGTGGATCAGGCGAGAGAATTCAGCGATGACTTCGATAAGCTGCTCTTTCAGGCAAGAGATTTGGATTCCATGCGTCCACAATCGCAAACGGCTCCGCTGCTCGATCAATTCCTTGATCAGAACCGGGTTTCCGTACAGTCGCTGCGGGACTTTAAGAAAACCGCTCGCGATCTGATTGAAGCCTGCCGAATAAAGAGCATCATTCACCCGCTCCTTGCCGATCATGTGTTTCGTGAAGCGGAACGGTTTCTCTTTATTATCGATATGTTTGAGAATGCACTGACTGGAAAGCCGGTCACGAATATTGAAGGGAGTCATTAAGAACAAGACGCCAGTCGATAAGCGGATAATAGCGGACGAACGGGCTCACGTTCCCAGACATACCTTATAGCAACCCACTAAAGAGGAGTTGCTCGGTTTGAAAAAGGTTCCGGTTCAGGGATACCTCTATCATGCAGAAGGTTCTGAAAACGAACATGCCCACGGTCTCTACATTACTTCCTGGGACGGCCGCCCCGTCCATCATGTCCATCCATTCTCCGGCGATACGTCGTTTGACGATGGGCACTGTCATCAGTATGCAGGCGTTACCGAGCCGGCTCCGACAGGTGTTCCCCATGTTCATCGGTACTGCACCATAACAACCGTAAATCATGGACACACCCATGTGATAGAAGGGGTCACTGGTCCGGCAATCGATGTTCCCGACGGCGGTCACATCCATTGTTTTGAAGGCTTTACGACCGTAAACGGGATGAGGCCACACGCGCATTGTTATAAAGGAATTACCGGTAACGAAGCTTAATACACGGAGAATGGACAGCATAGGCTGTCCATTGATTTTTTTGGTCGAATTTTATTTACGAGTACCGTCTATGGCTGGTTTTGCGGGAGACCGTCAGTGCCTCTAAGAACAGGATGACAGCGGAAATGCAGTGCAGCAGCCAGCCGACGAAGGGAATCCAGCCCAAGATGGCGGTGATAATGCCGGCGACGTTGCCTAAACCGGAAGCTCTCTCTTTGAGAGAAAAGAAAAGAACGATGATATGCAGGAAAAATCCGATGATTAAGGGAGTGTATCCATTCCCAACAATAATGAGCCCGCCGAGGATCGGGATGGCCAGAATGGCCTCAAATGCGAATGCAATCCATTTGCCTAATGGCGCCATGATAACAACACCTGCTCTCAATTAATATGGTTACATTCTACTTTGTTCTTCGAGGTTTTGCCCCCTGCTGCGGTCCAGTTTTTAACCTGATCTTGAGTTGGTGTTCGTACATACGTTCCTATTTCGTTTGATTTATTGTAATATGGAGGAAAGCGGGAAAAGGACGTGAAAGCGGATGTTAGAGCTGGCTTACAAGCCACTATTGGCCGAACGGATGAGAAGAGTGGGCATCGCCGAACCATTGACGTCGCCTCAAGATGAGGAAGGGTATTTGCGGAGGTTCCGCTTGTTTCAGCCGGTATCACCAGTTCATAATACGCGGCCCGGTGATCCTCCGAAACTGGTGCATCGGACGCAATTTGACGATTATCTGCTGTCCAGCAGACTGAGAGAGCGGCACGAATTGTTGAAGGGAAGATTTAACGGCGGGCGGGTCGGGTATGTGCTGCAGGAGGATTTGGAGCTGTACGCTACTGCCTTTTGCAAGCCGATGGACAAGCTGTACCGCATTCATGAGGATATTCTTGCCTTGTTACGCAATTCCGGCGGATTGTCCAAGGATCAATTGAAGGAAGAACTGGACTATTACCCACGCAGTCAAATCTCCAAGGCGTTGCTTGTGATGCATGAAGCGTTTCTGATTTACGAGGATCAGCTGGATACGGATTGGGATACGGGTTGGTTGGATTTTGCCACCGAGTGGTTTGAAGTTCCCACCGATGAGCCCAGGCGGGGACAAGCCATTGCCGAAGTCATTCGCCGGGCGGTTCACACCATGGTGTTTGCCACTGCGGATCAGATCAAAAGCTGGGCATCGCTGCCGGTGAAGACCGTTAAGCAAGCTTTGGATACCCTGCTTGCAGAAGGCAAAATCGTGACAGCCGTCGTGCCGAAACTTGGCCAAGGGTATGTTTGCGCCGAGGATGCGGCAGCTGATTGGCCCCAGGATGAACCGGCCGCCAGTATTTACATGCTCGATAAATCAGATTTTCTGGTACGGATGGAGATGAAGGAGCTGCAGGCACGTTATAAAGGGCTGGAGGCGCTACAGTATCTGCTGATCGACGGAGAATTCAAAGGCGTGGTGCTGGGGCATTGGGGCTTTGGCCCATACGATGTGGACGATATCGTGACGGATATTCCCGCGGAACAGGCGGAAAGCAGGCGGCAGGAGATTCTCGATGCGGTGACGCTGATCTATCAGCCCGAAGAGCATGCGGTGCGGAAGATCAATGGGGTGCCGTTGGCCGTAGGGAGTGAGTGGTAATGGACGAACGAGGGGAGCGGGCGATTCCATTTTTTGCGGTAGATGAGGAGTTGGCGGTTTATTTGCTGCAAAAATGGAATCCCTGTTTGAGGTTTCACCAGTTCGCCCCATTAGCCGAAGGGAAAAGGACGAGCAATTACCGGGTGCGTTTATCCGGCGACGAGGGAATCGCAGCCGAGGTGATTTTACGGATATATCCTCCTAATGATGAAAGCTGGCGCAAGGAGGCGGCATTGCGCCAGCTTCTCGGGAGTCGAGTTCCGCTGCAACGGGTCCATTGGATCGGCCAGGACGAACGTTTGGGCGGCCGCGCCTACGCCATCCTGGAGTATTGTCCGGGGGAGTCGCTCTTGAAGCGGACTGCCGAAGGGTATGTACCGGACGAGCCGCTGATGGAGCAGATCGGTAGAGCGCTTGCCGGTTTGCATGGTCATCGTTATGAGCAAGTGGCCTTTTTGGACGGACAATTGCAGCCGGCAACCCATCTGCCCGCATGCGCGGATTGGTTCGAGATGTTTCTTACGCCTGCCGTTCGGGACAGACTGGGGACGGCACTTTGCCGCCGGATTGAGGGACTCGTTCTGCAGTATCGTGACCAGCTTGCCGAACTGGACCGGCATCCCGCTTTGGTGCATGGCGATTTTCGCGCCACCAACTTGATCGTGCGGGAGGGGAAGCTGACGGGGATTGTGGATTGGGAATTTGCCATGGCCGGCCATCCTATCGCCGATGTAGGGCAATTATTCCGCGCCGGAGAGATTTTCAGCGACAGCGGCAAACAGGCATTCATCCGCAGCTACAATGAGCATGCGGCCGAACCGCTGCCCGTAGATTGGGAGATCCTAAGCCTGCTCCGGGATTTAGTGAACCTGCTGCAATTAATGGGCGATGCAGAGGAAGCGTCGCTCAATGCCCGCGATCTGAAAGATCGGATCGAACGAACGGTATTTACCTTTACGGAAGATTCTATTTCCCTATAAAAAGACGAAAAGATCGGCAAAGGAGCTAAATTAGCCCTCATTGCCGATCTCTGTCTACGTGTTATGCCAGTTAAGTTTACAGTCCGATGGCTGTCTCTAGCGCCACTTCCATCATGTCGCGGAAGGTGGTCTGCCGCTCTTCGGCTGTCGTTTCTTCGCCGGTCAACAGATGGTCGCTGACGGTGAGAATGGTGAGGGCTTCAACGTGGTATTTTGCCGCCAAGGTATAGAGTGCCGTTGTCTCCATTTCCACGCCCAGCACGCCGTAATCCATCAGTCTTCCGGTGTAGGTGGTATCGTCGCGGTAGAAGGAATCCGAGCTGAAGATGTTTCCGACATGCAGGTTGAGTCCCTTGGTGATGCCATTTTCGTAGGCCGCTTTAAGCAGGCGGAAGCTGGAGATGGGCGAGAAATCGAACCCGCCGAAAACATGTTGATTCAAGCTGGAATCGGTGCAGGAGGCTTGGGCTAAGATAACGTCCCGCACGTGGACGTCCTTTTGCATGCCGCCGCAGGTGCCGACGCGAATCAGATGCTTGACGCCGTAATCGCGGATCAATTCATTGACGTAGATGCTGATGGAGGGGATGCCCATGCCCGATCCTTGCACGGATACCCGTTTGCCTTTATAGGTGCCAGTATATCCGAGCATGCCTCGTACCTGGTTGTAACAAACGGCATCCTCCAAATAGGTTTCAGCGATGAACTTCGCTCGCAGTGGATCTCCGGGCAGCAGAATGGTTTCGGCGATTTCGCCGGATTTCGCTCCGATATGTGTACTCATCTGAAGAGTTCCTCCTCGTTCATTATGTCGATTTTGATGATTTGACTCACGTGCAACGGTTTGTCCCGCCCTCGCTATTATCTCTATTTTTCCAGAAAAAAACTACTCCTATTTCACCTGCCTGTATCGCTTTAGTGCTGAAAAGCGTTGCCTTGCGCCCTTGCAGAAACTGTCTCTTGGAAATAAAATAGGAAAAACGATGAGGAAGAGAGTAAGCGAAGGATGAACCTGACAGGGACGGCGCGCCACCGACTGAAAGCGCCCGATGTTTCGAATTCGCCGAAGTTCACTTCCGAGTGGAACCTTGAACATCCGTTTAACCGGTTAGACGGGTTAAGTAGAGGCTCCCGCTGGAGCCAGCGTTAGAAGGCTATAGAGAATCGGCGTCTCCCATGCCCTGCTCGCAGCAGGTATGGTTGAATCAGCGTCCGGTTGAATTAGGGTGGTACCACGGCACTTTCGTCCCTTAGACGATAGGGCTTTTTTTGTTTTGGCGGAAAAAATAAAAGTTGAACGACTGAACATAACGGTGCAAGGAGGAATGGAGGACATTTGGACTGAAGGAGCGTCAGCGTTAGCCTTTGGTTTTGGATTTCATCCGCTATATAGCTACCAATTCATGAAATCTGAAAACAACAGCGACCGTAGGTTCAAATTGTCCGCAGTTTCGAAGTTTGGACAGTGTAATCTTTCGTTCAAGCAAAAAAGAGGAGGACGAGAAGGATGGAGCAGAAGGAATTGAGCACGTTGAGGGAGCAGATGGACGCGATCAACAGCAAGCTTTTGGAGTTGTTGTCGGAGCGGGCGAAAATCGCCATCGAGATCGGAGAGATCAAGGAGAAGCAGGGCGTGCCCCGGCTCGACCCCGAACGGGAAAAAATCATGCTGGAGCGCCTCGTCGCCAGCAATCCAGGGCCGCTTCCCGCGGCAACGGTTCGCCAGTTGTTCAAGCAGATTTTCCAAGCATCCATGGAGCTCCAAACGGCGGAACACAAGAAGCATCTTCTGGTCAGCCGTAAGCAGCAACAAGAGGATACGGTAGTGGACGTCAAGGGATTGGCTATCGGCGGAGGCACGCCCATCATGGTGGCGGGACCTTGCTCTGTGGAAAGCTACGATCAAGTGCGTACCGTCGCCAAGGCGATTAGCGCTGCAGGCGTCAAGCTGATGCGCGGCGGAGCCTTCAAGCCACGGACGTCGCCTTATGATTTCCAAGGCCTCGGCATGGATGGCTTGAAAATGCTGAGGGAAGCGGCGGATGAGTTCGGCCTCTCTACCATCAGTGAAATCGTTGATCCCCGGCACCTCGAAGCCGCTCTGCCTTACGTGGATATCATCCAGATCGGCGCCCGGAACATGCATAACTTCGAGCTGTTGAAAGCAGTCGGGGACATGCGTACGCCGGTTGTGCTGAAACGCGGACTGGCCGCTACCATGGAAGAATTCGTCCATGCTGCCGAATATATCGTCTCCCGGGGCAATACCCAAGTGATCCTGATTGAACGGGGCATCCGTACTTACGAAAAATGGACGCGGAATACACTGGACATCTCCGCCGTTCCCCTGTTGAAGCAGGAAACCCACCTGCCGGTGCTGGTTGACGTCACTCACTCCACGGGCCGCAAAGACATTATGGCACCATGCGCCAAGGCTGCTCTCGCCGCCGGTGCTGACGGGATCATGGTGGAGGTTCACCCCAACCCGGCTGTTGCTCTTTCCGATGCGGCGCAGCAATTGAACATCGAAGAGTTCAACCGATTCTTCGACGACGTAAAGAAGTCCGGCTTATTCAAGTAAACCGCCATACGAGATAGAATCGCCCGGTCGCATTTGATGCGTGCCGGGCGGTTTTTTTTGAAAAGATGAGATTTTTCCGGAATTGCTATAATATTAACGAATGTCAAAAGACCACCACTCGGGGGGCGAACATGTTGGGGGATTTATGCAACGTTCTTATCGTCGATGATGAACAGCTCGTAAGACAAGGGATCAAGCATTTCGTGAATTGGGAGCAGGAAGGTTTCCATATCATCGGCGAAGCGGCCAACGGCAAGGAAGCGTTGGAGCTGATTGAAAAGGTTCGACCGCATATTATCATTACGGATATCGTCATGCCGCTGATGGACGGCGAAGAGTTGACCCGTAAAGTGAAAGCGCTGTATCCGGAGATTGAGGTCATCGTGCTCAGCAGCTTCGGGGAGTTTGATTATGTCCGGTCTTCCTTTCAGAGCGGGGTAGCCGATTATATATTAAAACCGAAGCTGGAAGGGGAAGCTCTTCTTCAGGTGTTGAAGAGTGCCGCGAAGAAAATCCCCACTTTGCGGTTGTCGAGAACAGCAGGAGACCGCGCTTTGTCCATTGATGACATGATCGAGAAGCTGATTGCCGGCTTTGACACTTCATTCGAAGCGGAAACCGCCGCGAGAGCTTTCCCGCATAGCGGCTTCTGTTTGATTTGTGCTGACTTGAGGATGACAGCGAGCCAAGAGGAGCAGCACCTTTCCGAGCTTGGCAAGAAGCTTTCGCGCATTCTCGAAAATCAGCTTCAATCCGGCAAGGAAGATGCGATTTACCATCCTTTTCCTGGGGAACGCAATCGCCCTGTGTTTCTTTTAAACGCCGATACGCAGAGCTTTCACGCTATTTTTCGCACCCTTGGGCTTGTAGCCAAGCATTCGGTGGAACTGGATCCGACGATATGCTGGCTGGTTGCCGACCCCTTCACCTCTTTCGACCAAATGGGCCGAATCTATCGAGAAGGCTTCACAAAGCTGTTGCAATATCGATTCTACTCTCCCCGCCACGAAATCCTTATGGAAAAAGACGTGAAGGCGCCGGCGTCGCCGAGCCCGGCTTTTGATCTGAATCATTTTACAGAAGAGTTGAAGCGGCAGCATTTCGATTCCGCCTTTGCCGAACTGCGGGAGCATGTGGATGCGATGAGCCGCCAAGCGGCGAAGGATGTGTTTGAGTTTCGCTCTTTTTTGGGCAACATCATATTCAACATTACCGTTATGCTCGGCAATCTGGGGTTTGAGACGAAGGAACTGGAGGAGGGGAAATACGCCTTTTTCAAAGCCTTCGAAGAAGCGAAAAACGCTCAGGAAGCGATCATGCAACTGGAGGCGTTTATTCAGAAGGCCAATCTGTGTATCGCCGCCCGAAATCAGGATGCCACCAGCTCCAATATGAGGATGCTGCTGGGTTACATTGAGGAGCATTACGCCGAGCCTATGACCCTATCGGATGCCGCCAAGCACTTTCATTTCAATCCCTCCTATTTGTCCAGTTATTTCTCAGCCCATCAAAAGGAAGGGTTCAACGAATACGTGACAAGATCCGTATCGGAAAAGCGACTGAGCTTTTGCGGGAAAGGGCGGCGCCAATCTCGGAGATCAGCAGCATGGTGGGGTATTCGGATCACAGCTATTTTTGCCGGGTATTTAAAAAGGTTACTGGGTTGGCACCAAGCCAATACCGCAAAAAGTTTCATTCCTGAAAAAGGAGCGTCGCAGGCATGAGAACAATAAAAGAGCGGCTTAAGCTGCAGGGCTTGTTTATCAAACTGTTTGCCGTCATGGTGATCAGCATCGTCGTCGTGGCAGTGGCGTCTTCCTGGACGACGGTGCGCATGTCGGAGCGACTGTTCATGAATACCTTCAGCATCACCAATGGCAAAGTCATAGGGCAGATCAAAACCAACTTTGAAACGTTCCATAATTCCATAATCACGGCCATGAACAACGTGCAGCAAAGCGGCAACATCAAAACCTTCCTCACTACCGGAGACACCGACTCGCTCACCATGGTGAAGGCTTATTACAACATGACCCAGCAAATGAAGAAAATTCAGTCTAACGTGGAAGCGTACCCGGTAGGCATCGCCATCATCGGTAAAAACAACCGCTATTATTCGAGCAATATGACCAACTTTTCCATTTCGGCTGCCGAGCTAAAGAACCATCCTATGACAGCGCGGGCGGTGGATGAGCCGCGGCAGCTCATGTATCAAATGTATCAGCCTCTTGATACCGGGGTGGCGAGCGACAATTTTATCGTGGCGACAAAAGCCCTGTTGGAACGCACTACTGGAGATATCTATGGAATGCTGTATATCGTGATTAAAGAAAAGGATTTCATGTCCTTCTATTCCAGCTTTACGAGCAAAGGCAACGATGTCGCGATTCTGAACTCGGCGGGCACCATCGTCTCCAGCAACCGGCAGGAGCTGATCGGTCAGGAGGATCCGGATTTGTTGAAACGGGCCAAAGAGGTTCAGGAAGGCGGCTTGCATTATAAAAAAGTGAAGGTCATGGGCGAGGAGCAAATTTTGATCTCGGACTATTTGCCATCCTATGATTTTTACGTGGTTAATCTTATCGACAAGAAGCTGGCGCTGGGCCAAATTATCAATACCCGGACGGTGTTTACCATCTGTGTCGTCATTGTGGCGCTAGCGCTGATCATCGTGTTTATCATCTCCCGCCGGCTTACCCGTTCGCTCACTCTGCTGGCCAGACAGATGCAAAAGGTCACCAAGCGCAATTTTCATAACTACATAACGGCGACGGGCAGCTACGAAATCCGCGAGCTGGCAAAAGCCTTTAACTATATGCTGGATGAAGTAAACGAGTACGTCCATCAGTTGGTGGAAACCCAGAAAGGTCAGCGTAACGCGGAACTCACGGCATTGCAGCGGCAGATCAATCCCCACTTTCTTTACAACACGTTAGCCACCGTAAAATTCCTCGTGCAGCAGGGCAGCAAGGAAAAGGCGGTGGAGACCATTCATGCGATGATTTCATTGCTGCAGAACTCGATCAGCAACGTCAACGAGACCATAACCATCGAGGAGGAAATGGCCAATCTGAAGCACTATGTGTTCATCAACCATGTGCGGTATGGAGAGCGGATCAACGTTTATTTCTTCGTATCGCCGGATTGTCGGGAATGCCACGTGCCGAAGTTGATCATCCAGCCTTTTATCGAAAACGCTTTCTTCCACGGCTTCAACATCAAACAGGAAGGCTACATTCACGTGATGGTGGCCAGAGAGGGAGGCACGCTTGTGTGCGAGGTGGCGGACAATGGGGATGGGATGGAAGGCATTTCCTCGGATAACGCTTTGCCCAATGCGAAAAGCAAATCTCAGCTGTTTACCGGCATCGGTATTAAAAATGTCCATGATCGTATAGTTTTGCTTTATGGGGAAGACTATGGAGTATCCATTACCAGTGAGCTGGGAAAAGGAACGCAGGTGAAGATTCGTCTGCCTGTTTTGGATTCGCAAAAATAGTGCAAGAATCTGAAAAAAGTGCAATTTGGCAAAAGAAAGCGGATACAATGTGACAAGAAAAAGACAAATCCAAGTAAAGAACGTTCTAACGGTCCGATTTTTTCGGGTGCTATGATGATGAAGCAGGATGTGAAACGCTTTCAGCAAGAAAAATCATCGTACAAAGAGGGGTTGAAAAGCTTGAAGAAGACTGTAGCGCTTATGTTGCTCGCATGTCTCTTGGTTCTTTCCGCGTGTGGTTCCAGCAAAAATGCCGGGAACAACGCACCTAAGGGAGAAGCTAAAGAAATTACCATTTGGGCATGGGACCCGGCATTCAACATTGCCGCCCTAAACAAGGCGAAGGAAGCTTACGCCAAGATTAATCCGGACGTCAAAGTCAATATTGTGGAATACGCGCAAAACGATATCGTGCAAAAGCTGAACACCGGCTTCAACTCCGGTACGACCAAAGGGCTGCCGAACATCGTGCTCATCGAGGATTACCGTTCCCAAGGCTTCCTGCAAGCCTATCCGGATTCCTTCTATGACCTCAGCAACAGCATCAAAGCTTCCGATTTCGCCGAGTATAAGCTTGGAGCAACGAGCTTGAACGGCAAGCAGTACGGCGTTCCTTTTGATAGCGGCGTAACGGGGCTGTACATCCGCACCGATTACCTGCAACAAGCGGGCTATACCTTGGACGACGTGAAGAACATCGATTGGGATAAATTCATCGAAATCGGCAAGAAGGTTCACGAAAAAACCGGCAAATCCATCTTCTCCATGGACCCCAATGATTTGGGCCTCGTACGTATGATCGCTCAATCCGCCGGCACCTGGTATGTGAAGGAAGACGGAAAGACGCCATTCATCGTGGGCAACGAACCGCTGAAAGAAGGCTTCCGCATCTATAAGGAGCTGATGACCTCCAACGCCATCGCTGTAAATACAGACTGGAGCCAAATGGTCGCTTCCATCAATAAAGGCGATGTTATGGCTTCCGCAACAGGCAACTGGTTCACCGCTTCCATCAAGGCTGAAGCTTCTCAATCCGGAAAATGGGCAGTCGCTCCATTCCCGACCCTGAAAAAAGTCGCCAATTCGGTTCATGCCTCCAACCTGGGCGGCAGCTCCTGGTACGTACTTAACGTAGACGGTGCTGCTACAGCAGCTGACTTTATGGCGAAAACCTTCGGTTCTGATGTCAATCTGTATCAAGATCTGGTTACGAGTATCGGAGCAATCGGCACCTACATTCCTGCCGCATCTGGCGATGCCTACAAGAAGAGCGACGATTTCTTCGGCGGCCAGGCCATCGTCACCGACTTCGCCAACTGGACGAAGGATATTCCGAGAGTCAACTACGGTCTCAGCACCTACGCTATCGAAGACATTCTCGTTGTGGAAATGCAAAACTACCTGAACGGCAAGGATCTTGACCAAGCTTTGGCTGACGCGCAAAAACAAGCGGAAACCCAAGTGAAGTAAGCCTCCGTTCGCGGGAATAATAGAAAAAGGCCAGGGCGCTTGCCGCTCCTCCCTCCGAACTAGCGGAAGTGGAGCCGGGAGCGCCCGGGTTTTTATTTACACTCGTTTATTGGAAAGGAGTCGGTCTTACTGTGAATACAGCTAAAAAAGGCATGAGTTTGCAAAGAAGGACCGCCTTGACCGGCTGGTCGTTTGTCATCCTCGCGGTTGTGATGATTTTTGCCTTCTATTTCTACCCGATGATTCAGGCGTTGATCATGTCCTTCAAAACCGGAACCGGCCAAAACATGCACTTCACCGGCTGGGATAACTATAATCGGCTGTTTAAGGACGCGACCTTCATTACTTCCGTTAAAAATACGTTTGTCTATTTGCTGATTCAAGTGCCGATCATGATCGTTCTGGCTCTGTTTATATCCGTGCTTCTGAACGACAGCAAATTGAAGTTCAAAGGTTTTTTCCGTACGGCGATTTTTCTGCCTTGCGTGACGTCTCTCGTTGCGTACTCGGTTATTTTCAAATATTTGTTCGCTACAAACGGCCTCGTCAACTCGATGTTGACCCATCTGCATATCGTAAGCACCCCGATTCAATGGATCACCGATCCTTTTTGGGCGAAAGTCACCATTATTATCGCTATCACTTGGCGCTGGACGGGCTATAACATGATCTTCTACTTGTCCGGTCTGCAAAATATCGACGGCTCGATCTACGAGGCAGCCCGGATCGACGGCGCTTCGGCGGTCAAGCAGTTTTTCTCCATCACCATTCCGCTGCTTAAGCCGATTATCCTGTTCACGTCGATTACGTCGACCATCGGCACCCTGCAGCTTTTCGACGAGGTTATGAATATAACGAAGGGCGGTCCCGGCAACGCGACCCTCACGATATCCCAATATATTTACAACTTGTCCTTCAAGTACACGGCGGATTTCGGGTATGCCGCTACCGTTTCATACTCGATTCTCATCATGATCGTCGTCTTGTCCATTATCCAGTTCAAAGTGGGCGGTGATAAAAATGCCTAAACTTAAACGTGCCTTTACCTATCTGTTTCTAAGCGTGGCTGCTTTCGTTTCGATCTTTCCTTTTCTGTGGATGATCGTCAGCTCGACTAACCCGTCGGTTGACGTAACGAAGGGGAAGCTCCTTCCCGGCTCGCATCTCATGGACAATTTGAAAAAGCTGTGGGACACGACGGATATGGGGAGCGCGCTCATCAGCTCAGCCAAAATCGCTATCATCACGACGGTTTTGGCGCTTCTGATCGCTTCTTTGGCGGGGTATGGCTTTGAAATTTTCCGCAGCCGCGCTAAGGATTTCGTTTTCACGATTTTGCTGCTGTCGATGATGATTCCTTTCGCGGCGTTGATGGTTCCTTTGTATAAAATGTTTTCGGGCATCTCCCAGTCGGCTCCCGGCATTGGCATCGACACGGTCACTTCTGTGATCTTGCCGACGGTGACGACGGCGTTCCTGATCTTCTTTTTCCGGCAGAGCACGAAGATGTTTCCCCACGACATGCTGGAAGCGGGGCGGATCGACGGACTGAATGAGTTAGGAATCTTCTTCCGCATTTACATGCCGACGATGAGGACCACTTATTCCGCTGCAGCTATCATCACCTTCATGTCCAGCTGGAACAGCTACATGTGGCCTCTCATCGTGCTGCAGTCACCGAAAAACAAAACCGTGCCGCTGCTCATTTCCACCTTGGGCTCGAGCTACGCTCCGGATTACGGCGTGATCATGACGGCCATCGTCATTGCCACCATCCCGACAGCGCTGGTCTTCTTTCTGATGCAAAAGCACTTTGTCGCAGGCATGGTTGGTTCTGTTAAAGGTTAACGGCATGGAAAAGGCGCGTTGTTGAAAAATAACGTGCCTTTTTTTGTCTTTTTCAATATGGTTTATGTAAGACAATAATTGATGAGGTGAACAATCAATATGGCACAAAAACCCAGCTTGGATTGGCTTACGGACGTGAGCGTGTTTCGGGTGAACCGGCTCGACGCCCACGCGGATTTCCGCTTTTACGCAACGATAGAGGAGGCTTTGGCCGGCGGCGATATGCCCCTCAGGCATTCGCTCAACGGAACATGGAAGTTTAGTTATGCGGTGAACCCTGTGAGTCGTATCAAGGATTTTTACGAGAACGACTTCGACTGCAGCGGGTGGGCGGATATTCAGGTTCCCGGCCATATTCAAACCCAGGGCTGGGGGCAAATGCAATATATTAATACGATGTATCCCTGGGACGGAGTGGAGCATGTACGGCCACCGCACATTCCCGAGAGGAATAACTCCGTGGGCAGCTATGCCCTCGATTTCACTCTGCCCACGTGTATGAAGAACCGCCCGGTTTACATCTCCTTTCAAGGGGTGGAATCGGCATTCTACGTCTGGCTGAATGGAGAATTCGTCGGATACAGCGAAGACAGCTTCACCCCGGCGGAGTTCGATCTGACGCCTTATATCCGCGATGGGGAAAACAAGCTGTGCGTAGAGGTGTACCAGCGCAGCACCGGAAGCTGGCTGGAGGATCAGGATTTTTGGCGATTTTCCGGCATTTTCCGGGACGTTTATCTGTATACAGTACCCGACGTGCATGTGCAGGATTTGCGGGTGCAGGCGGAATTGGACGATACGTATACGCAAGGTACATTGAAAGTGGAGTTGCAACTTGCGGAGAAGCACGGAGCGGCGGCATCTGGCACTTCCGCCAAGGTGGAGTTGATCGACCCGGATGGGGAGACGGTGCTGACGGAAACCGCCAGCTTTGCCGCTGACGGCAAACTGCGCATCTCGGCTGATGCGGGGGCGGTAAGCTTATGGAGTGCGGAGGAGCCGCATCTGTATGCGGTAGCCATCTCCATTTTGGATTCGGACGGAAAGCTTATGGAGGCTATTGTGCAGAAAGCCGGGTTCCGTCGCTTCGAGATGAAGGACAAGATCATGTGCATCAACGGCAAGCGCATTGTTTTTAAAGGCGTGAACCGCCATGAGTTCAACTGCCGCCGCGGGCGAGCCATCACCAAGGAAGACATGCTGTGGGACATCATGACGATCAAGCAGCATAATATCAACGCGGTGCGCACGTCCCACTATCCTAATCAAACGATGTGGTACGAGCTGTGCGACGAGTACGGCATCTATCTCATCGATGAGATGAACCTGGAATCTCACGGCTCCTGGCAGAAGATGGGGGCGGTTGAGCCATCTTGGAACATTCCCGGGGACAAGCCGGAGTGGCAGGATATCGTGATGGACCGGGCTGTCTCCATGTATGAGCGGGATAAAAATCATCCGTCCATCTTGATCTGGTCTTGCGGCAATGAATCCTATGCCGGCGAGGTCATCTTGAACGTTTCGAATTATTTCCGGTCCGTGGATCCGGACCGCTTGGTCCATTACGAAGGCGTATTCCACAACCGTAAGTACGATGCCACCAGCGACATGGAAAGCCGGATGTACGCCAAGCCCCAGGATATTGTCGAGTATTTGGAGACAAATCCGGACAAGCCGTATATCAGCTGCGAATACATGCATGCCATGGGTAACTCTTTAGGCGGCATGCACAAATACACTGAGTTGGAGAACAAGTATCCGCAATATCAAGGCGGCTTCATTTGGGATTTCATCGACCAGGCGGTGGTGAAGAAGAACCGGTACGGCGAGGAATATTTGGCCTTCGGCGGCGATTATAACGACCGGCCGACGGATTATAACTTCTGCACCGACGGTATCGTCTATGCCAACCGCGAGCTGTCGCCGAAGATGCAGGAAGTCAAGTATTTGTATCAAAACATCAAACTGCAGCCGGAGCGCGATGGCGTGCGGGTGGCGAACGGCAACCTGTTTGCGGGCACGGATGCTTATGTTCTGGAATGCGTGCTGCGGCATGAAGGCGTGCCGGTTGCCATTTTGGAGGAGGACATCGGCGTGCCGGCGGGAAGCGAGGGGTACTTCGCTTACGATTTGGCCGATAGCGCCGTGGAAGCGGGCGAGTATACCATCGATGCGGCTCTGAAGCTGAAAGAAGCGACTCTCTGGGCGGAGGAGGAGTTCGAGGTATCCTTCGGACAGTTTGTATTCGCGGTTGAGAGAGCGGCTGAAGGGGCAGCGGTTGCCACGAGTGGCGGACGGTTGGAAGTCGTTCACGGCGACGTGAATGTTGGCGTGCGCGGTCGCACGTTCCGCGTCCTGTTTTCCAAGCAGGTGGGCAGCGTGATTTCTCTCGTCTACTCCGGCAAAGAGATGATCGCTATCCCGCCGGCGCCGCTGTTCTGGCGGGCGACGACGGACAACGACAAGGGAACCGGGGCGATGTTCCGCACGGGCGGCTGGTTGTCCGCGAGCCTAGCGCCGCGGTGCGTCGGGTTTGACGTCCAAGAGGCGGAGGATCAAGTGACGGTGATCTTCGACTACAAGCTGAGCATCAGCGAAGCGGTTGGCGTATCCGTCGCCTATACCATCTATCCGGATGGAGCCATGCGGGTGAAGAACCGTTATCGGGGAGCCGCGGGAGTGCCGGATATGCCGATTTTCGCCCTGAGCTTCAAGATTCCGGCGGATTATAGCAATCTGGAATGGTACGCCATGGGACCAGAGGAAAACTACGCCGACCGCCTTCATGGGGCGCGGCTTGGCATTTTCCACAATGAGGCGGCCGATAACGTATCCGGCTACGTGGTGCCGCAGGAATTCGGCAACCGCACCGGCGTCCGCAAAGTTGCCGTGACCAACGATGACGGCTGCGGCATCCGGATCTCGGCTTCGCCCACGGCGCCGGTGGAATGCAACATTTCGCCATACTCGGCCTTCGAACTGGAGAATGCGTACCACGTTTACGAACTGCCGGACATCCATTATACCGTTGTGACGGTTGCAGGACGGCAAATGGGCGTCGGCGGCGACGACAGCTGGGGCGCTCCCGTCCATGAGGAGTATCGCCTTTCCGCGGCGAAAGACATGGAATTCGAGTTTGTCATCCGCGGATTGTAAGATGACTTTATAAGTTGAACGATTTCTTGATTTGTGCGCCATTTTAAGGACGAAATCAGAAAACAAATGCGGACGCTATCGCTCTTCCAGTTCAATGTCCTCCGTTCTTCATGTTGATAGCCGTCAAAAAATTCGTTCAACGTAAATCCAAACACCTTCAACCGCGTCGAACAGACTCAGTTGAAGGTGTTTTTTTGCCTTTCACATGGCAAAAATCCGGATTCGGTTCATAAAAGTCAGATTCGTTCACTGCTCAAACCGCTGATTTTTTCACGATTCATCTGGATTTGCACTACTGCCCGCGTCTCTGTTCTTTTATAGTGGGAACCAGCCGGAGATCCGCACATTGCCGAGATTCCAGCAGGTTAAAGATCAGATGAACCGCCAAGGAGGGGCCTGCTCGTCATGGTTAAGAAAAATGGATTTATTCACGAACTGGTAAAGAACAAGATTCTCTTTTTGATGCTGCTGCCTGTAATCGCCTACTTTTTGATCAACAACTATTTTCCGATGATCGGCATTTATTACGCCTTCGTCCGGTTCGATTTCAACACCAGCCTGTTCAAGATGGATTTCGTCGGTTTGAAAAACTTCGAGTTTCTTTGGAAGTCAGGGAAGCTGATGGAGCTTACGTACAATACCGTCGGCTACAATGCCATTTTCATCGGCCTCGGCAACGTGCTGGCGATCACGGTGGCGATCCTGGTCAGCGAAATCCGCAGCAAATGGTTCAAAAAGGTATCCCAATCCATCCTGTTCCTGCCTTACTTCGTTTCCTTTGTCATCCTGAGCGTTATCGTGTTCAACATGTTCAACTATGAGCATGGCGTGCTCAACTCCGTGCTGAAGCAGCTTGGGGCGGACCCGGTCAACGTGTACAGCAAGCCCAAACTGTGGATTTTCCTCATCGTCGTCTTTTATCTATGGAAAAACTTCGGGTACAGCATGGTGATCTATTTGGCTTCCATCACGGGGATCGGGGAGGATTTCTACGAAGCGGCGAAGATCGACGGAGCCAACACATTCCAGCGGGCTTGGCACATCACGGTGCCGATGCTGAAGAACACCTTCGTCATTCTGCTGTTATTCTCTCTCGGAAGCATTATGAAAGGCCAATTCGATTTGTTCTACCAGATGATCGGAAACAATGGCCTCCTGTACAGCACCACCGACATCCTCGATACCTATGTCTACCGTTCGCTAAAGGTGACCTTCGATATGGGAATGGCGACGGCCGCCGGCGTGTACCAGTCGATTTTCGGGTTCACCCTGATCATGGTCGTGAACACCATCATCCGCAAAATCAACAAGGATTACGCGCTATTTTAGGGGGAGATTTCCATGAAAATCAGAGAAGACCGCTCATCCAAATGGTTTCAACTCACCGCCTACGCGGTGGTGATTGTCGGGTGCATCCTGTGTTTGCTGCCGTTTCTTTTGATCCTTTCGGCATCGCTCACCAGCAACGCCTCCATCGTCCGCGACGGCTATAACATCATTCCGCGGGAGTTTTCCCTGGAAGGGTACAACGTGATCTTCAAGGTTCCCGATGAAGTGCTGCGAGCTTATAGCGTGACCATCGTCGTAACAGTCGTCGGCACCTTGATCGGGCTTCTGATGATCACCATGGCGGGCTACGTGCTGCAGCGGAAGGACTTCAAATACCGCAACTTTTTCGCCTTCTTCATCTACTTCACCACTCTGTTTGGAGGCGGCCTCGTTCCCTACTACATGCTGATCACCAAGTATCTGCACTTTGCCAATACGTATTACGCCTTGATCTGGCCGTCTCTCATGACGCCGTTCCTGATCATCTTGATGCGCAGCTTCATCAGCTCGGCGGTGCCCGACGAGGTGATCGAATCTTCGAAAATCGACGGCGCCAATGATTTTCTCATCTATTACCGCATCGTGCTGCCGCTGGCGATTCCGGGCTTGGCCACTATCGGCTTGTTCCTCGCCCTCCATTTTTGGAACGATTGGTTCTCTTCGGCTCTTTACATCAACGATACGTCGAAATACCAGCTCCAGTTTTATTTGTACAACATTATCAATACATCCTCGTTTTTGACCAATATCGGAGCGGGGGCGGGGGTTGTCCTGGCGGAAGGCGTCCCGACGGAAACGATGAAAATGTCCATGGCCATCATTGTCACGGGACCGATTTTGTTCCTGTATCCCTTCGTTCAGCGCTACTTTGTAAAAGGGTTGACGATTGGAGCGGTAAAAGGTTAGAACCGGTAGTATGGAAACATACCGCCGGCTAACATACAATTGAAGATGAACAGGGAGGATTCGTATGTTGGGGAAACGTAAAAAAACGGTCGGGATTATGCTGACACTGGCCATGACCGCAACGCTCATCGCGGGCTGTGGCGGAAGCAGCGACAAAGACAACGCATCGGCAAGCTCGAAAGCGCCGGAAGCATCGAAGGCGACTACGCAGACAGCAACGGCATCGGCTGCACCGGCGGGCATCGACACGTCGAAGAAGGTCAACCTGCAGTTCTACATGCTGGGCAACGCCCCGAAGGATTTGGACAAGGTGCAGGCCGAAATCAACAAGATGGCGCTGCAGGATTTGAATGCGACGGTTACGTTCAACTTCACCACCTGGACAGACTGGGATCAAAAGTACAAGCTGCTGCTCTCCACGGGTCAGGACGTTGACCTGATCTTCACGGCGGACTGGACGCAGTATCAGCAATATGCTAAAAAAGGCGCGTTCCTGCCGCTGGACGATCTGCTGCCCAAGGCTGCTCCGGTGCTGAACTCCTTCGTCCCCAAGGATATGTGGAATGCTGTCCGCATTGACGGAAAAATTTTCACCGTGCCTGCGACTTATCAGGAATATGTGACCAACGGCTTCGTCTGGCGCGAGGACCTACGGAAAAAGTACAACCTGCCGACTCCCGTAGACATTCCGACTTTTGAAGCTTATTTGGACGGCATCAAGAAAAATGAACCGACTATGCAGCCTGTCGCCATCGGCTCGGATATGGGCGGAGCGCTTTCGGACCCCTATCTTGATATCTACCGCAAAATGGTCGGGCCGCTGCCTTACGGTTTATACGCCAACTACGACACGCCATCGGAAATGACCAGCTATTGGGGTTCTCCAGAGCATCTGGCCGATTTGAAGCGGTTCAAGGATTGGGCGGACAAAGGCTATTTCTCCAAAAACGAGCTGAACGAGAAGGAAACGAGCCAAACCAAGCTGGTGAACGGAACAGCCGCCGCCATGCTTGGGGATAATCCGACCCGGTACAATCAAACCATGAGCAACATGAAATCGCTGCATCCGGATTGGGAGCTGGGCTATTCTCCGTACGCCGTGACGACGGGTTATGCAACGCCGGTACATCCGATCCACAACGGCTTCGCTATCCCGGCAAGCAGCAAGAACGCGGAACGCGCCCTGGCCTTCTATGAAAAAATGGTCACCGACAAGCGCTACAACCAGTTGACCGAATATGGCTTCGAAGGCGTCAACTACTCGGTGGATAACGGCTACTATAAAATGGTCGGCAATGCCGACACCAACGGCTTCCTGCGCGAAGGCATGCAGGGCTGGGCGTGGCGAAATCCGGAATTCATGCTCTTCGAACCCAGCTACGACGGCGTGAAGAAGATCTTCGATCAATTGGATCAAGTGAAGAAACCCGACATTTACACCGGCTTCGCGGAAGACTATACCGACTATCAAGCGGAACGGTCGGCGCTGGAACAAGTGGAGAAGCAGTACCTGTTCCCGCTCATGGCCGGTCTCGTCAAAGACGTAGACGCCGGCCTGGCCACCTTTATGGAGCAAGCGAAGAAGGCCGGGCTGGAAAAGATCCAAGAGTCCTATAAGAAGCAATGGGAAGCCTATTTGACTGAGCAAGGCATCAAATAATTAGCACCGAACACAAACGGCTGCCCGGGATGGGCAGCCGTTTGGCGTTTAGGCGTGAAAGGATCGGTTTTTGATAAGAAAAGGGACTCCTTTTACGCAACATTTTGCTATGATTAATCTAACACCAGGCGGTAACCCGATAACGTTTTTTTCGGAGAGGGGGCTTGATTCATACGGTCGAGACTGTCCAAAGGGCGATTGATTATATAGAAGAACGCCTCGCAGAGCCGCTATCGTTAGAGGAAATCAGTAGGGCAGCCGCGATGTCGGTACCGAATCTGTACCGTTTGTTTTATGCCATGACGGGTCATCCGATAAAAGAATACATACGCAAAAGAAGGACGAGTGAGGCGGCTTGTCACGTACGGCAAACCAACCTGCCATTGAACGAGATCGGCTTTCTTTGCGGGTTTGATACGTACCAAACGTTTACCAAGACCTTTAAGCGAAACATAGGGTTGACTCCTGGACTTTATCGCAAAGCAGACGTTATTTATAGCTTTGAACGGATTCGCCTACAGGAACGATTTTCATATGCAGAGGAACGGGAGATTTCCGAACGGTATCCGGATGTAAAGGTGATTAATCTTTCTCCCCATCAAGGAATCGGATATCTTCACGTTTCCGACCGGGAGGAAGGGATGGAAGAGAAGGCTTGCACGCAGTTTCAATCCATTCTTGCCGAGAGCCATATCGACTCCAGTCAAATGAGGTTGTTTGGGTGGAATGTGGATTTGGAAAGGGAAAATCCATCCTTCGGATATCAAATGGTAGCCGTTAGCCCCGAGAAAAAGAAGTGGCTCGCGGAGCATCCGGATTTGCAGCCCTTTTCCCATACTGGCGGAACTTATGCGGTTACTTGGACACCGGCGGATTCCGCTCCTCAAATCGTTAATGCATGGAACCGATTGCTATCCGAATGGCTGCCTCTGAGTACTTTTGAGCTAGGGGACCATGGTTTTCTCGAAGAATATCAGCAATTTAACGGTCGAATTGCCCGAATGAAGCTATATCTTCCCGTTAAACGCTCTCAGGGGAAGGAAACCATTACGATTACGGTGCGGGAGCCTCAGAAGGTGATGAAATTTCGAGCGGAAGGTGTCAACTGCATGTCGCGGGCAGACGAGGCCGCTATGGAATGGGTAGCAAGGAACGGGTTCGTGGGGGATACTCGCCTTCAAGTACTCATGAGCGGCAGCTACGGCAGTTCGCCCGATGATACCCATGCGTATGAGATATCCATCTCTCTACCGGACGGTTTTCTCCCCGCCAAGGAGGATGAATACCGAATGGCTGTAATAGAGGGCGGATTGTACGCTTGCCTGACAACTAGAGCCTTGGGTTCAATGGCAGGGGTTCTTGAACGGATTTACCGATGGCTAGGCGCATCGCTTGAGTATACAGCGGATGAAGCACGGATTTGGTTCACCCAATACAATCTGGATGAAAGCGGGATGGAATGGGGGGCCGAAGCTCTTGAAAATAGGGTAACCGCCGAATGCTATGTGCCTGTCGTTTTACGAAATCTGAAGCGGGGGGATCGATCATGAGCGAAGGACCTGCACGAAAAACGATACCTGTGGATTACAGACCGGCAGTCATTCCGAAAACTTTAAAAATGATTCAAGGAGGCAAAATGATGAACGAACACCAGCAAACAAAAGAAAGCCAATTGCCGATCAGCCCGATCAAAAACAAAGTCGGAAGCATTTTTATCCCCGTTAAGGATATTGAGAAGTCTCGCAGTTGGTATTGTCGGGTATTAGGACTGAATGAAGATGACTGCACCATTATGAACGGTCACTTGTGTCCTCTGCCAATGGAGGGGACCGGGATTATTCTCGATACGATGCCGAAGTGGGGAGGAGACCAGCCGGGTGGAGCCCCGTCAATCGATATTCCGGCCTTTATGCTGATGACAGAGGATCTGCGAGGTTCGCTTGATTATATGAAGAAGATTGGCGTGGAACTCGTGACGGAAATTGAACACGATCACTGGTTCGTCGTGAAAGATCCGGATGGAAACAAGCTGATGATTTGTCGGGAGTAGCGTGAAAAAGGGGCATCCCTTAGCAGTCGAAAACTGCTTTTGGGACAGCCCCTTGTTGGTTATGCGGGGGAGAGGAGTTAGGCGTTGGCTTTGCGGAATTCCGCCGGGGTGACGCCTGTTGTTTTTTTGAACATCCGGTGGAAGTAGGAGCTGTTGGTAAAGCCAGTCCGCTCGGCGATTTCGGTCACCGGCTTCTCCGTTTGCAGGAGCAGTGCCTTGGCATTATCAATGCGGACGCTGTTGATAGCGTCGACGATGTTCGTTAGCGTTAATTGGCGATAGACCCGACTGACGTGGTAGGTGGACATTTTCAGCTCCTCGGACACAAGATTGAGGCTCAGATTCGGATCGTTGTACCGGGTTTCGATAATGCCGTTGATTTTTCGGATCAGGTCTTCCTGCTTGGAGCTTCGTTTCTCGAAAATCTTCGCCTTAATGGCTTCAAAAAGGAGGTGAACGGCTTCGGTCATCTCGTCCAGCGTTTCGTAATGATCGATGCTCGGAATGGTTAGTTCGGAACCGATATTCAGCCGGGTGCCACTGTTCTTTTCCATTTCCGCCAAGGTATTGCTCAAGGTGAGGGCGATATGCGTCGCCGTCGCCATCGTATCTTGGAAGGAGTGTCCGGCGGTTTCGTTCACGATCTCCCGGAATAGGGCCGTGGCTTCGCTTGTTTTTCCGGCCATCAATTCCTCCACCATCGCCCGCTCCTTGCCTACGCAGAAAGAATATTTCGCCTGATGCGGTTGTTCCGCCGCTTGGATCAGAGCCCCTCTACCCAGGAAAAACCGTTGATTTGACGCTTCTTTGGCTAGCTTATAATGGCTGTTCAACCCCTGGGGGTTCTCGGAAACCGGAGTTAGCGCAATGGTGATGCCGATGTGGATGTACTCCATACAGGCGTTCTGGATATCCTTCAGCATCGAGAAAAGGGAGTCGGGCTGAGGCGATCCACCTTCGAAGGTATTGATCAACATCAATATGCCGTCGTCCTCCAGATCTACGGATTCCACTTGGTATTGCTTGGAGCATACTTCCGTTCCGATGTTCATGATGGCGAACTTGTATGTCAGCATGTCCTTGTGGCTGCGTTTGCGGATATGGTCGAACTGGTCGATGCGCAGGTAAGCCAGCCGGTATGGTTTGGTAAAATCGAAATGGATGCCTGCGCGACGCAGCTTCTCCAATTGCAGCTGTGGGTTGATGTCGTGGATTTGGATCAGCTTACGCAGCATATTTTGCCGGAGAGTATAGCTGCTGTCCCGCCTTTCCGATTCCAGGTCGCTCATGCGGTTTTCGATTTTATTGATCGGCAAGTACAGGTAGCGAGACATCAGCAGGGATAACAGCAGTCCGACGATAAGGACTCCACCGGCGATTTGCAGCGTTCGGGTCCGGATGATCATGGTTTTGTCCGTGATTTCTTTATAGGGCGTAATGCGGACATAATGCCACTCGTAAGGGGTGGGGGTCATGTAGGTGATCAGCGCTTTATGATTTTGAAAATTCGCCACCTGAAACCCTGACTGCTTCTTGGGCACAAGCTGCTCGAGCAGGGCAAGATCCGCATCCCCCAGCTTGACGTTCGTCAAATCCTCGGAAGCCAGGACGGAATGGTGGTCATCGACGAGAAAGGTGCGCCCATTGCTGTCGTTTTGGCTGTTGCCCAGTTCTTTATTGATCCAGGATGCGGAAATGTTGACGATGACAGCGGAATTGATTTTTCGGTCGAAGCCGATGGCGTCGTAGCATAAAAAGGTATAGACGCCTATGCCCGCAGCCGTTTGGGAATCGGTTGCCATGATTCTCGGAATCGGCGTGAAGGGTTTGTAGACTTGATAATTTCCGAGTATGTCGAGGATACTCGTATCCACGATTTCGTCCTCGCGCCAAATGCCTTCCTGGCCGCTTTGAGCGGCGATATAAAAGGTTTCCGATGCCGGGTTGTAGACGTAGATCGATTGAATAAAGGGCATCGCCGAGAGATAGCTGCGCAAGTTCAGCATGGCCGCTTGGGTGTCGAAGGCGTCGGGCTCGCTGTAGTACATCATCTTCGTAATGGCGCTGTTGCGGTAGATTTGAAAGGCGACGGTTTGGGCATTTTCGGTTGTTTTGACCACCGTATTGCCGGTTTGCCGCAAGTTGGACAAATCGTATTCGAAAGCTTCATTTTGCAGGATTCGCGTAAAAATAAAATAATAGACGGTCGAGCTTGCGACTAATACCAGGATGATGCAAAAGGTAAGTCCAAGCAGTAATTGGGTATAGAGCTTCCCGTTGCGTCTAATTTTATTCAAGCGCAAATTTGTTCACCCTCTCGTAATGGTAAGCGAAAATGATAGTCTGACGGATTATGATCATTATAGCTTCTTGGGAAGCGTTCTCACAGTGGAGGGTATCTGACTTTATGAACAAATACGGCATGGGGCAGTGAACATATCGGGGATTTATGTACGATTTTGTGTTCGACTGCATGGGAGCGAGAAAGGAGCGGAAAGCGCTTCATCAAGCAGGAAGTTTTCAACGGACGTAGAATATGGGTTAGGGTAGGGGAATGAATTTTCCATAGTGGTCGTGAAATAGCGGTTCATTGCTGCGTATTGCGCAAACGTTTGCATTGATTTGAATGTGTAAGGCCTCTATTTATAGCAGGAGGGTCGTTTGACAGGCAGGAGGGCGGCTTGACGGGCAAGAGGGTTGATTAGCGGGGCGTTGAGGGATTAGCCCCGTGAGATTTTCACTGGAGGGAAGGATGGATAGGATGAACGGGTCGGGAAAGGGAAGAGCATGGAGATGGGGATTGGCGGCAAGCCTCTTTATTGTGGCAGTGGTAGCGATTGTTTGGGTGGTGTTGGGGGATAAAGCGGATGCTCCGAAAAAAAACGCAGCCGCTGCCGGATTAGGTCCGGTGTGGGATAATGCCAGCGTTTACTTCGTGTTGACGGATCGTTTTTATAACGGTAATCCGGCCAATGACCACTCTTATGGGAGGCCGAGCGTCGACGCCACCGGCAAGAATGTGGGGACGTTTCACGGCGGCGATCTCGCCGGCTTGACAGCGAAGCTGAAGGAAGGGTATTTTACCAAACTGGGCATTAACGCCATTTGGATTACGGCTCCCTACGAGCAGATACACGGCTTTGTCAGCGGCACTGGCGGGCAATTCGCCCACTATGGCTATCACGGGTATTATGCGTTGGATTATACGGAGATGGACCGCAATATGGGCACGGTAGATGAGATGCGCGAGTTTGTGGATACCGCCCACTCCATGGGCATCCGCGTCGTCATGGACGTGGTGCTGAACCATGCGGGCTTCAATACTCTTGCGGATATGGAACAATACGGCTTCGGCAAGATAAAAGGCATCGATGCCAATTGGACGCCGGGGGCCAGCCAAAACTGGGACAGCTATCAAGAGGCCATCGATTATAAGGACAAAACCGCTTGGGCCAAATGGTGGGGAAGCTGGGTACGGGCGGGTTTGCCGGGCTATGCCGAATGCGGAACCGGGGATAAAACCCTTTGCTTAAGCGGCTTGCCGGATTTCCGTACGGAATTGACGGAGAGCGTGGGGATGGCACCGGTCCTACTGACGAAGTGGGGGCAGGAGGGCACGGCGGATGAACCGTGGCTGATCCCGGCTGCGAAAGGACTTCGGGCAGATAAGGGGCTCGCTCCGGCGGATGCTATCATCGGTTGGCTTTCAGCATGGGTGAAGGAGTTCGGCGTCGACGGGTTTCGGGTGGATACCGCCAAGCATGTGGATATCGACCGTCTTACCCAGTTGAAGGAGGCTGCGGACGGAGCTCTTACGGAGTGGAGGAAGACCAACACCGGCAAGCCGGGAGCGGAATGGAAGGACAAGTTTTGGATGGTCGGCGAAGTGTGGGACCACGGCGTTCAACGTGACGCCTATTACGATAACGGCATGGATTCGCTCATCAATTTCTCCTTCCAATCGTACAGCCGAGATGACATGGAGCCGTTGTATGCCCATTATGCCAAAACGCTCCATGGGGAGCAGCCTTTTGATGTACTGACTTACCTTTCCTCTCACGATACGAAGCTGTACGACCGGACCGACTTGATCCGTGGGGGAACGCGGCTGCTGCTTATGCCCGGCGGGATTCAGGTCTTTTATGGCGACGAGACGGCCAGGCCAGAAGGTGACTCCGGCACCGACGCCACCCAGGGCACCCGTTCCGATATGAACTGGAGCAGCATCGATGAGCAGGTGCTGGCGCATTGGCAGAAGCTTGGCCAGTTCCGCAACCGGCATGTGGCGGTGGGTGGCGGAGCGCATCAGCAGTTGGCGGCGTCGCCATATACCTTCAGCCGCGTATACGATAAGGACGGAGTCAGCGATAAAGTCGTAGTGGTTACCGGAGCTTCGGGGACGGTCACGGTGGATGTCTCCTCGGTGTTCCCCGATGGGACGAAGCTGCGCGATGCGTACACCGGGAACACGGCCAAGGTGAAGAGTGGCAAAGCCGCCTTTTCGGCCGCGCCGGAAGGGGTCATTTTGATCGAGCAGGAGTAGGATGTTCCGCAGTTTCGGCTACGACAGGCTGACGGGCATCTGCCCTTGCCGCAAGCAGTATGCGACCAGTTGACTTTTTTCCCGGATCGTGAAAAAATAAGGGAAATATCCTTTGCAAAATCATTGACGAGACCAAGTACGCTAGCCCCTTGTTCCCCAGAGAGTCGGCCCCGAGCTGAAAGCCGACGTTCAAGGATTAGCCGAACATCCTCTCCGAGGTGGAAAGCTGAAACGCGTTAGGCGTAAGTAAGCTGCCCCGGGATCCCGCCGTTACAAGGGACGCGCATGTTGGTGCGTAGTAGCTCCGCCTCTTTTTTTAGAGTGCGGAACAAAGGTGGTACAGCGAGAAACAATCTCGTCCTTTGCGGGGCGGGATTTTTTTGTTTTCCGAATGTTTTGTTCCCGAGAGTGGGACCGATCAGGAAAGGGTGATTTTACGTGAGAAAAGTGGATGTCAAAGAAAAAGCGAGAACCCGCGAACTGCGCGTTCTGGACCAGTGGAGAGAGCAGGACACTTTCGCAGCGTCGATGAAAAACCGCGAAGGCGCGCCGAACTTCGTTTTCTACGAAGGCCCGCCGACGGCTAACGGCAAGCCCCATATCGGGCACGTGCTGGGCCGTGTCATCAAGGATTTTATCTGCCGCTACAAAACCATGTCCGGTTACCATGTCGTGCGGAAAGCCGGCTGGGATACCCACGGCCTGCCCGTCGAGCTAGGCGTCGAGAAGCAGCTTGGCATCTCCGGCAAGCAGGAGATCGAGAAGTATGGCATTGCCGAATTCGTCGAGAAGTGCAAAAGCAGCGTATTTGAATACGAAAAGCAATGGCGCGACCTGACGGAAGCTATCGCTTACTGGACTGACATGGACCACCCGTACATCACCCTGACCAACGACTACATCGAAAGCGTATGGCACCTGCTGTCCGAGATCCACGGCAAAGGGCTGCTGTATAAAGGCCACCGGGTCAGCCCGTACTGCCCGGATTGCCAAACGACCCTGAGCTCACACGAAGTGGCTCAAGGCTACGAGGACGTCAAGGACTTGAGCGCCACCGTCAAGTTCCCGCGCAAAGACGGCAAAGGCAGCTTCTTGGCCTGGACGACGACGCCTTGGACCCTTCCGTCCAACCTGGCGCTGGCGGTTAACAAGGACATCGACTACGTCACCGTAAAACAAGACGGAGAACTGTTTATCGTGGCAGAAAATCTGGCCGAGAAGCTCATGAAGGAAGGCTTCGAAGTCGTTTCTAAGCATAAAGGCGCTGAGTTTGTAGGCGTTGAATACGTGCCGCCTTTCGGCTACTTGTCTAATTTGAAAAAAGGCCACGTTGTCGTCGACGCCGATTATGTCAGCGATTCAAGCGGTACCGGTATCGTGCATATCGCCCCTGCCCACGGTGAGGATGATTACCGCACCGCCCGTCAACACGGCTTGGACTTCGTCAACTTGGTGGATACCCAAGGACGTTACGTGGATCAGGTGACGGATTTTGCCGGCCGTTTCGTGAAGGATTGCGACGTGGATATCGTGAAAAAGCTGTCCGAAAACGGCACGCTGTTTTCCAAGGAGCGCTACGAGCACAGCTATCCCTTCTGCTGGCGCTGCAAAACGCCGCTGCTCTACTACGCCACGGAAAGCTGGTTCATTCAAACGACGGCAGTTAAAGATCAGCTCATCGAAAACAACAGCAAAGTGGACTGGTACCCCGGCCACATCCGGGAAGGCCGCTTCGGCCGCTTCCTGGAGGAGCTTGTGGACTGGAACATCAGCCGCAACCGCTACTGGGGCACACCGCTGAACGTATGGATCTGTCAGGATTGCGGATGCGAGTATTCGCCGGGCAGCATTCAGGCGCTGCGGGAAAAATCCGTCACGCCTTTGGCTGACGATCTGGAGCTGCATAAGCCGTACGTGGACGAAGTCAAGCTGCGCTGTACCTGCGGCGGCACGATGGAGCGGACTTCGGAGGTAATCGACGTTTGGTTCGACAGCGGCTCAATGCCTTTTGCCCAGCAGCATTATCCTTTCGGGGATATGAAGAAGTTCGAAGACCAGTACCCGGCGGACATCATCTGCGAAGGCATCGACCAAACCCGTGGCTGGTTCTACAGCCTGCTGGCGATTTCCACCTTATATAATGGAAAAGCGCCTTACAAAGCGGTGCTGTCTACCGGCCACGTGCTGGATGAGAACGGACAGAAAATGTCCAAGAGCAAGGGCAACGTCGTTGATCCTTGGGATATCATCGAAGAGTTCGGCACTGACGCCTTCCGTTGGGCGCTTCTGTCGGATAGCGCGCCTTGGAACAGCAAACGGTTTTCCAAGGGAATCGTCGCCGAGGCGAAGTCCAAGGTCATCGACACCATTCAAAATACCCATGCGTTCTACACGTTGTATGCGACCATCGACGGCTACCGTCCAGAGGATCATGCGCCGCAAGTTTCCGCTAATGAGTTGGACCGCTGGATTCTGTCCCGTTTGAACACTACGCTAGGCCAAGTAACCAAGGGGCTCGACGGCTATGATTTCGTCAACCCGGCGAAACAGATCGCGGCATTCATCGACGATCTTAGCAACTGGTACATCCGCCGGTCCCGGGATCGTTTCTGGGGCAGCGGCTTGAGCGAGGACAAAGTGTCCGCTTACCAAACGCTGCAGAATGTCCTCGTCACCTTGGCGGAAATGATCGCGCCTTATGCGCCGCTGCTTGCCGAAGACCTGTACGGCAACCTGGGCGGCAAGGGCAGCGTACATCTCGTCGACTTCCCGAAGGTAAACGAAGCAGCAATCGATACTGCGCTGGAAGCGGAAATGGCGACGGCGCGGCAAATCGTCGAGCTGGCCCGCAGCGTCCGCAACGACAGCGGCATCAAGACCCGGCAGCCTTTGTCGCTCTTGATGGTTTCCCTTGACGGCTCCTTCGACCTTGACCGGTATGCAGACATCATCAAGGAAGAGATCAACGTCAAGGAAATCGAGCTTGCCGCCAGTGACGCCGGCTTCGTTAACTTCAGCCTGAAGCTGAACCTGAAGCTGGGCGGAAAGAAATACGGCAAGCTGGTTGGCCCGATTCAAAGCTATCTGAAGGGGCTGACGGCAGCGGAAGCGAAGAAAGTCGTGGATGGCGGCTTCGCGGAGCTGAACGCCGAAGGCGAAGAGCTGCGGATTCCGCTGGAAGAGCTGTTGGTGGAGAAGCAAGCGAAGGAAGGCTATGCCTCCGCTTTCGACAGCGGGGTTGCCGTCGCTCTGAACACAGCGATCACTCCCGAGCTGGAGCAGGAAGGCCTCGTGCGGGAAGTCATCCGCGCTATTCAGGATTACCGCAAGAAGCTGGATCTGCCGATCGAGAAGCGTATCAACCTCGTACTGGACGTGGATGCGGAAGTGCGGGGAGCGCTGGAACGCTTTGACGGCCTGTTGAACGATAGCGTTTTGCTGGCGGGCGTGCGCTACGGAACGGCTGATGAGATGGAGAGCGTGGCCATCGAAGAAAAAACCGTCCGTTTGGCGGTTGAGTAAGGCGATTGAGTAATAACGGACATCAGGAGCTTGCGTTTGATCAGAGCTCCGGTGTCCGTTTTTTCTAGATATCAGACATACATGCCGCTGTCGCGGCATCAGCGAATGGTTGAAATATCGGCACAGCCGTTCTTATATAAGAGATGAAGCTGAGGGAGGAGAATGTCTGATGGGAAGCTATAAAGAGATCGATATGAGCACTTGGAAGCGCGCCGTTCATTGCCACATTTTTCGCAGCAGTGTTCAGCCGCAGTATGGGGTCAGCTTTGAATTGGATATCACGCATTTTCTCCCGAGAGTAAAAGAACGAGGCCTCAGCTTCACGTTGGCGATGGTCTACGCGGTCACCAAATGCGCAAACGAAATCGAGGAATTCCGCTACCGATTCCTGGATGGGAAAGTCGTTTTGTATGACCGCATTCATACCTCGTTTACCTATTTGAATAAGGAGACGGAGCTGTTCAAAGTCGTCAATGTCGAGATGCAGGAGACGATGGAGGAGTACGTAGCCGTTGCGGCGGAAGTGGAGCGAAACCAGAAGGACTATTTCACGGGGCCGCCCGGAAATGACGTCTATCAATTTTCGCCGGTACCGTGGATTTCCTTCACTCACATTTCCCACACCGATTCTGGAAAAAAAGACAACGCGGCGCCCAACATCAATTGGGGCAAGTTTTTTGAACGGGACGGGAAGATCATCCTGCCGTTTTCCGTGCAGGTGCATCATTCCTTTGTGGACGGTCTCCACATCGGCAAATTGGCCGATGCTTTGCAGAGTTACTTGAATGAACTTTAGCGGTTGAAAAAAAGGCGCACATCTGCCGCTCTTAGCTGGCAAGTGTGCGCTTGTTCGAGTTGTTGTGCGGCCCCCGAATGGGCGATTGATTGCAAATAGTGCAGGAGAATCGGGAATTTCCCCTTAGGGAAGGGGAGTTGGTTGTATTTTGTGCAGGAGAATCCGAGTGCGGGCGCGGTTTTCGCGCCTTTTTCTTTATTCTCCTGCATTTTTTACAACCAAAACCTTGATTTTAACTAATATATGGGAATTCAATTGTACATTCTGCAAGCACGCGGCAGTTGGAGTGGTAAGAGTGGTTGAGCCAGTAGATTGGTCGGCGTGGTAGTGACTGAGTGACAACCAGGTCTGCCGAATCACCATGGAATCGGCCGTATCTGGCGTGCTACCGTCTAACCAGTTGGTACAACCCGAGCCCGTTCGCTTATTTTTGCAGCGCCAAGCGCTGCAATCCGCCCATGTAGGGCTGCAGTGCCGCAGGAATCCGCACCGAGCCGTCTTCCTCTTGGTGGTTTTCCAAGAGGGGAATGAGGATGCGCGGCGACGCCACGGCGGTATTGTTCAGCGTGTGGCAAAACCGCAACTTGCCATCCTTGTCCCTATAGCGGATATTGGCTCGGCGGGCCTGAAAGTCGTGGAGGTTCGAGGACGAGTGAGTTTCCCCGTATTCCCCCCGGCTCGGCATCCACGTTTCGATGTCGTATTGCTTGTACGTCTTCTGCCCCATGTCGCCGATACAGACGGCCACCACCCGGTACGGGAGCTCCAGCATCTGTAGCAACTCCTCGGCGTTGGCGGTGATTTCCTGTAACAG
>NZ_CBQR020000063.1 GCF_000455485.1 Gorillibacterium massiliense
CGGCTAGGCGCAGCGGCGTCCCGACGTCGATGATATCGCCGGCGTAGTACGAGACCAGCGGCACCTCGGACGTGCCGGCCAGCATTTTATTTTCTCCGGCGACTTCATACACCTGGTCGCGCCCAAGCGGGAAAAACCCGGTGTTCGCCAGCGCCTCCGGGCGAACCATAACCGGCACCTCCAGCAGCGTGAAGCTTTTTGCCAGCAGCAGGTCGACGGCCAACTGCTGAACGGCCCGGTGCAGCAGCGCGCCTGCGCCTTTCAAATAATAGTTGCGGCTGCCTGCCGTCTTGACGCCCCGTGGAATGTCGAGGAGGCCGTGCAGCTCGCCTAATTCCACATGGTCCCGCGCCGTAAAATCAAACACCGGTGGTTCGCCGTATTTGCGCACTTCGACGTTGTCGGCGTCCGATTCACCCTCCGGCGTATCCAGCGAGACGACGTTAGGCACGAGCTCCATCAGCTCCGCAAACTGTTTTTCCGCCTCGGCCAAATCTCCATCTACCCCATGCAAGTGCCGATTGAGCTCCCGGACCTCCTCTTTCATCCGTTCCGCTCCGGCTTTATCCCCCGAAGTCGCCAGCGCCGCAATTTCCTGGGTCTGGGTGTTCCGGCGGTTCCGCAACGCCTCCGCTTCCTGCTGCAACTGCCTTTTCCGCTCATCCGCGGCCAGCAGCTCCTTGACGGAGAGGGGGATCTTTTTTCCCTCCGCCGCTTTCTGCACTCTTTCCGTATTATTCCGAATCCATTTGATGTCCAACATAGCTGCCGCACTCCCTTTCGCTCGTTAAAAATACAAAAAGCGCCCTCATCCGTATGGGACGAGGAGCGCTTCGCTCGCGGTGCCACCCAACTTGACCGATCCTTAAATAGGGTCCGATCCACTTTGGTTCCGCGTTAACGGGCGGTCCGGTTAACTTAGGCGATCGTTCTGCCGATAAAGAGGAGAGAGAAGGCCTTGGCGATAACGCCTCCGAGTTGGATACTCATCATAGGCAAATGGCGGTTTGTTTTTTAGTAGTATAGCGAATAACTCGGATTAAATCAACTCAAGAGAAGACCATTGATCGGAGGTGCAGGAACAGTTGAACATTCGACAAAATCAGATTATTTTGTACAAAAATATCCATTTCCTTGATATACTATAAATTGGAATATTATTTATTCATAACTCAGGATGCTGTCGATCGAGGTGACGATTCTTGTCCATGAAGAATCTTTTAGGAAGAAAAGTTAAATTCGATATTGTGAACGACAGAGGACTCGTGATTGTACCTGCTCGCTTTGTGCTGGACCGAGATCATTTAAGGCTGCTGGAGCAACATGGTATCGATTATTCGGGGATTGCCCTGATGTCGGACCAGGAGCCTACCGTTTACCAGTCCCTTGTGGAAGTGGCGACAGAACGGACGAAAGAGTTGTTCAACCAGATCAAGACGACGAAGAAGGTTCCACTGCTCGAAATCAAAAATGAGCTGATTCCCATCGTACAACAGACGTCGGAGAATCCGGATGTCTATCAGTTGTTTGAAACCGTAAAAGCTAAAGATGAATATCTCCACAAGCACAGCATTGGAGTGGGGGTACTCGCTACCCTGATCGGCAAATGGATGAAGCTTAACGAAGGGGAGATCAGCCTTATTTCACTGGCTGCCGTAATGCATGATGTGGGCAAGTTGATGATCCCCGACGATATTTTGTTGAAACCAGACAAGCTGACCAAATCTGAATATGAAGAGATGAAGCGGCACACGCTGTATGGTTACGAGATATTAAGAAACACGGTAGGCATCTCGCCGCGGGTCGCCCTCGTTGCCCTGCAGCACCATGAACGGTCAAGCGGAGGGGGTTATCCCCTGAAATTGAAGGAACGCAAATTGGATATTTTGAGTCGGATTGTGGCCATTGCAGATGTCTTTCATGCCATGACCTCAAGGCGGCCGTATCATGAAGCGCTGCCCTATCATGAAGTCGTTACGTCCATGCGTGACGGGATGTTTGGCGAACTGGACCCGGTGATTCTAAAAGTGTTCCTGGATAATATGAACCGGCATCTTATCGGGCAGCGGGTGATGCTTACCGATGGCCGCTGGGGTGAAGTCGTTTTCCTCAACCCGCATGACGATACGCATCCGCTGATCAAAATCGGCGAAACCTTCCTCGATTTGAACCGAGATCGGGATATTCATATCCAGGAAGTTAT
Source organism: Gorillibacterium massiliense (assembly GCF_000455485.1). Lineage (GTDB taxonomy): Bacteria > Bacillota > Bacilli > Paenibacillales > NBRC-103111 > Gorillibacterium > Gorillibacterium massiliense. Next base: position 2,204 of record NZ_CBQR020000063.1, read on the forward strand.
TGTTTAAGTGTACATATCTAGATCAGATTCAGTGTGAAGGGCAGTTCCAGCTTGCATGATTTGGTGGGATGAAGGAGCCTCAGTTTGGTTATGAAAACGTCAATCGGCTCCCCGGCATGACCGGCTATAGTTTGATGCTCAATTTCCACCGCCAAAACTTCGGGGTCGAACTCGACGGTCAGGTGAGCTGCCCCGGGAGCGCTCCAGGTGACGGAAGAGGCGTCAGAATAGGGAGAGATACTGCTAATAAACCGTTCTTCCACATTGCCTGCCGCTGCAAGATCACGAAACTGCAGTTCGTCCGTCAAGATCAGGTTGCAGATATTTGCCGCGGGGCCGCTGCTTTGCCAGCGGAAGCTGCGGATGAAACCCTCTAGACCGGCTGCTTTCGGATAGGCTTCAGTTAAGTCCAATTGCATGGCAGCTCCGTCCGACAATTCTTGCCATCCGAGAACGCCCGCTTTATATTGCGGCCCGTCTCCCTGGTGCAGCCCGTTAATAACCGGCACGGAGTGTCCGGCTGAGGAATTGTTCAGGATTTGATAGCGCCCCGATCCGAAGTAATCTTTCGTATAGAGGCCGTGGCCCAAATCGTTCAGCAGATTGATGCCCACAGCATGAAGAATGAAGTGCCCCAGATCGTTATGGTTATGGGGCTCTTCGTTATGGCCTCCCTTGGCAGAAAAAGCGACGGGTTTGCCACTCACAATCCTCTTGTCCACCAGCCAATGCAGGTCGGTGAAATATATGGTTTTTCCCGCAGTATCGTTAGCTCCCAAGGCAGCTGTTAGCATCGCGGCATCGTCCATCCGGCTCCAAGCCAGATTACGGATGAAAGGCGCCCAGCGGTAGCAATGGTCGTCGTGGAAGCCGGGCAATCCGCCCGCCGCAATGCCGGATCCTGTCCGTTCCAAAAGACGGGTGAGCAGGCCGGGGTGCAGCCGGGCTTTTTCCGGCGAGTCGGAATAGTTGGCGTAGCAATCGGCGGACAGATTGACTTTAGCGGGAAACCCGCTGATGGCGCGAGCTTTTTCCGTTCCCAGCAGATTAATAGTGCCGCCGGTAAAAGCGTACAGCATCTCGGCAAAATATACGTAATAGCCGAAGCCGTATTCCCAGTAGCCGACGCCTTCGGCACAGCCGCCATCGTCGCCGTACCCGGACAAGAAGCAGTCGAGGGCGGGGAGAAGTCGGTCCAACATGGAAGTGAGCTGCTGCCGGTCATCGACGAGCAGAATAGCGGCCATGCCAACGCTGCCTGCGCATACCGCTGACCAATTGTGAGTGGCGGTTTCCCAGCCAAAGCTATGAGATAGAGTGAAGATCGGGCGGAAGACCCGTCTTTCGATCTCCCTTCGGATGAGTTGCTTGATTCTCGGTGAAAGCCGGTCCTCCAGCAGGTAAAGCACCTCCGCCAGACTATGGGCCGTTTCCGCTGCAAACAGATCGACCTGTTCGGCGGCCGCAAGGCCGTTGTTTGGAGAAAGATGGGCTGGGAGGCACCAGGTATATTCGCCGCACATATCCCAGATAGCTTCTTCCAGCGGTCTGAATGCAGCGGGATCGGCGGCTTCCGCCAGCAGACAGCGGATGGTATAGGCGGCCAATCTCCCCCGTCTGGAGAAATAGGCAAGTTCGTATTGATCGCGAGCGCCGGTTTCTTCAAAGAGTTGGAACAAGGAATAGGTGATTGGGGGGAGCGGTTCCCGGTCATAGCGGGCCGCTTCGGCAAGCAGTTGTTGAGTGAACTCCCGGCCATTCTTCTGCTCACTTAGCCGTCGGATGACGGACCTGCCGAGGTCAAAGGGATATTGGTCCAGGGGATGAGGCGGCGTCGGATGCAAAAACGCCGCATTCAGATTAGATGAATTGAGCATGATGAGGAAGCCTCCGGATAAAAGGGGTGTGTTGCATCATTTTCCACTCTATATCTACTCTCTTATATCTTAACAAAAACGGGATGGAGCGGAGGTGTTAACCTCGTCCATCCCGTGTATTTTTGCAAATCTTAAGCTTCTTTTACCGGCGTAACGACTGGCTCTTCATGAGGAACGACCCTCTTGATAAAGAAAGCCAGGACAAGGGCTGCCACCGTCAACCAAGTGGCGACGACGAAGCTGTGGTTGATGCCGAAAATGGTAGCTTGTGCGCTGATGTCAGCCATTTTCGCTTTATCCGTTACATCCACATGGCCCGCAATAATAAGTTCTTTCGCGTGGGAGGCCGCTTTGTTGGTCATGAGGGTGACCAAGAGGGCGGTACCCAATGCGCCTGAGATGCTCCGTAAGGTCTGGCTGACAGCCGAACCGTGGGCGTTGAGTTTGCGAGGCAGTTGGTTCATCCCGGCGGTTTGGATCGTCATCATGAGCATGGACATCCCGAAACTCCGGGAGGTATAGATCAGCATCATATGGTTATACGTGGTGGTTGCCGTCAGTTGGCTTAGTTCATAGGTGCAGATCGTCGTAATGATCAAACCGGTTACAGCCAGCCAACGGGCGCCGACTTTATCGAAAATCGCACCGGTTATCGGCGACATAATGCCCATAATGATCGCACCGGGAAGCATGAGCAGGCCCGATTCCAAAGGCGAAAAGCCGCGGATGTTTTGCAGGAAAACCGGAAGCAGAATCATGCCGGAGTACATGGCCATGGTTATGATGATGTTGATCAGCGTCGTTAACGAATACATCGGGTATTTAAAGACTTTCAGTTCCAAAAGCGGCGTCTTCGTCACTAGGCTGCGCCAGATGAAAAGCGCGATGGCGATGACGCTGACAATGAGGAAGGTAACGACGACGGAGTCGTCCCAACCCCTAGATCCGGCTTCGCTGAATCCGTACAAAATCCCGCCAAAGCCGATTGTAGAAAGAACGGTACCGAAGAAGTCCAGCTTTGGATCGGTGTTCTTCATCACGTCCCGCATGAAGATGGCGCCAAAGATGGCTGCGAAGATCGCAAGGGGCAGGATAATGTAGAATAGCACCCGCCAGTCATAATGCTCGACGATCCAGCCGGAAAGCGTAGGGCCGACGGCAGGAGCAAAGATCATGGCGATCCCCATAAGGCCCATCGCTTTGCCGCGTTCGGCCACGGGGAAAATCGTCAGAACTACGACGGACATCAGAGGCATCAGGATGCCCCCGCCGGCTGCCTGAATGAGGCGCCCAGCCAAGAGCCAGCCGAAGTTTGGCGAAAAGGCACAAACCGCTGTGCCGATGGCAAAGAGAATGACGGCGATGTTAAACAATTTGCGTGTTGAAAATTTGTTGAAGAGGTAGGCACTAATCGGCACCAGTACGCCGTTTACCAGCATGTAGCCGTTGGACAGCCATTGGATGGTACTTTCGCCCACGTTCAGGTCCTTCATCATTGAGGGGAAAGCGACATTCAGTAAGGTTTGACACAATAATGATACGAATGCGGCGATGAGCAAGGATGCCATAATGGGGCCCTTGCGGATGTTTCCGACTGTATTCACTCTACACTTCCTCCCGAGCATCTCTTAGGATGCTTAATATTTTTTGTTGAATGCGGTGAAATTCGTTCTCTTCTTCCACGGACAGTTGAAGCAGAGGCAGGAACATTTTCATTCGAGTCGCTTCAGTCTCGTTCCATAGCGCTTTTCCTCTATCCGTGAGGGAAAGGTTGACGGCTCTCCGGTCAGTGCCGCTGCGTTCTCTGGTGACCAGATCGGCTTTCACCATCCGGTCGATAATGCCGCATGTCGTACTGTTGTTTAGATTGAGTTTTGCCGCCAAAAAAGACAGCCCGGCCTGCGGCTGTTCTTTTAAAATGCGCAGTGTCATGAGTTGGATCGGCGTGATCCCGTGCTCTTGAGCCACATTCAACATGAGGTGGTAAAAGACTTTATTGACCTCCCGATACGACTGAAAAATGTTCGTAATGCGCTGCTCCCTATCCAAATGCTCCCCTCATTCCGTTAGCACTCAAAGTTTCGCATGCGAACTATTATCTTTCAAATCAATTGTGTTGTCAACTTAAAAAGGGAGGTAAAAAAACATTTCATTAAAGATAACGTTTACAATTTTCCCTACTGATCAAACCCTCATTCTTCAAGCAAAATTTGAAAACGATTGCGATTAAAATTAGTTGGAAGTAAGCGCTTTAATAAGACAAATATGTATAGTTGCACCCGAAAAAAATACACTTATAATAGGAAAAGTATGGAACCCATTAAATCGTAAAGAGGGAAAATAATGAAGGATCCGCAGCAAGTGGTACACTTATATCAATATCATATATGGGCGAATCACCGGGTTATTGACCACATGAAGAAACTGCCGGATGAAATCTTTACCCGCGAGATAAAAAGCGCATTTCCTACCTTGCAGCAAGGGCTTGCGCATATTTGCTATATCGATAGGATCTGGTTTGGCGTCCTGGAAGGGAAAACATACGAGCACATTTTGGCGGAAACGGAAGCTGAGATGATCGAGTTGAAATATTTGACACTGCCTGAGTTGGAGATGGTATTCGCGGATATGGCGGGGAGGTATTCCTCATATCTGGCGGCAGAAGACAATCTGGAACGAATCGTGATTTCGAAACACCCTCGGTTCGGACCGTTGGAAACGCCGATATCGGAGCTGGTGCGACATGTGGTGAATCACGGCACCTATCACCGTGGGATGATTTGTGCCATGCTGCATCAGTTGGGTTACAGTGGTGTGAATACGGACTACATATTTTTTAATTAATCGAAGGATTTGGCTGAAAAAGGCCCGCGTGCGCATGGTTGCGCTTCGCGGGCTTTTATATTATATGAGGCTTGAGCACTTACTCGGATTTATTTTCCTTTTGCCGGGCGCGAAAACGGCGGACTTTCATGAGGTTCCCGCAAGCTGCGTCGGAGCAATAGCGCTTAGAACGATTGCGGGTACTGTCGTAATACACCCACAAGCAGTTAGGATTGTCGCATACCCGAATTCGGGATATCTCTCCTTCAACCAAAGTCTGGGCGAAGGATGCGGCGATATCGGCCAGCACTTGATGCCAATCGTGCTTTAGCGGGGCGCTCTCTAATCGATAGCCCTCATCCGTTTCCGTCAAGCGGCGGACCATGGATCCCTGTGCCATGGCGGTATTCAATTCATTCATGGCATCACTGGAAAGGCGGCTTCCCGCCGTCAGGATGTATACCATTTGGAGAAGCACGGAGCGCAGCTTCTTCAACTCCGCCAATTCATCTTCGTTCGGGGGCCGGTAAACGGAAAGACGATGGTCAGACAACCATTTTTTCACCCATTCCGGATCGGTTAACGAATCATGAACAGCACCATTTGCCCGCCATTCCCGCCACTCGCTATTCAAAAAATCATCCCAAAGCATAACCATACCCTCGATTCACTTGCCATCATCTTGTATCGGTTTTGATTGTAACAGGTTAAATTTTGTTTTGCTAGTTACTTGTGCTGGTTGTAGGATTCTGGTAAGGTATGGGTGTAACCACTTAAAACATTTATGCTAGTTACATGATTAAAGGGAGATGCCGAAATGGAGAAAATGGAGCAGTTGCTTAACCAATGGGATTTTAATTTGGATAAGGAAGATTGGTATCCGCCTCTTGGGGAAGTATTGAAAGGAGTGACGGAAGAGCAGGCGGATTGGAAGCCAGCTGGGGCTGCCGCCAACACGATTCGGGAGACAGTTCGCCACTTGTTGTTTTACAAGGAGCGTTTACTTTACCGGTTGACCGGTGAGGAAACGGAATATCCTTCCGGCATCACCAACGAGGATACGTTTTTTAAAGATCATGGGGGAGAATTGAGTTGGGGAGAGCTTGCCGAAAAGCTGTTCGCCGTTCACCGCAAACTGAGGGATGAACTGGCCAAGCTTATGGAGGCTGATTATGAAAAGCCGCTAGGCAGCGGTCAAGTAGGCTCATGGGCGACGAGTCTCGTCTTGCACGACGCCTATCATACCGGGCAAATCGTGCTGCTGCGCAAGCTGCAAGGATCGTGGCCGGCGCGCCGATAAACCAAACGGATAGTGATATAATGAAAAAGATCGAACAGGGGCGGATGCCTCCATGCTCGATCTTTTTTGCTACTGCAGAGTTAATTTCCGCTAACAAAGTTATTCCGCGCTTACGGCAACCGGTTTGTCGGCAGCGGCCTTGGCCTTCGGCTTGAAAACGGAAAGGGCGAACACCGCGATGCTTCCGATTGCGATCCAGACGAGGACGGCAGTCGGTTGGCTCCAGCTTAGCCCCTTGCCGAAGAAGAATAGCTCACGTAGTCCGTCCACCATGAACCGCATCGGCAGCCAGCCGTAAATCCAATCTTTGTAGAAGGCGGGCATAATCTCAGGTGCCATCGCGAGCAGTGGTCCGCCAAAGAACAGCACGAGAGCAAAGACGGGCAATGCGGCAAAGCCAAGCCATTCCAGTACCGCCCGAATAATCGAGAAGAAGCTGAAGCTGGCGATGGACAGGAAGATCGCCGTGTCCGAAAAGGAAGGGAAATCAAATCCCAGAATACCCTCGGCAAACCAGGTCAAACCAAAGCCAGTCACAAGGGCAGCAACAGCACCTGCGAGAATCTGAATCCCTTTATGATTAAGCGACTTTTTCTTAGTGGAGGCTTCGGTCTTGCGCACGTTCATCCACATGATTGCAGCAGCCACCAAACTTGCCATCCAAAGCGGTTGAAACAGCGAAGCCGGAGCGTTAGCCAGCTTGCCAGTCTGATTGACGGGGTTCACGGTCTTGAGAATAGGTGACGCCAATAAGGCTGCTTGATCGGCGGTCAGTGTTGCGCCTTGCTGCTTCAATCCCGCCAGCAGCTGCTGGCTTACCGTCTTATTCATGCCGTCAACCATTCCGTTCAGCATCTGCGTCACCGTATTGGCGGCAAGGGCATTCTTCCCTTGATTGACATAGATGACGATTTCCGGCTGGGAAGGCGACGCCGTTTTCAGGGAAGCTTGTTTTTCGCTGAAATCCTTGGGCAAGACTAAAGCACCGTAATATTTCTGATTGTTCATCCCAGCTATGGCTTCTTCCGTTGTGGAAACCGCAATCCACTTGACGACAGGTTTGCTGTCGCCGGTTGTGGCTTGGGACGTTTTTTCAATCGTTTCAACCATCGTTTTGCCGATGGCGCCTTGATCCTCGTTGACGATGGCAAGGGGCAGCTGCTTCGGCGTTTGTTTGGCAGAAGGGATTAAGACAAGCGAGAAAATGAACGCAATAACCAAAGCTACGATCGGAGGCAACAGCAGACTTTTTTTGTTGATCCCAAACATGAAACTCTCCCCCTTACAAATGAATGATAGGAATGATTAAAATAATGGACGACGCGTTGTTTAATGGCCATAATGTGTATTATAATCAGTATTTATTGAAAAACAATAATCATTACAGCGGATTATGATCATTATTCAACACAGTGAATGCTAGTGTTCATTACGTTCATATCTGGAGGAATATGGGGGGTAAATGATGGAGCCGAAAGAAGACAGACGGATGGTTAAGACGAAGCAAGCGATACGGGTTGCCCTTGCCCAATTGATGGAGGAAAAGGGGATTGACTCCTTAACGGTAAGAGACTTGACGGAAAGAGCGAATATTAACCGGGGGACGTTTTATCTGCACTATCGCGATAAGTACGATTTGCTGGAGAAGTGCGAAGATGAAGTGCTGGCCATCTTGAATGACCTAGGGATGAGATCCCGAAGCATCCCACTATCGGAACTGCAATCGGAACTGTCCACGAAAAAAATGTTGCCGTTTGTACTCAAACTGCTGGAAAACTTCCGAGATAACGCAGCGTTTATGAAGGTACTGCTGGGTCCTAAAGGTGACCCCTCGTTTCAGGAAAAAATCAAAGAGGTCATCAAGGAAAACTTTATGCTAAAGTTTCTCGGCAATCGAAAAAAAGAGGACCTGCCGGTCCCCTCTGATATTCTAATTGCGTATATCGCATCTGCGAATCTGGGGGTGATCCAGCACTGGTTAAATAGCGACATGAAGATCTCCCCCACAGAAATGGCACAGATCATGCAGATGATCAACCTAAATGGACCGGGCACCATTGTCGGTTTGCGGCCGTGACTACTATAAGCAAATGAGACTCCGGCTCATTTTTCGAATCAGGCAATGGCAAGCATGAAGGAAAAGTAGGCGGATACCGCAAAGCCGAGTCCGGCAATCATCGCAGCGGATACCGGCCATTTTTTTCGGAAAATGGCGATAATAGCTATCAGACAGAGGATGGCGGTAATTCCCAGCAGTAAGCTTGATGGAGCGAATTGCAGCGACACCTTCATATCCGGTGTGAACGTTCCGCTATAAACGGAAGTGAAAAGCCGCGAAGGCGGTGCCGATTGCAGGTATAAGGCTACGTCGTGCGGCGGATTTTGCTGTCCCATAACGGCGGTGGCGGCAAAGACGACAAGAGCGAGAATGCCCTCTCCCTTAATCCATGGTGAGAAGTCGTAATCAGGATTAGCGGCTAGCCTGCGTTTCATCAGCAGGCCGTTGATCATGGCGAAGGTAAGGAGCGGGATGATCAGCAGGTGCTTGATGAGCAATGTCTGTCCGTAGGGAAGCATCCACGAATCGGCGTAATCAGGATCCATGAACAGCATCAGGCCGATCCCTGCGGCAATCATCAAGACGACGCAGACGATGGATAACGGGCTGAACCACTTCAGAAAGGCGGCCCAGTTGGTTCGTTTCACAGAGAACCAGCCGACCAGAAGCAGCAAGCCGATCCAGACCATGGCGGCGATAAAATGCAGCGTGTGGGTAAAGAATCCCTTCCAGCCGTAAAAAGCGGACGTATGGCTGCCCCAACCGAACTCCAGCATTAGAAGAAAGAGGAAGATGAGGCTGATGTAGGGGGCCGCTTTTTCTTTCTGCAGCGGCTTTGCAGCTAAGGATACCAGCAGCATGATGGCAAACACCAGCGTCCAAATCCACGTTTTTCCTGTGTCGATTTGGGTGAGGACACTTTTTAGCATGGGCCAGAAAGCCATTTCGAAGGACGGTTGGTAAAACCGGGTGATTTTATAGACCGGGAAAAAGGACAGGATGGCAATGCCCGCTGTACACAGTATCAACAGGAAGCTCGGGATGCGCACCTCCGGCTTGCGTTCCTCAGGAACGGTACGTAGGATCAGGCCGCCCGTAAGGATAGCAAAGCAGCAATAGAGGAAAAATTCCGACAGGTAATAGCCGATCATTTTCGACGTCTCCGCAGCCAGAGGGTGATCAGGATCAAGATGACGACGATTACGATTAGGGTTACGATGGTGGTGACCCGGTTGTTATTTTCTTTTAATGCAGGCTCCGGTGCAGGTCCAGGTACAGCTGTTGGAGCTTGGGATACGACAGGGCTATCTGTAGGCAGGACGTTTGCGTCAGGAGCTGTGCTGACAACAGTGCTTGGGCTGGGTGCGGAACCGGAAGTTTTGATGCTGAAGGTATATGATTTCTCTATGGTGTGCCCATCTGCGCCGACGATCTTGTATTGCACCTCATAATCCCCATCGGTTAACGGTGTGGCAAAGCTGCCTCTGAGGATGGCTCCATCTACGTTTACTTGAGCCGGTTTGACGGTTCCGTTTTGATTTTTTACGATGAAGGTACTTAAAGGTTCAAGCTTGCCTTCAAATTCAAGAGTGATTTCGCTGACAGTTGAGGTAACGGTTTCACCGGCTGCCGGAGTCGACTTTTCCAGACCGGTGTGGGCTGAAGCGACGGATGGGAGCATGGTGACAAGGAGAATGAGGGTGAACAGCCACTTTTTCAACGATACGTACCTTCTTTCAGTGAATGGGATTATTTTTTTTGGGTAAGGCTGGTAAGTGGATTATAACAAAAAAAGTTTCCAATTTAGACGACTGATTCCATCAATTTTGTGACATATGTCATAGATGGAAGCTTGAGTTGAGTCTTATTTATCTATTGGCAATTCCGCTTTCTTTTAACCTGTCGGAGAATGGATCATCTGAAAAGTCGGTGCGCTTGTTGGCGTATCGGAAATGGCAGGATACCCGAGGTAGGAGAGACGGGGGCGTATGTCGAAGATAAGGGATGGACTTTTTCAATCGGTCCAGATCGAACATTTGGATAAAGGAGTGTCGCAATGAGCGTTCATGTACATGAGCAAACTATGATTTTTCATCTGCAAGGACCGCATACCAGTTATATGATGCAGGTTGCGGGCGGCTATCTGGTTCATCTCTATTGGGGGGCCAAGCTGCGGGATGACCGCAATTTGGAGGGGTTGCCGAACGTGCCGAACCACGATAACCTGGACCAGATTTCACAGGAGTATCCTCAATACGGTAACGGCGACTTCCGCGAGCCTGCCTATCAAATCAAGCTGGCTGACGGAAGCCGGATTTCCGAGCTTAAGTATAAGGGTTACCGCGTGGTCCCAGGCAAGCCTAAGCTGGAAGGTCTGCCCGCCGTCTATGCGGAGTCAGAGGAAGATGCGGAAACGCTGGTCATCATCTTGGGAGATGATTACTCCGGCCTTACGGTAGAGCTGAGCTATACAGTGTTCGCGGAGCATGACGCCATTGCCCGTTCCGCCAGACTGATCAATAACGGCAGCGGTTCCTTGCGGCTTTTGCGTGCCTTGAGCGCCAGCCTCGATATGGATATTCCGAATTACGACGCGCTGTATCTTGCCGGCGCTTGGTCCAGGGAAGCCCATTTGCAGCGGCGCCCCCTCGGTCCCGGGACGACTGCCATCGGTAGCAAACGGGGGATGAGCGGCCATCAATTGAATCCCTTCTTTGCTCTCGTTAGTCCTCAAGCAGGCGAAGATCAGGGAGAGGTATTCGGCTTCAGCCTCGTTTACAGCGGCAATTTCCTGGCTGAGGCAGAAGTGGACCCCATGGGCAAGGTGCGGGTGTTGATGGGACTCAACCCATTCGACTTCGACTGGCAGCTAGATGCCGGGGATAGTTTCCAAACGCCGGAGGCGGTAATGGTTTATTCCGCGGCGGGCTTAGGCGGCATGTCCCGGACGTACCACAAGCTGTACCGCACCCGTTTGGCTCGGGGCATGCACCGGGACAAGGAACGGCCGATTTTGGTGAACAACTGGGAAGCAACATATTTCAACTTTAATGCGGATAAAATCGAAGCCATCGCCAAAACCGGAGCCGAGCTGGGGATTGAACTGTTCGTGCTGGACGACGGTTGGTTCGGCAAGCGCAACGACGATACTACGTCTCTTGGAGACTGGGTGGTAGATAAAAACAAACTGCCGGGCGGTCTCCGCGACGTGGCGGAGAGGGTCAACAGGCTAGGCTTGAAGTTTGGCCTGTGGTTCGAGCCGGAGATGATCTCGCCGGACAGCGATTTGTACCGCAGCCATCCGGACTGGTGCTTGCATGTTCCGGGACGCCGCCGTACATTGGCCCGCACCCAATCCGTTCTGGATATGTCCCGCTCGGACGTCCGGGAGTATCTGTTCGCAACATTAAGCGGGATCTTCAGTTCCGTTCCCATCGCTTACGTCAAATGGGACATGAACCGCAGTTTGACGGAAATCGGTTCAGCTGCTTGGTCGGCAGAACACCAGGGAGAAATCGCCCACCGCTATATGCTAGGCGTTTATGAGCTGATGGAGCGGCTGACCGCGGCGCATCCCGATATCCTCTTTGAAAGCTGCGCAAGCGGCGGGGGTCGCTTTGACCCCGGCATGCTTTATTACATGCCTCAGACGTGGACCAGCGACGACACGGACAGCGTTGAACGGTTGAAAATCCAATACGGTACCAGCCTTGTCTACCCGGTGAGCGCTATGGGCGCGCACGTATCGGCGGTTCCCAACCATCAGGTGGGGAGATTTACTCCGTTGTCTATGCGCGGCAACGTGGCTATGTCCGGCAATTTTGGCTATGAGCTGGATTTAACCAAATTCTCGGAGGAAGAGCGGGAAGAAGTTAAAAAACAAATCGAATTGTACAAAGAAGTGAGAAGCCTTGTTCAGCAAGGGGAGCTGTACCGCTTGATCAGCCCCTTCGAAACTCAAGAAGCCTCATGGATGTTCGTGTCGCAGGATCGCGAAGAAGCTTTGGCTTTCTACTTTAAAGTCTTGGCGGAGCCGTTCAAGCCTACTCAATTGCTGCGGCTGAAAGGGCTGGACCCGGACCTGGAATACGAAGTGGAAGGAATAGGCGTCTTCGGCGGCGACCGTTTGATGAATGCTGGCATTTCGTTCCCGGCACTTACCGGAGACTATGCGAGCCGTGTATTCCAGATTAAGGCGGTACGGTAGCTCAGATCTGCTGCGAAAAAAGACCCATGGATTTTTCCATGGGTCTTTTTGTATAAGATAACCCCAGTCTGACGTTTAACTGGGGTTCAGGAAAGCTTAAAGCAATGAGCAGAAAATCCTCTGAAATCGGTTGAACCATTGAAACGAGCAGGAAGCGGGGAGTGAGTGGAAGAATACCTGCAAACATACCGTTATTGCTCTTCTCATGAAGGGGATATTTGTAATACCTGCAAAGCTGCAGGTATTTCGAGCCCAAACTCTTTATTCGGAATCATTAGTCAAAAATACCTGTACAATCGCAGTGATTTCCGCGAATGGATCAATTTTACGGATAATACCTGCACTTTTGCAGGTATTCGCCACAACGATGTCCCAAGCCCACGCAGAATCACGTACACATATTGGTAGGTGCTCGAGAGTAGAACGAGCTCATTGATCTGTTTACGGTGGAGTCAGCCAAAAAGGGCAGGTAACGTGGCCTCTTAAGGGGCTAGCCTGTGGAAGTCCGTCGCGGTTGGCAGATTTTCTTTCAGTGCACCTTTGAGGCGATGCCTTGTACTATGCCCTTATAGGGCTGATGGAACCCACTGGTTAAGCCGGTGGTTATGACTGATCTTTTCAGCCCCGCTCCCGGTTGGTCATCTGCTGCCAGACCGAGCCGACAGCAGCTTCTCCGCCTTCGATGCGGGTTAGCGCCATCTGCACTTGCATGCGCACCTCGAACTCCGGCTCATCCAAGGCGCTGCGCAGCGCGGACAACGCCCGCTCGTCGCCGATTTCATAGAGGAAGCGAGCAGCCCGCCAGCGTACCAGCTTGTTTTTATCCGCCAGAGCTTCCGCCATGGCTGGTGTTGCCGCCGGGTCGCCGATATCGGACAACGTATCGCCTGCCGTGCGGCGGACAATGGGGGAGGGGTCTTTCAGCGCGCCGGCAAGCAGATCAATGGCTGCGTCGTTTTTCAAATCCCCCAAGTAAACGGCGGCTAATCGGCGGATGGACACCTGCGGGTCCTTCAGCGCCCGTTCCAATTGGGGAAGCAGCTCGGGCTCGGGCTTCACCCGCTCTAAAGCGGCGTACCGTACCCGCCAATCTTCACTCTTCCATGCTTCCTCTAGAGAGCCGGGCGAAGTCGTCTTCCTTATGGGAGCTTCGCCGGGCTGAAGCTGCGCCGCCGACTGGAGCAGTTCGGTCAACCGTTCATCGGGATAAGCCGCATCCAGCTCCCGGGCTACGTCGGCCAGCACCTCCGGCAGCTCTCCATAGCGGACGCCGTGTTCCTCTAGCCGCCGCTCCTTGATCAAATTGGGGGAAGCGAGGCCGGCCTCAATGGCGGCGGCGGAAAAACGTTCGGGCAGCGCAATCCGCTGCTCCTCCGTTTCCGCATACACCCGTACTTGCATCGGGATGCCGCGGAAATATTGCACGGCGACTCTCACCTCGCCGAATGCGGCGTCTGCATTCGCACCTTCTTCTGCTACGTTGACCGAACCGGCCCCCTCTGCACCGGACGCATCCCCCAAAATATCCCGCACCTCCGAGAGAATCGCCTTCCAATCTCCCTTGGGGTGCCGGTCAACGGCGAGAAAGTCCGCAGCATGATAGACGCTTGTGACGCCCTGAACCTGCAATATTTTTCGCACCTTGTCCGGAATGCTACCCGGATAATCGCGCGTATACGTTCTGCGAATGCCTGCGGGCAGCGTTTCGTCCAAATTCAGCTTCATCGTATTGGGACTGGGTGTGGGTTCTACCGAAATTAGCTTCAAACAAAGCCCTCCTTTGCGGCCGAAAAGATTTCATCTTCCATTTATGGTATCATATTTGCGGTTAAAGCCATAAGATCAGCTGCCCATAGAGGAGGCTCGACAATGAGCGAAGCGGTACGGAAGCAGGATTTGATTTTGTATGTCGGTTGTTATACTCATGAGTCCCGGGAGGGAATTCAGGTATACCGGTTTAATCCGTCTGAACGGACTTTTCAAAAGATTCAAAGCGTAGAGGATTTGCCGAATCCGAGTTTTCTAACCTTCAGCGCCGATGGAAAAAGACTGTATGCGGTGTTGGAAACGGAAGAGAGTGACGGTGTGCCGGGAGGTTCAGCCTGCGCTTTCGCCATCGACCCCGCTAGTGGGAAACTGACCCTGCTGAACCGGGAAAACACGGGGGCGGCGGGGCCTTGCCATATCAGTCTTGCCCCGAACGGCGAGTATGCCTATGTTGCCAATTATGTCGGCGAGGCGGTGTCGCTTTTTTCCGTTGAACAAGACGGACGGCTGTCGCCGGTATGCGATATCGATAAGCATGAAGGCAGCGGACCGAACCAAGAGCGTCAGGGAGAACCTCATCCTCATTCGGTTACCCCGGACCCTTCCGGACGTTTTGCCGTTAACGCTGATTTGGGCATTGATCGCTTGATCATCTACCGGGTGGAAAAGACAACAGAAGGTGAAAAGCCTCGGCTCGTTCGCCACGGAGAAACGGAGCTTCCGCCTGGAGACGGTCCCCGCCATATGGTTTTCCATCCGACGGAGCCCTATGCTTATGTAGCCAATGAATTGAATTCTACCGTGACGGTGCTGGCATTTGACCGGGCGAAAGGCAGCCTTACGCCTCTTGCCAGCGTATCGACGCTGCCTGCGCCGGATCGATGGAACAATACCGTGGCGGAAATCGCAATATCTGCCGATGGACGGTTTCTTTATACGTCCAACCGCGGCCATGACAGCATCGCTGTGTTTGCGGTACAGGAGGCGGGACGCCGCATCGAACCGGCGGGGCACTATTCTACGGGCGGAAGCTGGCCCCGGCATTTTACACTCACTCCGGATGGAAGCGGTTTGCTTGTAGCCAATCAGTTTACAGGCAATATCACCGTTTTCCGCGTCGATCCCGATACAGGCGCTTTGCAGGATGCGGGAGTTTCTCTTTCCGTCAGCGAGCCGGTGTGCCTGCGTTTTTGGCAAAACCCCGCGAATTAATCGATTTTTGGCAGAGGTCCGGAAAGCAGGACACTCTGTCTTTTTTTGTCCAATAGATCTCTTAGTATTCTATTATTTATTATTAGTATAATCTAATAGATAGGATATTGAACATATCCACATATTCGGCAGGAAACAGAAGTAAGCTTGTAGGCTAGGGGGATGGGATATTTGGCTTTTCGAAAAAAGCAATTTCTCGGCTTCGGCGTTATTTTGGCGTTGATGTTTCTATTATTTATTGTGGTTAAAGTTCAGCTTAATGCGATTAAATCCGATTTGACCGAAATCATGGACGACCGCTTCAAAAAGGTGGATCTGGTCACGACCTTCGCCAAAGATATTCACTCCATGCATAATGACGTTCTCGGTTTGATTAAGGATAATGGAGCTGGCATGGACAAGAGGCTCGTTAGTCTGGCTGACAGCCGAAAAGAGGCAGCTACCGTGCTGGAGCAGGTGGGAGATCTGGTCAGTTCGGAGCAAGGGAGAGCTACTTATACCGTAACCCGCTTAAGCTTTGAATCGTATAATCGCATCCAGGATGAAATCCTCGAATCCGTAAAAGCGGGAGATTGGAGCAATGCGAAGGCGCTTTCCGATGGTGCGGAGTGGGATGGCTATAGCGCGCTGATCAGTCAGGTAACCACCTTCAGCGATTATCAAAAAGAGTTGATGATAGAGTCCGCCGAATCGTCCATGCGAACTTATTATTTAACGCTTGCGATTATTGTCACCACCAGCATTGTCGCGTTGATCTTTGCCATCGCCATCGCCGTTTGGGTGATCCGCAGCACCGCAGGCAGTTTGCGGAAAATCTCTTTGGTCATGAATAGAATGGACGTTCGCAACCAGGAGACGCTGCCCCGTCTCGCCATTGAAACGAAGGATGAGATCGGCGACATTTCACTCGCTTTTAACGGTATGGCAGAGATGTTGGAGAATTACCGCAGGATGGAAAAGGAAACCAACCGGAGCATCGAGGAAGAGAACTGGGTACAATCGCGCATTGCCGATATGGCTACCATGTATCAGGGTTTGTCCGAGCTTGGGCAGTTAGCTGACGGATTTATCCGTCATGTCGCTCCTATGGTCGGCGCTGAGTACGGCGTTTTTTATATGGTCATCGGGAAAAAGGGAGAGCAGCGCCTGATGCGGCGGGGATCTTATGCCGCCCATGCGGAATCGGTCGGCGCCGAGTCGATCCGTATGGGTCAGGGGTTGGTCGGGCAAAGCGCCCAGGAGCGGAGAATTTTCCGGCTTTATGGCGTCCCGAGCGACTATATTCGCATCGGCTCAGGTCTGGGCAGCGCACCGGCGCAAAACGTTCTTATCGCTCCGGTGGAATACGAGGGCGAGGTGGTGGCGGTTGTCGAACTGGCTTCCCTTTGTTCGTTCGGGAAGAAGGAAGAAAGGCTGCTGAAGGCGCTGTTCGGCAATCTGGGCATCACCATTGACAACATAAAAGGAAGGATGGAAATCGTCCGTCTTCTGGCCGAGTCCCAGGCACAAACCGAGGAATTGCAGACGCAGGCCGAAGAATTGCAGCAGCAGGCGGAGGAACTGCAGATGCAGTCCGAGGAGCTGCGCGTCACCAATGAGCAGTTGGAAATCCGCAATCGCTACGCAGAGCACAAAACGAAGGAATTGGAACAGCTCAGCGAGGAACTGGAGGCGAAAGCGGAACAGTTGGAGCAAAGTTCCCAGTACAAAACGGATTTCCTTGCGAACATGTCCCATGAACTGCGAACTCCCCTGAATAGCATATTGATTTTGTCTCAAATGCTGATGGAGAACCAGGAGGGGAGCCTGAGTGAAGAGGAACAGGAATATTCAAAAGTGATTAACCGCTCAGGCAGCGATTTGCTGAGTTTAATCAATGATATCCTCGATTTGTCCAAAATCGAAGCCGGCAAAATCGAGATCCATTTGGAAGATGTCCATCTCGCAACCCTAACTGAGGCCATGGAGATTAATTTCCGCCATCAGGCGGATCAGAAGGGCTTGGCATTCCGCATTGAACTAGAGGGTGATTTGCCGACTGTCATTCAGTCGGATGAACAGAAGCTGCATCAAATCATTAAAAACTTGCTTTCCAACGCGATAAAATTTACGGAAAACGGATCGGTCGCCCTATGCATTTATCGGCCATCGGAAGATGAGCTTGGCTCATTTTCGGAAGGTGAGGATGGCAGAAACGACGAGCGGGAGGGCGATTGGCTGGCTATCGCTGTCGCCGACACGGGTATTGGCGTCCCTGACAATAAGCAGGATCTCATCTTCCAGGCGTTCCAGCAGGCGGACAGCACCACGAGCCGCAAGTACGGCGGCACCGGGCTGGGTTTGTCGATCAGCCGCGAGCTGGCAGCGCTTTTGGGCGGCTGGATCGGCATGGAAAGCGAGACGGGTAAAGGAAGCCGGTTTATTCTCTACCTGCCTGAGCATCCGGTAACTGCCGGTCGTTTAGAAAACCAGAGTTCGGATGGAGAGGCGGCTGCCGCCAAGGAGAGTAATCGGGGGGCAATCGGCATGCCGATAAACGGAACAGGAACATTCGCCAATCCTGCCGGGGTGAAAGAAGAATCGTTTAATGCAGCCGCTAACCGGGACGAGGTAAAGACGGAAAATGCGCCTTTCCTTGGAAAACGCGTCCTGATTGCTGACGATGACGTACGCAACGTATTCGCCTTGACGGCCGCGCTGGAAAAGCTGGGAATGAAGGTCGTCTCGGCAAATAGCGGATGCGAGGCTCTGACTATTCTCCATGGAGAGCAGTCGAACATCGATCTTGTGCTGATGGATATCATGATGCCGGAATTGGACGGCTACAAGACGATGAGGGCGATTCGCAAGGAAGCCGTGTTTGAGGGTTTGCCCATCATTGCCATCACGGCAAAGGCGATGAAGAACGACCGGGAAAAATGCCTGGAGGCGGGCGCCTCGGATTATATCAGCAAACCGATCAATCTGGATCAGCTCATCTCGCTGATGAAGGTATGGCTGTCCTCATAAAACGGCATAGATTCGGAAGGTACAAAAAGGGGAGGCCTTGACGGCTCCCCTTTTTATTCATCCTTCCATTCAGCTTTTTCAGGAGGAAAGCGGCTCGCTTTCCCCTGGTTTAGGCGACGGCAGCTTCTTTTCCACCAAGCGTGCGCTTCCCATGAACAGGCTGGCGGCCAGACCGATGCAGACAAAGATGAATGCGCAAGGTACAAATGGTCCACGGATGTACTGAACACATGGCGCAATTCCGCTAGGACATCAGCGGGTAAGGAGGCGCGAGTCGGCGCATCCAGAAGCGCCTGCGGGTTCGCCCGCCCATATGGGGATCATCATGTACTGGTTGGAAAACGGCATGCCGTACACGCCCGAGTACATGTCGCTGCAGCTGATTCGGCTTCATTATTTGGGCGCTACCCATTTCTTTTTCACCGACGGTTGAGGCAAAAAAATAGCCGCCTATTAACGGATGTCCGTTAACAGGCGGCAATGGCATTCAGCAAGCAGCGTCATCCAACGGATTCCCGTGCCCCAATAGGGGCGATGCCGCCAAACAACACCTTGATCCCTTGATCGATCAGGGGGTAAGCGCGTTCCAATAGCTCCGGGGCTGTTTCATTTCGTTCGGTATAGCTCATGACCAGACCGTGGAGCATGAACAGATACAGACGGTGAAAGGTTCGCTCCGTGTCCGGCTCCGAACGGGGGAGGCAGCAGCCTACAGCGGATCGGATGCATGCGTACAATTCATTGCGCAAGGTTTCGATACAGGGGCCGTGATCGAAGGACTCTTGCGCGATCACCAATCCCCCTTGGGAAGTAGCGGGGGGATTCGCGAAGAGAATGGAGACCATTGAGCGCTGGGAAAGGCAAAAATGGACCAAGTCGTGGCTGATCGACTGCAAACAAGCTACAGGGGGAAGGGCTGGATCCTTCTGGGTTTGACGGATTCGATAGAGAAGTTTTTCCAGAAGCGGAGAAGCCATCTGTCGGAGCAGTTCTTCCTTGTCCTTGTAGTACATGTAGATCAAGGTGTGGGAACATCCGGCTTCCTTGGCGATCTCCCGCATCGTCACCCCTTGATAACCGTAGAGTCCGAACAGCTTTCCTGCGGCCTCTTCAATATTTCTCTTTGTTACGATACCTTTGGAGGTTCGCACCTGCTTCACCTGATCACCTTCTATTCCATGTTATTGGAAATCGCCGGCTGGCCGCTTGCTGTCCGTTCGCAAAGGCTGCGTTCACGTTATTTCGTACTATCATAGCGGTTCCCTAAAAGCGGTGTCAATCATAAATTTAGCGATTTAACTCTTTAACGCGATAAAAATATTAGATCACCCGTAAAAACCTCATTTTTACCACAAGTTTACTGGAAATATCCGTCTGGTTTGGGAGCTCAATTTTACGATGATTTTACGCAGTTATTTCAATGACATGATCCCAGCTTCTTTCGTTACGAAGGTTACGAAGATTCCTTCTGTGAATATGCGCAGACCGGCTACTCGTTGTAGCCGGACTGCCATTGTGATATATATGAGCATAGAGGAGGCGAGCGACGATGGGAGTCAAACCCATATTGTTTTTTTCCGGCGCGCTAAATGCTCGCAAAATGTGTTTTGTCTATACCCCGCCAAGCTATAATGAGGAAACGGATCGGCGTTATCCGGTAGTTTATTTGCTCCATGGGCTCTACGGCGGAGAGCCGGATTGGCTGGAGCGCGGGGGTGCGGAAGATACCTTGAACCGTTTGATCGCCGAAAAGCGGCTCCAGGAGTGCATCGCTGTGATTCCGGGAGACGGAGGCTATGGGCAGGGCACGTTTTATATGGATTGGTATGATGGGTCGGGAAACTTTGAGCAGTACATAACCGATGATCTGGTTCCTTTCATTGACAAGGAATACCGGACCATAGCCACGAGGGAAACCCGTGGAATCACCGGCTTCTCTATGGGCGGCTTCGGAGCTTTAAGTTTAGCTCTTCACCGATCGGATCTGTTCGGCGCTGCCGCCAGCCTTTCCGGCGCTCTTGGCTCCGTGCTCGGCATGAGCAGCAAGGAGTTCGCAAGATCAGATTTTCCCCGTATAACGGGTCCGGCTAATGGTCCATACGCCAAGGAGCGGGATTTGTACTTGCTGGCCGTTCGCAGGCTTGGAGAGGGAACCGCTCCGGCTTTCTATTTCAACTGCGGCACAGAAGATTATCTTTTGGACATGAATCGTTATTATCGCAGCCATCTGGAGAAAATCGGCTATTCTCACCGTTATGAGGAGTTCCCGGGAGAGCATGGTTGGCCTTACGCTTCTCTTCATCTTCAAGACGCTCTCTTATTTTTGGAAGAAAACCTCTCGAAAGGAGCGGCGGCTGAATGAAGGCGCTGATTGTCATTGATTACACCGTGGACTTTGTCACCGGCAAGCTGCCGGTAGGGGAACCTGCGATTGCCATTGAGGATGCCATCGTCAAGCTTGTGAAGCAATTCCTGAATAACGGAGACGCCGTGGTGATGGCCGTAGACCTCCATGAGGAAAACGATCCCGACCATCCGGAGTCCAAATTATTTCCGCCTCATAACATTCGAGGGACGGAAGGCCGGCGTTTGTATGGCAAGCTGGATGAGCTTTATGAGAGCCGCAAGGCGTCCATCATGTGGATGGACAAAACCCGTTACAGCGCTTTTCACGGGACGGGTCTTGATGCGTGGCTTACGGAACGGGGGATTCGGGAGCTTCATCTGGTCGGCGTCTGTACCGACATCTGCATTTTGCATACGGCGGTAGATGCCTATAATAAAGGCTACCACATCGTCGTTCACCAGCCGGCGGTGGCCAGCTTTAATGCGGCGGGTCACGATTGGGCGCTGGATCACTTCCGGGGAACCCTAGGTGCGGAAGTTATAGAAGAATAATCAACTTGCGTGCGGATATACTTCTCCATAAGAATATAAGCTTGCCACTATAATTTGTCCGCTATGGAAAACGTCGCTCGTCCTGAAAGGGACTGCGTTAGTCGTTTATCCTTGCATGCAAGAAGTTTTGATGAAGAAGGGATTCTATATGAGCTGCGGAAACTTCGCATTGCACACCGATAAATATCAGATCAATATGATGTACGCCCATTGGTTTCATGGCACATTGAACCGCAGTGCGGTATTCGATATGTACTTCCGCAAGCTGCCCTTTGGCAACGGTTTTGCCGTTTTCGCCGGGTTGGAACGGGTGATCGATTATTTGAAAAACCTTCGATTCGACGAGGAAGCGATTCGCTATCTGGCGGAGCAGGAAGAGAACTATGATCCGGACTTTTTTGATGAGCTGCGGAATTTCCGTTTCGGGGGAGATCTGTATGCTATGGAGGAGGGGACCATCGTTTTCCCCAACGAACCACTCCTTCGCATCAAAGCCCGTGTATTCGAAGCACAGTTGATCGAAACGGCGCTGCTGAATTTCGTCAACTTCCAGACGCTGATTGCCACCAAGGCAGCCCGGGTGAGACGGGTGGCCGGCAGCGACACGCTGCTGGAATTCGGCTCGCGCCGCGCCCAGGAACAGGATGCTGCGATCTGGGGGGCGAGAGCCGCGTACTTGGCGGGATTCGACGCCACATCCAACATGCTGGCCGGGATGAAATTCGGTATTCCGACCAAAGGCACACATGCCCATTCCTGGGTGCAGGATCATGACGACGAAGAGACAGCCTTCGCCAAATTCGCGGAGGCGCTGCCGGATCATACCTCGCTTCTGGTGGATACGTATGACGTGTTGGGAAGCGGCGTCCCTAATGCAATCAAAATCGCCAAACAGCTGGAAGCCAAGGGCAAACGGCTGCAAAGCATCCGCCTGGATAGCGGCGACTTGGCTTATTTGTCGATTCAAGCCCGCAAAATGCTGGATGACGCCGGGCTTCCCTATGTCTCCATCACCGCATCCAACGATTTGGATGAGAAAACGATTTCCGAGATCAAGTCCCAGGGGGCGCGCATCGATGTTTGGGGAGTAGGGACTCACCTGATCACCGGTTATGATCAGCCCGCTCTAGGAGGAGTCTATAAGCTGGTTGCCCGGGAAATGGAGAACGGCGAGTTTGAGCCGGCTATCAAAATATCCGCTAACCCGGAGAAAATCACCACGCCCGGCATCAAGGACGTCTATCGCATCATCAGCCGGAAAACCGGCAAGGCGGAGGGGGATCTGATCACCCTGGCGGAGGGGGATGTGCCTAACGGGGAGACGATCCGATTGTTTAACCCCACGCACACGTACATTCAGAAAAAAGTATCGGATTACGAAGCGTCCCAGCTTCTGAAGCCGATTTTTCTGGACGGGGAGCTTGTCTATACGGTGCCTCCCCTTGCGGAGAGCCGAAAGAGGTACTTGGAACAGCTTGAAACGTTTTGGCCGCAATATTTGCGCGGACTCAATCCAGAGCCGTACCCCGTTGATTTAAGCCGCCGCACTTGGGATATGAAGATGGAGCTGATCCAGAAGTATATGGAATAAATAAATAGCCGTAGAGCTTTTTGCTGATAGGTAGAGATAACCGTCCAAAAGGATCATTCCGATTCCTTTTTGGGCGTTTTTTTTGTGTTTGCGCAAAAATTATAAAGCGTTTTATTTAATAAATATTATAAAATAAGAACAATTTGTGAACATCATTTCCAAAGAGTTTCGTTCGTTGACAAAAAGATTTAACGATTGTATCGTTATTTTAGTGATTTTGTTTGTTGACAAGAAATATTTAATTATGTTAACGGACTACCATAGCTGAATAGGGGTTGATACCTGATGGGTCGTAACAAATCTCTGTGGCGTCTTCTGCCACTCACAGGGATCATGGCACTCATCTTAGCGGGATGCGGAGATGACCATCTCTCTGCGTTGAAACCAAAAGGTACGGTTGCCAAAGAACAATTATCACTGATTACAATTAGTTTGGGAGTCATGATTTTTGTTTTTCTCGTCGTCATGGCCATCTACATCTATGTCCTATTCCGCTATCGCAAACGTCCAGGGGATACCAGCATCCCGAAACAGGTAGAAGGCAATCATCTGTTGGAAATTATATGGACCATCATTCCAATTTTTCTGCTTTTGGTCATCGCGGTCCCGACGATTTTTTATACGTTCAAGCATTCCAAGGATTATCGAGATGATCCCGAAGCCATACATATCAACGTAACCAGCCATCAATTCTGGTGGCAATTCGAGTATTTGGATAAAGACAAGAAAGTCGTGATCAATACGGCGGAAGATTTGGTCATTCCCGTCAATAAGAGAGTCGTGTTTGAGCTTTCCTCCGTCGACGTAAACCACAGCTTCTGGGTGCCGTCCCTGGCTGGGAAAATCGATACTAATGCCGGAAGTAACAAAAATACGATGTATATCGTTGCGGAGGAACCGGGAACGTATAAAGGAAGGTGCGCCGAGCTTTGCGGTCCGTCTCACGCGTTGATGGACTTTAAAGTGAAAGCAATGGAACAGGCTGATTACGACGCCTGGTATTCTAAGATGACAACTCCGAAAACGGTTGCAGCCGATGTGCAGAGCGGTCAGGAAATCTTTAAGGATAATTGCATGGCCTGCCATGCCACTGATGCTACCGGTCAAGGTTTCGGTCCAAACCTGAATAATATAGCCGACCGGGAAAAGCTGGCGGGTGTGCTGGATAACAATGAGGAGAGCCTGAAGGAATGGATCGCCAACCCTTCGGCCAAGAAACCGGGCGTGAAAATGCCGGCGTTTCAAGATCAACTGGACGACAACCAAATGGGCGATCTGGTCAAGTACTTGCAAACCTTGAAATAGAATCCGGCTTATGACCAATAAGGAGGTTTCCGCATGGCTTACGCGCACGCACCGGCGCACGCACATGCCCATACGGCCAAGAGGCGTACCGGGCTGATGGATTGGTTAACAACCGTCGACCACAAAAAGATCGCAGTCCTCTATTTCCTTGCAGGAGGGTTATTCTTCCTTGCCGGCGGGTTGGAGGCAATGCTTATTCGGATCCAGTTGATTTCTCCGGGACTGAGCATTTTTGTGGGCGGGACCTTTAACCAGCTCATTACGATGCACGGCACCACGATGATCTTCCTTGCGGCGATGCCGCTTCTGTTCGGTTTTATGAACGCCGTGATCCCTCTGCAGATCGGCGCGCGAGACGTTGCTTTTCCCTTCGTTAACGCCCTCGGCTTCTGGTTGTTCTTCTTTGGCGGCATCCTTCTGAACGTGAGCTGGATCATGGGAGGAGCTCCGGATGCGGGCTGGACGGCATATGCGCCACTCTCGACGTCGGCTTACAGCGTTGGTCATGGAGTGGACTTCTACGTCCTCGGCTTGCAAATTGCCGGTCTTGGTACGTTGATCGGGGGGATCAACTTCCTGGTCACCATCATCAACATGCGGGCGCCGGGCATGAGCTTCATGCGGATGCCGCTGTTCACCTGGACGTCCTTCGTGACCTCCGCCTTGATCCTGTTTGCTTTCCCGGCCATCACCGTGGGCTTGGTGGAGTTGATGTTCGACCGGCTTTTCGAAGGCAACTTTTTCGAGGTCGGCAAGGGCGGCAATGTCATCCTCTGGCAGCACATCTTCTGGATCTTCGGGCATCCTGAAGTATATATTCTGATTTTGCCTGCGTTCGGCATTATTTCCGAAGTCATTCCTACCTTTTCGCGGAAGCGGTTGTTCGGCTACAGCTCCATGGTGTTCGCCACCATGCTCATCGGCTTCCTCGGCTTCATGGTATGGGTTCACCACATGTTTGCATCGGGCCTTGGCCCAGTAGCCAATTCCATTTTTGCCATTGCCACCATGGCTATCGCCGTTCCCACCGGGGTGAAAATTTTCAACTGGCTCCTGACTTTATGGGGGGGACAGATCCGCTTTACGGTGGCGATGATTTGGGCGCTCAGCTTCATTCCGAGCTTCGTCATCGGGGGGATGAGCGGCGTCATGCTGGCGGTGCCGGATGCCGACTTCCAGTATCACGATTCCTATTTTGTCGTCGGCCATTTCCATTATGTTATCGTCGGTGGCATCGTTGCCGGATTGTTCTCGGGTTTCTTCTACTGGTGGCCGAAGATGTTTGGCCGCCGGCTCAGCGAGAAACTGGGTCACTGGCAGTTCTGGATCTTCTTCCCCGGCTTCCACTTGACCTTCTTCCCGCAAAACATTCTCGGTCTCATGGGTATGCAGCGGCGGATTTTCACTTATCAAAGCGGCGACGATCTGGCTCTCGGCAATCTGTTAAGCTCTATCGGAGCGTTTATGATGGGCGTTGGCGGCATTATCTTCTTGCTCAACATCATCTTGACATCCTTGAAGCAGGCGGAAAACGAAAGCGATCCTTGGGACGGCCGTACACTGGAATGGACGATCCCGTCGCCTGCTCCCGAGTACAATTTTAAACAAACTCCTCTTGTTCGCGCGCTCGATCCTCTTTGGCAGGAGAAGATGGCGGGCAACACAACGGTTACTCCCGCGGAGCCGGTTGGGTCCATTCATATGCCGTCTCCAACGATTTTGCCTTTTTTCATGGCAGTAGGTTTGTTTATCGCCGGGTTCGGCTTCATGTACGGCAAGTATGAGTTTGACAACAGTTTCTTGAACGGGTTGTTCCATTCCTATGCGGTATCGATCATAGGCGTCGGCATCACCTTAGCCTGTATGTTGGTTCGTTCCTTAAATGATGATGCCGGTTGGCATATCCATCCGGATGAAGCGGAAGGGAAAGGAGGCGGGATCCATGGCTAATGCCCACGTTCAAGCCCTTGAGCTTGAAGCGCCGATTCCGGCAGAACCGGAAAAGGCGACGCTGGATGGGAAGAACAAAGTGCTTGGCTTCTGGCTTTTTCTTGGCGGCGAAGTGGTTTTGTTCGGCACGCTGTTTGCGACCTTCCTTGCCTTGCGCAACCAAACCAATGACCATGCTACCGGGGCTGAGCTGTTCAATCTCACCACAGTCGGCTGGTCGACCATCATTCTGCTAACCAGTTCCTTGACCAGCGTTTTCGCCATACTGGCGATGCACCGGCACGAGCTGAAAAAAATGCTGAGTTGGTTCACCGTCACTATCGCGCTTGGACTTGCCTTTCTAGGGCTGGAAATTTACGAGTTTACCGAATATGTGAATGAAGGCCATAAATTCAACACTAGCGCCTTCAGCACATCCTTTTATACACTGGTCGGGTTTCATGGAGCCCACGTCACCTTCGGGGTGCTCTGGATCGGCCTCCTTACCCTGCAGGGCTTGAAGAAAGGGCTCACCGTCGTAACGGCGCCGAAATACTATGTCGCTAGTCTCTATTGGCACTTTATCGATGTTGTCTGGGTGTTCATCTTCACGGTAGTTTATTTGATGGGAAAGGCGGTTTAGCCCATGAGCATCGAACCATCCGCAAGATCCGGCCGGAAACGGACGGATGGAGCGAAAAATCACTACCTGTCTTTCATGGTTTCCATCTTGCTTACCATGCTGGCGTTTGCGATTACGATCAACGGCGGCATGAGCAAGCAGTTCTTGTATATGTTCCTCATTCTTCTGGCTATCGTCCAAGTGATCTTTCAATTGAGCTATTGGATGCATATGAAGGAAAGAGGCCATATTTACCCGATTATCGGGCTGGCGTTCGGAGCTTTTGTTGTACTTGGGGGAGTACTCTCCGCCATCTACTGGATGTGGTGGAATTAACGCTGGGGAAGGCGGCTTCTTGAGAGAAGCCGTCTTCTAACTTCATAAGAATTTATAAGCTTGGCACTATAATAAGCCTTATTTCGCTTTGGTAAACGCCGCTAGCTCTGAATGATCAGCGTTATCCGTTTATCCTTGCTTCTTCGGGGAAGGAGATGAGCCGCGTATGGGGCATATGATGCATGAAGCGGGAAGCGGAAGCGGCTTCGCATACTTTTTTGATATGTGGAGGCCGGATTTCTTGCTTTTGGCCATTCTTATCGGCTATTTGTTTTTCCGGTTTTCCGGGCGGGACAAGACCGCAGCGGCTGCTGTCGGCGATCCCTCGAATATACTGGGGAAATTCTATATGGTCTCGGCGCTGGTCATCTTCTACATCGGCCAAGGCAGTCCCCTTGCCTATTACAGCCATCGGCTGTTCAGCGCACACATGCTGCAGCAGTCGCTTCTGTATCTGGTGATGCCGCCCCTTGTCTATCTGGCGATTCCAGAAGGGGGGTGGAAGGCGTTTCTGGCCAAGAGCTGGGTCCAAAAAAGGCTCAAGCCGCTGACTCATCCACTTTTGACCGTGTTCATTTTCAACGCCTTGTTTTCCATCTATCATGTGCCGCAAATTTTTGATGCCGCTTATGAGAACGTGGCGCTACATTACGGCTATCACCTGGTATTGATTCTGGCGGCTTTTCACATGTGGTTTCCTATCTTTTGTCCAGATCACGCCACAAGCCGTTTATCTGACCTGCAGAAAATCGCCTACATCGTCGTGAACGGTATTTTGCTCACGCCGGCTTGCGCGCTTATTATTTTTTCCGATACGCTGCTGTACAAGGTTTATTACGATATGCCGTTAGTCTTCGATTCGTTGTCCCATTACAACGACCAACAGCTGGGGGGAACGATCATGAAGATCATGCAGGAGATTGTCTACGGCGTAGTGCTGGCATATGTTTTCTTCGCATGGTATCGTAAAGAAAAGATGAAGGATTCGGAGGAAGCGGCTGCTTACGACGCTCCGCAGCCGTCCGTCCGGTTATCGCATCACTAATTGAGAAATGGAAGGGATCCGCTCATGGTTCATGTTTTGCCAACAATAAGCACGACTTTTATTGTCATTAGCGCTACATTGGTCGGGTTCGGCTGGTACTATATCCGCAAAGGGAAGCAAGAGACCCACCAAAAATTCATGGTGACGGGCGCGGTTTTCGCCCTGATGTTTTTTCTCATCTACATGTCCCGCACTTTGTTTGAAGGAAATACATCCTTTTCCGATGCGGCGCCTACCTGGATCAAGGACTCGTATTTTGTATTCTTGATCTTCCATATTACGCTAGCTACAATCGCCGGCGTGTTCGGGCTCATCACCTTGTTTCTTGCTTATCGCAAGGAGTTTGGCAAGCACCGCAAGCTAGGCCGCTGGACTGCTACGCTGTGGCTGTTAACGGCACCTACGGGGGTCATGGTCTATCTGCTGCTGTACGTTATGTACCCAGGTGGCACGACCAAGCCGATGCTGGATGTTTTGCTCGGCGGTTAAGGGTTTGAAAGAATAGTTAGAATAACTATAAAAAACTTTTTCTGACACCATATATCGACACCCATGCGGATAATCTTCGGGTTATACTGCTAACATAGAGCAGCTGACTCTTGCCGTGATGGGGGTATTAGGATGAATGGCTATCATGCGGATATGGAAAAGTTTGATGATGAATGGGTTCAGCTGATCAACGCGGCAAAAGAAATCGGATTGTCTGTGGAGCAGGTGCGTCATTTTTTCAGACAGTTTTTTCTGCCAACGGAAAGAGAGAATAATTGGGATATCCAAACTTGATTGGATCCGATAGAAAGCTACGATGACTATTAACCCCCGCCGCCCTTTGATGTGTCGCTTCGGCGATATCGGGGCCGGGGGTTTTGTTCGTATTTTAAGGAAAATCCTTTGGCTGATTCCGGTAATTTGGTTACAATAGAGAAGTTAACTTAAGATGATACAGGGTTCGTTGTCGGAATCCGGAAAATAGGCGACTGAGAGTTGAAGGAGAGGGGAATGGGATATGGTCAAGCTGGTGTTTTTTGTTGGCGTGGCAGGAACGGGGAAGACGACGGTAGCCCGGAAACTGGTAGAGCGGATGCCGGTTTGTTTTATCGACCGCGATACCGTGGGGGGACGTTTTGTGGAAGCAATGCTGGAGAATGCCGGACTGGACAAGGATGACCGGGATTCCAGCTACTATAAAGAGAAGCTGCGGGATTTGGAATACGATACAGCCAAAGACATTTGCATTGAGAATCTGGGACTGCGGCAGAATGTCTTCATGATCTCTCCCTTTACGGCGGAACTGAAATCTGCG
Source organism: Gorillibacterium massiliense (assembly GCF_000455485.1). GTDB lineage: Bacteria > Bacillota > Bacilli > Paenibacillales > NBRC-103111 > Gorillibacterium > Gorillibacterium massiliense. The sequence goes on from NZ_CBQR020000063.1 coordinate 31,487, forward strand.
GCATGGCTGACGGAAATGCTGGCTGCCGCCGGTCTGACCCAAAGCGAAGTGGACGTCAAGGTGGTTGCCGTCACTTTGGCTAACGCTGATAAACAGCGGGAGCGGATCATCGAGCGCAATACGGACCGGGATGAATGGAAACTGGAGCATTGGGACGAATATGCCAAGCGCATTCAGTTCGTGCCGGAGATCAAGTGGGACATTCCGGAAGAGAATGTACTCATCTTCGACAACAGTGGCGACTTGACGGAAGAGAAGGTAGACCGGATCGCCGCGTTTATCGGGCTTTAACCGCACGCGGAAGGTGTAGCGGCATAGAAAATACATCTCGTTCGTTTCATGGTGAATCTTAGCTTCGCAAAGTTTTAGTGCTGTTAAATAAGCTGCCCCGCGAGTCCGCTGATTCGTTGGGGTAGCTTTATTTTATGCGAAAAAGGGGAGGACGCCGTGGTAGCTTCATCCATTATATCAGGCATCGATATCGACTCCGTCAGTGCATAAGGGCAGCTGTCTGCCTTTACAACGTAACAGTGTTATGTTACACTGACTTCATCAGGAGGGATTCACATTGGAGGAAGACATCATCTCGAAGAAAGACCTGCTGGAGCTAACCGGCATCTCGTACGGGCAGCTTTACCGCTGGAAACGCAAAAACCTGATCCCCGAGGAATGGTTCATCCGCAAATCCACGTTCACGGGTCAGGAGACCTTTTTTCCCAAGCGGAAAATACTAGCCCGGTTAGATAGGATTGTGAATATGAAAGACGATTTGTCCCTGGATGAACTGGCCGACGTTTTCTCGCCGAATTCGGCGGAGCTTGTTCTCGGCAAGGATGATTTGGTGCGGCGCAATTTGGTATCGCAGTCAGGGGCGGAGTTTTTTGCGGAGCTTGCCGGACAAAGCGACTCCTATACGTTTGAGCAAATGCTGATTCTCTATATCCTTGACGGCTTGCTTCGATCCGGCGATATCAACCGGGAGGAGGGGCGGATGATCGTGCAGGTACTGCAAGATCATACGTTCAAGCTAAAGGACGGGAACGGCGAGCTGTGGGTGTTGCGTAAAATGGGGATTTCCGGCGCTATTTTAACTAGCCAACCGGATGCTGTATTTTTGGATGAACAGTATCGTATCGCAAGTAAAGTGCGCATCGGCGATAAACGGGAAGAATTAAAGATAAAACTGGGATCGTAAGGAGAGGTTACGGTGGAAGAGACGAAACAGCAGTTGGGAAATTTGAAAATCAACGGGTCCGGCAGCGCGTCGGGGGGATTGTTTAACGAAGTGAAGATTAATGGCAGCGGCAAGCTTACCGGCGATTTGGAATGCCGATCCTTTGAGATCAACGGCTCCTGCAAAGGGGAAGGGGATTTAAAAACGCTGTCCGGGGAAGTCAAAGGCTCGGCGACATTTTCCGGCAGTATGGTCGCGGAGCGTTTTAAAACAAGCGGTTCCGTTGACTTCAAGGGTGACGGCGACGCTGGCGCTTTAGCCGTAGATGGACACATGCACTTTGGCGGTTCTCTTCATGCCGAAGAAATCAAAATCCGCGGCGCTCTAACGGTTGGCGGCGATTGTCAATCGGAGATGTTTGACTCCAGAGGCACGTTCAAAATCGGGGGACTGCTAAACGCGGGAACCATCGAAGTGAATCTGAGCGGCAAGTGCGAGGCGCGGGAAATCGGCGGAGGAAAAATCAACATAAGCAAGAAGGGATTCGCCGGCACCATCGAGCGTTTCATCAAATCCCTGTTCAACCAGGATGACGAACTGATGGTTGATAGCATCGAAGGCGACGATATCTATCTGGAATTCACGACGGCGCGCATCATACGCGGAACCAACGTCGTTATTGGCCGGGGCTGTCAGATCGGCACCGTGGAATACAAAGGCGTTTTCCGCGTAGAAGAGAACGGGGTCGTCCGGGAGCATGTGCAAGTGTAGGGATAGCGGCGAACGGGATAGAAAAAGCGAAATGCAGCAAGCCTATAAGGCAAGCTGCATTTTTTGACTTTGCGGCAAACTGTTTGATTGTGGCGTTACTTGATGATCCAGCTTTCCGCCCAGCCTTGTACCTCGCGCATGACGGGTTCCAGGGCGCGGCCTTTATCGGTTAACGTATATTCGATGCGGACTGGGGTTTCCGGATAGACGGTGCGGACGACAATGCCTTCTTCCTCTAATTGCTTCAGCCGTTCAGCCAGCATGCGGTCGCTCATGTTCGGGATGCTTTGCACGATTTCTCCGAAACGCCGGGTTCCGGAAAGGAGCACCTGAATGATCAAGCCGGTCCAGCGTTTACCGAACAGCTCGAAGGCGGCCTCGAATTTGGGACAAAGGGTATGCGGATGTTGTTCTACTTTATTCATGATTATCACCATTAACAGTTTACCACATCTCCTGAAAAAAAGTAAGGACGTTGAATTGCGGCGGTGGTTATGCGACACTATATAAATGACCGGTCGGTCATTTTTAACGGAAGATCGGCCTAATTCTGATAAAAGGGAAGTGTGGAGCATGGCGGATATACGTTATGCAAAGCTGGCGGACCTGCTTGTCAATTACTCGACAGAGGTGCAGCCGGGCGAAAATGTATTGGTGGAAGCGACGAACGTCGAGAAAGCACTGGTAAACGAAATAGTAAAAGCCGTACATAAAGCAGGAGGCCACCCTTTCGTGACCTTGCGAGACACCAGCGTAACCCGTCAGTTACTGATGAACGCTACGGACGAGCAACTCAAGATTTGGGCTGATTTTGATAAAAACACGATGGACCAAATGCAGGCGTTTATCGGCATATCCAGCCGCGATAACATTTATGAGCTGTCCGATGTGCCTACCGACCGGATGAATGCTTATCAATCCCTGTACAGCCATAAGGTACACAGCAATACCCGGGTGAAAAACACCAAATGGGTCGTGCTCCGCTACCCCAATGGATCTATGGCTCAACTAGCCGGAAAGAGCACGGAAGCTTTCGAGGACTTCTATTTCGATGTCTGTACCCTGGACTACCGGAAAATGGAGTTGGCAATGGATCCCTTGGAGGAATTGATGAGCAAGACGGACAAGGTGCGCATCGTCGGACCCGGAACCGATCTCAGCTTCTCCATCAAAGGTATCGGAGCCGTCAAGTGCTGCGGCAAGCGCAACATCCCCGACGGTGAAGTATATTCCGCTCCGATACGGGATTCCGTCAACGGAACGCTTAGCTATAACACGCCGACTCCTTATCAAGGAACCACCTTTGAAAATGTAGTCTTTACCTTTGAGAACGGCAAAATCGTCAAAGCTACTTCTAATGATACGGACCGGATGAACGAAATTCTCGACACGGATGAAGGCGCGCGTTATATCGGGGAATTCTCCCTGGGCTTCCATCCCGGCATTCTCGAACCGATGAAGGAAACCTTATTCGATGAAAAAATCGCTGGCAGCTTCCACTTTACGCCGGGGCAATGCTATGACCGGGCATATAACGGCAACGTATCTGCTGTCCACTGGGATATTGTCTGCATCCAACGGCCGGAGTACGGCGGAGGTGAAATCTGGTTCGATGACCGTCTGATCCGCAAAGATGGACGTTTTGTCGTGCCGGAACTGGAAGGGCTCAATCCGGAAAATCTGAAATAGACTCGCACTGCCGGAAGATGAGGGGAACGCATGTCGCCGAAAGTTACGGAAGCTTATAAAAAGGAGCGTAGGGCCGCCATTATGGAGACGGCCCTCGCTTGTTTCGCCGAGAAAGGGTATGTTCTGGCAACGCTGGATGAAATCGCCCGGCGGCTCGGGATGAGCAAGGGCTCGGTGTATTTGTATTTTTCAAGCAAGGACGAGATCTATAAGGCATTGATGAAAGAGCGCACCGAGACGATGGTGGAGGAGTTGACGGGGCGCTTCGCTCATACCGCAGACTCGGCTGACGGATCGGCGGAAGCATCCGCGGTGGATAAGCTGCGTATGGTCTTCGCTGATTTCCGCAGGCAGGAGCTTGATGAGTTGCACCGGCTGCTTGCCTTTCATCTGGATTTCTGGCTGGAATCCACCCGCCGGGAGGAACTGAAGCGGGTGATGGACCGCCAGACGGAAACGGCAATCACGTTTATCCGCCGAATCGTGGATGATGGGAAGGCGGAGGGATGTTTTCGCCCGGATGCCGATGCCGGCGTGGCGGCGTCCTTGTTTTGGGCAGCCCGGGACGGCATCGCCCTGCAATTCTTAAGCGGCGGCGACCCGGAGGATTACCGCAAGCTGATGACCGAAATGGAAACGATGATATTCCGCTATCTGCATTAAAAAAAGCTGTTGTCGATGCGCGAGATGTTCGCGGCGACAACAGCTTTTTTGCATTAGTTGGGCAATTTGAATTTGGAGAAGTATCCGTTGGTTGATCCTGCGTAGAAGAAACCGTCCGGATCCTGGTCGAGGAGATGGGGGATTTGCTGTCCTCTGCCGTCGGGATAACCAGGAAGGTAGTCGCCGATGCGGTACAGGATCGTCCCATTGTTTTTGTTCAGGACGTAAGAGCCGATAATCAGATTTTGACCAAAGACGTTAATGGCTCCGGATTCGTAAGATGAGAAATATACGCGAGTGGGATCCGCGAGTCCCGTGGTGGACGTGCGCCAGAGGATGAATCCGTCGCTTAGCCGAGCGGCGGTGGGAATCTGGTTCAGAATGAGATAGAGGCGGCTGCCTTCAATCCTTCCTACTTGAGCGGTGCCTTCCAGCTTCCACAGCTCTTTTCCCGTTTGTGGGTCAACTAAAGCTGTTTCCCTTTTCTCGTCTTCAGGGATAAGGGTTTGATCTTTCGGCCGTTCGATCAGCCAGTGCTTGTCGTCGATTATGAAGAGGCGGTCTTTTGGCATCGGCATGTAGCGGCTTTTGATCTCTCCCGAAGCTAAATCAACGTATACATATTCTCCTCCCAATCGAATCCACTGAACGGTACCGGTTATTGGCTGAAGGGGATTCCCCACTGGCTCGGCGACATCCAGGTAATTCGTATCCCCCCGGGCCATAGCCTCTTCTTTGCTCCATAATGTTTGGCCGGTAGCGGGAGAGAGGGCGGTCAGCGTTTCCCAACCGAGTTCATTTTTGTATCTGACGATTACGGTTTCCTCTAGTTGGTTATTGCTCAAGACCGTAAGCTCATGGTCGAATTCCTTTTCCCATAGCACGGTACCGGTTGCTTCGTCCAAAGCTCTGAGAATGCCTTTGTTTGGGTCATATGCCCCCAAGGCGATAAGCAGCGTGCCTTTGGCGGCCGACATACTAGCCACTGCTAGCTGTTCCGGCAGGGTATATTGCCATACCGGTTTGCCATCGCGGATTCCGATTCGGCGCACTTTGCTTTCATACTGGTGCAGTTCCGGGTTATAGGCTGTCATAATATTTGCATATTTTCCGTCTTCTGATAAGGAAACGTTAGCCCAGCCGAAGCCGGCATTAATCTGCCACAGCGTGTTGCCGGTCGCTTTGTCCACGGCGTAAACACTGCTGTTTTCATGCATGCCGCTGTAGCCCCCGTCGTCTCCCCGCAGTAGCAAGGTGTCGGATGTCGCGGCGATCAGCGTGGTGTAGGCCAAGGTTCCCTTATTGCGCCACTCCCATTTTGCCGGGAGGGAAGGGACCAGAGGAAGGGGAGTGAGCGAGTACGTTAGTTCATAGGGATACGAGACAGAAGGGACATGAAGCAGCTGTGGATTGTCCAAAGGCAACGACCAATGCCATTCCTGTACGGTCCCGTTCTCAATCGCAATGTAAAACTGAGCTTGGGGGAAGTCGTAACGCCAGTTCACACCTACCCGTAGAGGCTCATCCGTCGAATTCAAGGCGCGGGAAGCTTCCGTACTGGTAGGTGTCCCCAGTAAGAGACGCGCCGATTCCTCGGGCATACCTTTATAGATAGCGGCTTCCGTAATCTGACGGATGGTATCGATGGAAATCTCGGATGTATAGGCGAACAAGCCGCGATCCAGAGACTCCACCGGTTGAATGTCGTAATCCGCCAGCCATAGCAGGATCGGACGATTCAATTGGCTCTTTTCCGCGTTCACCCACTCCCGGGGAGGCAAAAGAACAGCCTGCCATTCGTTCCAGCGGGCGATGGTAATCAATTGTCCCGAACTTATCGCTTTCTGCATGAAGGCCGGGAGGCTGCTGACCTTGAAACGGGTGTCGCTGTCCGGGAACAAGTACAGCTCGGTCAACGATTTCGGCTTGATCCGCATCGGCTTGGTATACTCGATTTTCGCAGCGGCATCCGACCCGTACCAGTCGGGCGTCCAGCCTCCGTCTATGCCGTCAATCTCTGCCCATTCTTGCTGCTTATCTATAACCTTAAGGGGCTGATCCCCCTCATTACGGAGTCCCGCGGCATAATAAAGGGCCGATGCCGAATTGTCCAACTTGCCATTCACGAGAGGTTCCTCGAAAAATGGAGCGAAGGACCGCAGGGTGAAGATTTCCTTCTTCTCATCGGAAGCGCTTGCGGTTGCCGGCAAGGAGGATGGGGAGGCGCTGGGCGAGGGCGTCTGCGCTTCAAGGGATGCCGTCGCCGATGCCGTGGTCTTCGAGCCGGATGGCGATTTATCGCAGCCTGACAAAATCAAAACAGCGGCGATCCCAACGATCCCCGCCATTTTTGAAAACTTCGATTTTTGCACCCGATTAATGAGTCCGACGCATCCCATGAGCATGCTCATACCTGTCCCACTTCCTGTTCCGTCTTCTATCCCTATTAGACGAGGGGAGGAAACATTTGGTTGCGCTTAAAATCGTTACTGTCTCAGATGTAAACAAGCCGCCGGCAGGAGCCGGCGGCTTGTTGTTGTGTGATTCAGCATGGCGAATCCTATTTATTGATCTTCAGGCGAATGACGTTCCAGGATGCTTTCGCCAACTTGGCGGAAACTTCATTGCCCGAAACCGTGGCGTTGCCTTTGTTGTGCGGCGCAACCCGATCCGGTTGTGCGGCGGTGTTTGCGGCCTTCAAGTCGTCGCTTTCCAATACGATGTGCTCGATCAGACTGCAGCCGCCGAAGCTGCGCAGGTCAACATGCAGAGGTAGAGGATTATTCAGATCGCGGTTGACGGCGAATATCGTCACTTCCTGCAGCTCTTCGTTATGCACAGCGACTGCCTCCAGATACGGCACGTCGGTATAGTCGATCGAGTCATATTTAGGCGACGTAATGAGCGGAACGAGGGCGGTTCCTCTGCCGAACAAGCTGGCATGCAGGTACGGATAATAAATCGTTTGCTTCCAGGCAGCGCCGCCATTCTCGGTCATGATCGGGGCGATCACGTTGACCAACTGGGCAATGCAGGCCATTTTCACCCGATCCGCCCGTTTCAGCAAGCTGATGAGCATGCATCCTACCACGAGGGCGTCTTCGTGATTGTAGACGTCTTCCAATTGAGGAGGAGCGATCTGCCATGGATCAAGTTTGTTGTCGGCGTCGTTGGAGTGGAACCAGACGTTCCATTCGTCGAAGCTCAGGTTGATTTTTTTCTTACCGCGTTTCTTCGCCTGAACGTAATCGGCGGTGGCGACGACCGTGTTGATGAAGCTGTCCATGCCCATGGATTGAGCGAGGAAATTGGCGGAGTCACCGTTTTTATTGCCGTAATATTGGTGCAGCGAAATATAGTCCACATGGTCGTAGGTGTGATCGAGCACCGTCGCTTCCCATTCAGGGAAGGTGGGCATGCCGAGAGCGGAGCTGCCGCAGGCGACCAGTTCAAGAGTTGGATCGACCCATTTCATCACTTTAGCCGTTTCGGTGGCAATGCGTCCGTATTCCGCTGCGGTTTTGGCTCCGATCTGCCAAGGACCATCCATTTCATTGCCGAGGCACCAGGTTCTGATGCCGTGGGGCTGTTTGTAGCCGTGGGCTGCCCGCAGATCGCTTAAATACGAACCGGAAGGATGGTTGGCATATTCTACGAGAGCGCGGGCTTCATCCGGTCCACGGGTGCCCAGATTGACCGCCATCATCGCTTCGGTCCCGGCTTTTTTGCACCAATCCATGAATTCGTTCAGACCGAAAAGATTCGGTTCAATGGTCCGCCAAGCCAGCTCCAGTCTTCTCGGGCGCTCCGATACCGGGCCAACGCCATCCTCCCAATTGTAACCGGATACAAAGTTTCCTCCAGGATAGCGGACGATCGGAACGTTCAAGCCTTTGACCAGACCCAGTACATCGGTGCGGAAGCCTTGTTCGTCCGCGGAGGGATGCCCTGGCTCATAGATGCCGCCATAAACGGCGCGGCCCAAATGCTCGATAAACGACCCGAAAATCCGCTTGTCTACTTCGCCAATGGTAAAGTCTTTGTCTACGATCATTTTTGCCTGATGCTCCATCATGATCTTCCTTTCGATTAATGAATATATTAAATTAATAATAAAAGTATTAGCTCATCTTCATTTAACCATAGAAAAAATATAGTGGCAATATGAAAATATAAATTGATTCATTATGGATTTATGTATATATTAATCCTAAGTGAATAAGGAGGAAGAGCCTATGTTAAAGGCAAGCACCGATTCCAACTGGCTGCCGCTCTTCGAAGCGCTGGCCAGCGACGTGCGGCTCCGCATGATCAATCTTTTGGCCAAGCGCCCCATGAGCGGCAAAGAGCTCGCGGGAGAGCTGGGTTTAAGCAGCGCCATTATCACTATGCACATCCGCAAGCTGGAGAAGGCGGGACTTGTATCTACCCGAATGGTCCGCAAGGATAAAGGCACCCATAAAATCTGCGCTCTGGCCGTCGACCAGATCGAGATCCAAATGCCGCAGGCTGATGACGCAGAGGAGAATGTGCATGAGATGTCCATTCCAATCGGGCACTACACTCGTATCGAGGCGAAGCCAACTTGCGGTCTGGCAACCCGGACCAAAGTCATCGGCCAATATGACGACCCCCGTTATTTTATGGAGCCGGAACGAATGCACGCGGACATTCTCTGGTTTAGCCAAGGCTTTGTTGAGTACACCATCCCTAACTACCTGCTGCCGGGACAAAAACCGGTGAAGGTGGAGATAGCGTTGGAAATCGGTTCGGAAGCGCCGGAGATCAATGAGAACTACCCGTCGGACATCCGGTTTTCGCTGAACGGTACAGACCTTTGTACATGGACAAGTCCCGGCGATTTTGGCGAGGTACGGGGAAAATTCACTCCGGATTGGTGGCATCGTAGAGTCAACCAATATGGCCTGCTCAAAGTTCTCTCCATTCAGGAGCAGGGTACGTACATGGACGGCCAGCTGCTGTCGCAGACGGGGCTTGCCAACCTGGAGCTGGACCGAAATCACTGGACGCTGCGGCTGTCCGTTGATGAAGATGCGCTGCATGTCGGCGGTTTGACGCTTTTCGGCAAAGGGTTCGGCAACTACAATCAGGATATTATGTTCCGGGTCTACTATGAGGAATAGAAAAGTCCTTGCCAGACCGATCCACTTTTTGGTATATTGATATTCCTGTTCTGCACACGGATGCAGGCGGGATTCATATGCACATACAGCACGCATTTTTACGCATCAGGCATGTTTGAAAGTGTACGCACGTTTGTAGCCGGACGCCGCAATAGGTTGTCCGGTTTCCTTTTCGGGAAAATCGGCTCTCGGAATGGCGTAATCGCCAATCTGCAGAGCGCCCGGAGGCTCCTGTCCCGCTCCCTTTGCATCGGGCTCCAGGATGTATGCGTGTAACTCAAACCCTCTGGAGGTGTTTAATGCTTTTTTCTGTTCTCATGCAAAAATCTTACCGTAGCAAATTGCAGTACCGCGGCTCCCATCTCGTGCAAAATATCGCCAGCAGCATATTCGGCTTCGTCTATATCTCTATTTGGGTGGGGATCGGCGAAGGGCGGCAACTGGGGGAATACGGGACGTCGGGAATGATCAGCTACATCGCCTTCAATCAGGCGGCGTTGTGGGTCGCCATGTTTGTAAACATGGGCTTGGGTCTCCCAGAAACCGTCCGCACCGGCCAGATCGCCTTCGATCTGCTCCGGCCCGTTCACCTGTTCTATCAGTTGATGAGCCGGGAGTACGGAAGCGTCATCTATCAGTTTATCTACAAAAGCTTACCGATTTTTCTCCTCTATCTCATCGTTTTCTCCCTAGAAACACCTCACCACTTTTCCACCTGGCTGTGGACTTTAGCGGCTTTGCTCTTCGCCTCCTACATCAACATCTGCATCAACTTTTTAATTGGCATCTCCGCGCTCTGGACGACGGAGTCGGGGTGGCTGCATGGGCTGAATTACTCCTTTTACATGCTGCTTTCGGGCTTCTTTATCCCCATTGAGTGGCTGCCCCGCTGGCTGCAGGGGATCTGCGCGGCAACTCCCTATCAATATCAGTTATACTATCCGGTGAGGATCTATCTGGAACGTGATTCCTATTCAGTGCTGGCGGGCTCCGTGCTGTGGTGCTTCCTGCTGACTCTAATCTGTCTGGCTGTTACCGTGCTTGCCAGAAGAAGAGTGGAGGTGCAGGGAGGATGAATCTGCTTCGAACCTACATTCTGTTATGCCGGGCAAGTATCCGCTGCCGGATGCAGTACCGGTTCAATTTTTGGCTTGGAACGGCGGTGGCGGCCCTTTATAACGTCGCGGAATTTCTCATGGTGGCCGTGGTCGTGGCCAAATTCGGCGGGGTCAAAGGCTGGTCCGTCTACGAGGTCGGCTATCTGTATGCCGTCATCATCTTGGCAAAATGCATCTACCGCAGCTTCGCCAACGACGTGCACAATCTGGAAAAATACTTGGTCAGCGGCAATCTGGATCAAATTCTGCTGCGGCCTCTCCCGGTTCTGCTGGCGTTGATGACGCAAAATTTCCGCATCATGCTGGGGGAAACGCTGCAGGGGGCGGCAGTCCTCGTTTTTTGCATGTATCGGCTGGGTAAAGATGGACAGATCGGCTGGATCGCTGTCCCGGAAACGCTGGCCGCTATCGGTACCGGGGCGATCATTCTGTTTGCTGTTGGGCTGGCGACCGCAACGGTCGGGTTCTGGATCACCCGGCTGAACGAGCTGCAAAATCTGACGGAGGACGCGGCGCGAAACGCCGTTCAATATCCGCTGTCTCTGTATCCCGCATGGCTGCAGGGCATTTTTTTCACGGTTCTTCCCGTCGGCTTCGCCAGCTATGTGCCTAGCCTGTATATTTTGCGCGGCGAGTACGGTCTTTGGATATTGCCGGCGGTATTCGTTCTGGCCTGCGGCTTCTTTGGACTGGCGCTGGTATTCTGGCGATTCGGCTTATCTAAATATCAGAGTACGGGGACGTAAAAGAGGGGGAGAAACGGTTATGATAGAAGTGCATGGCATTTGCAAAACCTTCAAGACTCCGAGAGTGAAGGAAGGACACTTTTCAGGACTCAGGGCTCTCGTTTCCCGGGATTATCTGATGAAGGAAGCCGTTCGGAATATCAGCTTCACCGTTGAACCGGGGGAGTTTACTGGCTATATCGGGCCAAACGGCGCAGGAAAATCCACTACGATCAAAATGCTGACCGGCATCCTCCGTCCCAGTGCGGGACAGGTGCGTATTCTTGGGCTGGACCCACATCGGGAACGGAAAAAAGCGGTGGCCCGCATCGGCGTCGTCTTCGGTCAGCGCAGCCAGTTGTGGTGGGATTTGCCGGTGCGTGATTCGTACGACATCCTTGCCGCCATGTACAAGGTGGAGCCGGCGGAAAAAACCAAGAGAATGGCGGAGTTCCGCGAGTTGCTGGAACTGGACGATTTTCTCGAAACGCCGGTGCGCAAGCTGTCCCTCGGCCAGCGGATGAGGGCGGAACTGGCTGCGGCGCTCATTCATGATCCGGATATTCTGTTTCTTGATGAACCGACGATCGGGCTTGATGTAACGGCGAAAAACCGGATTCGCGGGTTTTTGCAGACGCTCAATCAGGATTTTGGCAAGACAATTTTGCTGACCACCCATGACATGGACGATATCGAGCGTCTGTGCAGCCGGGTCATGGTGATACAGAACGGGGAGCTGAGCTTTGACGGAACGATTCCGCAAATGCGCGACCGCATCGGATTGCCTTCCGTCATGAAGGTCACGTTTCGCGATGATGGCAATCTTGCGGCAAAGGAGAGTCCGGTCCCTGAGGATGGCGGGCTTTTCCGGGTAACAGGCCGGTCGGGCTGCTCTCTCACTGTGGAGTTTAACCGTCTTACGGTCAAAGCCATGGAGGTGCTACATGCGCTCCATGCTTGGGGCGAGATCGAGGATGTGCACATGGTGGAGCCGGTTCTGGAAGATTATATTGGAAAAGTATACGGAGCCTATCCAACCGCGTCATCGATGTAAGAGGCCCGGTTCTGGAGGCAGGCGCCTGAAGGTGCTAGGAAAAGCTGCATAAATAAGGAGGGTGACCGCACATGGCAATAGAGGATACAGAGTGGGATCTGGAAAAAGAGCGGCTGTCGAAGGTCGTTGATTTTATCGGCGGCCAGATGGGCGAGCTGCGCACGATTGTAGAGGACCGCAAGGGCACTGTCATCCGCGAGCGCCAGCATTTTTGGGACGATATAACCGTCAACGTGGAAAATGAGGACGAACAAATCGAGACAGCGGCTTCCATTACCCAACAGCGCCACATCATCGCCCAGCAGGAAAGAAGCTACCGGATGGCCCGGCGGGATCTGGACCGGCTGTTCCGGCTTCAAGGCACCCCTTGGTTCGGGCGTATCGATTTCAGGGAAGAGGGGGAAGAGGGAGAGGAATCGATCTATGTCGGCATTGGCTCTCTAGCGAACGAGAAAACCGGGGAAATCTATGTCTACGACTGGCGGGCTCCAATTGCCGGAATGTTCTACGACTACTCCTTGGGTCCGGCGCAGTATGAGACTCCGATCGGCACCATTGCCGGGAATTTGGAGCTTAAACGGCAGTATGTCATTCGCGGCGGCAAGCTGCTGCAGATGTTCGACACCGGCATGCCTATCGGCGACGAGTTGCTGCGGGAGCTGCTCGGACAAAAAGCCGATGACAAGATGAAGAGCATCGTTACCACCATCCAACGGGAGCAAAATGAAATCATCCGCAGCGTCCGGCACGGCGTCCTGATCGTACAGGGCTCTGCCGGCAGTGGAAAAACCTCCGTTGCCCTGCAGCGGGTGGCTTACCTGCTCTACAAATATCGCGAATATATGGATTCGGATAATATTTTGCTCTTTTCCCCCAATCCTCTGTTCAACGATTATGTTTCGACCGTTCTGCCCGATTTGGGAGAAGCGAATATGCGGCAGGCGACTTTTCATGAATATATGGATCAGGCTCTTGGGTCAGACTTTAGCGTGGAGCATCCTTACGATCGTCTGGAGGAGCTGTTGACGGCGGAAGACGGTCCCGAACGGGATGCGCGGGTTGCCGCTATGACGTACAAAGCATCTGCCGCGTTTGTCAAAGTCATCAAGAATTATCGGGAGCTGCTGAAGAAGAGCGGTCTTGTCTTCCGGGATTTTACCGTCAAAGAAAAGGTGCTGATTTCCGGCGCGGATATCGCTGCACGATTTTATGGCATGGAGTTGTCTTGGTCCATAGAAAACCGCCTGGAGATTCTAAACGAGCAGCTTTTGGAGCAATTGACCCAGAGGGAGGAGCATTTTGCCAAGTCGACCTTCCGCAGGATGCAAAACCACCCGAAATATTTGGGAACGGACGAGGAATTAAGGGCACTCAGCCGAAAACGGGCCAAAGCTGTTTTTGCCCCGCTCAAGGCCATGGCGAAACGGCTTGATTATGTCGATATCCGTGCCGTCTACCGGGAGCTGTTTGCCGATCCGGAGCGGTATCATGCAGCGGCGGAGGGGACGGACATCCCTCCTCAGTGGCAGGAGATTCGGCAGCTGTCCATGAAGCAGTTGGGGCCGGAAAGCAGCGATGTGCCAAACGAGGACGCTGCTCCGCTGCTTTATTTGAAGGCGGCTGCAACGGGACTCCGGCGCTTTCTCGACATGCGCCATGTACTGGTGGACGAAGTACAGGATTATTCCGCTTTTCAAATGGAATTTATCAAGGATTTGTTTCCCCGGGCAGGTTTGACTCTGCTTGGGGATTTGAACCAGGGAATCAACGGAGGGGCGGGCCTGTCCAGTTACAGCGGGGTAGAGGAGTTATTTGGCGCGGATAAAGTAAAGACGTTCCGTCTGTTCAAGAGCTACCGTTCCACCCGGCAAATCGTTGACTTTTCCAAAGGGGTTTTGCCGGAAGGGGAGCCAGTGGAGGCCTTTAGCAGGGAAGGGGAGGAGCCCCGGTTGACTGTCGTGTCGGATGGCCGAATGGCTGAAGCGATGGCTGCTGATATCACCGCCTTGCAGACGGATGGGATGAAGTCCATCGCGGTCATCGCCCGGACGGCGGCGGTAGCGGCGGAGGTTTTTGGCCGACTTGTCGGAAGCTTTCCGGAAGATACGGTGCGACTGATCACAAAGGAAACCCGCACCTTCACTCCGGGTATTACCGTCTTGCCCTCGTATTTGGCAAAGGGTCTGGAATTCGATGCCGTTCTCGTTCCGGATGCCGGGCCGGAAAGCTACCATCGGGAAGAGGACCGCAAATTGCTGTACACCGTGTGTACTCGGGCGATGCACCTCTTGCTCCTTTACAGCAGCGGCAGGTGGTCGAGGTTTATTCAAAAATCAACCCAAAAAGCAGAGCGTTGAGGAAACTACACGCTCTGCTTTTTCTAAATTAGGGATTTTCTAGCAGCCCGATGTTGCGGGTGCGATCGGTATTCGTTGCTTGATTACAATGCTTTAATTAAATAAAAGAGACACGGAGGATGATAACCAACAGGATGAAGAGCACCAGAACGAAGGCGGTCATACTACCAAAACCTGCGCCTACCGGTGTGCAACAACCGACACCACCTGCAAATCCCATATGTGAACTCCCCTTTCGCACGAAGATAATACAGCATATGCTAGGGGGGGATTTGCGTATGGTCATCTGCACCAATGGGTACGTTTTCCGCAGGGGCCTATGAACAAGAGCCTATGGCTGCTTTCCGGCTCCTGTAGGCTTAACAGGCTGGACCGGTTTCCTTCGGCCGCTGGACGGAAGACTACCGCCTTCCGCTTCCGAATCTTCCGGGTACCAGGGATTCAAGTGGACAAGGACTTCATCTACAAGAGGAAAGGCGTCAATGATGGCGTATTTGATGGAACGGCCTATATCGTGGCCTTCTTGGATAGTCAGGCTTCCGGAAACCGAGAGACGCAAATCGACGGTAATGTACTGGCCGTGTTCCCGGCCGCGAATCTTATCGATGCGCCTCACTTCGGGGGCTGCATGCACCAGCTCCGTAATGGCTTGAAGCATCTCCGGCTTAATGCTGTGATCCATCAGGATATCGAGGGATTCTTTGCCCATCTCATAAGCCAGCTTCATGACAAGGATAGACACGATCAGGCCGGCAACAGGGTCGCCATAGGTTAGCAAGTGGATTCCATTCCATTTTCCGATCAGGGCGAGGAAAATGCCGATAACCGCAGCGAGGGAGGCATATACGTCGGCTAAATGATCTTGGGCGGTGGCGATTAGTCCTTTGCTGTTGATCGAACGGCCCACCCGCATGGTGTATATGTACAGCCACATTTTCCAAATAAGAGAGATGGCAGCAGCGATTAAAGCAAGGATATGCGGGGTTCCAGGCGGCTCGATCATCGCCACGACGGCGTGATATCCCATGTAAACGGCGGCAATGGCCAAAATCAGTGCGATGACCGCCGCCCCCAGCACTTCGGCTTTGCCGTGGCCGTAGGGATGGTTTTCGTCAGCCGGGCGGTTTGCGATCTGCATGGAACTTACGGCGGCTCCCGATGCAATCACATCTCCTGCGTTGTGGACGCCGTCTGCAATCAGCACCTGGCTGCCAAATAGCCAGCCGACGGCAAGCTTCATTACCGTAAGTAAAACATTGCTGATGAGACTGATCCACGCCGCTATCATCGGTGAAGCTTTGCTTGAATTCAAGGACGCGACCTCCTAGCTCTGGTGTTAATTTATCCCTTGCCAGGGATAAGTATACTGATAAACTCATTAAACCGCCAGGCGTGCCGAGTGCCGAAACTGGAACCAATGGGCGCCCCTCACATACACTAGGGGTAAGAACCCTGCAAAGGATGTCTGCCTATGCCTTCGATTGTGGGTAACATCAAGATTCTAAGTGTGGGGCCGAGTTCTATCGTTCACATTGGCGACTCACTTGTTTTGAATCCAATCAGCACCTCAAAAACCTATGCCGGATCCGGTTCGTTCAATACTGGCGATCTTCCCGTAACAAATAATGCGATTAGCTCTACTAACACGAACGATAACGACATAAAGGATCAAAATGCGGCTAAAGTAGGTGGATTGTGAATCTGACGGTTCATCAAAGCATCGTCATTCATCAGTTGAGGGTCGGTGATGTTACCAGTGCTTCTGTTTTTCAAATTGGCGCGGCGGGTTCGATTAAGTCGTTAGCCAGCACCAGCGATACCGGCCATTTTATGGGAGGGCTGCAACGCCGCTGCCGCCTATCGTCGTTCCTCTTGAAGCTCCATCTGGAGGTGGCGGTGGCGGTGGAGGGGCTAGCCGGCCGGAATTGCTGGTAGAGACGATTTATGAGATTCCTCTTCCTGAGCCCCGTTAGTCAACCCCTACATCAAACTCGCTCATGCTTTCTCCCCTTTCCCCATAAGGATAGGTGAGGAGGAGTGAAGGATGAAAGATTGGCAAACCTGGCTTCGATTCTTTTATGACCAGACAGCCTGGCAGAACAAAAAGCTGCTGGAATTGGAAAGTCAACTACTGGCCATGAAGGCGCAACTGGACCGGATCGAAGCCGCCTGCGGACAGCCGCGAATCGGACACATCGATTATCATTTCGACCAACTAAAGGTAGAAAAGCTGGAAGGCGAGCTGCATATCGGCATATCTCCGGGATCAACGGGATTGCTGGATGAACTTAGCGTGAACGGGAAAGAAGGCTTTGACGTCCATGTCTATCCGCAAGAACCTCCTCAGGGTCCTGCAGATGGCATGGACTATAGGACATCTACAGGCGCTCAGCCGGCGGATGATCCTTCTCTTGACCCTTTTGCCATGGTTTATCGCTATATCGATGATGAACTGCCTGGGAAGATAGCGGAGTTGGAAGGCTCTCGGGGGTTGCTTCTTGGCGATCAGTATCGCGGATGGATGGCTAGCGATCTGCGCAAACAAGTGGATGCGCGTATCCGCCATTATATGCAGAGTGAAGCCGCAAGAAGCCCCGAGGCCGGTCCTGCTCAGGTTGTGCCGGTCGTAACGGATAAGGTGAAACGCGATCTGGAGGATGCGGTGCTTCGCCATCTGGCGGAGTTGGCGCCTAGGGAAACGCATAAGGAAACTCCAGAGTAATCCATTTCATGGGAGGCGGACATGATGATTTTTCAAGTGGTGAATAAGGAAATTTGTATCGGCTCCATACGGACACTGGCCGTTGCCAGTAGTTCTCTCTTTCTCGTGGGCGATACGCACAGCATCAACCTTTCATCGACAATCGATACGCCTCCAGAATCCGTCGGTCCTGTTGCTCCCCTGCCAACTGAAGAAGAGTAAAATACATGCGGTCCTCCATAATCGGCGGTGTAAAAATAAACGCTGTGCTCAATGCGTCTGTCGTTTTTTTCGGCGATAATCTGGTCATTACCCCACGAGCGAGGGTTTGGGCTTTGCGTAGGGATATCCCCACCTTCGGCGGTACGGAGGGCAGCATTGCGGCGTATCCCTTCTTCCGGA
This sequence comes from Gorillibacterium massiliense, assembly GCF_000455485.1. Classification (GTDB taxonomy): domain Bacteria; phylum Bacillota; class Bacilli; order Paenibacillales; family NBRC-103111; genus Gorillibacterium; species Gorillibacterium massiliense. The sequence goes on from NZ_CBQR020000063.1 coordinate 49,285, forward strand.
GAATCGCTCCCCATCAAGCTCCCGGAGGAGAGCCGGATATGGTTAAGCGGGACGATTGCCCCATTCGCGTGGGCCTCGTAAGGGTAGTAAGTGTATCCACTTCGTCGGTTTTTCAAGTGGGTTCAACGAACGCGATTGATTCTGTCGTCTGGATTAAGCATTTCCGGCAGTTGGCCAATTGGAAGCCGCCGGTTTAAAAATCTGTTAATATTGGCACTAGTAAAAGATTCGACACAAGCTGTACAATTACTCAAGAGACAAACGTTCTTGAGGAAAGGACAATCGGACATGGCAAAATTGTATTACCGTTACGGAACGATGAACAGCGGCAAATCGATGGACATTTTAAAAATCGCTAACAATTATGAGGAGCAGGGTAAGAAGGTGTTGATCTTCACTTCATCTTTTGATACCCGCCACGGGATCGGCAAAGTAACGTCCCGGGTAGGCTTCCAACGGGAAGCGCTTCTTCTGGGAGATGACCTTCTCGATGTCGTATCGGAACAAAAACCGAACTGCGTCATTGTCGACGAGGCTCAATTTCTCTCGGAAGATCAAGTGGACAAGCTGGCTTTCATTGTCGACAATATGAGCATTCCGGTGATGGCCTTTGGGCTGATGACGGATTTTCAAGGGAAGCTCTTTAGCGGCAGCAAGCGCTTGTTGGAACTTGCAGACCGCATCGAGGAAGTGAAGACCATCTGTTGGTATTGCGACAGCAAAGCCCGTTTCAACACCCGGTTCAGCAATGGACGAGCTGTCTTTAAAGGAGAGCAAATCGAGCTGGGGGGCAACGATAAATATTTGCCGCTCTGCCGAAAATGCTACATGAAAGAGCAAGAGCGTTCCGAAGCGGAAGCGAAAAGCAAGAAGGAAGAGCAACCGGCCGGCTCCAAATAAAATAAAACAGTGAGGCTTATCCGTGGGTCATTCTGCAACGTCAGGATGCAAATGGACAAGCCTCATTTTTGTTTATGCAAGCGGCGGTTTGTTAGTGGCCGGGACACTTCGTTCCCAGCAGCCGGTCCATCGTGGAAAAAGGGCGATAGCTGGCTTTTTCCTCCGGCGCCAGCGTGCAGACTTTATCGTAGCAACTGCGGCATACTTTGCTGCCGGCAGCGCTGATCAGCTTTTCGCTCAGGCCTCTTTGCAAGAGCTGTTCGTGATAACTCAAAACGTATACATCATCGACGTCTACCGCTGAGCGTCCTACCACCACCAAAGCGATATCGCCTTGAAATTCGGGGTCGTTGCGGAACGTGGCCAGTTTGTTCAGGCGCCGTGCCAGCTCTTGGTACTTGCTCGTATGGGTCTCCGACAAGTGGCCCGCCAGTATGATTTTGTCTGCCAGAGGGTGCCGCAGCGCTTGCTCAATTTCCGGATACAGCCGGGTCTCGGCAATCTGCTGCTTGGTCAGGCATTTCAACACGCGCTCCCGGAATTCTCCGAGAAACTGATTTTTTTCCTCCCGGTGCAGTTCAGGGGGGCCATGCAGACCGGATTGAATCAAGTTTTCCAATTCGCTGCGGGAAGATGCACCGCTCAGGGCAATCTCGTTTTCAAGTTTGTTGATATCCGGCTTGTCCGGCATATGGAATCTCCTCCAATGGATGGTGGATTGGCGTATGGAACAGCCTATCCTCTTAGTATCACTGGAGACGGGAAAGTCTTCAATAGCTGGGGATTTGGCGATTATGACAAAACCATGGCGAAATCGATGGATTCGCGCTAATTTTTCAGAATATCACAGTTTTAAACGGCGCCTAACCAGCTCAGACGGGAAAGCGCCTGTTCCGTCTCGCGAATCAGTTGCTCCATCACCTGAGCCGCTGGTTTTTCCTCTTTGATCAGCCGGGTTGCTTGACCCGCCCACAGGGCCATGTATTCCGCTCGTTCCTGCTCCTCCGCCGCCTGGCGGATGTCTGACGTAAGTTCGGCTTGAAGCGGATGGGGAGGAAGATCAGCAGCGGCATAATCCGACAGCTCAACGACATATTGATTGCGAATCAGGCGGGCGGAACGCCCGGTGTACAGGGAGGAAACGATTGTACTCTCTTCCATGCTGGCGACGACGGCATCTTTGTAGCGAGGGCTGGCGCCGCTTTCGGCAGTGGGCAGGAAGACACTGCCCAGCTGCACCCCGGCTGCGCCTAAAGCCAGCGCCGCTGCGATGCTGCGACCGCAGGAGATGCCGCCGGAAGCGATGACCGGCACGCTGAGCTCATCCGCGAGGCTCGGGATGAGCGCCATGGCGCCGATCATCCCTTGGTCGCCGGTGCCGAGGAAGGTGGCCCGTTCGCCGCCAGCTTCGCTGCCCTGCCCGACGACGAGATCGATGCCCTGCTCCTCCAGGTGGACGGCTTCCGCCACGGTGGTGGCGGTGCCGATCAGCACCGTGCCGGCGCTTTTCAAGGCATCGATCCATTCCGGGGGCAGGACACCGGCGGTGAAGCTGACGGCCGGCACCTTCTCGGCGGCGATGGCGGCCAACTGCTCGCGGAGGCGCTCTTCGGCAGCGGCGATGAGCGCCTCCGGACCGCTGCCGCCTGGCGCTGCCGTCACCAGCCCGAGCCCCAGCTCCTTCCGGTATGGTTCAAGCCGCTCCTGCATCTTTGCAATCCGGCTTGGATCCAATACGAAGGGCTGGGGCACATGAACGTTGACGGCAAAAGGCCGGTCGGTGCCACGCCGGATTTCGCGGATGGCCCGGATGATCGCTTCGGGGTCCATTCCGGAAGCGCTCAGTGTGCCGAGGCCTCCTGCGCGGGAAACGGCGGCGGCAAGAGCGCTGCCGGCGATCCCCCCGTTCATGCCGGCTTGAATAATCGGATAGGTGATGCGAAGCCGCGAAGTAAACGCATTGACGTTCCACATTCTAAGAAGCAACTCCCAACCGCATGAATTTGAGGGTTCTGAATCAAACTTAAGGGGGAAGGGGACGTTTTCCTGCCAGATGTGCTGTTAACTTTTACACAACAACAAAATTTCACGGAATAAAGCGGTTTCTTTGATTCCATTTACACATTTCCTCAACATTTGTCGGGAAATGTGATATATTTTTTTTTGTGCTTACATAAACCCTTAACAATTTAGTTCAATCGATGCATACCACATAAAAAAATCACTGGGAGGGTCAACGTGACTGCTATCATCATCATTGTATTTTTGGCGCTCGCCTTCGACTTTATTAATGGGTTCCACGACACAGCCAACGCCATCGCGACGTCGGTGTCCACGAAAGCGCTGCGTCCCCGGTTCGCCATCTTTTACGCGGCGGTGCTTAACTTCCTTGGAGCACTGCTTTTTGAGGGGGTTGCGAAGAATATCGGCGGCAACATTGCCGACCCCTTTAAAATCCCCCATGGGACACATATCATCATTGCAGCGCTAATTTCCATGATCCTTTGGAATTTGCTCACCTGGTATTTCGGCATTCCGTCATCCTCGTCCCACACCCTTATCGGCTCGTTGGTTGGCACGGTAGTAGCGGGCGCAGGCTTCGACGCCGTTACCTGGCACGGTTTTACCAAGATTCTGCTGGTTCTGGTGCTGTCTCCTGTCATTGCCTTTATCGCAGGTTACATCGTCCTTCATCTCATCCGTTTTATTTTAAAATTGGTCGGCAAAACGTCGCCTGGGAAAATCAATCGCGGCTTCCGCTTTCTGCAAATCTTTTCAGCCGGTTGGCAGGCGTTCTCCCACGGCACCAACGACGCGCAAAAAGCAATGGGGATCATCGTGTTCGCCCTCGTTTCCCAAGGCTATTTGACGGAGATGCATGTTCCGATATGGGTCAAGCTGGCCGCGGCCTCCTCTATGGCCCTTGGTACCTCGGTAGGCGGCTGGAAGATCATCAAGACCGTCGGCCAGAAAATCGTCAAAGTGGAGCCGATGAACGGCTTTGCTTCCGACTTGACGGCATCGACGGTGCTCACCGTGGCTACCCATTTCGGCATGCCGCTGTCGACGACCCACGTTATCACCTCTTCCATCGTCGGTACCGGAACGGCCCTTCGCCCACGCTCAATCAATTGGGGAATTGTCAGACAAATGGTGCTGACTTGGGTGATTACGATTCCGATCTCTATGGTCATCGGATATGTGATTTATCAATTGATTTTCGGTTTGTTCGCTTAACTGCAATATTTTACGGATTAAACCGCCATGATATGAACAGGCTGCCGCCGATACTCCTAACCCGGCAACGGGTAATAGAGGGTATAGGCGGTTTTTATATCGCCTAATCCTATCCTATGACAGCGGGAGATTCGGCATGGGACAACACCTTCATGCGATGCAAAAATTACAGGACACCTACGCCAGTCAGTTGGGCTTGTGTCTTGTGCTGACAGGGAAAAACGGTCGATTCATGACGAGAGCCTCCGGTGAGGCGAAAATAATCAAGTGGCTGGAAGACCCCGGGCATCCGGGGATGCTGCGTATGGATTTGCGGCAACTGGCTCATCACAAGCGGGAGCCGGGATGGCCCTTGGAAACGGAATACAAGCCCGGGATCAAAGCTCTGGTAGTGGAAATCCCTGCAGACGACTCCGAAGCCGCTGTGTTATGGGCTTGTTTTTTCACGGAAGCTCGGGCTAGGCGATCTTTACGGAGCTATTATGAGCAAGACGTAGACGCGGCTTTCCTTTACCGGGAACTGCGGAACGTCATGCCCGAGTGGAATGGAGAAAAGAAACGGCAGGCGCTGGATACTTTGTCCGGTATGGCCGAAATCGCCTCCGTGCTCTTGAGCGCCGACAGGCAGCAAAATCAGGGCAAAGGTCAGTTGTCCGCATTGCGTGACATGGCCTTCTCCTTCGACAGAAAGGGCGGCAATCTGCGGGAGACGGTTGCGCCGTATTTTGATCAGCAGCAGGAAATTGACTTTATCGGGATTGCCATAAAACGGGACGATACGCATTATCAGGTTCAAGAAACGCTGGGAGACGCTAGCTACCGCCTCAGAGGCGCCGCTTTCTCATCGGGGGAAGGCTTTCTCGGCCAGACGGTCAGTACCGGGCAGCCGGGATTATGGGGCGGGGTCCGGCGTGATCCGCGAGTGCAGTTTTTCACGCAGAACAACCTATACCCGGAGTCTCTTTTTTGTTTCCCCATCATGCAGGAGGGGGCGTCTGTCGGCGTTTTATTCGGCGGCAGTGCGGTGAAGGCCAATCTTTCCGAGGAGATTTACGATTTTGGGCGGACATTGGCGGCGATGCTAAGCTCGCGGTTCATTTTCCAGGCTTTGCAGGAGGAACGGGACCGGCTATACCTGCGGCTGTCCATGCTGGTGGAGCTTTCCCGCGCGCTCGCCGAGGCTCGGGAAGTCAAGATGGTCTTGCTCATGCTGATCGATATGAGCCTGCAACTGACTCAGGGCGATTTTTCCGCCGTGCTGATGCCGGGGACGGAGCGTAAGGCGAAGCTATTGTCCCGGGGGCTGGCTCAGGGCACAGCGGAGTCGTACATGCAAGAGCTTGCCGGGCGCTATGATGACTTTATTGCGGGTCATTCTTTTTTCGGGGAAGCCCGCTTGACGGAATATAACGGCATTCCGGTACTGGAATGTCCGCTGGTTTACCACTCTCGATTGATCGGCGTGCTGAGCTCAGGTCTAGTGCGGCGCAGCGATTTTGATCAGCTTCGCGGATATATGCAAGCCTTGTGCGCGACGGCAAGCACTGCCGTTCACCGCCTTGAAGCGGAGGGAGAGTCGGATGATCGGGACGCCGTCCAGCTCTTGGCTCTGGCGACCCGCCGCTGGAGCGGGGAGGATGGCCGGCTGGAGGAGAGCGCCGCGAAAACGGCCCGGGAATTCGCCCGGGAGTTCGGGTTGCCCGAAGGTGATGTTAGATTGGCTGGGGAAGCCTGCCTGATCGCCAGTTATGATGCGGCAGTTTTGCGGGATGCGGTGGGGGAGGAGCTTGCTTCTATTGCTCTGGAGGTGCAGGATTGCCGCGAAGAAGAAAAAGATCAAGCAGAAACGGAAGGATTCTCCTGGCGGGAAGCGAGTCAAATCGCAGCTCTCGCCCTGGAGAGCGCTTATGGCCAAAGTGGTCATACCCGCCGCATGTCCCGGGTGAGATCAGCTTTGCGCGACCAATTCATGGCTTTTATGGAGAAGAAAAATCAGCTTGCCGCCAAATTGATCCTTAACGAAACAGCGGAGCAGGAGGAGTTGAGGGCTCCGATCCAGGCTGTAAAGGATTTACATGTGCTCTCCGGTCGCGAGGAAGAAGTTCTGGAGCTTGTTGTGACGGGAGCCAGCAACCGGGAAATCGCCGAAAAATTATATATTTCCGAGCATACCGTGAAAAATCATATGACCAGCATTCTTCATAAACTGGGGGTAAGCGACCGGGCGCAGCTCATCGCAACCGTTTATCAAATGGGATTCTCGCCGCCTCAGAATTAGCATAAATCGGGCGGTCCATCATGCTGCAATAAAAATTGGATGATTTTGTCGTTCTGCGCGTGTCGGAAATGCTTTTTCTGGCTAAGTAATTATCAAATGCATAGCGAGGGCAAAGGCATGATCCGAAGAAAGGAGACTCCTGATGGCAACTAAGCGAAACGCAGAACCCTATTCAACCGTCGCCGCTCACTTTTGCAAAGAGAACGGGCAGACCTATTTTTTGTTGAAACGCCTGAAAGCTCATGACAAATTCATATATGAACAATCGCTGCGATCCGCCTATTACAGCCTGCTGCTGGCTCGGGGGCTCGGATTATCCGGCAAGGAGCAGGAAGTGGTATACCGATCTGCCTTATTGGCGGACATCGGAAAGCTGCAAACGTCTTTAGGAGCGGATGACGCCCAGGAGCCGCGATTGTCCATTCTCCACCATCCTGTCTACAGTGCGGAATTGCTGCGTCCAATGAGCGAACAAGGGCTGGTGGACGGGGACGGCATTTTGCATCACCACGAAAATCTCGACGGAACGGGTTATCCCTTTGGCGCCATCTGGGAGGATATTAGCCTGACGGCGAGAATTCTTCGGGTAGCGGACAGTTTTGCCGCCATGACCTCCGTTGACCGCAAAACCGGATCTGTGGCGGGTGTGGAGGAGGCGCTGAATGAACTGTACCGGTGGAGCGATGTCCTGTACGACAGCGATTTGGTCATGCTGCTCTGTTATTGTTTTGACAACCTCTTGCCTAATAAAATGAAAGATAAGGGCGGGACCGATGCCGCTGGCGAAACTGGCGTGGTAAGGAAGATTACTCCCTAGCGGCTGGCAAATACGAGCGTTTCGCAGGCTGATGCAGGGCAGCGCGGAGCGCTTTTTTGTTGGTTTCAACGAGAAGGTGATGCTGGCATTGGAAACTTCTATGAAAAATCGTCGTACATACTGTATGAAAAAATAGTCGCAAGTAAAGTGAGGGTGTAAGGCATGTCAATGCTGCAGGCCGACATTGAATCGGCTGGGTATAAAGACCGAAAGGAAGTCATCCGGAACATTCGGTTTGAAGTGCAGCCGGGGGAGCTGGTGGGGCTGATCGGTCCCAATGGAGCCGGCAAAAGCACGACGATAAAAGCATTGCTCGGGCTGCTGCCTGAGATCAAAGGCAGTATTGAGTTCAATGAGAATACCCCGCATTATTCATACATACCGGAACAGCCGCTGTTGTACGATGAACTGACCCTGTGGGAACATCTCGAACTGGCCGCCGCCGCTATGGGACTAGAACGGCAAAGCTTCGTACTGACGGCGGAGCGGTTGCTGCGCAAGTATCGCCTCTATGATGTTCGCCATCATTTGCCTGCCAGCTTTTCCAAAGGGATGCAGCAAAAGATTATGCTCGTGATCGGCTTCTTGCACCAGCCGGACATCTACATCGTAGATGAGCCGTTTATCGGTTTGGACCCTATGGCGATCAAGGATTTTCTGGAGATGCTGAATGAGGAGCTGCGACGAGGAGCGGGCGTGCTCATGTGCACGCATATGCTGGACACGGCGGAGCGGGTATGCGACTCTTTCATCCTGCTGTCGGAAGGGACGATTGTAGCCAAGGGGAACCTGGAGGAGATCAGGCGGGAAAGCGGCTTGCCGGGAGCTACGCTGTTTGACGCCTTCCACAAGCTGCTGGCGACTCAACCGAATGGGGAACGCCGCCCATGAACAGCGCATTAAGTGTCTTTTTACGCCGGGTAAAAAGCAACTGGCGGTTTCAGTGGCAAGTGATCCGCTCCGTCGTGGACTGGTCGGTGGCGATTTATATTGTCATCCCTGGCATTGCTTTTGCGGTTTACGATTACGTGGGCTGGTGGCATCAGGTGCCGGGCTGGTTTGACGGAATACCGCCCCAGATTCTCCGGCCGGTATTGTTTTTGCTTTGTATTAGCGGGAGGACGCGCTATTTTTTGGAGGCGGCGGATCAACTGCATTTTTTTCAAGGGGAAAAGTGGGAGGGCTTCTTTCGGCGGATGGGGGCGATCTATTCGACGATTGTCGGCTTGGTCGTCATGGTGTTCGCATTCTTTGCCGTTGCCCCGTTGTTTCTTTATCAACTAGACATTTCCATTCCGGTTTTAATCCGGGTCTTTGCCTTTGTTTCTTTGTTCCGTTTGCATTTGGCCTATATCTTTCAACTGCTGACCTTGCGAAAAACCGGCTGGCGCATGGTTGTGCGCCGCATGTTGGGCTATACTGCCGCCGGTATTCTGTTTACCGCCGCATTGGGCGTTTTGCAGGATAGTCCTTTATATGGCTGGCTCATTATTGCGGTTACGCTGCTGTTTTTGCCTGCGACGATCACACTTCGCTTCCGTATGAAGGGCGTTCTGCTGGAAGAGGCGGGGCAGGACTATGAAGCCAAATGGCGGTTCGCTTCCTTGGTGTACCGGGATCATATCAAGCGCAGACCCGTGAGTCCGCGGCAACGGCCGCTCTTATGGCGTTCCTCCGGCAGTATCTATCGCCAAAAGAATAAAACCGTGCATCACGCCATGGCGGAAGCGGGCATAAAATCATTTTTCCGCAGCAAATCGAAAGTCCGGATTTACGTAACGATGGTTGCTGTTCTTTCCCTTGGCACCTTATTCACCGGAATCGGTTTTGCCAATTTTTTAATCTGGCTGGCCGGAGGTTGGCTGATGCTGCATTATTGCCGGAATCACTGGCTGGAATTTATGCAGCACCCTTACTTAAGCCTTTTCGCTCGGGAATCGGACCCGTATAGGGCGAAGCGGATGTACCTTTTTGGCGTGGTTATGCCGGGGTTCCTCGTCGTGGGAGCTGCTGCGCTTCTGTTTACGCTCCCGCTCGTCATGGCGCTGGTTTTAGGGGGGCTGGGAATCTACCTTTTACGACATATTACCCGTTTTTTTTAGCGGGAAGCTGCCCAATTTCGGGCATTAGCCGGATGGACAGACGGGTATGAATTCGCTAGTATAAAAAGACAACAAAGATTGCAAGACAGTATCGCAAGGGGGCCCTTTGATGTATCGCGAGTGTGTTTTTTGCGGCCGGGATGAGCGGCTGGACCAGATGATGATCGAAATATGCGACTTGAGCGTTTCTACCTTGTACTTGAATAAAGAACAAACGTATTTTGGACGCTGCGTCGTTGTGTTGAAGGATCATCAGCGGGAGCTGTTTCAATTATCGGAGGAAACCCGCACGAAATTTATGAATGATATCGTTCTTGTCGCAGGAGCCATTGAGAAAGCGTTCCAGCCCGACAGGATCAATTACGGCTGCTACGGAGACTATATGCCCCACCTTCATTTCCACGTCGTTCCGAAGTACAAGGATGGAGAAGCTTGGGGTTTTCCCTTCGAGTTAAATGGGAAACAAATCTTTTTGAACGATGAGCAGTATATGGGCATGATCGAAAAACTAATGAAGTACATGGAGTTCACTCCAGTTAGCTGAACCCGAAAAACAAAAACCGGAAGCAGTCACCTCTGCCTCCGGTTTTTGTATGTTTTGAGCTGGAATGAGGAACGCTAGACCCACTATTCGCGAGAGGGGAAGGTCGGCATGTCCTCCATTTTTTTTCAATTCGACGATATCCAGGCCATTCGTTCGGCTGCCGGTACGTTAAGCGAGCTCGGCTATCCGGTGCAATTCCTGCTGCAGGTACCCATTGAAACGGCCAACCTCAGCGCTGCGCTGGACATCTCCCAAGCCTGCGGCGGCCGATTGGCGGAAGTGACGGAGCCTCTGCATTTCGCTTTGGCGGAGTCCGCGATGCTGCAATCCGCCTACAACCTGGGCGGGATTCAGGTTCCGGCTCACACCGTTACGGAAGATTTTTCGGAAGATTATATGCATCCCGCTGCAGGCTCGATAGGAGAGAGTGGGGAACCGTCGGTGCAGATTTGATCAACTGTTACGACCTGATTCCATGATCAGACAACTCCATAAATTCAATTTATATAGCTTGTCAGACTGCCAACAGTCGAGGTTAAAGTGACAAAGCCGCGCTTCGCCCCGCGCTGTAGCCGGTGGAGAAAGCTGCCGTAATGTTGTAGCCGCCGGTGTAGCCGTGAATATCTAGAATTTCGCCGCAAAAATAAAGCCCTGGCATCATCTTGGAGCCCATAGTGCCGGGATCGATCTCTTTCAAGCTGACTCCGCCTCCAGTGACGAAAGCCTCTTCCAGAGAGAGCGTGCCGTTCACGTCAACGGGAAAAGCTTTCAATATGGCGGCAAGCTCCACCCAGCTCATCTTCCCAATTTGGCTGCACGGGATGTCGGGGGCGATATCAACTTTCAATAATGCAATGGGAATGAGGCGCTCCGGCAGCAAGCTTTTGAGTCCGTTTCGGGCTGCCTTGCGAGCTTCCGTCTCGGCAAGCTGTACCAACTCCTCTAGCAGCTCCTCCTTGTTCGTCGCAGGGAAGAGGTCGATCGTAATCCGCACGGATGCTGCGCCCGACTTTTTCAATTCTTTTATAACGAATTGGCTGCAGCGGAGAGCGGCCGGTCCGGAAATGCCGAAATGGGTGAAGATCATATCCCCCTCATGGGAGATAATCCTTTTTCCCTTGGTATTCCAGACTGTCAGCTCGACGTCCCGAAGCGACAAACCCTGGAGCTCGCGGCTTTTGATGAAAGACTCGTTCGAAGTGAGCGGCACCTCTGTCGGGTATAGCTCCGTGATGGTATGACCGGCTTCCTCCGCCCATGGGTAGCCGTCGCCCGTTGAGCCGGTATGGGGCACCGAACGGCCGCCAGTGGCGATGACCACGGCTCGGCTTTTCAGCGTTTCGCCGCCTGCAAGGCATACTCCCGCAACAGAGCCATCTTCATAGAGTACGCGGGCAGCCGGAGCGTTCAGACGCATATCCACTCCTTGCCGGCGCACTTGGTTGACAAGGGCATCCACGACGCTCTTTGCCTTGTCCGTGACGGGGAACATCCGTCCCCGATCCTCTTCTTTCAGGGCAATCCCTAATCCTTCAAAGAAAGCAATGATATCCCGGTTACCGAACCGGGAGAAGGCGCTGTACAAAAAGCGGCCGTTGCCGGGGATGTGCCGGACGATGTCCTCGGTTTCCCCGGCGTTGGTCACATTGCATCTGCCTCCCCCGGAGATGCCCAGCTTACGTCCGGGCTTGTTCCCTTTATCAAGGAGCAGCGTCCGCGCCCCGTGCTCGCTTGCCGCGATAGCAGCCATAAGACCGGCGGGACCGCCGCCGATGACAATCACATCATAATCCATAATCTTTCTCCATTTTCTTGATGATGGCCTAACGTTTACTATTACCGAGTTTATCCTAATTTTCTTCAGAAAATAAGGGGGGAGCGGGATACAACTTACTACGTATAGGCATAATAAGGAAAACAAGAAAGGAGTGGAAGTGTGGGTAAAGGCAATAATAAGAAAGAAAAACAGAACAAAGTCAAAAAGCCAAAGAAAACCTATGGAGATGTAATTGATAAAAACCAGGAACAGCTGTAAAACGGAGCGGACAAAAAAAGCATCCCTTCCGAAGCCATTCGGTTGGGATGCGTTTTGTTAACGTTACAGAATGTTAAGCCGGTTTAAAATGCCAAGCGCTGCAAATATTCTTTATTGGTTGGCAGCTGCCTGTTCGTTCAGTACACCGCTTGCGGCTGCGGTTTTCGGCTTGAGCACGGATAATGCACCTGGCAGAACCCGCACAGTCAAAGGATCATCCATGATGGGCTCCCCGTCGGCTTGGGCGGCAAGCCGACGGTTCGGTATGATCTCGATGCTGCTGCCGGAAAACATGCGGACGGCCGGATGTGACAGATGCTTGCCTGAGAAAACGAGGGGAAATGCCCGTAGCAGTTCCCAACGCCCGATGCCGGTGACGGCGCAGATGGAGGCGTTCCCGTCGCTCGGCAATGCGCCCGGGCAAATCTTCATGCCCCCGCCGAAAAAGGGAGTATTGCAAATGGCAACGAGCCAGGTGCGGTCGAGCCGGGTTTCCCGGCCATCAACCCGCAGCGTCATTGAGCTGGGACGATATGTGAGCAGAAGGCGGACGACGGTGACTATATAGGCAATTCGTCCGAGATGGAACCGGTTCAGCCACGCCTTATAGCGGGACTTATTCGTCGCAAGACACACCTCGCCGTCAAACCCGCAGCCGATGGAATTGGCGGCGATGCGGCTTTTCAATTCCAGCAGGTCGATATCCTCTACGCCATCGCGGCCCGCGGCATGCAGCTGCAAACAGCTCAAGCTTNCCGGTATCCGCAGGTATGCCGTGTCCTCGAGCAAAGTCGTTGCCTGAGCCGGCCGGGATATGGCCGAATACGGTGGGATTCGTCAAAGACGTTTCCCACAGCCCCTGAATCACCTCGTTAACCGTTCCATCGCCGCTTACGGCAACGACGGCGGTAATCTTGGCATCCGTCGCCATTTCCTTTGCCATGCGCACGGCATCGCCCGGTCCGGCGGTAAAGCGGACGCGGAAGGGGATGTCTCGGTTACGCAGTTCCTCGTCGATAACTTTCCATATTTTCGCCCCGCGTCCGCTGCCGGAAACAGGGTTGACAATAAATCCGATCATGGCTTTCCTGCTTTCAAAATAAAAATGGTAGGGATTGAAAATGAAAGGGTTTTCTTAGATGATTTTCGCCAGAAAACGACATTCTCCTGCTGCGCCTTATGCGCGAACTATTTTGCAACTTGCTCCCTTTTAAGTGTATAATAAATCACAGTAATTTGCACAAAAGCTTTTTTGAGGGGAGTGTTCATTATGCTGATGTCTTATGATTCCTATATGCGCGATTATGTCCAGCCTATGCGTGATGATCTGACTCGTATCGGTGTGAAGGAACTGCGCACGCCGGAGGAAGTCGTGGAAAACCTGGGAAATACCGAAGGGACCGCACTTCTTGTGATCAACTCCGTCTGCGGCTGCGCTGCCGGACAGTGCCGTCCAGGCGTCGCGAAGGCGTTGGAAAACGACGTTAAACCAGACCGGTTGTATACCGTTTTTGCCGGACAGGATAAAGATGCTACGGCTAAAGCCCGTGAGGATTTTCTCTCAGAGTACCCACCGTCTTCCCCTTCCATTGCCCTCTACAAAGACGGAAAGCTGGTTCATTTCATACAGCGCTATCAGATTGAAGATCGTTCTGCTGAGATGATCGCCGGCGATTTGACAACGGCTTTCAATACCTACTGCACGAAGTAAATCATAAGTCTGATGGAAGGAAAAGCATTCCGCCCCGCTCAAACGGGTAGGGATGCTTTTTCACTTTTGGGGCTTGATATGATGAATTTTGGGAAGGATACGCTCGTGTAAGCTTCTTTGACAATTTTTTTGGTATAATAAGGGGTAAAGTTGCGAATTCGTGCAGGGAGGATGAGAGAGATGAGTTTACAGGAGGAAATCATCAAAACGCTGGGTGTCAAGCCGACCATCGATGTGAATGCTGAGATTCGCAAACGGGTTGACTTTCTTAAAGATTACGTGAAAAAGGCCGGGGTCAAAGGCCTGTTGATCGCCATCAGCGGCGGCATCGACAGCGCGGTTGCCGCAGGTTTGTGTAAGAAAGCGACGGACGAACTGACGGAGGAAACGGGAGAGGAATACATAACCCTCGGCGTTTTTCAGCCTTATGGCGAGCAGGCCGATATATCCGATAGCTATGCGGTTGCGGAAGCTTTCAACCTCACGCACAAAGTGGAGACGAACATTCAAAGCGCTGTGAACCAAATCGCGTCCATCGCAAGCGTTGCGTTAAGTTCCATCGACGGTAAAACGGAGCTGACCAAGGGCGGTCTGGGCAACATCAAGGCGCGCACCCGCATGGTGACTCAATATGCTCTGGCTTTTGAACTCAAACTGTTGGTTGTCGGAACCGACCATGGCTCCGAAGGGATCACCGGCTTCTTTACCAAATGGGGCGACGGCGCCGTCGATATCGAGCCGCTGAAGACGCTGAACAAACGCCAGATCCGCCAAGTGGCTCAAAAGCTCGGCGTTCCCCAGAGCATCTTGGCTAAAGCACCGACTGCCGGGTTATGGGAAGGCCAAACGGACGAGGGCGAGCTTGGGATCAGTTATGATGACAACAGCGATTATCTGGAGGGGAAGAAGATTGCCCCTGAGGTGCAGGAAAAGCTGGAAGGCATCTATAAACGGACGAGTCATAAGCGCGACGGAGTACCGGGAGTATAAGCCGCCGCATTCAATAATAGGGGGAGGGTTTATCTATGTGGGGTAATCTGACTTTTACAGAGCTAATGCGCAACCTGATTGAAACGGAGACGATAGTCACCATCGGGGCTAGCGGAAATGAACTTCATGGTGTGATTCTAGCTTATGATACGGAAGCACGGGTGTTGACTTATCAGGATACGGAGCCGGATGGAGCACGTCATTTCGTACCCCTTAGCTCTATCCGCAGTATCGGGTTGGAGGAATCATCGGAAGGAACCTTTGCCTACATCGATCTTTTCAAAAAATAAACGGAGCGTAAGCCACCTTGATTATTGGAATCGGAACGGATTTGACGGAGATTGACAGAGTGCGGAGCCTGCTTGCGCGCCCCAAAGTCGGGGAACGGTTTTTATGCCGGGTCTTGACGGTTAGCGAACGGCAGGCGGCGGAGGTCAAGAGCCAGCGGTTGGCGGAATTTGTAGCCGGACGCTTCGCCGCCAAGGAAGCGGTTGTCAAAGCCCTTGGCTGTGGAATCGGTCAGGCTGTCGGCTTTCAGGATATTGAGGTGCTGGCCGATCCGGCGGGCCGCCCGGTGTGCACCCTGTCTCCTGCGGCGCGCCGCAGGCTAAACCTGGAAGAAGCGGCGATTCTGCACGTCAGCATTACCCATAGCTCCTCGATGGCAAGCGCATTTGCCGTTGCAGAGGTGTGACTGAGAGGATTGCCAAAAACGGCGGCGGGAGGTTCGAACCGGCTTACCGGACGAGCCTGCCCGGCGCTGTTTGTGTATAATAAGATTATGTTAAACAAGCCTATTCGCTGGCAAAATTAGTGAAAGCGTTTTACCTGGTTTGCCGATTATGCCGGCTCTATCATAAAGCGTGGAGGATTTATGGAGAAGAACTACATTTTGGCTTTGGATCAAGGCACCACAAGCTGCCGGGCCATTCTGTTCGACCACAAGGGGCGGGTGGCGATTAAAGCGCAGCGGGAGTTCACGCAGTTTTTTCCGAAAAGCGGCTGGGTCGAGCATGACGCAGAAGAAATTTGGCGGGTGCAGCGGGAAGTGATGAAGGAGGCGGTTGCCGGTTTTGCTTCCGAGGAAATTGCCGCCATCGGCATCACCAATCAACGGGAAACCGCGGTGGTATGGGAGCGGGCGACTGGAAAGCCCATCGCTCCTGCCATCGTTTGGCAGTGTCGCCGCACGACGGATATTTGCACCCGGCTGCGCAAGGAAGGCTGGGAGGACAAGGTCCGGGAGAAAACGGGCCTGGTGATTGACCCTTATTTTTCTGCCACCAAATTGATGTGGCTTCTGGATGCGATTCCCGGGTTGCGGGGGCGAGCCGAGACGGGGGAAGTTCTCTTCGGGACGATGGACACTTGGCTGATCTGGAACTTGACCGGCGGACGGGTGCATGCCACTGACGTAAGCAATGCCTCACGGACGATGCTGTTCAATATTCGGGAAATGGCTTGGGACGAAGAGCTTTGCCGAGAATGGGGCATTCCGCAAGCTATGCTGCCAGACGTGCGTCCGTCGGGGGCTTTTTTCGGGGAGACGACGGAGCTTGGCGGCGATCCGATTCCGGTAGCCGGCGCCGCCGGGGATCAGCAGGCAGCTTTATTCGGCCACGCTTGCCTCGACAAGAGCCATGTCAAGAACACATATGGCACAGGCTGCTTCATGCTGATGAATACCGGGAATGAACAGGTGTCCTCCCGGAACGGTTTGTTGACGACTATCGCTTGGCAGCTGCAGGGGGAAAAGCCGCAGTATGCCCTTGAGGGCAGCGTATTCACAGCAGGAGCCGTCATTCAGTGGCTTCGGGACGGCCTCGGCCTGATCAGCCGGGCTGAGGAAACGGAAGCGGCAGCCATGTCGGCGGCGGATACCGGCGGCGTCTATTTTGTTCCGGCGTTTAACGGCCTTGGAACTCCTTATTGGAATCCTGAAGCGAGAGGAATGATCTCCGGGCTGACTCGAGGCACTCGGCGGGAACACATCATCCGCGCCGCTTTAGAGGCTGTTGCCTACCAGACGGCGGATGTCATCCGCGTGATGGAGGCGGAATCCGGCACTCGCGTCAGCGAATTGCGGGTGGACGGCGGGATGGTGCGCAATCGGTTTCTGATGCAGTTCCAGGCGGACCTGTTGAATGTAGCGGTTACCGTGCCCGAAGAGTCGGAAACCACATCTCTCGGAGCGGCCTATCTTGCGGGGTTGACCGTTGGCTTCTGGCAAAGCGAAGATGAGATCTGCCGCTTGCGCAAAGAAGCGGGCCGATTTGTGCCGGACATGGAGGACACGAGGCGCGAGGCTCTGTATCAAGGCTGGAAACGGGCGATCGGGTACCAAACGGATTGAACGGATAGGATAGAACAAAGCCCCGCCGATGTTAACGACGGGGCTTTGTTATCTATATCATTAGGGGGGCTGTTTATAACTTACCCCTTTTAGCTTAATTGAACCTGAAAAAAAGATTTCAATTTGATTACAAGATGAAATATTTCATTGGATCGGTTTAGCGCGGCAGCTCCCCCTTGAGCAGATGGCCGCAAATTAACAGGCTGAAGCCGCCCAACATACCGATGGCGAAGGGAGCGAAGCCGGAGTAAAAAAGTCCGATTACGGCGGTGAGCAGCAGCATCCAGATGGCCAGCGCCAAATAACGCCGGTGGAGCCCGATCCCAAGAAGCAAATAGACGATGGAGAGAAAGAGACCTTGATAGATATCCGCTTCGAATAATGAAGCCCGGTTGCTCAGGTACGAGATTACGGGCGGCAGCAGCAGAAGAATGCTAACCGCTGCAACGATGATGGCGGGAATCCGGCTCGATCCGGCAGATGGGGAGCGCCCCATTTTTTCGTCAGCGCCGTGATGATCGACGCCGTTCTTTTGGCGGCGGCGGAATGCAAGGAGGATGGCTGCGCTTAGTACGAGAGCGACCCAAAAAGATGCCGGCAGAAGCCAGGCAGGCATGCCGTATCCCTCTCTTTGTTTAAATATCGCAGACAGCATCCACTGAATTCCCCAGACCGGAGTTAGAAAGATGTAGGGCCGCGCAGTTTCCTTATGGCTTGCAAAGGCCATTTGCAAGGATTGACGGGTTGATGATAAAGACAAGGGGATGCCCTCCCTGAATCGGATTTTGGTCATAGCCCGCTGGCAAAACCGAGGCGCAGCCGGGCTGGAAACAATTCCCGACATTTCCTCTCGGGATAAACTTCCGTATAATGAAACCGGAGAAAAGCGATCTTCTTTTCATTATAGCAGAACAGAGGGAGAATAGATGAACGCAAAATCGGACTACACAGTCGATAAAGAAGCCACAGATTACTATGCCGATAGGCTATTGGAATGGTATAGACGCAATAAAAGAGATCTGCCTTGGAGGCGCAGCAAGGACCCTTACCGCATTTGGGTGTCGGAAATCATGCTGCAACAGACCCGGGTGGATACGGTCATCCCTTATTACCATCGTTTTATGGAAAAATTCCCGACAGTCGACGCCTTGGCGGATGCGCCGGAAGACGACGTGCTGAAGGCTTGGGAAGGGCTCGGCTATTATTCCCGGGCGCGAAATTTGCAATCAGCCGTCAGAGAGGTCAAAGAGGAATACGGGGGTGTCGTCCCGGACGATCCCGAGCAGGTATCCTCTTTGAAAGGAGTCGGTCCTTACACGGCGGGGGCGATCATGAGCATCGCCTACAATTTGCCGGAACCGGCGGTGGATGGAAACGTCATGCGAGTGCTTTCGCGGTTTTTCTTGCTCGTGGACGATATCGCCAAGCCTTCCACCCGGGTGAAAATCGAAAAGTTGGCCCGCTTCTTGATCCCGGATGGAGCTGCCGGGGATTTCAACCAGGGCCTGATGGAGCTCGGGGCGACGGTGTGTACGCCGAAGTCGCCCCACTGCTTGACCTGCCCGGTGATGGAGCGCTGCGGTGCTCGCCTCGAAGGGCGGGTGGAGGAGCTGCCGGTGAAAGCTAAAGCGAAGCCGCCTCGGCTGGAAACCCGCGCCGCCGCCATTGTGGCGGATGAGGCGGGGCGGCTGCTCATCCGCCAGCGCCCGGCCAAGGGCTTACTGGCGGGCATGTGGGAGCTGCCGCACGTGCAGCTCCCGGACGCGCCAGCGCCGGCGGTGGATGCCGCAGCGGCTCGCGGCGAGGCGGCTGGCGCCTTGGCCGCAGGGCTCGCGGCAGCGGATGGCATCGGCATCTTTCCAGAAGCGTGGCTGACGGATGCGGAGCATATCTTCAGCCACATTCGCTGGGAGATGCAGGTGTTCCGCTGCCGCCTCGCTGCCGGAGCGGCGCTGCCGCCTCATTACCGCTGGATGGCGCCGGAGGAGCGGGAGCGCTACGCCTTCCCGAATCTGTTTGTGCGCATCATCGACGAATTCGCTTCAAGTGTATAAAGCTTCCGCGCATGACTGGATTATTTTTCATAGGATATGCAAATTTGGATAACCTATAGGGGCCGGCCATGGATATGGCCATAGACTCGCATGAGAGGAATGAAGACCCCTATGAAAAGATCTGGGAACAAGTTTTGGATTGCAACTAGCCTTGCCCTATTTGTGGCATCCCTTGCGGTGGCTTCCGCAGTTTGTGCAGAGTCGAAGGCGGCGGTTAACGGTGACAGCGGGACCGTGTGGAGTGCCCCTGGCGGCGAAGGATTAAGTCCGCATTCCGCGCATGGAGACCATGATGCGGGACGGATGCACGGAGGCGGGCTCTTCCATGACGCCGCCGAAATCCTGGGTATGCGGACGGATGAGCTGCGGGCTGAGCTAGAGCAGGGCAAGAGTTTGGCGGACGTGGCGAAAACGAAAGGAATAAGCGAGAAGGACCTCGTTGCCAAGTTGACGGATAAAGCCAATTCCCGCATCGATCAAGGGGTTAAGTCCGGCCATATCTCCCAGGAAAAAGCGGCGGAGATCAAGAAACAACTGAGCGGAAAGCTGCAGGCTGCCGTCGGGCAAAAAGGGCTGCAGAATTTCGGAAAACATCATGAGTGGATGGCCAAGCGCTGGAGCCGCGTCGCAACCATCATCGGAATCTCCGAGGAGGAGCTGGCGCACCAACTCAAAGCAGGGAAATCCGTTGCTGAAATCGCCCAAGCCCACGGGGTAAGCCGAGACAAGCTCATTGAGAAGCTGAAAGATGGCATGACTTCCGATTTGGAAAAGTTTGTCGACCATAAACGGACGGACAAGCAGCCCGAAAAGGGACGAAGCTAAAAAACGCACACCAAAAAAGCTTGCTGCCGATCGGAGTGGATCGGGGCAAGCTTTTTTTACATCAGGATTTATAAGTTTGCCACTGAAGCCGTTTATCCTTGCTTTTGGATTATTTCGCTGCTTCGTATCGTTTGCCAACTTCATCCCAGTTTACAACGTTCCAGAAGGCGGCGATGTAATCGGGGCGTTTGTTTTGGTATTTCAGGTAATAGGCGTGTTCCCAAACGTCCAGGCCGAGGATCGGCGTAGCGCCTTCCATCAGTGGGCTGTCCTGGTTGGGCGTGCTGGTAACGGAGAGCTTGCCGTCTTTTACGGAGAGCCATGCCCAGCCGCTGCCAAAGCGGGTCGTTGCGGCCTTGGCGAAGTCTTCTTTGAACTTGGCGAAGCCGCCCAGTTCACTGTCGATGGCAGATGCCAAAGCTCCTTTAGGCTCGCCACCACCATTCGGGCCGATGACTTCCCAGAACAGGCTGTGATTGGCGTGGCCGCCGCCGTTGTTGCGGACTGCGGTACGGATACCTTCCGGCACGCTGTTCAAGTCGGCGATGAGCGATTCAACGCTTTTGTTTTGCAGCTCCGGTGCGCTCTCCAAAGCGGCATTCAGGTTGTTCACATAGGTGGCGTGATGACGGTCATGGTGAATCTCCATGGTCAGCGCGTCGATGTGCGGTTCCAAAGCATCCTTCGAATAAGGTAGGGCAGGAAGTGTGTGCGCCATTTTGAAATCCCTCCTGAATTGGTTTAATAGGCTGATCATCTTGCGAGCACCCATGGAATATTATAATAAATGAAACAGGCTGATGCAAAAACGGCACCTGAGCCTGATATTCATCCAGCAGAGTCCCGGTCAAGTTTTACCATGTGCGAGCGGCACGGCTTTCCCGTTCTCCAGTTGGTCCGTCCAACGGCGGATCAGGCCGTTCATAGACCGGCTCGCCTTTGAAGGAATCGGATGCTTCTCCGCCAAGGTGAACAGCCTCGCCGCGGGCAGATTTTCCCGCAGCACTCTGGCGTATCGGTGATAGGGCCGATCCTTGCTGCCATACAACAGCATGACGGGATGCTTGATTTCTCCGAGACGGTCTGAACAGGTGAAGGATAAACTGCAGCGAAAATAGTCACGCCAATTGCGCGGGTATCCCCGGACGGCTTCTTTATAAAGCCGGCTGAAATAGTGCCGGCTTGGAGAATTGCGGAGGGCGAAGGGAGCAGCGAGCAGGCGGCCGGCGCCGGCAAAAGATAGGGCAGTGGCGAGTCGAAGACGGAACCGGTTGTACCAGTCTGTCATTTCCGGCATGGAACTGATCAGAACGGCTCCGCGGAACCGGTCCGGATAAGACAGCATGGCGTGAAGCGCGACGGAGCCGCCGGTGGAATAGCCGCACAGATAGGCGCTGTCCAGCTCCAAGTAGTCCATCAGCCGCAGAATATCCTCCGCTAGGAGCGAATAGGTGAGGGCTTGGGAAGAATAACCGCTATGACCATGGCCCCGGATATCGTAGGTAATGACCTGATAGTCGGTTGACAAATCGGCTGTTTGCGCGGCAAAGATCGCTTTCGTTAAAAGCGGCGGATGGATAAAAAGCAAGGGAATTCCGTCACCGCTGATGTGATAATGCATCGGGCAGCCGTTGATTTCGTGGATGGGCATGAACCGGCCCCTTTCATGAACGACTTCATTAGGGTAGAACTTTTTTCCCTATCCGATTCAGTATTTCCTGGGACCAAGAATCCATTCGCACAAGAAAACGCTTGCAATTAAGCGCTTTCAAGAGATTTCCTGATATTGTTACTTATTTCTTCATGAATTTGCGTAAAAATTGAGGAAATTTAGGTTAAGATATCGTAAAATAAAAAGACCGCCCAAAATATAGAGAGTACAAGCACTAAGGAGAGAGAGACCTTCTATGACAATTCGTTCGTTTAGGTTGTCGGATCATGTAACAGTCAATCATCTGTTAGAAGAAGTTCTGCCGCAAAAGTGTTACACCGAGACAAAAACGGCTCTCGCCAGACAGCTGTCCTGGGACAGCGAGTTGGTGCTTGTAGCTGAAGAACAAGACGAAATCGTCGGCTTGATCATCGGCACTATCGATAACGACAGCGGGTTTTACTACCGCCTGGCAGTCGATCCCGACTATCAGCGCAAAGGAATCGGTAAAAGCCTTATCCACTCCTTGGAGCACAAATTCAAACAGCGGGACGTCACCAAGATTATGGTCGCGGTAGACGAGCATAACCAGTCGCTTCTGCCTTTTTTTGACGCAGTGGGCGTGGTGGAACGCTGGCTTTCCGCAGGCCGTAGGGCTCTAAGTATTGTAGGATAAAGAGCGTATTATTAAAAAGCATGCCGGGTCGATGGCGAACCGGTGTGCTTTTCTTGTATACTTGGAGGAAAGAGAGAGCAAAGGGGCCATTTTTATGGATCATCCCGATAATTTTATAATCAAAAGCTTCAAGCACAACGGCCGGCTCCACCGGATTTGGATGGAAAACCGCCGCGTGCCCCGAAGCGTACTGGCTCCCGCACATGCCGAAATGGATCTGATTGTGACGGTTAACAGCCGTACCAAGATTGTGGAAGCGGACGGCAGCGTCTGGTTCAGTCGGAGTCCCGGCGTGTCCTTCTTTTTGCCGGGCGAGTGGTACAATATCGTCGCGCTTGTGGAGCCTGCGGGCATTCGCTATTACTGCAATGCGGCTTCTCCGCCCTATGTGTACGGCAATGTTTTGACTTATATCGATTATGATCTGGATATGATCTTAACTCCCGGCGGAGACAAGCATCTGGTGGATCAGGAGGAATACGAGCGCCACAAGACAAGCTTTCACTATTCGCCTGCGGTGGAAAAGAAGGTGCAGGACGGACTGCAGAAGCTTACCGATCGAATCGACAAGCGGCTCGCTCCGTTTGAGGAAGAATGGGTAATGAATTATTATCACTGGTGGAAAAAAGAGTGGGGGGACAGCAAATGAAGGACGTTACCCTCTATACCGACGGCGCGTGCTCCGGCAACCCGGGACCCGGGGGATGGGGCGCGATTTTGTTTTACGGTGATCACCGTTTGGAAATGTCCGGCGGCGAACCGCATACGACCAATAACCGGATGGAAATATTGGCAGTGTCGGAAGGGTTGAAACGGCTGAAAGAGCCGTGCCAGGTGAAGGTTTACAGCGATTCCGCCTACGTAGTCAACTGCTTTCAGCAGGGTTGGTACCGGGGCTGGCAAAAGAACGGTTGGGTGAACAGCAAAAAGCAACCGGTGGAGAACAAAGACCTGTGGGTCGGTTTGCTGGAGCAGATGAAGCGTCATCAGGTGGAGTATATAAAAGTCAAAGGGCATAGTGACAACGAGTTCAACAACCGCTGCGATGAATTGGCCCGTGGCGCGATCAAGCAATTGCAAAAGATGACGTAACCGGATCGGCATAAACATCGAGAGTAAGGAGGCGAAGGTATAATGCCGATAAAAGAAGAAACGGGTGCAGGGAACGGGCAGGTTCAAGCGGAAACGGCGCCACCGGATTACTGGTTGGCTCTGAAAAAAGAAATGATCTCCGCAGCTCCCGGGCTCGGCATCGACAAAATCGGCTTCGCCTCCGCTGATCCGTTTTTTGAGCTGAAAGAAACGTTAGTCCGCCGTCGCGCCAAAGATTTGGATTCCGGCTTCGAGGAGCCGGATGCGGACAAGCGCATTGATCCGGCGCGGAGTCTCGAGGGCGCGCGGTCGATCATCGCCATCGCCGTGGCGTATCCGGCGAAGCTGCCGGACCCGCCCCGGGCCGCTCCCGGCGCTACCCGCGGCATCCTCGCCCGCTCCGCCTGGGGCGAGGATTACCACACGGCGCTGCGCCGGCGCCTCGCGGCACTGTCCGCGTTCATCCTGGAACGGGTCCCGGATGCCCGCCTGGAGAGCATGGTCGACACGGGAGCCCTCGTCGACCGAGCCGTTGCCGTCCGTGCCGGCATCGGCTTCAGCGGCAAAAACTGCTCCGTCATCACGCCGGAGTTTGGGTCCTGGGTGTATTTGGGGGAGTTGCTCACCAATCTCCCGTTTCCCCCGGACACTCCCGTGACGGAGGATTGCGGCGACTGCACCTTGTGTCTGGATTCGTGTCCTACCGGGGCATTCATCGGCCCCGGCGAGCTTGATGCCAAGCGCTGTATCTCCTATCTTACTCAAACCAAAGATCCCATTCCCGACGAACTGAAAGAGAAGATGGGAAACCGCATCTACGGCTGCGATACGTGCCAGGTGGTATGCCCAAAGAACAAGGGCTACAACTGGACCCATCATCCCGAACTGCAGCCGGAGCCGGAAACGGCAAAGCCGCTCTTAAGCGAGCTTCTAACTGTCGGCAACCGGGAATTCAAAGAAAAATTCGGTTCCACCTCCGCTGCCTGGAGAGGCAAAAAACCGTTGCAGCGCAACGCGATCATCGCCCTCGGCAGGCTGAAGGACAAGTCCGCGGTGCCGCTTCTTACGGAACTGTTGCGGGGCGACCCGCGCCCGGACATTCGGGAGACTGCGGTATGGGCGCTTAACCGCATTGGCGGAGAAGAAGCGCAAGCCGCTTTGGAGGAAGCCGCCGTTCGCGAGAAAGATGCGGCCGTTCTTGCGGAGATCAGCAAGGCTAGAAGGAGTTGACCCCCATGTCTGTCTTGTACTATGAAGAAATGCAGGCCCCTCATGGCACATTGACTTTGTACGCAACGGATAAAGGCTTGTGTCGGATCGGGTTTAGCTGTTTTGCCGATGCTTGGCCGGGGCTATCCAGTTGGGCGCTGCGCATAACCGGCGCCAAAGCGGAGCCGCAGCACGACCCGGCTCGGCTCGAGTCATACGCCGCGCAGCTTGCGGAATATTTTGCAGGAAGCAGAAAGGTGTTTGATCTACCGCTGGATTTACATGGAACGCCTTTTCAAATCAAAGTTTGGCAGGAGCTTGAACGGATCCCCTACGGCGAAACCCGCTCCTACAAGCAGATCGCGGAGTCCATCGGTGCACCCAAGGCAGTGCGGGCTGTCGGCGGCGCCAACAACCGCAATCCGCTTCCGTTCATTTTACCGTGCCATCGAGTGGTGGGAGCAAGCGGAGCGCTGGTCGGGTACGCAGGCGGCCTCCCTCTTAAAGAGCGGTTATTGCAGTTGGAAACAGACATCTTGAGGGGGTAAAATCGTGAAATTCGTTGGGATCGAATCCGTCGAGCCTGGACAATATCTGGGCAAAACTGTTTTTGCCGGTAATGGCACCGTACTGTTGGCTGAAGGCGTACAGCTAACCGTGTTCATGATCAATACGCTGCGGCGCATCGGAGTCACGATGCTCTACATTAAAGACCCATTGTTTGAAGATGTGGTGATCGAGGAGACGGTATCGGAAGAAAACAAGCGGGTGGTTTTAGTCTTAATGAACGAAACGATGGAAGCGATCCGCTCCGGCAAGGATTTCGGATCCAAGGCCGTCAGCGTTAGCGTGGATCGTCTGTTGGAGGATATTTCGTCCAATAAGGAAGTTCTGCTACAGCTCTCGGACATCCGTTCCAAGGATAATGAAATGTTTGTACATGCCCTGAACGTTGCGACAATGTCCGCCCTTGTGGGCATCAATATGGGCTATAATCAGGCTCAATTAAAGGAATTGACCATTGGCGCACTGCTGCATGATATCGGCAAGGCGGAGCGGATTACCGAAGATTCCATGACTGACCCTAAGCTGCATCACGCTTGGCGCGGCTTTGAATTGTTGAAGACAAAGCGGGAGTTCAGCCTGCTTATCGCCCATATCGCTTTTCAGCATCATGAAACACCGGATGGACTCGGAGTACCGCGCCAACTGGCAGACGAACAGATTCATGAATATGCCAAAATCGTCGCCGTCGCCAACACCTTCGACAACCTGCTTTTCGGCGAGGATGGTAAACGGGTTCTTCCCCACAATGCAACGGAGCGGATGATGGCTTTGGCTGGTACGAAGCTGGATAGGGAAGTGCTGATTCAATTTTTAAGGATTGTTTCCATCTACCCTACAGGCACTTCGGTTCGCTTGTCGACGAAGGAATCCGGCGTCATCGTCGGCCAACATCGTGGGCTGCCTGGACGCCCGATCGTGCGGGTCGTGAAGAAAGCCCATAGCGAAGATGAGGAATTCGAAGTTAAAGAGGTCGATCTGGCCAAGCAACCGACGGTATTTATTGAGGCTGTTTTGTCATAAAGGCTTACTGATCAATAGCTATCATTCAAAAATTCATATGCCGTTCTTCCTGTTAGCAGGGAGGACGGCATTTCTTATGACTCTTGACGGATTTTGTAAGTCAGAGCAAAATAAAATGAATCCATTTTTACCAATAAACGTAAAAAAGTAAAAACGCAGCGGATGCCGTGCCTGTCACCAGTTGTTTCTGCTTTGCGCCCCTGACGAAAAGAGATAAGGTGGAGGTGGCGTGGTTTGGAAACGGCAGCTGTAGTCGAAGAAAGTTTGCAGGAACCGGGCGCGGGGAGAGGGTATCGGGAGCTTTTCGCCATCCGGGATTATGTGCGGCTCATCGTGGCACAGTTGGTATCGGACATCGGTGATGGAGTCTACTATCTCGCTCTGGTCTGGCTCATGAAAATACTGACGGGCAGCGGACTCTACATGTCCCTCATGCTTGCGGCGGAAAGCGTGCCCGTCATCATCGTCGGGTTATTCTCCGGTGTCGTGGTCGATATGCGCAGCAAGCGGAGGATTATGCTTCTGTCAGATGGAGCCCGCTTTTTTCTGATTGCCGGGCTATCCGTCGCCGTATGGCTAGACGTCGCGCAGCCGTGGATGTTGATTGCAAGCGGCATTGTTTTGTCTTCCTTCAGCGCTTTCTTTAATCCATGTCGAACGGTTGCCGTTAAATCCATCGTACCCGAGGAACTGATGATAAAGGCGACGAGCCTGGCCCAAACCCTGGAGGTTGTTACCGGTTTTTCCGCTCCGGCTTTGGCGGCGGGACTTATCCTGTTGGGGATCCCGGCTGCTTTTTTGTTCGATGCCGCCACCTTCGCCTTTTCCTTTATCCTGATCTGGCGAATCGGCAATCCGGATATGCGGACGAGTCAGACCGGGAAAATCAACACAGCAAGCATCCGGCAGGGATTGGCGCAGGGATTGCGCACCATCGCGTCGGTTGCGCTGCTGCGCAATCTGATCGTTTATTTGGTGATCCTGAATGCGATTTTGGCTCCTTTTTCCTTGCTGTTCCCTCTTTATGTGGACGATGCCTACAAACTTTCTCTCGGTCAGATTTTTTTCATGGCCGGCATATTGCTGGGCGCTGTGGCTGCGGCTTCCGGGTTTCTCGGCAAGGTCAAACGCTGGCTGGTTGTCGTCGGCGGCATTGTTTTGATCGTTGCGGGTTTCAGTTCCCTTGCCTTTATCCATTCGTTTTATCTTGCTTTATTCTGCCTTCCGATGGCTGGTGTCGGCGTGGCGATCGTCAATGTGACACTGGAGGCCTTGTTCATCGTAAAAGTGCCCCAAGACGTTCTGGGTACCGCCTCCAGCATGCTGCGGGTGCTGTTGCAATCCGCCAAGCCGCTTTCTCTTCTCATCGCCGGAGGGTTGCTCTCCGTCTTAAGTGTGCGGCAAATGTTTTTGGTGCTGAGCTTGTCCGGCATTTTGCTTGTAGTCATGCTCGCCTTTAATCGGTCTATTCGCAGTGAAGACAGCCCCCCTGCTCAGGAAGCTTGAAGATCGTGAATCACTCGCGTCGGAGGAATGGCCGGCGCGATTTTTTTTTGCAGGCGGACATGGTATCATGGGAAAGAACGAATTTTTTATGATTAGGAAGATGGCTTCGGGATCATTTCTTGCAGGCACTTCCTGTAAAGGTGGAGAGAACATGTCAGTGTGGGATTACGTCATTCCGATTGTAACGCTTATTGTTGGCGCGATCGGGGGCTTTGCCGGAGGCGTCTTTTATTTGCGCAGACAGATGACGAAGATGCAGAACGATCCGGAAACGATCCAAAAAATGGCCAAACAGATGGGGTATAACGTGAACCGGCAGCAGATGGGCAAAATCCAGCAGATGATGAAAACTCAAGCTGGCAAAGGCGGTCTGCCAGGCGGCGGAGCCGGAAAGCCCAATAAAAACGCGAAAACGAACACCAAAAAATAAAGGTTGCGTCAGCAGGCCTAAAGGAAGCAAGGGTGAGAGATTATGCTGTCCAACGAATTGAGAAACGAGCAGGTCGCCGACAATCGGGGAAAAATCGAGGAGCATATTCGCGAAATCCTTAAACTTATCGGCGAAGATCCGGACCGGGAAGGACTGCAGGAGACTCCGGCGCGGGTCACACGGATGTACGAGGAGATTTTTGCGGGATACGGCAAAGACTACAAGGAGATTCTTGGCGTAACCTTCGACGAGAAGCATGAAGAGCTTGTCGTCGTGAAAGACATCGTGTTTTACAGCCAGTGCGAGCACCATATGGCGCCGTTTTTCGGCAAGGTGCACGTGGGCTACATCCCCAGCGGCAAAATCGCCGGGCTCAGCAAGTTTGCCCGACTAGTTGACGCTGTTACGAAGCGGCTGCAGGTACAGGAAAGGATCACTTCGGAGCTTGCCGATGTGCTGATGGAAACCTTGAAACCCCACGGCGTCATGGTGGTGGTAGAGGCGGAGCATCTGTGCATGTGCGCCCGGGGCGTCAAAAAGTACGGCAGCAAGACGGTTACGTCCGGCGTACGCGGAGTATTCCGCCGCGATGTGGCACTGCGCACCGAGTTTATGAGTTTGATAAAAGAATAGCGGTCAGTAGAAAAACAGGCAGAGCGCATGGAGCGCTCTGCCTATTTTTGTGCTGCGGCTCTGATGGAGATATTGAAGGCAGCAGCTCATGCCGTGAGCCGCGCTATGAAGCGCGGTTCCTAACAAACAGCCGTTGCGAAGAGAATAAGAGAGCAACGATGCACACTCCCGCCGCCGTCCAGAAGACCATGTGCAAAGAGCCCAGGATGGCCGGTGTAGAGGCGCCAAAGGCGGAACCTGCAGCAGATCCGCCCAAGTGATGCAGGCGGGTGGTATAGAGGGAGACAGATGCGGAGATTCCCACGACCATGCCAACGTTTCGGACAAGTGCGTTTAGGCCGCCTGCTGACCCCAACTGCGTGCGGGGGACCGCCCCCATGACGCTGGAGTTGTTGGGGGATTGGAACAGACCGCTGCCGATGCCGAATAGAGCTAGATGCAAGGCGACGATACCCGCGGTATCATGCGAACCGAGATTAGTCAGTAATGCGAAAGCTGTTGCGTTGATGGCGAGTCCGGCTGTCGTCAGCAGGTTAGGCCCGATTTTGTCGGAAAGCCAACCGGAAAGAGGAGCGACAACGGCCATGCACAGCGGATTCACCATCATGACATAGCCTGTCCGATCTATAGAGAAACCCAGCACCCCTTCCATGTAAAAAGGCAGCATGATGTTGATGAAAAACAGGGCGACGAAAGATAGGAATGCCGTAATATTGCCGATGGCAAAGGTTCGATTACGGTACAGGCTGAAATCGAACATGGGAAAGCGGGTGCGGCGCTCCCAGAGATAAAAGCCGGCGAGAACGGCGACGGAGCCGATCACACCGATCAAAACGGCTGCGGACGACCAGCCCCAATCTTGAGCGCTGGACACGGTGTACAGCAAGGCGACAATGCCGACCATGAAGAGGGCGGAGCCGGTATAATCAAAGGGCTGAGCAACGGAAGATTCCTTGTTGCTTCGCAGCAGGTAAAGCCCGGCGATATAACCGATGACCCCGATGGGTACGTTGATCCAGAAGATAGAGGGCCAGCCAAGGTTGGCGACCAGTATGCCGCCGATACCGGGGCCGGTCAACGATCCGAGAGACACCATGGTGCCGACGATCCCCATGGCCCGGCCGCGCTCTGTGGGAGGGAAGGTTTCAGCGACGATGGCTTGACTGTTGCTCATCAGGCATGAGGCGCCAAGGGCTTGAATGATGCGGGAGACAATCAGCATGGCTAAGCTGCCGGATAAGGCGCACAAGGCGGAGCCTCCGGCAAAAATCAGAAATCCATAATTGAAGATTCTTCCCCGGCCGAACATATCGGAAAGCTTGCCCATAATGGGCAAGGTGGCGCAGATGGTCAGTAGATAGGCGGTCAGTACCCATTGAATAATGCTGAGGGAAGTGTGCAAATGGGTGGAAAGAGTCGGCAGAGCCACATTGGCGATGCTTCCGTCAAGGGTGGACATAAAAGTGCCCAGCGATACATTGGCAAGAACCAGCCAACGGTTGACGCTGCGGGCGGATTTTGAAGATGCGGGTAGGGATTGGGATGAATTCAATAGGATCGCTCTCCTGTCTGCCGTTTATTATACACACATTTTCCAGGATCACGTCAACAAGGGAGGAAGATGATACATAAGCACTTGTTAGGGGAGGAATATATTGACAATCCGTTTTATTTTGTGCAACTATATATTTAGCAATACAAAATAGTTGGCGTCACTGGGGTGGACGATCATGGGCGATATGGCAAGCCAATTGAAAAAAGGTTTCCTGGAAATCATGGTGCTGCACCTACTGAAGCGCACGGATCTGTACGGCTATCAGTTAATTACGGAGTTGGACCAGCGGAGCCGGGGGTACTTCAAGTTGAAGGAAGGAACCTTGTATCCTGTCCTTTACCGGTTGGAGGATGCAGGAAACATCCGCAGCTATTGGGAGCAGGAAGGCGTAAAACGGGGAGTTCCCCGGAAGTATTACCGGATTACGGAAGAGGGACTACATCGATTGAATGACATGCGAGCGGATCTTGCCTTGCTTCTGGAATCCATGAGTCATGTTCTGGAGGAGGATATTCATGAGTAAAACCGACGTTTATGTAGAGGAAGTCATCAGACTACTTCATGCCGACCCCGTTACCCTGTCCCGTATTCGCAGCGATCTTTATGCATCCATAGCCGAACGGACGGCAGGCGGTGAATCTGAGGAACGGGTGTTGGCCGGTATGGGAAGCCCTGCGGAAATGGCGGAAGAGTTCATGGCGGGTCTCTATTCCGGAATGGGAGAAATGCGCGGAGGCCATTCGGAGAGAGATGAGGAGGCTGAACGTTCGCGCTATTACGAGTTTCGTTCCAGAACGACGGTAAAAGGAATTCCTCTGGTGCATATCAAGCACCGCCGGAACCGGGGATTTGTTCGACCTGGTAAGCCCGCTGTAGCGAAAGGAATAGTTGCCATCGGGGATATAGCCATCGGGTATGTGGCGATAGGCGGCGTTGCAATCGGAGGGGTGACGGCTGGGGGGATAACAGCAGGCTTGTTATCCTTGGGAGGCATTGTGGTCGGTCTAGCTGCTGCTTGCGGCGGAGTTGCCGTTGGAGCGGTAGCGGTGGGGGGGATTGCCTGCGGGATCTTTGCCATCGGCGGTCTTGCTGTCGGAATGGGGGCGATCGGCGGTTATGCCGTCGGCCATGTGGCCATAGGAGATAAGGCAGTCGGGGAGATCGCCCATTCCACTGCGGAAAAAGGTTCGCTAAACTGGGCGGAAAGCAAAGAACTGTTCCGTCAAGGGTTTCCACGGCTAGTCAATTGGCTGGATAAATGGCTGATCTGATTCATTTGTGTCATCCCTATAAAAGCAAGGAGGCAATCTGCGCGATGCAGACAGCCTCCTTTTTTGGTCGAGGCAGGGGCATGTCTTAATACGGCTGCCATTTCAACTGCCGAGCAGTCTGGAACCTTTCGGACACTTGCGGCCAGTTCACGATATTCCACCAGGCGTTAATGTAGTCTTTTCGTTTGTTCTGGTATTTGAGGTAGTAGGCGTGTTCCCAAACGTCAAGAGCGAGCAGGGGGATAACGTCCCACTGAGACAGGTTTTGGTGCTTCTCCGCCGTCAAAATTTGCAGGCGGTGGCTGCGGGGGCTCCACACGAGTATGGCCCAACCTCCGCCTTCCACTTTTTCAGCGGCATTGGAAAATTGGGCTTTAAACGC
Organism: Gorillibacterium massiliense; assembly: GCF_000455485.1. Taxonomy (GTDB): domain Bacteria; phylum Bacillota; class Bacilli; order Paenibacillales; family NBRC-103111; genus Gorillibacterium; species Gorillibacterium massiliense. The sequence continues at coordinate 81,123 of NZ_CBQR020000063.1, forward strand.
ATCAAAGCCGCCGAAATCGTTGTCGATTTGCTGGGCTAGTGGCCCCGAGGGCTTCCCTCCTCCTTTCGGGCTCATATTGGTCCAGAAGAGGGTGTGCAGATAATGGCCTGCTCCATTAAAAGCAAGCTCCCGTTCCCAATGTTTGACGAGGGAATAGTCTCCGGTTTCTCTTGCGCTTTGCAGCTTCTTTTCGGCGGTATTCAATCCGTCCACATAGGATTTATGGTGGATATCGTGGTGCAGATGCATCGTTTGCTCATCGATATAGGGTTCCAAGGCGTTGTAGGGATAGGGCAAGGGAGGCAGCGTATGTCCCCCGATAGGAACCGCCGTTTGATCCGGAATTGGGGGATGGGACCAGATGCCTTCGCCCGTTGCACTCCTCGTTTCGACAGAGCGAAATTCTGCCACAGACGCACCTGGCGTACTGCGGAAAGACTGTTCAGGCGCGGGCCAGCCGCTTGTGCCTCCGGGAGACGATTGGACTCGGTTCAAATAGGGCTGCAAAACGCCGACAAAATAAGCCGACTCCCGGATGATATGCTGCATGACCACCTGAGCGGTGGGATTGCTCCGAATGGCTGCACTTTGAAACGACATGATCTCCAACTGCCGGATAAACTCCTTCGATTGCTGGAGGGAACTCTGCAGGAGGAAAAGTACCTGCTTTGCCAGCTGCCCGCTTATGGGTCCGGGCGTTCGGACGACGGCTTCGATCAATTGCTGGGCGGCAACCTCCGTCTGTGCCAGCACAACCTCCCATTCCTGAAGCAGCTTCACATACGCGCTCTCCAGATTCGGCGTCAACGCACGGATGACTTCCGTGTGCTCTTTCTCCTGCATTTTCCAAAACCGTATTTCCTCCAGTACCCGGAGGGGCATATTGGCCCCGTACACCTCTAGCATGGCGATTCCTCCTCCAAAATCCTTCCACTCTACAAAAATATTCTCCAGACGTACGTTCTATGTTTGGAATAGCGATAGATGAGGGAGCCCGTGTGATTGAAAGCATATGAAAACACAGACTGTGATCTTTACCCTAAAGGAGGATCTTGGTATACTAGGTGTAACTAGGTTTCATCAAATGAAACGATAAGAGGGTGAGCAGCATGGATGATTCCAAGCTGACGGTTCGCGCCGTGGAGAGAGCACTTGATATTTTGCTCTGTTTCGCCGAGGACAGCGATTTGAGCCTGACGGAGATCGCTTCCCGTATTGGGCTGCATAAAAGCACCGTGCACCGCCTGTTGGCATCGCTGGAAGTGAAGGGGTTTGTGAGAAGGAACGCGGACACCGAGCGCTACCGCTTGGGCTACCGGATGTGGGAGCTGTCGGCCAATCTCATTCAGGATGGCGATCCAGCCGTTATCGTCCTTCCGGAAATGGAACGCTTGAAGGATGCGGTGGAAGAGACGGTAAGTTTATATATTCTCGACGATTTGGAACGCATCCGCGTACAGGCTGTGCAAAGCAGCCAGGCGATCCGCCGGGTAGCGCCTGTTGGCGCGCGGTTGCCACTGCATCTGGGGGCGTCGAGCAAAGTCCTTGTCGCCTTTTCCGAGCCGGAGGTGCTGGACCGGGTGCTTGCTTCCGACGTATGGACATCGGAGGATCAGAAAGCGGCGTTCTTGGACGAGCTCACGGATACCCGGAAAAAGGGATATGCCACCAGCCTGGAAGAGCGTGAAGAGGGAGCGGCGGCCGTATCCGCTCCGATCTTCGACCGCTCCCACCGCTTGGTGGCGGCGCTGGCTATCTCCGGCCCTACCAACCGGCTAACGCCGGAGAGGATGGTGGCGGACGCCCCGGTGCTGCTGGAAGCCGCCGCCCGCATGGGTCGGATGATCAAGTAAGTCGGCCCCAAAAACGAATATAACCGACGCAAAAACACGCCGAAACCGGCGTGTTTTCTGCATGATAAAGGGTATTGCAGCCCTTGCTTGCGCTAATTAACCAATTGGAAAAAGGAATCCCCAGTTCCCTTGTCTTGGGTTGCGTCGGAGGTGGATTTGAGGATTTCTTTCAGTCTCTCTTGCGCCTCATTACCCAGTTTCGCGGCTCTTTCCAGCGCATTCTTGTATTCCGTGTTGTAAATGATACCCAACAGTGTTTTGTCGTAGCGTGAGAAAGTCATCAAGGCGATTTCTCCATTTTCATCGGCGATATCGATGGAGAGGGTCGGGTCGTTGTCGCTGTATCCTTGTCCGTTATATTGGGCCGATTTGATGGCGCCTTGCAACACGTTAAGCTTCTCCGCCAGATTCTTTGCCAGCTCCACATATTCCTGTGGGTTATCATCTAATGTGGAATCGAAGGCGACGGAAATCTTCTCCGTCAGCGTTCTGGTGTGGTTCACGGTCAACAATTCTCCCGTGACCGAGTCCACAGAAAAGGAATAGCTGCGCTTATTGTCGATGAGCACATCGCCATACCAGCTGGAACGGGGCAGATTTTCATTTGCCGGCTGGTAGCCCATCTCGATCCTCTGGCCTTCCAGGTTCAGCCCGAACAGGGTCCAAAGAGCCTGTGCGCCGATTTCCGCCGCGTCTTGCTTGGTCATGTCCTTGCTGGATGGAACTTTGTCACGGTAGAACTCCAGATCGATATTCCCCACGGCATAATCCGCTTTTTGATAGCCTGCCGGCAACCCGGTTTGCGCGGGGTGGGTAGAAGGTGCCGAGGAGGAAGGGGCTGCGGAAGAGGGCGCCGCGGAAGCGGCATAGATCGTCGGGACCTTCTCCGTTTTCCGAAGCTCCGCTCCTGTTGCCGCCTGGGTGAAGCCCTGGAACAGCAGGGTGCCGCCTCCGATGGCAACCGCCGCTGCCAGTAGAGGCTTGATCAAGCTGAACCGTCTCGTTTCATTCATTCAAATCTCTCCTTTTTTTGTTTTGGCGTGATCACAAGAAACAGTATAAAAGGCTCGGATCATGAACCCGTTACGAAGTTATGATAGAGTTGTAAAGTTTACTTCGGCTAAAGTCCCTTCCTCCGGGGAGCTTGTGAAGATAAGCTCTGCTCTGTGAAGCTCCACGATTTGCTTGCAGATAGCAAGGCCCAGCCCAGCCCCGCCATCCTTGCGGTTGCGGGATTTCTCACCGCGGTAGAAGGGTTCCGTAATATGGCGGAGCACTTCGGGAGGCATACCCTTTCCGTTATCGCGGATGCTGACGGAAATCTTTCCGTCATCCCTAGCGGCGCGTACGAAGATGCGCCCGTTCTTTCCCTTGGCCGCGCATGCCTTGAGCGCATTGTCGATGAGATTGACGAAGAGGCTTTGCAGCAGGGCGGCGTCTCCCCATAGCTCATCCGTTTCACAAAGGAAATCGATTTGAATCCCCGTATCGGCAATTTTGTTGTGCAGGGTCTGTCTGACGGCTTGAAAAAGCCGGGGGACGCTTTGCGCTTCAAGCGCAATCCGGTCGTTCCGCAGTTGGGCTAGTTCCAGTAATTGATGCGATACCGTCTGCAAACGGCGGCTTTCATCCATCAGGAAATGGATTGCCGACAGACGGTCATCTTCCGTTAGAACCGCTTTTTCCAAATTACTCCGCATATCCGTAAATGGCGGTCAGAGGCGTGCGCAGCTCGTGAGCGAAATTGTCGATGAACTGCTGCTTTTTTTCAGCGGCGGCCGTAAGCTCACCCATTTGATGCTGAATTTCCTCGGCCATATGATTGAAGCTCTGTGCCATTTCCGCCAGTTCATCATGCCCATTGACGGGTAGGCGGGTATCATAGGCACCGGAGGCGATTCTGCGGGAGGTTTGGGAGATTAGCGAGAGGGGCTTGAACAAACGGTTAAGCAACAGCAGCAAGCTGGCGGAGAGCAGAACGGACAGAAGAGAACCCGCCAAAAACAGCGTATTTTTTGTCTTTTTCCATGAGGCGATGGAGTCTGTGGCGTTGCTGCGATAGACCAATGTATAAGAAGCGTAGGGGGAGGGAAGCTTTCCCGAGACCGCGACATAGGTGCGCCCATCTGCTTTTTCCATGGAAACGAGGCGGCTGCCGTCCCTGGGAGGTTCGGCAAATCGGCTCGACAGGGGAAGGTCTTGGCGATTGTTGTAGACGATTCGCCCGTCTTTATAGAGCACCAGATTGGTAGTCTTATCCCCGGACAAGTAGCCGTAAGGCTGGAGCAAGGAATCGAGGGAGCCGGCCAAATCGCCTCCGCGGCTTTCCACCGCCTGAAAATCCTTCGCCACCGATGAGGTGATAAAATAATGCTCCCCGAGGCCGCTCTCTTTTGCATGCTTGACCGTATCCTTGAACGTCGCCACCGAAATGACGGAAATCCCAAGATAGAAAAAGACTAGAAACAGCGTCAATGTCATGATGAACGTGCGGAATTTCATAGGCCTAGCTCCAGGCGGTAGCCAAGCTTGTAGACGGTTTTGATGGCGTCCTCCCAGCCAAGCTTCCGGCGCAGCTTTTGGATGTGGACGTCAATGGTCCGAGTGTCCCCTTCGTAATCGTAGCCCCAGGCCAATTCCAAAAGTCTCTCCCGAGACAGCGCGATGTTGCGGTTTTTGACCAGCACCTCCAACAGCTCGTACTCCTTTGGGGTACACTCTATTGGTTGTTCATGGCAGAACACTTGCCGGCTGTCAAAATCAATCCGCACGTCCCCGACTGCAAAGCTGCTTTTCTTTATCGTCCGCCTGAGTACGGCTTCCACCCGGGCCAACAGCTCCAGCATTTCGAAGGGCTTGGTCAAATAATCGTCGGCCCCCATGGAGAATCCTTTTATGCGGTCGGGCAAGCCGCTCCGCGCTGTCAAGAAGATTACGGGCGTTTCGCGGACCGCTTGGAGCGCACGGAACACCTCAAACCCATCTTCCCCGGGAAGCATGATATCCAAAAGAATCAGATCGTAAGGTCGAGTGCGGATCTCGGCAAGAGCGGCATCTCCGTCAAAAACGGATATGCACGCATGTCCCACCAGCTGCAGGTTCCGCTTCACCAACTCGTTGATGGACGCTTCGTCCTCGACTATTAAAATGGCGGCCACTTTAACTTCACTCCTTTTTCACAGGAAACCACTTTTTTATTATAGAGTTGTAAAAAAGAAGCGGACAGTAAAAAAACAGGAGGGTTCCCGATTGCGGAACTTCTCCTGTTTTGCTTGTATGGCATTTCTGATCTTTGGAAAAGCCTGATTTCACTTGCGCACTGTGCGCCTGATGGAATCAGCCTTCGAGGATCTGCCGCAGCACGGTCTGCAAAATGCCGCCGTTGCGGTAGTAGTCCACTTCCACCATGCTGTCCAGACGGACGATGGCTTCGAAGTCGAAGCTGGTGCCGTCGGCGCGGGTGGCGGTGACGCGCACTTTTTGTCCTGGCTGGATAGCATTGTCGACGCCGGAAATTTCATAGGTTTCCGTGCCGGTTAAGCCCAGGGTCTTCCAGCCGAAGCCTTCGGGGAACTGCAGGGGCAGTACGCCCATGCCCACCAAATTCGAGCGGTGAATCCGCTCGTAGCTCTCGGCGATGACGGCTTTGACGCCCAAGAGGAAGGTACCTTTAGCGGCCCAGTCACGGGAGCTGCCGGTGCCGTATTCCTTGCCGGCGAGAACGAGGAGCGGGGTGCCGTGCTCCTGATACTTCATGGATGCGTCGTAAATCGACATCACCGTGTCCGTCGGCAGGTAAGTGGTCACACCGCCTTCGGTGCCGGGTGCCACCGCGTTACGGATACGGATGTTGGCGAAGGTACCGCGCATCATGACTTCATGGTTGCCGCGGCGAGAGCCGTAGGAGTTGAAGTCCTTGCGCTCGACGCCGTGCTCTTGCAAGTACAGACCGGCCGGGCTGTCAGCTTTGATATTGCCGGCAGGGGAGATATGGTCTGTGGTGACGGAGTCGCCAAGTTGAGCCAAAATCTTGGCGCCAGAGAAAGAGGTGATGTCGCCGGCTTCCGGTGCAAGATCCTTGAAGAAAGGCGGCTCCTGGATGTAGGTAGAGGTTTCATCCCATTCGTACAGGTCACCTGTAGGAACCTCCAGCTCGTTCCAGCGCTTGTTGGCATTGAACACGTCTTTGTATTTTTCATGATACATGGCCGAGCTGACCGAGGTGCGGATTGTTTCGGCGATTTCCTGGCTGGAAGGCCAGATATCCTTCAGGTAAACCGGCTCGTTGTCCTTCCCGTAGCCGATAGGTTCGTTGATCAGGTCGATGTTCACCGTGCCGGCCAAGGCGTAAGCGACGACCAGCGGCGGAGACGCCAGGTAATTGGCTTTGATTTGGGCATGGATACGGCCCTCAAAGTTGCGGTTTCCGCTGAGTACGGCAGCAACGGTCATGTCGTTCTCGGCGATGGCGGCACCGACTTCATCCGGCAGCGGTCCACTATTGCCGATACAGGTGGCGCAACCGTAACCGGCAACGTTGAAGCCAAGCTCTTCGAGATAGGGCAGAAGACCGGCTTTCTTCAGATACTCGGTAACGACCAGGGAGCCGGGAGTCAGGCTGCTCTTTACATAGTGGGGCTTAACCAGCCCTTTTTCCACGGCTTTCTTCGCGACCAGTCCGGCGCCCAACATAACGCTGGGGTTGGAGGTGTTGGTACAGCTGGTGATGGCGGCGATAACGACAGCGCCGGCTTTCATAATGCTAGCGACGCCATGAGGATGATTAACCGTCACTTCTTCTTCGATTTTCTCTTCCGTCAGGCCATATCCGCCTTTGTCTACAGGGGTGCGGACGATGGACCCGAAGGCTTCCTTCATGTTGGTCAGTTCGATGCGGTCTTGGGGACGCTTCGGACCGGCCAGGCTGGGAACGACGGTGGAGAGATCCAGTTCGAGCTTATCGGTGAATACCGGGTCTGGCGTTTCCGCCGTGCGGAACATTCCCTGGGCTTTATAGTAGGCTTCCACAAGAGCCACTTGCTCGTCGCTGCGGCCCGTGGTGTGCAAGTATTTGAGGGTGGTGTCGTCCACCGGGAAAAAGCCGATGGTCGCGCCATACTCTGGCGCCATGTTGGCGACGGTCGTCCGGTCGGCCAGGCTGATGTTGTCGAGGCCGGGGCCGTAGAATTCGACGAATTTGCCGACGACGCCTTTTTTACGTAGGATTTGCGTGATGGTCAGCGCCAGGTCGGTGGCGGTGGAGCCTTCCGCCAAGCTGCCGGTGAGTTTGAAGCCGATGACGTCCGGGGTTACGAAATAGAGCGGCTGGCCCAACATGCCGGCTTCCGCCTCAATGCCGCCTACGCCCCAGCCGACGATGCCGAGACCGTTGATCATGGTGGTATGGGAGTCCGTGCCTACGAGGGAATCGGGATAGACTTCGATTTCGCCGTCGACCTTCTTCGTTGCCGCGACACTTGCCAAGTATTCCAGATTCACTTGGTGGACAATACCCGTATCCGGCGGAACGGCACGGAAGTTATCGAAAGCGGTTTGCGCCCAGCGCAGGAAGCGGTAGCGTTCCTCGTTGCGCTCAAACTCAATGGCTTCGTTGTAGGCGAGAGCTTCCTTCGTGCCGAATTGGTCAACCATGACCGAATGGTCGATGACCAGATCGACGGGGACGAGGGGGTTGATCCGCTTCGGATCACCGCCCATCCGCTTCATCGTGGCGCGCATAGCGGCCAAGTCCACGACGACGGGTACGCCGGTGAAATCCTGCAGCACGATCCGGGCTGGAATGAAGGGGATTTCCTTGTTGGCATCCCGGTCCTCGGCCCATGAAGCGATTTGCTTCACGTGTTCATTGGTGATGGCTCTGCCGTCAAACTGGCGCACGGCCGCTTCCAGCAGCACCTTGATGGAGAAGGGCAGCCGCTCGATTTGTCCGAGACCCCGCTCCTCCAGCTTTTGCAGACTGTAATAGACGTAGTCCTGATTGCCGACCTGCAGGGAGCTTTTGACATTGAAATGATCTTTTCTTGCCATCTATCCGGCCTCCTCTTACGAATTAACCCCTTCCAAAGAAATGATCCTCATTCTTCAAAAGGTTTCATTGTGTGAAACTTGATTTCATATTTTTCCTTGTTTTTAGTATAGCGGCTTTTCCTCCATCCGTAAACTGCAAAATACACAATTCCGGCCCGAAAAGCCATTGTGTATCTATAAGAAGAGAAAGCCGTTCATTCCCGGGCATCCGAGTCATATATCTATCTTGATGGCTATCAGCGGTATAAAGGATGAATGGAGGGTGTGGCAATGGATTGGAAAACGCTTCTCTATGAGTACGCCTACAATCGGAATCGGATGGAGGCGGATGGGGATCTCCAGCCGCTGGCGGCACTAGTATTTGATGAAGGTTACTTGGATGTCCAAAATGACAGGCTAAGGCGGATCGGCGCCCATCGCAGAGAACGGGGAGTGGAGACGCTGCGCCGGGAATCTCGTCTTGCCATTGCACGCAACCGGGCGTTGGAGGATGAAGTAGTGGCCGACATCCGCTTATCGCAGCGATGGGTATATCGGGCCGCGGGTCGGACGCATACGGAGGAACGTATCGAAAGCGAACAGCTCGTTTTGTCCCGTAAAAAAGGCGGCTGGCGCGTTGAAAGCATCTCACCCGATATCTCCGAGTCCGGCTTGGTTCCGGCTGGTACAGGTCATTCATCTGCGAATGGCAGGGGAAAACCATCTGAATACATCCCTGCGGGCCTCTCTCCTTCAGTATCACCTCTGACCCCTGTAGGTACACCCTACCTGAATGGGCAAGTTATTACCCCTGGGTACGGATTGGAACAACGGGCTATCGTGTACGACCGGCAGAAGGCTGCTCAATATGCCGACCGCTGGTGGGAAACGTTCAACCCGGCGTTTCTCCACTTTGAAGTCGATTGCACCAACTATGTATCTCAATGTATCTTTGCAGGCGGAGCGCCGATGAACTATACTGGTAAAAGAGAATCGGGCTGGTGGTATCATGGTCAAAACAGCAAAGAGGAGCTTTGGAGCTTCAGTTGGGCGGTTGCCGACAGTTTACGGCGGTTTCTGTCCGGAAGCGAGTTGAAAGGCGGCCTTCGTGCGGACCGAGTCGAGTCCCCTAAAGATCTGGCTCCGGGAGATGTCATCGCGTACAGTTGGGATGGCGGGCGCTACGGGCACAGTACGTTCGTAACGGACCGTACGGCTGACGGCATGCCGCTGGTCAATGCCCATACCGTCAGCAGCAAGCACAGATACTGGGACTATCGGGATTCATACGCATGGACCCCAAATACGAAGTATGCTTTTTTTCATATTCATGATTCCTTCTAAAGAAATGAAATGATAATTTCCTTCATTCAGCCAGATGAGCATTTCAAGTACTTAGTCCTTACCAGGAGGTTTCCATGACGAGGAAAATACGGGTTGGTCTTGTGTACGGAGGAAGGTCGGGAGAACACGACGTTTCTCTGCAGACGGCGCTGGCCGTCATTAAAGCGTTCGATCACAAAAAATACGAAATTCACCCATTCTACATCGACAGACAAGGGATTTGGAGTTCGGGACCGGTGCTTCTCGGGCCGGTAAGCAGCGTTAAGGAGCTGACTTTCCAGTCTTCTTATATTGAAGAGGGCAACGCTAAAACGGAGACGCTGGCGGAAGCAGTCGGAATGGGAACGGAAATCAAAGTGACACAACTGGAGCCTGCGGGAAAAGAGCTTCCCATCGCCTCCGTGTTTGCCGGAGCCGGCTCGGACGAGCGGACGCTTGACGTCATGCTGCCTCTCTTGCACGGTACATTCGGCGAAGACGGAACGATTCAAGGCCTGTTTGAAATGGCCGGCATCCCTTATGTGGGCTGCGGCGTTCTCGCTTCGGCGGTAGGCATGGACAAGGTCATGATGAAGAAGATTTTTGCCCAGGAGGGCTTACCGCAATGTCTGTTCCGCCACTTTACGAGAAGCCAGTGGGAGCGGGATCAAGCCTTCTTCTTGATGGAAATCGAGATTTCCCTCGGCTATCCATGCTTTGTGAAACCAGCCAACCTGGGGTCCAGCGTCGGCATTTCCAAGGCGGAAAATCGGGAAGAGCTGATTGAAGCCGTCAAACTGGCATTCCGTTATGACCGCAAAATTATCGTCGAAGAGGGCGTGGATGGCCGCGAGATTGAGGTGGCGGTATTGGGCAACGACGATCCCCAAGCATCCGTCCCTGGCGAAATCGTGACAACAGGCAATTTCTATGATTATTCCTCCAAGTATGTGGATGGCAAATCGACGATGGTCATCCCGGCTGATCTGCCTGCGGAAACGGCAGAGAAAATCCGCGAAATGGCCGTTCGTGCTTTTATCGCCATAGATGGGTCCGGTTTGTCCCGGGTCGATTTTTTCCTTGACCGCAAAGATGGGGCGATCTACATCAATGAAGTCAATACGATGCCTGGCTTCACCCCATACAGCATGTATCCGCTCTTATGGAGGGAAACGGGCAAGCCCTATGCCCAACTGCTTGACGAGCTGATTGAGTTGGCTCTGGAACGGCATAAGGAGAAGATGAAGCTGCAGTTTTCTTTTGAACCGAACTGAACCATAGGGATTTGTGAAAACGTAAAACGGACCCCGCGTATAACCCCGGATGTTGCCAGCATTTAACGGCGTCGGCTTTATATGGCGGGGTTTATAATAAGCGAAGGAGCGATAGTATGGGTTTTGCGACGGAATTCAATTCGGTATGCAAGTTCAAGTCCCAACGGGAACTGGATGATCTGATGGAGTATGGAAAAGGGAAAATGGTCAAGTCCGGATTTCGCATCTATCCCACCGGACAGAAGGTGATCGCTTATACCCCTGATAACAAGGCGGTGGCGATCGTTCATATTTCGGCTTCCGTAGCCGAAATCAATTTTCAAGGCAAGGAAATTACTTCGGTGGAGATGGACCTGGTCCGTCCTTTAACGGAAGAGGAATCCGCTGTGCAAACGGCTCTCGCCTACGAAATGTTTTTCCGGGATCATCAAGGCTAAAGTTTACAGGTTAGCCGCACTCGGATCGAGAATAGTTCCATCCCACCCGGGGAATACAGGTAAAATGGGCTTCGTTGCCCAACCTGTTTTTCACCTAAGATGAGCCTGATCTCCGGGGCGGCATTCAGCCGCAGCCAGTGAGGAATGGCCCGCGGGAGGAACTCCTTTGATCGTCCGGTTCGGCTATGTGGCCATGTCCGCTCTGCTCCCCAACGCTTCGCCCTCGAAAACGATGACCGCTACCCGCTTTAGTCAACTGGCGGACCGCGAGGCGGCTTTGCGAAGACTTGAGCGGTTGGCAGAGGAAAACTTACATAATTGCATGAGGCTGCTCCGGCACAATAGTGCTCACGATATCCAGGTGTTTCGCTTTTCTTCCCGGCTTATACCGCTCGCGACTCACGAGATCACCGCCGGTTGGAACCCGATGGCGGTTCTTGCGCCGGCTTTTGCCGAAGTAGGCGACTATGTGCAGCAGCATGGAATGCGGACAAGCCTGCATCCGGATCATTTCACGGTGTTGACGTCGCCGCGGGACGAGGTATACCAATACTCGCTGCGGGATTTACGACATCAATCGGGGATGCTGGCGGCTATGGGACTAGATGAGCGGGCGAAATGCAACATTCATATCGGAGGTACTTACGGGGATAAAATGACGGCGCTTCACCGATTCTGCGAGCGCTGCGGGAAGTTGGACCCGGCGATCCTCAGCCGTCTGACGTTAGAAAACGATGATAAAACTTATACCGCACTGGAAACTTTGGAAACCTGCGAAAAAGTCGGCGTTCCGATGGTTTTGGATATCCATCATCATCAGGTTAACCCGGGAAACGGAGAGCAAATTCCCGAGTTATGGCTGCGAATTCGCGAAACATGGGATGCGGCGGGGATTCCGCCGAAGATTCACGCGTCCAGCCCGAAGAGCGCGAGCATGCCGAAGGCCCATGCGGATTATGTGGACCCGGAGCCGCTACTTACGATTCTGAAGATTATCGCGCCGGAAACACCGGCACTTGATGTGATGATTGAAGCGAAAAGCGAAAGGACAAAGCTTTGTTTCAACTGATGAAGGATCTTTCGGGCAAACCGGGTGTGAAACCAGTCAATCAAGCGTCCATCGAGGTATGAAAGGCCGTTGTAAAAAATCCCTTTGTACGAAGTGACGATGATTTTTGGGGAAACATCTGTAGTTTCGCTGGCTGGATTGAACTATACTTGACCTAAAAGTGCTGAAAAGAGTGATTGCTTTGGCAGAAGAACCGAATGTTCCGTTTTCGCCCAGCGGCAAAAGCTTCACGGCAGTCGCCGTCAACACAGCGGCTAAAGCAGGCGAATGGATTAAAACGAAAATAGGCGCTTATACCAAGTTGGACCTGAAATATTCCGAATCGGATCTCGTTACGGAGATCGATAAAGGCTCGGAGAAGCTGATTCGCAGTCTGATCCTCACGCACTTCCCGACCCATTCTTTTTTAGGGGAGGAAGGTGTGGAGCCAGGCCCGCTGGCTTCCGCCAAGGCGCTGGAGGATGCAAGCGGCGCCGAGTATTTGTGGATTGTCGATCCCATTGACGGGACGACCAATTTTGTTCATCAATTTCCGTTCTTTTCGATATCAATAGCTTTGGCCTACAAGGGAGAGCCGGTTATCGGGGTGGTGTATGATCCTAACCGGGATGAGCTGTTCGTTGCTGAAAAAGGCAAAGGCGCCTATCTCCACGGCAAGCGGATGAGCGTTTCGGCAGACGCGAAGCTGTCCGAAAGCCTGCTGGCCACCGGTTTTCCCGCGGATCGGGAAAAGGCCCTCCCCATCAACATGCGGGGACTGGCAGCAGTCGTGCCAAAAGTGCGCAATGTGCGCAACGGCGGCTCCGCAGCGCTGCATATGGCCTATATTGCAGCCGGACGGCTGAGCGGTTTTTGGGAAATCGGCCTCAACTCTTGGGACTTGGCAGCAGGCACGCTGCTAATCCAGGAATCAGGCGGCTCCGTTACCGATACCGCTGGGAATCCTTACACTTTGAAAGTGCGCAATGTGCTTGCGACTAATGGCAAAATTCATGGCGAACTGGTGGACACACTGCAGCAAGCGGACGCCACCGGTCTCTAGTACAAAACAAAAAGAAGCCAATCGTTATGTTTCGCCTTTTTGCGAACCGGACGGTTGGTTTTTTTGTTTTCCAAAAGGATACTGCTGAGGCGCTGAGTTCGAGTATAATGCATACAGAACGATGGGTGAATTTTAGAGAATTTTACCCCTCATCTGGATAAATGAGCACCTGATGCCCGACTTCCGCTCTTTTATAATAAGGGTAGAACTTGATGGGGAAAGAAAGGGATGATTCCCGTTGACGTTGGTACACAATCCCGGCACATGTTCCGGCCAAAAGCTGAAAGCGCTGTTAGTGGACGATGAACCGCATATTTTGCATAATCTCAGCCAGATCATCCCGTGGGAACAGATGGGCATCGACATCGTCGGCTTGGCGCGTAACGGCAAGCAAGCACTGGAGATGGCGGAGCTAAAGCTTCCTGACCTTGTCCTCACGGATATCCGCATGCCTGTTATGGACGGCGTGGCTCTGCTGGAGGAGCTTCGAGCAAGGGCAATTCCATGCGAAATTATTATGCTAACCGGCTATCAGGACTTCGAATACATGCGCTCCGGCATTCAGTATGCGGTGAAGGATTATTTGCTGAAACCGATCAATTACGAGGAACTGGAAAAGACCGTGTCCCGCGTTGCTCTGGAAATCCGCGAGAGGCGGATTCTCCAGGAGTCGGAGGAACGCATGTGGAGCCAAGTGGTCCGCATGGCCTACGAGAAGGCGCTGCTGGATGTGCTTTTGGGATCGCCTACGCCTCAGGGAGCTTTCCTTGAGGATGGCGGAGTGGAGCTGTCGGAGCTGTCTTTTACCGTCATGCTCCTGGATATGGACGATTACTCCAGTAAGATCAGGTCCTGGAACGAGAAGGAACGAAAGCTGTGGAATTTTGCGGTGCGCAATGTTTTGCAGGAAGTGATGGAGGAAAAGGGAGTACGCCACGCGGTTCTGCAACCCCGGGAAGGGGAGTTTTGCATCCTGGTGGAAGAAAGCGGACCCGTGGCAGGTCATGATGACGGGACGGCCGCTTCCATGACGCTGGAAAGGGACAAACGGTGGCTGGAGGAAATGCAGATCAAAGTCCGCCAATGGGTCAAGCTGGAGCTGCGCTGCGCATTGCTGCCGGATAAAGTGGCGTATCATAGCTTGCCGGATGCTTACGGCCGGATTCAGCGGCATTTGACCATGACCCGGCACAACCGGGATTCCCTCATGATCGTTCCCGCCGGGCAAATGGAACGAAGCGGTGCGGAAGCCCGCTGGTGGGGCTGGGTGGAAGAAATCGTTTCCGGCTTAAAGCAGCGGAACCAGACGCTAATGAAAGACTCTTTGGATCATTTGAACCGCGATATGTTGGCGCTGTCGGAGCAGTCTCTGGTGCGCGCGGAGCAGATCCTGCATTATCTGGTACTGCACTTGCTGCGAGAGATGCGGGAAAGCGGCATGCTAGCGGTGGAGAATGAACAGAGCTATTGGGAGCGCCTGGAGAAAAGCGGCGGCATCGTCGGGCTGATGAACCTGATCAACACCTTGTCGGATGACGGGATGCAGCGGGCTTTGAGCCGGAAGTCCACGGAAATGCTCATGCTGTCGGCCGAGGATTATATCCGCCGCAATTTGGCGAACGACCTCAGCATCGACGAGATCGCCGACCGGCTGGGGATTAGCTACAGCTATTTCAGCATGCTGTTTAAAAACCATTTTGGTGAGACCTTTATCGAATATTTGACCCGGGAACGGATGGAGTTGGCCAAATCCCTGCTGCTAAAAACAGACAACAGCGTCACCCAGATCGGGAAGATGACCGGGTATCTGGAACGAAGGTATTTTACGAAAGTATTTGCCAAGTATGCGGGGGTGTCGCCCACGGAATTCAGAGAACGGTACGTGGCGGCGGAGTGCGCGGAGGAGGAGAAGGGGAATGTTTAGTTCCATGACCTTGCGTGAAAAAGTCGGGCAGCTGTTTATTTGCGGCTTCCCGGATCGCGTAGAAGGACCGGAATCGGAGCGTTTGGTGAAGGATTTGCAGGTGGGGGGCATCATTTATTTCCGGCGAAATGTAGAAAATGCGGAGCAGGTCGGCCGGCTTTCCGCCGCTTTGCAGCAAACGGCGCGGGACGCCGGAACGATACCGCTGTTTATCGGGGTCGACCAGGAAGGGGGCATGGTGGCGCGGATTGATAAGGGGATGACGGCTTTCCCCGGCAGCATGGCGCTTGGCGCGACCCGGAATGCGGAAGGGGTATATGCGGCGGCAAAAGCCTCCGGTGACGAGCTGCGCAGCATCGGGGTCAATATGAACTTCGCTCCTTGCCTCGATGTGAACAACAATCCGTTAAATCCAGTCATTGGCGTCCGTTCCTATGGAGAAAGCCCTGAGCTTGTAGCTGAAATGGGCTGCGCGGCCGTGCGGGGATACCAAGAAGCGGGCATATCCGCTACTGTCAAGCATTTTCCCGGTCACGGAGATACAGCCGATGATTCCCATCATTCCATTCCCGTTGTTCCCTATGGAGAAAAGCGACTCTTTGACGTAGAACTGTTTCCTTTCATAAAGGCGATCGCAGCGGGGACGGATGTCATCATGACGTCCCATGTGCTGTTCCCGGCTTTCGAACCGGATGGGCATACCGCTACCATTTCCCGAAAAATATTAACCGGACTGTTGCGGGAACGCCTCGGATACGACGGACTCATCATCACCGATTGTCTGGAGATGGATGCCATTGCCGCATCCATTGGGGTGGAGGAAGGCGCAATCCGGGCGATTGAGGCGGGAGCCGATTTGGTTATGGTCAGCCATCGCCTGGACCGGCAAACGGCTGCCGTGAATGCGGTGCTGAAGGCGGTGGAAAGCGGCCGGTTGACGGAAGCGCGGATCGATGCCTCGGTTGCGCGGATTTTGGAACTGAAGAAGCGGAGAGGGATTTTGGCTCTAGAGGAGGATGAGGTTGCCGCTGCTAGCGGCACAGCCGTATCGGTTGGAAGCGGAACAGGCCTGCCGTTTTGTCATGAGGAACATCGACAGCTGGCAGAACGATTAAGCCGGGAAAGCGTTACATTGGTCAAAGATGAGGGACAGCTGCCTCTGTGTGCCGATGAACCGGTTCTTGTGGTTTGGACCGAGGTACGGACCGGAACGGAAGTTGACGAACAGGAAGAACGTGCGGGAACATTGGGAGATGCACTAAAGGGCTGCGGATTGCAAGTCGAAGAAATCTACATGGACATCAACATGTCGCGTGAGGAGATCGAAATGGCTTGCAGACTCGCTTCCGGGTATCATCAGGCCATCGTTGTCACTTACAATGAAGCTTTTTACCCAGGACAAAGGGAGCTTGTGTACAGGCTGGGAGAGCTTCCGGGCTTGAAACTGACAGTATGTGCAGGACGTAATCCCTTTGATCTGACCGGATTCCCGCAAGTCAAAACCTATATAGCCGCCTATGAAAACCGCCCCGTGGTTATGAAGGCGCTGGCGGAAGTGTTGACCGGCCGTATTCAAGCCAAGGGAAAGTTGCCGGTCACCTTGTCACCGGACTACCCCTTCGGTTGGAGTTTATCTTAACCGTCTGGTTATTAAGTTCCGGCTTGGCCTTAGTCGGGTGCCACGTAAATAGACGTTTTGTGCTGGATTTTGGCAAAATCATCTAATTGTTCATTGCTAATTGCCTAACCCTCCTTTATACTTTAGGTTATAACGGGACTGGGGAACTATCCAGAAACGGTATAATGCGTACGGTAGAGAGGCGTGTGGCTCATGCAGGCAGCCTATATTAACCCTTTTCTTACTTCTTCCTGCAGCGTGATTGAATCTTTGATTCAGGTCAAGCCGATTTTAGGCGAGTTGAAGATCAAGAATATCGATCTCCGAAACGATTACGTGTGGCTGAAGATTGGCATCGTTGGCGGGCTGACGGGAGACATCGTGTTTGGTTTTCCCGAAGGAGTCGCATTGAAAATTGCATCGGCAATGATGGGGGGCTTTACCCTCACGGAGTTTGACGAGTTGAGCCGCAGCGCTATTTCCGAGCTCGCAAATATGATCAGCGGAAATGCAAGCACACTGCTTTATAATGATGGAATTGCCGTAGATATAACGCCTCCGGCTTTTATGGAACGGGCGGGCATGCAGGGCAATCCGTTCAAAGCGTTAACGATCCCTTTGACCTTGCATAGTTATGGCGATTTCGATATTTACGTAGTCGCTTGATCCGCTTCAGCAGCATAGTTTAACGAATCAGAACAAGACATAAAGAGAGCCGAGAGGCTCTCTTTCATTTTACATTAGGGAGGGGATTGGCAAAGGGGCGGCTTAAGTTTTGGCGCTCTGTCAGCTGCGGTATAATTTGCACTAATAAAATACGGTTCATAAGGAGACGCGTCATTCTTGAAACTAAAACCGCGATTTATTGCAATCACTGCTGTTGTATTGCTACTCTATGTTGGCCTTAATGCTTATATCGGCTGGCATGGAGCCTGGCTGTTGGACAATGCGGGATGGTTCCATCCGGGGATCGGGTATTGGATTGTATTTGCCATTATTGCAGTTGCCTATCTATTGGGACGAGTCAAATTGATTCCGGGACCTTTGCGGAGGCTGCTGAAGGTTGTTGGGGCCGTTTATTTCGGATTGATTGAGTTCGCCCTCATTTTGCTGGTGATCGCGGATCTTGTTGTTTGGATCGCCAAGCTGGCCGGTTACCATGGAGATTCTTTATTGCTCAGCGTCGGTTGGACGGTATTCATCCTGCTTGTGCTGCTTATGGCTTGGGGTTCCCGCAATGCATGGTCGCCCATTGTCCGTACCCATGAAATCAAGCTGGACAAATGGGCGGGAGGCCGGAAGGAACTGCGCGTCGCCGTGGCATCGGACCTTCACCTTGGGAATCTGGTAGGAAGGCGCTATTTGGGGCGATTGGTGCGGGAGATGAACGCCATGGAACCGGACCTCATTCTTTTCGCCGGCGATGTAATTGATGATGATATCGAACCGTTTGTCCGCAACCGGATGTCTGAGGTGCTGCAGGGTTTGCAGTCCCCTTTGGGAGTGTACGCGGTGCTGGGCAACCATGAGTACTACGGTGGAAGTCTGGAAGAGTACGTAGAAAAGATGGCCGAGATCGGCATTCCGGTTTTGATGGACGAAACGGTGCTGGTGGAGGATGTCTTTTATGTTGCGGGAAGAAAGGACAAGACGGCGGAAACGGCAGATTCCACAGGCAGAGTCAGCGTAGAGGAGCTGCTGGCGGGACTGGATAAACGGGTTCCCATTATCCTGATGGATCACCAGCCGTATGAATTCGACAAGGCTGCCGCTGCAGGGGCTGATATTCTCTTGTGCGGGCATACCCACAGGGGGCAGTTTGCCCCGAACCATTGGGTAACCCGCCGATTGTTTGAGTTGGACTGGGGGTATTTGCTAAAGGACAAGATGCATGTCATCGTCTCCTCCGGCTACGGCACATGGGGACCGCCCATCCGTCTTGCCAGCCGTTCGGAAATCATCCAGTTGAATATTCGTTTTGAGGGGTAAGCAGTAGGGCCACTGCGATTGAGGCGGCCTGTAGAAGATAAAGGAAAAGCTGACGGTTGGGGAGGAACTCCGCCGTCAGCTTTTTTGGTTGCATTTTACAGATGATACTTTGAATGTGTGGTATAATTTTGAAAATTTTAAACCGACAATGGAGTGGATAAAATGGCAACGATTTTCAATGCAGAGTCCGTATCGTACAAGCTAAGGCAATCTCCGATTCCAGAATTTTCATGGCACACCAGCGAAAATTTGGCGGAGCAAGTGAACGCGAAGCACATGCAATTTCAAATCCGCTCCTTGGATCCAGGCAAGTACTCTTACCCTTATCATTTTCACCGCAACGCAGAGGAGATGTTCGTCATACTGGAAGGCAGCTCCCTCCTGCGGACACCGGAAGGAGTCAAGGAGATCGCGAAAGGAGACGTCGTCTTTTTTGAGATGGGCCAGACCGGCGCTCACCAGCTGTTCAATCACACGGATCAACCGTGTGTATATCTGGATTTGGCCAGTCTTCCTGAACTTGATGTCGCCGAATATCCGGATTCCGGAAAGATCAAAATTTTGCCGTCGCAGGATGATGTTTTTCAGGGCGGCGATCGGGTTGACTATTATGACGGCGAAGCTTCCGTAGCCGAGAAATGGGAAGCTTTGAAACTATCGCGGGGCCATGACGGGGAGAAGAAGAATGAGCAGCAATGAACTAACGGTTGTCGTGCCAAAGACATGGAGTAGAGTTAAGTTTTTTGGGGGGATACTGTGCTTGAGCCAAATGTGAAAGAAGTATTTAAGAATATCGATTTTATTAAAAGATATAAAGGTTTATCTGAAAAATATCAATTTGACTACAAGGATAGTTTTGAAAATTATGATGCTAATCTCGTATTAGGAATTTTAAATCAATTAGGATATTCATTTCGTTTCGATAAAAAAGAAAAATTTTTCAGATTGATTGAAATCGTATCGGAAGATAAGTTTCAATTTACTATTTCCTTGAAATATGGTGCATTGGAGTTTATTTGGTCAGCATGGAAGAATACGAATCTTCTAATTGGTGGTACGTGGGGAATAATAAAAGAACAGTTGGACGCTCAAGAGAATGACAAAATAAAGAAACCAATCTTTCGAAATTATAATGAATTAAGAGAAATACTTGCAGAGGCGTTATTAATTTACGGGGATTTTAAACATGAGTTTAAAGCTTTATCATAATCAATTTTACCGCCATTGGCTTCTAATATTTTATTTCCAGCGATCTACAATTTGTGCTTAAATATGGGGATTCAAAATTTGAACAAGATATCATTTATAAATCAATAGAAGCATCGCCTTATACAGATAAGAATGGTTTTAATGTTTTTGATTCTTTTTTTGGTTTTGATGGGAGCATGGATGATATTGGAAATAAAATTAAACAGTACTATGACAGGATTCCTAGTTCTTTAATACCCATTGCGGATGATGGTAAAGGAAATCTGATTTGTATTGGTGTCAAGGATGGCCGTAATGAGAAAATCTATTTTTGGTATCATGAAAATGAATTGACTGCTAGAGCAATGTTAAATGAAAAAAATATAGAAATGTTAGTTTGGATGATTATTGGGATAATGTTTTTTTGATTTCAGAGAGTTTCCTTGATTTTATAATTAGTTTTGAAGCTGAACAGGTAGAAGAAGAACAAAAAGTAGAATTGAAAATTGTAAGAGAAAGAATGAATGCTGACTTCATAGCTAATATGTTAGCCGCAAGAGCAGAGTTAGAAGCTAAAGAAAAAGAAAGAAAAAGAAAGAAAAAGAAAGAAAAAGTAAGAAGAAGTAAGAAGAAGGACAAGGAATGAGATTTAACCTTGCAGATGGTCTTTATCCAAATCAGTTATGTTTTTCTCACTTTTAACCCGTCAGTTAAAAGGATGAATTGAAATTAAAAGGTTGGAACAAACAGTTGGAGAGGAAATCATGATAAATCAAAAAAAAATCGATCTGGCTTATAAAAAGTATATCAAGAATTTTCAAGATGAGAGCATGTTTGAAAATAGTATAACGAAATACGAAGGATTGAAGAATGTAATAGAAAACATCATAGAAGCAAATGAAAAAGAGAAAGATCACATCTTATTAATAAGGATAGGATCGATTTTCGCACATTACCATTTAATATGGAAAAAGGATGTATTGATCAATGGTAACAATTCAATAGACGGTTTAAAGCAACTGCAAATCTCCTTATTTTATCAGTGTATGTCGCAAGATCTTTATAAAATTCGTTATCCGCGTATGATGGTGAGCTATACCTTTAAGGACATAGTCTCAAGCTTAGTACATTTCACAATGTACGGATGGGAAAAAGAGGAGAGTATTCTATATAACTTTATTGCAGATCACATAGGGGAGAATTCCATATCAGCCAATAATTCGAATAGGCACACTTGGTTCCTCATGGAGCTCTATCTGCGATATCGAAATAAAAAGATTCTGGGAACTAACCAAGACGTGTATATTGCTGTAGGTGAAGAGCTTATGGAACGAGAGGTCGAAAACGACCTAATACCTGATGATCTGGACATCTATGAAGAAGTGCTGGACCGTTGGTCAACTTCAGAGGAGGAAGAGATCACAGCATTGATAGATAAAATGATAATTTATCATTCTGAACGGGTTTTAGAACTAGGAAACTCCGTTGAATTTGGTGATTACAGGTATGGATTTTATCCGTATGAAATATTGTTTCTGATCCATGTAAGGAAAAAGCAAGGGTTGCCGGTTCCAGAACATTTTAAGGAACTGCTGATGAATACACCGGAAGCCAGGATGGTGCATGAGGATCCGGAATCTTATCCTGAGAGAGACCCGTTGATGGAGATCATCGATCAATTCTATCGCAAGAATTATCCTGAATATGTCCCAAATCAGTACGGAGATGAACTTTTTCAATAACGTATAACGGAGGACATTTGCATGTTGAATGAAGGAATCGTGGATGTTCTATTTGAAGACAGAGACGATGTAGAAGCCATTTTAGAGGATTGTGACAATCCAAACCTTTATGAGTGTCTGCTGAAGTATGGATTGTCTACCGGAAGATTTCTGTCCCTGGACTACAAGGGTGAGGAAGACAATGAGATAGTGAACTTTATTTTAGATTATGAGTTTGCGCGTCAAATTGAACTAGCATCACAAGATGAACTGGAAGGATTGGGGGAATATGAATATGAATTCCTACCGGATAAGATCCGAGAAACTAACAAACTATTAACACATAAGGGATACGGTTTATTCGCTTGCCCATCGGTAGGTGATTATTACATACTGTTCATCTCCAAATTAGAGAACAAAGCGAAATTACTCGAAACTGAACTGCTTGATAACGAGTTAATACCACCCGGAGAAAGATGCATAAAGTACTATTCTGAGGTGTAAGATTAGACTTTGTTGGGGTATGGTCCATCGTGGACTTTTATTGAGGGATGAAGGTATCTTACAAAAGATAGGAAGGATATAGAACCCAGAGAAAATACTGAATAATATTGAACAGTTTGAGTGGTCAGATGCATTATTTCTTCCTGAAGATGAGACGTGGGATTTAGTTACAAATCATCAGGACTCTGGCAATAAAAAAAGGGAAGATATTGGAGGTGACAATATGGGGATAAAAGGTTGGTCTTTTTCTGAGGAACTACATGACGAAACGATAATAACCGTAGTTGAGAATAATTTCGGGATAAAATTTCCAGATGATTACAAAAGGTGTGTTAAGTTGAATAATGGGGGTTATCCAGAACCAAATTGCTTCAACATGGTTGATGGCGAACAGGGAGTATTTAATAATTTATTAAGCTTTACGAATAAGAATTTAAATATCATGATGTTCTATGATTTTGCAGAGGAATCTTCAATTGAAGGACTTGTTCCTATTGCTAGGGATCCCTTTGGGAATTTATTATGCTTTGATTATCGCTCTAGTAACCTATCGCCTGAAATCATATTTTATGATCATGAGGAAACTGGGGATGAGGCAATAATTCCTGTTTGTCGTACATTTACAGAATTATTAGATGGGTTATATTCTACAGAATAGTGGTGAATATATGAATCCTGAATTTGAATTTTCATTTGAACCGGTTACAGAACAGGAATTAGTCGCCTTTGAAACAAAAAATCACCTTGCCTTACCCAAGGACTATAAGGATTTTTTGAAATTTAGCAATGGTGGTAAAAGCGTTTTGAGAAGATTTAAAACTTTGGATAAGGTGGTAATTTCTTCGATCATGCTTTTTTTTCCACTCAACAAAAAAGAAGAGCATAATCTTGAAGGTTCGTATCAAAAATACACTCATAATAATGTAGTTCCACCAAATTTTTTACCTATAGGTAGAGACCCGAGAAATAACATTATTTGTTTAGCTGTTAGCGGAGAAGAAACAGGAAGGGTGTATTTTTGTGATTTAAGCCATTTGGAAGAAGACAAAGGCTTAATCAAGGAGCTAATTAGATTAACAGCGGCTAGCTTTACAGAATTCTTGCAATCACTGTATAAAGCGGAGTAATATTTTCTAAAAATTTGTAATAAACGACTTTTAAGACCATAATTTAGCATTCTCCTAAAGGGGAGTGCGTTATGGCTGAGGGGAGAAAAAGTGGAGAATCTTATTACGTTGAGAAAAATACTGAATAATATTGAACAATTCGAGTGGTCAGATGCATTATTTCTTCCTGAAGATGAGACGTGGGATTTAGATACAAGAGGTTCTATACTTGATCCCGATGATGTAGAGGATGACAGTGATGAAGTACCCGAATTTGCAAGGAAAAATAATTTAATGTATGCGTTAGACATTCAAACGATAAAAGGAATAGTTAAAAATGCCTTTTTGCAAAAGGTTAAATGTACAGATGAAGAATTAATGGAAGCCTTTTTATATTACTATGATCATGACGCTTTTATCGTAATGAAATAAATGAATCGTCTTTGTACTTTGGTGTAAACAATGCTTATGATAGTGAATAATTTCACATTTGAAGTTTGGGCAGAAGGATTGGAGCAAAGGAATAAACTAATTTTTTATGGAGGTAATAATGCTGAATCGCAATAAACTAACGACGGCGTATAAAAAATACAATAAAAACTTTGCCGACGGAGCCATATTCGCACAGAGCAAAATGGAATATGAAGAGATTAAAAGTGAAATTATTGATATTGTTGAATCGAATAACGTGGATAAGGATCATATCTTGTTGCTAGATTTGGGAGCGATTTTCTCCTATTACCTGTCGAAATGGAAAGAAGATGTGTTGGTCAACGGAGGGCAGGGGATTGACGGATTAAAACAGATGCAAATCACCTTGTTTTATCAGTGCGTGTCTCAGGAGCTTTACAAGGTTCGTTATCCCGATATGATGGTAGATTATACATTTAAAGAGATCATCGCAACCTTAATCCATTTCACGATGTACGGGTGGGAGAAGGAGGAAAGAGTATTATTTGACTTTATTGCTGATCATTTGGATGAGGCCTCTATTTCGGCGAATGATTGGAATAAGCATACCTGGTTCCTGCTGGAGCTCTACCTGCGATTTAGAAATAAAACCATTCTGGGAATCAATGAGGATGTTTATGTTACTGTCAGTGAGGAATTTATGGAATGCGAAGTCGAAAACGATCTGATTCCTGAGGATCTTGATATTTATGGGGAAGTCCTTGAACGATGGACAACACCGGATGAGGAAGAGATAGCAGCATTGATAAGCAAGATGATCATTTATCATTCTGAGCGGGCCTCGGAGCTAGGGAAATCTATTGAATTCGGCGATTACAGGTATGGATTTTATCCTTATGAAATATTGTTCCTTCTTCATGTTAGGAAAAAGCAAGGGTTGCCAGTTCCCAATCAATTTAACGAGTTATTGATGAATACACCGGAGGCGAATGTGGTGTTTGAAGATCCCGAACCTTATCCGGTTAGTGATCCTAATCTTGAGCAGATCGTTAATTTTTATCGCAAAAATTATCCGGACTATGCTCCGAATAAGTATGAAGATGAGCTATTTCAATAATATGTACGAGTTGTGAAAACAGGTTTTAAGGATGGTGATGGGATGTCAACAATACTAGTATTGGTAGAGCAAGACGATAATTTGATAAAATACCTTCCCATAATAAAGAAAAATACGAACCAAAGCTTTTCTGAAATAAGAAGCAGCATTAACGCTGGCACTCCAATAATGAAGTGTATTTTATTCAGAGATGAAGCGGAGGATAAAAAGTTGAAGCTGCTAATTGACGAGCTAGATAAATTAGGAGCGCGACTAAAGCTTTTTGAAGACCAAGTAGATAAGAATAGCGAGGTTCCAATGGACTATCTACTGAATAGATTCAATAGGTTTAGCGAAATACAGAAACAAAATAAAAGGTTAGATGATTTGATGTACGGTGAAGATGAGAACTGAATTTCTGCATTTAAGGTAGTGATGATGGGCAAAGCCGATTATGGTCGGATAGGTTTGGAGGTTCACCATAAACTGATAACATTATATCCCAGGTATCAAGCCAGGGATCGTGTTGACTATTATTATGGCGAAGCTACTGTGGCCGAGAAGTGGAAAGGCTTATTGTAAAAAAATATCGAGGAAATGATGAGGGAAAGTATGATGAGCAGCAATGAACTAGCGGTTGTCGTACGATTAACAAGTAAGGACATCAGGAATTACCAGTTCTCTTTTTTGTATAAGAGAGGAGTTTTTGGAATATTCACTCTGCTGTTTCTCCTCTCGTTCTGCTTTGTCGGATACAGTATCACTATCGGCAATGTTTCCGAGATTCCGCCTATGGCGTGGGCTTTGGTGTTGTTTTATTTGCTTTTCATAATCGCTTTGCTGCTTAATTCCAAGAAGACAAGCAACAATAAATTTGTGAGTGAAGAGAAGACCTACCGGTTCACCGACGATGATTTTCGAATGGAGTCCGCGTCGACCAATCAAAAAATAAACTGGGCTGATATTAAAAAGTACGTCATTACAAAAAACGGACTCTCCCTGTTCGTATCGGCCAATTCCGCGCATTTGATTCCACTGGCATCCATGTCGAATGCAGATAGGGACACCTTGATCCGGTTGGTTGTCTCGAAAGTTCCACAGCAAAAGAGGAACGTCCTGCCTTCTATTTTTTTCTATCTGTTGATCTTTTTGGTGGTAATCGGGATCATTCAATTTATGTCGAAATGAGAGAGACAATGGAATAGGGTTTCCGGAATATAAAACGGCCCGGCAGGGAGCCTTTGCGGCTATCTGTTGGGCCGTTATTGGTGTAAGCGAAGAGGGGGACAGTTGGGGAAAGGTTAGTTTCGTTCCAGCTCCAATGCGCCGGTGACGGTGTTTTTCAGCACGAGCCTCGCCTCGAAAGGTTCATCTGTTTGGCTTTTGAACTTCAACTTGCCGGTTTTGCCTTTTTCGATTAAGGCTTTGATCATGCTGTCGGATAGCTCCTTACCGAAGCTTTCTTTCCAAATCACGAAGCCGCAGCCGGTCTTGTAGTTGCTGCAGCCGTAGCCCTTGCGGCCCATGAAGATGCGGCCGCCGCAGCCCGGGCGCGGGCAGGCGCCGACGCCGGCTG
>NZ_CBQR020000064.1 GCF_000455485.1 Gorillibacterium massiliense
CGTGATAACGATGGTTTTTCCCTTCATCTCCACGTAGGCGACCTGCTTCAACCGCTCGATGGTGGCCGCTCGGGTAGCGGGGGTGCCGAGGCCTGCGTCCTTCATGATGTCCCGCAGCTCCTCGTCCTCCACCTGCTTGCCGGCGCTTTCCATCGCCTTCAGCAACGTGCCTTCGGTGTAGGGCTTGGGCGGCTGAGTTTCCTTCTCCTTGGCTTTGGCATCGGTACAGGCTACAGGCAGCGCAGCATCAAGAGAGAAGGGAGCAGCGGTTTCTGTCACTTCTTCCTTTTCTTCTCCGCCACTGTTTTTCCCTTTGCTGCCGCGCTTCTTCCCGCCTTCACCGTCTGTGTCTCCATCGGTATCGCCGGAACCGCTGCCGTCCTTGCTGTAAACAACCTTCCAACCCTGATCCACGAGCTGCTTCACTGTCGTCTTGAAGGTTTCTTGCTCCACCTCGGTGAAAACCGTATGCACTTTATACTCCGCCGCCGGATAGAACTGAGCGAGAAAACGCCGAACGATCATGTCATATACTTTTCTCTCTTCCGGACTAAGAGAGCCCGGCTTCTTCAGCGTGGGCATAATGGCGTGGTGATCCTCCACCTTGGAGGGGTTGCAGACGGAACGGTTGTTTTTATGGATGAAGCTTTTGTTCCCTCCCTGAGCCAAGTCCTCGTACCCTTCGACACTCTTCAGCATATCCAGCGTCCGGTGCATGCCAGGGATATTCTGTTCCGTCACGTAGTTGGAGTTGGTCCGGGGGTAGGAGATCACTTTATGTTTTTCATAAAGCGCTTGGGCGATATCCAATGTCTTCTTCGCCCCGAAGCCTAGTTTGGCATTGGCCTCCCGCTGCAAAAGCGTCAGGTCGTACAGCTTGAAGGGATATTCTTTGGAGTCCTTGGCCTCATAGCTTGCAATCCGCCCCGGCTTGCCCTTTACCTTCAAAGCCAGTTCCTCGGCTTTCTTACCGTCGGTTAACCGATCCCCTTGCCAAAGCCCTTTGTAGGCCGTGCCGGTCTGATCGAAAAAGGCTTCCACCTCATAGAACTTCTGCGAGGAAAACGCCTCGATCTGCTTTTGCCGGTCGTAGATGAGGGCGAGCACCGGGGTTTGCACTCGTCCAACGGACAAAAGCACGTTGTGCTTGGTCGTGAACGCCCGGGAGCCGTTCATGCCCACCAGCCAATCCGCTTCACTGCGGGCTCTGGCCGCCCGTGTCAGGTTGTCGTAATCCGAGCCGGGCTTCAGGCCGGCAAAGCCTTGGCGGATGGTTTCCGGCGTCAGATCGGAAATCCACAGCCGTTCTACCGGCTGCATCAGCTTGAGATGCTGACGGATCAGCTCGAAGATGAGCTGGCCCTCCCGCCCGGCGTCGCAAGCGTTGATGATGCTGCCGCAGTCTTTAGCCAGATCGGCAATAACCTTCAGTTGATCCTTCGTGCGGTACACGGGGATCAGCTTAAACCGGTCGGGAAGAATGGGCAGGTCGCCAAGCCGCCACTTTTTGTATTTATCGTCGTACTTATCGGGTTCCGCCAGAGTGATGAGATGGCCGATCGCCCAGGTGATGATATAGCGTTCCCCTTCGAGATGAGTCCGCTTGTTCATCGCTTTCGGTTCGATGGCCGCCGCGATATTGCGGCCCATGTCGGGCTTTTCCGCGATAATGAGTGTTTTCATGCGCCGTTTTCCTTTTTTGCCTGATTTGCAGCTGAACCTTAAATGCAACCCTAACAAGGTTAGCCGCGTCTATTATTTTACCACAATCCAGCACGTTCTCCTTGGGTTAGACAAAGTTGAATCTTTCATTTTCTCTTGTCGGACTGGGGCGAAACCAGTATGCTAGGCTAGGCAGATGACTTTACCGGGATGAATAGCGAAAAGCAACCCGAATATTTTTCATCAGAAGGAGCCCATATCCCGGAATGAAAGCAGCAAAATATATCGTATTATTTCTCATTCTTATCCAATTCGTCATCCCATACGCAGTTCCCCTTGATGCTTATTACAAGGGGCGTGTCGACTACCAGGGGCTATTTAAGGACAACCCGCAAAACTACTATCCGCTTTTACATAAGATCAAGCAAGAAATTAAGAGAGATCATCTAAAAGATTATGCGGTGATTATCGGCGACTCTGTAGCCTGGAGTTCTCCCGGCCCGTCCAAGGATTCCCTAGCGCCGCTTATGGAAGAGTTGGCTCACGGTGAAGGGAAGGATTTCCGCGTGTTCAATTTGGCCATGCCGTCTCTGCAAGCAGGGGATATTTATACGCTCCTGCTGATGATGGACCGTTATGGCATCTCTACCGATCGCGTGCTGATCAACGTGCGGTATGCCGGCTTTGTTAAGCGGAATCCGGGGGCGGCTATCGTCTTTTGGCTGAAGGATGACTTGAAAATGGCTGACCGGAAAGCATTCGATCAGGCGCTGCCGCATCTCAAGGCGAACGGCTATCAGGAGTCGAAGGGCTGGAACAATGTCCTGCGCTCCTTTATCGAAAATGAAGTATACACCCGCATTCCTATGTTTGCTTATAAAGACGCCATTGTAAAAAGCATCAATGAGACTACTGACCGGCTTCTGAACCGGGCCGTACCCACTGACGATTCCATCGGCGACATCCGCAACTGGCGGCTGCATGCCAACCTAGAGAAGTACATTAAGACCCCGGACGTTGTTAATTCCTTTAACCCGGCGCCTTTTGATATGACCGAGCAAAACTTGCAGATTTATTTCATGAATAAGATCATTCAACATCAACAAGGGACCCGTTCCTTGTTCTTCCTTACCGGTCTGAACGAAGGTCTACTGGGGGATGCGGTAAGCGATCCAAGCTACCAGGCAAACATGCAGGCCATTGACCGCTATTTCGCCGCTACTGGTATCGCCTATACCAATCTGCAAAAAGAAATCGGCGAGGAAGATTTTGCCGATCATACTCACTATATGCCGGAAGGGTACCGCAAGCTGGCCGCCCTCGTCTTGCACCACATGCCGGAATCGCTGGAAAGAAAGGAGTAGAAGAACCCTATGCTGTTTCATACGCCCGAATTTTTTGTTTTTCTAACGGCGACGCTCGTTCTTTACTACGCCTTTCCGAAGGCCAGACTGGCGATTATGGCGCTGGCTAACGCCCTCTTTTATGCCGCAACCGGCCTTGGCTATCTCGCGCTCTTCATCGGCATCGTTTCCTTCGTCTATTTATGCTCCAAGCAGTTCGGGGGCAAACGGGGAAAAGGGTTTTTCGCTTTGGCGCTGACCGTCGTCATCGGCAATTTGCTGTTTTTTAAATACTCACTCTTTATGCTGAGAAGCCTGGAAAGCAGCCTTCACTTGCACTGGCTGGCCGGAGATTCGTATTTGGCAAAAGTTGTCCTGCCCATCGGCATTTCGTTTTACACCTTCCAACTGATCGCTTATATCATCGACGTCAACCGGGGGAAGTTAGCTCCGGCCCGGTCTTACTTGGAGTTTTGGGTGTTCATCTCGTATTTCGCCCACTCTCTGGCGGGGCCGATCTTGCGGGGGAACGATTTTTTACCGCAATTAGAGAAACTGAAAGCGATCAAATTCTCCGACTCTCGCTTCCGTTTAGGCTTGTCCTATCTGGCTCTCGGTTTGTTCAAAAAAATCGTTCTGGCCGACTGGATCACGCCCATCGTCGACCAGTATTTCGCACACGGTGCCGCCATGACCGGAGGAGAGGCGTGGATCGCCTCTTACCTGTTCGCCTTCCAGATCTATTTTGATTTTTCCGCATACAGCGAAATGGCGGTGGGGATCGGCTATCTCATGGGACTCCGGCTTGATCTGAACTTCCGGACGCCTTACTTGAGCGGCAACGGTACGGAGTTCTGGGCACGTTGGCATATCACCCTGTCCAGTTGGATCAAGGACTATGTCTATATAGGGCTGGGAGGCTCGCGGCGGGGAGAAATTCGCCGGTATGTCAACCTGCTGGCGGCTATGGCTATCTCCGGCTTGTGGCACGGAGCAGCCTGGACCTTCGTCGCTTGGGGGCTGATGCACGGGGTTCTGCTGGTAGTCCACAAATTCTATGTAAAACTGAAGAAGAAATGGGGCTGGCAGCGGCTGGATGAGAGCCGACTTTACCGCTGGGCTTGCGTATTCGTCTTTTTCCACGTCGTCTGTATCACTTGGGTGCTGTTCCGTGTGTCTGGGATGGGCAACGCTCTCCGAACCATTGGCAAAATGTTCGATATCAGCAGGCTTTCATTCACAGGCCTGTATCCATATATCGCCTTAGCGGCGCTTTTGTTCCTGCTGCATATCGGAGAATACCTCGTGCGCAAACACGCAAGCCTTTTATCGGAAAAATGGCACCGTTTCGTCCCATCTCCAGCCAGGGCTGTTGTGTACACTGTGTTTATCGTCGCCATTGTGCTTTGCATGCAGTCGAAGGTTAGCAATTTCATTTATTTTCAATTTTAATAGGTTGAACCCCCAGTCTATTGGGCATGATCATCATGTAAAACAAGATAGAAAAAAGCATGGGAGAAGAGGAGTGGGTTATCATTCGCGGGTTGATTTCGTTTTACGAGAAGACAGGGCGGTATTGGATCATTCCCATACTCGTCATCGCTTTATGGATCCGGCTGGATTTTGTTCTGCACTATGTGTTTCCGGCAGTAAACTTCGATCAATTGAACTACACGAACATGACGGTGCAGCTGCTGGATAAAGGGATTTACGGCTATATGAGCGATATCGCCAATTCTCGGGTCACGCCGGGATTCCCGATATTTATGGCCATTATCTTCAAAGTGTTCGGTTATGGAGACATCGACAGGATCTTGCAGATCGTCCGGATCATCCAGTGCTTTGTCGCCATCATCGGCATTTGGTATATCTACCGGATCGGGGCGCGGCTTTTCAGCAGGATGACCGGGCTATTGGCGGCAGTTTTTGCGTCGCTCTATGCTCCCTTTGTTTTTATCACCGGCTTGATTTTAACAGAGACTTTGTTTTTGGCCTTTTTTCTAGCCGCCATTTATTATCAGGTGCGGATCATTCAGGAGAATAAGCTGAGGGATCATATCATCGCGGGGGTTTTGATCGGGGTTTCGGTGCTTATTCGCCCAAACAGCGCTCTTGCTGCTGTCATTCCCTATGTGTTTCTCTGGGCGCAGCATCGAAAGCTGTTTCTCCGCCAGATTTTGTTCGCAATCGGTGCATTCGTTGTGGTTATGCTCCCTTGGTGGGTACGCAATGCCATCACCTTCCACGCGTTTATCCCCATTGCCCAAAATGCTTCGGGTAATGCCTTTTTGGCAGGAACGAATCCATATGGCATGTACCCCGTCGATTGGAACAAAGTGAAGGAAACAAGCCAGTCGCAGGAAGGGTGGCGGCGGATAAAGGAGGGGGTTCAGGACGCTCCTCTTATATGGCTCAAGTGGTTTACGATGGGCAAGTTTTCGACAATGTTTATAGAGACGTTCTACGGGGGCTTCTATTCGGCTTATATTGATCCCGTCTACGGCAGGTTCCTGCATCGTTTTCATAAAATCCTGATCTACGCCGGCTTTTTCTTTGCTCTGACCGGAGGGGCTGTGAAACGGAAAGTACTGTTTCTCTCGGCTCACTTGTTCGTCCTCCTGGCAGTGCAGTTGATGTTCATTCCTGAGTCGCGCTACACGATCCCGATGTTTCCGTTTCTCATGCTGCTTACGGCTTGGGGATTGCTTTTTGCGGCCAGCCTGATCTTTGGAAGGTTCTTGCATAAAGGCAGTCAGGTTCGGGCGATAGGGGACAGGTAGTCGACCAAGGCTCCTGAATTCCGTGAAAAAGCGGGCCGATGATTATCATATAACGGGATTCGAAAAAACTCCCGCCAATCAAACTCCTTACTGGAGTTCGGTTGGCGGGAGTTTTAGGTTTAGCAGGACTGAAAGCTTACAGGTAAGCGTCCCGGCCTTGCTTGTAATCCTTCCTTGCGCTTTTTTCCTGCAGCCGCTGCTTCTGCTCTTCCTTTCGGGCGAGGAAGACCAACTCCGCCTCCAGTTTGCGGTAGCTGTCATAGCGACTGCGGTCGAGGGTACCGCTAGCCAGGGCGCGTTTAACTGCGCAGCCTGGTTCTTTTTTATGGCTGCAATCAGCGAACCGGCACTGGGCCGCCAACTCCTCGATGTCGGAGAAGGCCTCGGACAGTCCGTCCTCGGATTCCCATAGTTGAATCTCCCGCATTCCCGGGGTATCAATCAGGAGGCCGCCTTGAGGCAGCAGGAAAATTTCTCGGTGAGTCGTCGTATGCTTCCCTTTATCATCATCAGCTCGGATCTCCTGTACCTCTTGCAGCTCTCGGCCAGCCAGCCGATTGAGCAGGGAAGACTTGCCGACCCCGGAGGAACCGAGGAAGGCGGTGGTTTGGCCCGGAGCAAGGAAGGGCGTGAGGGCGTCAAGACCGCTGCCGTTCTGAGCGCTGACGGCAAAAATCGGCACACCGGGAGCGACGGACTCCGCTGCAGCGATTTGCACAGACGGGTCGGCAACCAGATCGGCTTTGCTTAGGATGATGACGGGATTCGCTCCGCTTTCCCAAGCGAGGATAAGATACCGTTCCAGGCGGCGCATATTGAAATCCTGGTTCAATGCATTCACTAGAAAGATGGTGTCCACGTTGGTCGCCACAATTTGCTCATCGGTGGTCAAGCCTGCCGCTTTGCGAGAAAACTTACTTTTCCGGGGCAGCACGGCATGGATAGTGGCACGGCCGTCGGAATAACGTGGCGATATGGCTACCCAATCTCCCACGGCGGGATAATGCTCCCGTTCAGTTGCGGCAAAACGGAATTTGCCGGAGACTTCACCCAAGAGTTCCCCATTTTCCGTTATGAGGGTGTAGCTCAATTTATGCTCGGCGATGACTCGACCCGGTTGAAGATTTAGCTCGGGACTTTGGTCGGCCAGCTTTTGGAAATTTTGCTTATAATAGGGACTCCAGCCCCACAGGTTCAATACGTTCGTTGACACGGGATTCCTCCTCTGCATGTAGCGAGTTAATAATCCGCCGGCAGAAATCCCACCCGATTTGAGGGGATCGCGCGGCGCCTTTCTTCAGTTGGGGGGTGCTATTCATCGCAATGGACATAACGCATCGCTCCGTTTCGTCGGGATTTTGGATTGGTATGCTAAGAGATTGATCATCTGCAGGGCAACACATTTAGTATAGACACCTTCCGGAGGGTGCAAAAGGGAAAGAATAAATGTGATCAAATTTTTCAGGATCTCTATTAGTTAATACGACAAATTTCGAAAAATTATTGCAAAATTTTACATGCGTCATTACAATATCTTACATATGCATAATATTAAAACGCTATGATTTAAGGGTTCAATGAGAGGCGGTGATTGC
This sequence comes from Gorillibacterium massiliense, assembly GCF_000455485.1. Taxonomy (GTDB): domain Bacteria; phylum Bacillota; class Bacilli; order Paenibacillales; family NBRC-103111; genus Gorillibacterium; species Gorillibacterium massiliense. The sequence goes on from NZ_CBQR020000064.1 coordinate 7,381, forward strand.
ATCTCGTTCCATAGATTTACATTGATGAGTTATTAGTAAGGAGGAACTTCATATTTTTCCGGCTTGTTTCAACCGCGCGCGGTGATTCGGTCATTCTACGCAATATCATCCATTGGAGGATTGCCAGCAATGAAAAGAGAAAAAAATTACTTCAGCAAGAATATATTATTTTCCATGATAAACATTTTGCTCATCGGGGCGATTCTCATTGTTTCGAGCGTCTACTTCCAGAAGAACCTGATGATGAAATCTTTGGAAAAACAAACCAAAACGGTTACATCCAAATGGGCAGATAAAATTACCTACGACGATGTCGTCAAGATCCAAGAGTCCAAGAGTTGGGAATCCGATAAGTCAAAGGTTCTAACGGAATCCTTTGACAATCTGTCTTCTTACAACCCGAATGTTGCGCAGGGATACATTTTCGGCGTGGAGCTGGGAGGCGACAAACATAACCAAACCAGTCTGATCGCCTGCCCGACTCCGATTATCCAGGCTCTCAAAGAAGGCGGCCTAAATGTAGGCGATATGTACGAGCAGCCCGACGTAGTCGTTTCCGGCATCAAAAAAATGTTGAAAACCAAGGAAGTCACCATCGTTCCTGTCTACAAGGACATGCTGGGAACGTGGATGAGCATCTTTTATCCTATCAAAGATGCTCAAGGCAATATCAAGGCCTATTTCGGTGTTGACGTCGATGCGAGCATTATTCCCGAAAGCCGAAAGTCTTTCCTGCAGGATTCCATCATTATTCTCGTCATTGCTCTGCTTGTCTGCGGAGGCTCGCAGTATTTTGTCGCGAGAAGAACCCTCAACCCTATTAAAGATTTGATTCGGGGGATAGAGCAGGTTTCCCGGGGGAAACTCAATTTTTCTCTCAGTGAGAAGGGAACCTTCGGCGAGCTGAATAAACAGTTCAACTCGATGATTGTAAGCATCCGGGGAGTCATACAGAATCTGAAGCTGGTTTCCCAAAGCTCTTCCGATGTGGCGGACAAGCTGTTCTCCATAACGGAGGTAAGTACCCAGGGGATCAATGGAATAAACCTTGAGCTCAACGTGATGACCGAGAATTTAAAAGCTCAAGCGATTTCGACTTCCAATTGCGATACGGCCATCGAAGAGATCGCAACAACTCTTCAAACGGTTGCGGTTGATATCGGCAATGTCTCGTCCGCATCCCAAAAGATGTTCGACAATTCCCAAGAAGGCAGGGATGTCATCGATACGGTTTCCCGTCAAATGGTTCAGATCGACGCAACGACGGGTGATGCATCGAGTATCATCGGCCAACTGGAAGAGCAGTCGAAGGAAATCGGCGAGATTGTCACGATTATCAAGGGCATTTCCAATCAGACGAGTCTATTGGCGCTAAACGCCAGCATTGAGGCGGCAAGAGCAGGAGATCTCGGAAGAGGGTTCTCTGTCGTTGCTGAGGAAGTGCGGAAGCTTTCCGAACAGTCTAAAGAGTCGACGGACAGGATTTCCGCCCTGATCGAAGACATTCAGCTTGGAGCCGGCAAAGCGGTTGATTATATAGCCCGCAGCACGGAGGAAACGAAGAAAGGTCTGGCCGTTACTCAAAAGGCTGATACCAAGTTTGTTGAAATTCTGAATTCGGCGCAGTTTGTAAATTCCCGTGTCATGGATATATCTGCATCCACGGAAGAAATGTCGGCAAGTACAGAGGAAGTCACTTCAATGACGTCCCAGTTGTCCAGCACATCGAGTATCACTTCGGAAGGCGCCAAATCCATCTTGCATACGATGGTCGGCCAGGAAGAGTCTTTCCGCAACATATCCGAATATGCAGGGGAACTGAACGAAGTCTCCAAACAAATGAGCGAGATCGTCGACAAATTTCAAACGGAATAACAAAGGCGCATCTATTCAGATCGTCAATAATTTAAACAGTTCATCTGATCAAGAACACGACTGTGTCGTGTTCTTGATCTCTTCAATCGACCTAAAAAGGTAAAGGGGAAGCAAAATGTTCATTTACCACGGTGAGGAAACCACTCTGGAAGAAGAAATCAAAAAGAAAGTGCTTTATGGCGCAGTTGAAAAGTATCCCGACAGAGAAACCATTCCCAGCATGTTAGGCAAGGTGGTTAACGAACACAGCGGAAAAATCGCAATCTCATTTGGCAGTTCCGAGATGACTTACGGTGAGTTTTACCGTAAGAGCGCAAAGATCGCTCATTCTTTGATAAGCGCAGGAATGCGCAAAGGCGATTTTGTAGGCATCTATATGAACCGGAGTCCGGAAACGATTATTTCTATCCTTGGGGTTCTGCGTGCGGGCGGCGTTTATATTCCGATCGATCCGGAGCATCCCTTGGACCGGAATCTGCATATTGTGAAAGACAGCAGCTGCAAGTTCTTTTTACTCAAAGAGGCGAACAAGGAAAGCGCGGCTAACCTGCTTGCCGGAGACTCCGGAGTTGTGCGGCTATCGGTCGAGGATGCGTTCCTGAACGCCCCGGAAACGTTTCAGGATATCCCAGTTTCACCGGATGACTTGGCTTATGCGATCTATACATCCGGTTCAACCGGCAGACCAAAAGGAACCCTGCTGGCCCATAGAGGAGTCATCAACCTCTGCAACACGATAGGGAATGCGCTCCATCTCACTGCCGACGATATCGTATCCCAATTTTCTACGTTCAGCTTTGATGCTTCCGTTTTCGATACCTTTAACGCTCTCTTGCGCGGCGCCCACCTGGCCATGCTGACGAAGGAAGAACAAACGAGCCCCGCCCTCTTGGTCGATCTTGTGGCTAGAAGGAAGATCACCTTCCTCATTTGTTTGCCGACCTCCGTATTCAACCGGATGGCTGAGCATGTACCTGCCGAAGAGAGCAGAAAACTGGCTACGGTCAAAGTGGTTTTGGTTGCAGGGGAGGCGCTGCTTTCCGAATCTGTGCGCAAATTCCAAACGAAGTTCGGGTCGGACCGGGTGATCGTAAATGCGTACGGTCCGACGGAATGCACGGTAGCGGCTACGATGTATAAGATCACCGGTTTTTGGAGCCGCGATTCTGTCACCGTTCCTATCGGGCATCCAATCGGCAATTATAATATTTATGTGATGAAAGACGATGGTGCTTTAGCATCCATAGGCGAAGAGGGTGAATTGTGTATCGAGACCATCGGCATAGCCAAGGGATATCTAAACCTTCCGGAGAAGACTGCCGATGTGTTCGTTAAGAATCCTTATGGTCCCGGTCTCATCTATCGGTCGGGAGATATCGTGAAGGTTCTTCCCGAGGATGGTCTGGAGTTCTTGTTCCGCAAGGACGGCCAGTTGAAGCTTCATGGCTTTCGCATCGAAATCGGGGAGATCGAGAACGCTTTATCCAAGCATCCATCCATTTTGGATGCCGCGGTGGTGGCCATCAAGAAAAACGGCGCGGTTTCTCATTTGTCTTGCTTCTTTACCGAGAAAACTCAGGTTACGGTAAAAGATCTGAAGGAGCATCTGGGGCAGCACATCCCGTATTATATGGTTCCCAGTTATTTTTATCGGCTGAAGACCATTCCCTTATCGCCGACAGGCAAGATTGATCGGAACACCCTTGGCACAATGGACAATCCGCAAGCCGCCGAACTGGACGAGCCCTTTGAAGCTCCTGTGGGCGAACTGGAGACCATGCTGGCTTCCGTATGGTCCAACGTGCTGGAGATGTCGCCCATAAGCCGAAATGCGAGCTTTTTCGATATCGGCGGGGATTCGTTATCCGTTATGGTGGTTTTGTCCCATTTAAAGCTGGATTATTATAATCTTCGCATGGGCGACCTTTATGAGCACAAGACGGTCAAAGCCCTTGCAGCACATATTTCCACGTTGGATAAGGGAGCCATAGAAGAGGCGGAGTCTATTTCGGAGCGAATCGACCTGACGGAATTGCCGGCATTGCCGAAGAACGCAATGCCTGACCGTGACGGCTTGGGCTCCGATGTGCTCCTGACAGGAGCAACGGGGTATTTGGGCGCTCATTTGGCTTATGAGCTGTTAACGGCCACCGATGCCGTCGTGCGCCTGCTGGTGCGTCCCAAACCGGGGGTCAAGGCGTTATCCCGCATCAGAGAAACCTTGGACGGCTATTTCGGACCCCACTTTTCTTCTATGTACCTTCATCGCATTTCCGTGCTTGAAGGGGATTTTGTTGAGCCGCGGCTGGGACTGGACGACGAAGATTATGGTGAGCTGATCCAGTCGGTCCAATCGATTATTCACGCGGGAGCCGACGTTCGGCATTTCGGGGACAGCGAGACCTTTCAAACTACAAATGTTCAGGGGACGGAGAACCTGCTTGCCCTGGTCAAGACGAACCGGAACATCGCTTTTCATTACGTATCGACCTTGGGCATTCCCGAAGATATGGCATTTGCCGGGTGCTGGAATCGGTCGGGTAGCGATGTGCATACTTTTTATAACACGGCATTGGATAATGTGTACACAAACAGCAAGCTGGCGGGTGAGAAGCTGGTTGCGCAAGCGGCAATCGAGGGATACCCTTGTTCGATTTACCGTGCGGGAAATCTTTCCTGCCATAGCGCGACGGGGCGTTTTCAAAAGAATATCAACGAGAATTACTTTTATCGCATGATAAAGGGATTTCTTCTGTTGGGCAAGGCCCCTATGGTCGATACTTTCGTGGATATTACGCCAGTGGATTTTGCCAGCCGGTTTATGGTGTCTCTGATGAAACGCAGCCAGTTCGGCGAGATCTATCATATTTGCAACCCGGAACAAGTTCATTACTCCTCTCTTATTTCGGTTTTGCGCAATATGGGGTATTCTCTCGAAATGGCCACGCTGAGAGATTTCAATACCTGGGTCTTGAGCCGCGGCAATGCCGTGAGCAAAGAGGGCGTTCAATTGGTGATGGCCATGCTTGACGGGGATGGAGTCCGGAACTCGCCCTTCCGTTTTTCCTGCGAGGCTTCTTTGGATAAAACGGAGATGGTTGATTTGGAGGTCCCTTTGGAATCGCTGGTTGAAAAGTTTGTGAGCCATGCCGTCCATGTCGGCTACTTCCCATCTTGTGTAACGGTTGGCAACTCCGGAAGAATGCAATAAGCGAATCTTCGTTGTCAGCTGCGGCTTCCTGACGGTTCGAAATGAATGGAATTATCGATGTGCAGGTGATGTGCCCCCTATCATGACATGGGAAAACCCGATTGGGATGAACCGATGCAGGATAGGGGGCACTGTTGTTTTTGCTCGATCCCATTTTTGCATTTCGGCAAATTTTTTTGAAAATTTCTTGACATTATATAATTATTCTTATATAATTTATTGTTATGAAAACTCAATAACCCCTTTACTTGTAAGAATGAATCATAACCTCGAGAACCAACACCGCAACATCCTCTGCGTACCCGCATTTCTCAACTTCTCGGAACATGATTCCCAAGCCGTTTTTTTAAGAAAAAGCTTAATTCACACTGGCGCGGTCATCGGAGCCGCAAGGATGAAAGAGAGGCAGGGCTTTCATCGTTTTAACGCTGAAAAAACGAACACGCCAAAAGGGCGTCCCATATAAGTAATGTTGAGTTGCCAAAAAAACGCACCTCGGGCCGATGGGCCTGACGTGCGTTTTTCCATTTTAGCGATGGGGTGAAAAGATTAGGATCGTGCCTGCGAGTGGCTGATCTTACGGCGGCTGACTTGCACGATAGCGGCTAGGGACAAAGCTAAGGCACAAGCGAAACCGGCCAGTACCCAGCGGGTATGATCGGCGTGCAGCGTGTCCATGGACACGCCGGTGAAGTAAGGGAAGAGTGCGCCGCCCAAACCGCCGGCCCCGATAAGCAGGCTGGTGAGCCGCTGCGTTCGCCCCGGCAGCAGCCGGTTGGCATATACGAGAGCGATCGCGAAGATTCCCGACATCAAAAGCCCGGCTAATGCTACGAATACGAAAGCCTGTCCGGTATGCCCGGTTAAAGAGAAGCCGGTTAGACAAAGGAGAGCACCGATACTGCCTATGAACAGGTAACGGCTGAAGCCGATTTTTTCCGCAAGTGGACCGGCGTACAGACGTCCGATGGCCATCGTAATCCAGAACAACGTGATCGTGCCGGAAGCTGTCGCTTGTTTGGTGCCGAACAATTCGATGAACAGCGACGGTAAAAAGTTGGCCAGGCTCATCTCCATGCCGACATAAAGGAGAAAGAAGAGAATGAGCAGAACCAGCAGGACGATTTCATTTCGCTGATATGGCGCTTTGATTACATCTTGCGCGTCGTGCTCCTCCGGGATGGGACGAGACAGGGAGCGGTTAAGATCACCGAAAGAGATGAACTTCCAACAACCCAGCACGGCCAAAGATAGCAAAGCCATCAGGATGAACGAGAAGCGGAAATGACCGAGGGAGACGAACCAAACCGCGAACAGCGGCATCAACAGGGCGCCAACGCCGAAGAAAACCTCGATACGGGCCATGTACGATGCGCTTTTGGCACCGGAAGCGCCGATGACGGCGGAGGCGATCACCGCTTCGACCATGCCGAAACCGAGTCCGGCGAAAGGGGCAACTCCCATCACCACCGGCCAGGAAGGAAGCAGGGAATAAACGAACTCCGCTACGGTGAGAAATAGCAGGGCGATCAACAGAGAGTTGCGCGGTCCGGTGCGTCCGACAAGCCGGGGCGCTCCAAGAACGCCGACGAGAAATCCGGCGAATTGCAGCATGACGACGGTGCCGCCATCCTGATAAAGAAGCCCATAGTGATCCATCATTTCCGCCAATACGGAGCCGACGACGACATGGGCGAGACCGATAAGAAAGTAAGAGAGACAAGAAATGGCTAAAAAGCGCTTCATGACAAGGAGTTCCTTTCTATGCTGTGAAAAAATCGATAGATGTGAAGAAGCAATCGCACTTTAAGTGAGCGCCGAAGTCTCTATTATATCCGGATTGCGCTAGCCCGTCACGGGGAATGAATGGGGGCTTGCTAGGTTGGCATTTTTCTGAAGACACAAAAAGGGGCGCCCGATGCATGTTCTGCATTCGGACGCCCCTTTGTGAGCGGGTGATCTTTATTCCGTTGCCACATCCTGATCGCTTTGCAGCCCGACGGGGGCAATGGCGACGAAGCGGCTTTCGGCGTCGGCGATGACGCCGGCGATACGGGCGGCTTCCGCAGCCTGGCCGGAAGCGGCTAGCTCATCGCGGTATGCGCCGAGGAGCTCCGTCACGTCCCGCAGCCCCTCCGGGCTGAGAGGGCCGACGGAGACTTTGGCGCCCTTCGCGATGCGCCGCACGATAGCGGCGGAGTCTAGGCCAAGCTCCGGGCGGAGCTGTTGGTAGATGACCCCGCCGGTCATGCCGGCGCAGATCCATGGGCCAGGATCGCCCATGACGATGGCACGGCCACCGGTCATGTACTCGAAGGCGAAGCCCTTCAGGTTGGCCCGGCCGGCGATGCCGCCAAGCTCGTCGCGGAGAGGCTCCGTGAGCTCTCCGCCGAAGACCACGTCGGCTCCGGAGAAGCGGATGCAGGCCCGGGTATCGGCGTTCCCTTGAATGAGGAACAGCCCCTTTTGGGCCCCATAGCCGAAGGACTTGCCGACGGAGCCGTCGATGTAGGCGCCGCTTGCGCCAGGCGCCTTGAGGATGGCCAGCTTGCCGCCGCTGGCCATTTTGCCGACACCGTCTTCGGCGCCGCCGTGGACGGTGATGTTTACCCCGGCGGCGTTGAAGGCGCCGAGGCCGTTGCCCGGCACCGAGCCGCCGGTCAGGCGCAGGGACACGCCGGGCAGGGCGGCATGGCTGCCGTCCAGGCGGCCCCGCACCTTGTGGCTGGAGAAACGGCCGCCGATGATGCGGGTTTCCGCCGACACGCCGGACCAGGTCCGCTCAACCGGGGACTGGAAGGATAAGCTGTCGGGGAAGAAGGCTTGCCCTTCGGCTCCTGCGGCGATACGAATATCCGATGAAGCGGCCGCAGCTTCTTGAAGCTGCTCCGCTGCGCTGATAAATTGGATCGGCGCCGGGCGCAGCAGATGGGTGAGATCCATCCGGTTCAAAGCGGCTGCCTGCTTTAGCAGGTCGGAGCGTCCGACCATGTCTTGGGCGCGCTTGAAGCCAAGTGCAGCCGTGATGGTTCTCACTTCGTCGGCCATGCTGCCGAACAGGCGGACCAGGCTGTCTACCGCCCGGTCCAGTTCACGGGGGATGAAGCGGCGCAAGCCTTTTTCCTCCGCCTCTTCCAGCGTATCGATCTGGGTGGCGATGCCGACATGGCAGGTGTCCAGATGGCAGCCGCGGCAGGCGGTGCAGCCGATGGACTGCATAGCCAAGGTGCCGAAGCCAACCCGGTTGGCGCCCAAGAGCAGCATCTTCACAGCGTCTGCACCGGATTTCATGCCGCCGTCAGCCCACAACTCTACCTTATGGCGGAGCCCCGCCTCAATGAGGGCGATGTGGGCTAGCTTGACGCCGATTTCCGCTGGCAGGCCAACGTGGACGATGGAGTGGATCCGGGCGGCGCCGGTTCCGCCGTCATAACCCGAGAGCGTGATGACGTCCGCTCCTGCTTTGGCGATGCCGACGGCGATGGTGCCGATGCCCGGCACGATGGGCGCCTTGACGATGATCTTTGCCTTGCGGCCGCTGGCTTCTTTCAACTCCGAGATGATCTGCGCAAGGTCCTCGATGGAGTAGATATCGTGGTTATTGGACGGAGAGATCAGGTCGGACCCGATAGCGGCATTCCGCGCGGCGGCGATTTTCTCCGTCACCTTCGACCCCGGCAGATGGCCGCCTTCTCCGGGCTTCGCCCCTTGGCCGATCTTGATTTCCAGGAAAGCGACGGCGTTGGCCAGCTCCACGTTGACGCCGAAGCGGCCGGATGCAACCTGGGCGCCACGGGTGCGCTTGTATTTGCCTAGCATATCCTTGATCTCGCCGCCTTCGCCGTTCATGGTCACCATGTTCAGGCGCTCCCCGGCTTCTGCGTAGGCGCGGAAGGCCGTTTCGTTCTGGGAGCCGAAAGACATGGAGGAGATGAGGAACGGCAGGTCATGGCCGCCGACGGTGATGTCGGTTTCGGCTGGCGTGAGAGGCGAACGTCCCTGCAGCGCCTTAGCGTAATCGAACTCAGCCAAATGGCGGATGGAAATGGGGTTGCGCGCTTCTTCCTCCAACAGCTTATCGCGGTAGCTGTCATATGGAGCGGTGCCGGCAGCCGCTTCGTTCAGCGCTTTCCACATGCGCTGGAAGAAGTGGAAGTTCCGCGCCGCTTTGGCTTTCGGGTCGGCAAAATCTTCATACCGCTTAACAGCGTCTGCTTCCAATTCGGGAAATCCGGTGCCGGACTCATTGCTGCCCAGATAGCCGACGATATCGAGAATTTCCGCCACTTCCGGCTTCAGACCGATGGACGAGAAGAAACGGGTGTAGCCCCGAAGCTCATGGGTGCCGATGGTGGAGATGACTTTTTCGATGCCCTTTGTTAAAGCGCCGAACACTTTCACCGCGGCAGACGGTTCGTTTTTGGCAGTAGCCGTGGCGAACAGCAAGTAAGGAGATACCGCGTCTGCACCCAATCCTACGGCGACGATGATGTCATGTAAGCTGCGGATGGCGGCAGAGCGCAGAATGAGCGACGCCTGGCGCCGCAGGCTGTCACCGCTATCCCGCCTTTGGCTGCGAAGAGCCAGATCGATTTTGGAAATGGCAAGATGGGGGTCCGTCCACAACCGGTCATTTGCAAGGGCGGCGGAATCATCCAACACGAGGAGTTGCACCCCGTTTTGAACCGCTGTCACCGCTGTTTCTGCCAACTCGTCCAGTGCCAGCTTCAGCGATTGCCCGCGGGCGAAGGATAGGGACAAAACGGCTACGGATGATGGGGCGGCCGTTTGAAAAGCGCTGATGATTTGCTCAAAGCTTGGCTGCTGCAGCTCCTGTAAACTGCTCTGGCCAATCGCTCCCTCAATCAGCAGAGGAGAGGGAAGCTCGAAGCGCAGCCGCTCATCCGGCTGTCCATATACAGGAGGACGCGAACCGATCACGACCCGGGTGGAAAAATGCTCCGTCTCCCGATCCCGGTCGATAGCCGGATTGGTGACGACAGCGACGCTTTCCTTGATGAAGTCCGGCAGGTTGCGGCGTTCCCAGTCTATGGCGGCCAGCGGTCCGTCATAGCCCAGCGAACGGATGGGTTCCGCTCCGGACTCGGCCATGGATTCGATCATTTGAATGCCTTCCCGGTCCCAGCCGAAGGCGCTGTATAGTGCATCATTTGGCTGCACCGATTCGCCGCCGGTAACCTCCGGTACAGCGACTTCATAGGCCAGATGCTTGCGCATGCCGCTGAAGTCGACGCGTTTTGCCGCACGTGCGTAAACCAACTGCTGCAGCTCGTGATAAGGCACGATCCGGGCGGGAGCGTCGGCTGTAAGGACAACGCCTACTTTTTCCCCGGGGGCGATGGGTTTCGGCTCTGCAACCATCTCGCTGACGATGACGACGCCCTGCTCCGAGGAAAAATAGAAGCTTTGCTCGGTCTCCACCATCCACAGCGGCCGGAGGCCAAGAGCGTCGACGCTGAATACGCATTCGTTGCCGTAACGGGAGACGATTCCTGCCGGTCCCTGAGCGAAATGCCCCCAAATCTGCCGGAAGTATACATATAAATCTTGCAAGTCCCCGGAAAACTGCTTCATCTCGTTCAAAATCGGCGGAAAAACAAGTTCCATTGCCTCAAACAAGCTCAGTCCAAACCGGTGGATGAAGGTTTCGATGGTGCGGTTCATGTCTTGAGAGTCGCTGCCTCCGTCAACCAAAGGAACGCCAGCCATTTCGGCTTCGAGCCGCATTTTTTTGATGGTGTTGATTTCGCCGTTATGGCCTAACAGAGAAAAGGGTTGCACGCGAAAGAAATTGGATAAGGTGTTGGTGGAGTAACGGTTGTGACCGACAGTAGCCTGGGCGGCAAACAACGGGTTACGGATATCATCGTAGTAGAGGGGGAGAAGGCTGGCGGCGCCCATGACTTTATAAGCGGCCGTAACGTTGCTGAGTGAAGCGACATGGACGGGAAATGCTTTTTCAATGGCGATGTGAAGCTCGAAAAGGGAAGCTGCGGCTTGGGAGCCGGTGGTTTCGGTAAGCCCGGCGATCTGCCAGAAAAGCGGCTCGTCGCTCTGGCCGTTCGGTCCCAACACGGAGCGGTCGGTGCGGGCTTCCTGTTCCAGGAGAGGCGTGAAACCGTAGGTCGGGAAAAGCGCACGGATCCCTTGCTGCATGTCGGCTGCCGACCATTCCCGGTTGCGCGGGATAAAGAGATGGGCGACAGCAAAGTGGCGATCGTTGGCATGGTTGCCCTCAAGACCGGCCGCTTCCAGCCTAGTCTGCCATAAGGCTCTGGGGATGTCGGTCAAAATGCCGCAGCCGTCGCCCTCGCCGTTGATAAATCCGGAACGGTGCTCCAGCTTAACCAGGGCATCGATGGTTTTTTGAATGTTGGCAGCCCGAGGCTGACCGTCTTTTTCGATGACGCAGACGATGCCGCAGCTGTCGTGCTCTACGCTGAGCAAATCACGGAAATTTCCTTCATTGATCATGGATGCATTCATGCCGGTCGGTCAGAAATCTGACCTTCACCTCCCGAAGATATGAATAATTATGCAAATTTGTGAATAGAAAAGTGTTTTCCGAGAAACGATTAGTGACAGATTTAACTGCGAGTAGTTATGCGACAACGAGGGGTATGAGGATCAAAAGTACGGAGAATGTGGAAATCACGAACATTCCCCCTGTAATAGGTATCTAATAGCATATCATTTGACTTGAAAATCCACAATATGAAGATGACTAAAATCACAGGTGCATTTGGTAATGATTATGCATAAATGTGAATGGAGATTTTTATCAGGGTCATAAACGGAGGGATTTTCGAAGAGTTAGTTTAAAGCAACTGGCGAAACAGGGAGGTAAACGAAAGTGCCGCGGACCTCGTTGGAGGGGCGGCACCTTTTATTCTTGATTACGGGTTATTTTTCAAATAGATAGGGACCCACTCTGCACCACCATATCCCTTAAAATCTCACGCTTCAACCTGCTTAGGAAGGGCGAGCCGAAACACTGTGCCTTCGCCGCTTTTGCTCTCAACGGAAATGGAGCCGCCATGGGCTTCCACCAGTGACTTGGATATGGACAAGCCGAGCCCGGCGCCTCCGTATTTTCGAGTACGGGAGGAATCGCTGCGATAGAAACGCTCAAACACATGGGACAAATGCTCAGGTGCGATGCCAGTGCCGTTATCCCTTACGGCCAGTTCGGCAAGTTCCCCGGCTGGTGAAACAGACAAGGTGATCACTCCTTTGTTCGCATCCGTATGCTGAACCGCATTGTGGAACAAGTTGAGGATTACCTGTTTGATTTTATCGGAATCGCACATGGCTTCGGCTTCATTAAGCTGAAAACGAACGGAGCGGTTTCCGGCCAGCATTTGCAGATGGGGCTCCATTTCCAACACCAGCTTATCCAGCCGGGTTTCCTTTATTTGCAGTTGAGGGGCACGGTCCAGTTTGGCCAGCAGCAGTAAATCTTCCACCAGCTTCTTGATCCGTTTCGATTCGCCGTGCATGCTGTTAAGCGCAGGGTAAAGTTGTTCCGGCTTATCCGCTGCTCCCCGCAATAGCACCTCCAGAAAACCGTGAATCGAGGTCAGCGGCGTTCTCAGCTCATGGGAGGCGTCGGCGATAAACCGCCGCATCTGTTCCCGCGCTTCCCGCTCGGCGGTGAAGGAGGTCTCCAGCCGCTCGAGCATACCGTTGTACGAAACGGAGAGACGATCGATTTCCTCCTGTCCCTGGTGCTCCGGCACTCGCTCCGTCAAATTGCCGGCATCCGTCCGTTGGACGGCTTTCGCCATGTTGGATAAGGGGATCAGGGTGCGCCGCAGCACAGGCAGGTAGAGCGCCAAACCGGCGAGGAAGGCAAAAAGGGAGAGGAAGAGGAAGGTGCGGAGCTGCCGCACCAGCACGGCTTTCAAGGGAGCGGTTTCGGTTCCGAGCTGCAGCAAGCCGCCGCCTGAATTGCCGGGTGAACCGGAATGGCGGAAGACGATAAGCTGTTCTGTCCCGTTTTTGTCCCGTACCACTTGGTATTCGGTTTTGCTGGTTTCGAGATGATCCGAACGCAACTGCAGGTAATCATCCGCCGAAAGTTGCGGCGATGCTTTACTGCCTCCGTTATCGCCGGACAGATCGGTAAACGTTCCGTCTGGCGCAATATAAGCAAAGGAACTGTCACCGAGAAAAAAAATCGGCCGGCGCTGTTCTCCCGTCGTCGGGGGAGTCTCGTCCTGGGCCTTGCCGTTTTCGCCGAAGGAGTTGTTCCACGGTGTGCCGGACCGGTTCATGAGCTCCCGGGGCATGGTCATCAGTTGGGTTTCCAGCGCCTCCGCCTTGTTTTGGTAGAGGAAGTTCTTCATCAACACGTATTGGAAAATGCCAATGGTAAGCAGCAGCGCCGCCAAGATGAGCAGAGACCGAACCAAGAGCTGGTAGCGCAGAGAACGAGGCTGGGGCAATCGCTTGATCCATGCCGCAGCAGTTTTCATGGAGCATCAACCCGGTAACCGGCGCCGCGGATGGTGCGGATCAGCTTATGTTCCTTGTCGTTCAGCTTATCCCGGAGGGAACGGACGTAAACTTCGACGATATTTTCCTCACCGCCAAAATCATAGCCCCACACTTTATCCAGAATGACAGACTTGCTTAGGACAAGCCCATGATTGATAATGAGAAATTTCAACAGTTCGTATTCGGTGGGGGACAGCTCCAGCACCTGATCTTGGAAGGTGATTTCCTTCCTCCGGTCATCGATGCGGAAGGGTCCTTGGATCACCTCGCCAAATAAATTGGGAAACTGGTTGCGCAACCGCGCTTGAATGCGGGCTAACAGCTCCTCAAAGCTGAAAGGTTTGGCTACGTAGTCGTCAGCGCCGATGGTCAGTCCTTTCACCCGGTCGTCGACCTCGTCCTTTGCAGTCAGCATGATGATGGCGATGTTTCCGATATTTTTCTTGAGCAGCCGGCACACCTCGAAACCGTCCATACCGGGCATCATGACGTCTAAGATCACAACATGGGGTTGAAACTCCAGAGCTAGATTGATCGCAGTCATCCCGTCGGGGGCGGTTTTTACCTCAAAGCCTTCGTTCGCCAATCCGAGTTCGAGAAACTGTAAAATATGGGGTTCGTCGTCGACGAGTAGGATGCGGATTCCTTTGATGGATTTCATGGGCTTGCGGCCTCCTGTAATACATGTCTATCATGATTCTTATTATGACTTCCAATACTGAATAACGACTGAATGCCGCCTGAGTCGGTGCTGAAATGTGGCGGACCGCCTTCCAATCGCTGCCCTACATATGATGGTAACGTTTTTGCAGGGGGAAGTAAACGGACTCTTGGCTGGGCCGGGTTAGAAGGGTAGAGAGATTGGGGTGAGCTCGGATGGAAAAAAAGCGTCGCTATGCTGCCTGTCCCTCATGCAAGCTCAAAAAAAGCCGCAAAGCCGGATTGATCCGGCTTTTGCGGCCTACGGTAAACGTCGCAAGTCCAGAAGGGAAAGCGTCAGCCGTTTATCCTTCCTTGTTACTTCTGTGCCATTGAGGAAAATGCCTCTCTAGCCGCTGTTATCGTCTCATCTATATCCCGCTCAGTATGGGCAAGGGTCAGGAACCAAGCTTCGTATTTGGAGGGAGCCAGGCAGATGCCCCTCTCCAGCATTTGCCGGAAAAACTCGGCGAACTGTTCACCGTCCGTATCCTGCGCTTCCTCATAGTTGGTTACTGGATGATCGCAGAAGTGGGTAGAGAAGGAGCCGCGGATGCGGTTGACCGTGAGCGGTACGCCCGCCGCTTCTGCGGCTGCGCTTATGCTGGCGGTCAGCTTCGCGGCCAGCTTGTCCATGCGGGCGTAAACCCCTGGCTCCGCCAGCGCCTCGAGGCAGGCGATGCCCGCCGCGATGGAGGCAGGGTTGCCCGCCATCGTTCCGGCCTGATAGGCCGGGCCGAGGGGCGCTACCTGCTCCATGATTTCCCGGCGGCCGCCGTAAGCGCCAATGGGAAGCCCACCGCCCATGATCTTGCCCATGGCCGTCAGATCAGGCTCGATGGCGCGGAAGGCGGCCTCGCGGCGGGCCAGCCAGCCGGCGTCGGCAGCGTTCCGCTCCGCGGCGCTCAGCCCGTCCAGGCTGTCCGCGCGCAGTTCTTCCGGCAGGAGGCCCTCATAGGTTTGGGCCAGGCCGTAGTGGAGGCGGAAGCCGGTGATCACCTCGTCATAGATGACAAGAGAACCGTTTGCCCGGGCCAAGCGGCACAACCCCTCTAAAAATCCGGCATGAGGCATGACCATGCCAAAATTGCCGACGATGGGCTCCACCATGACCGCCGCGATTTCATCCCCCCATTTTATCAAAGCCGCTTCCAAGGAAGGGAGATCGTTGAAGGGTACGGTGATGACCTCTTGGGCGATGCTGGCCGGCACCCCGGCGCTGTCCGGCGTTCCCAGGGTGGAAGGGCCGGAGCCAGCCGCCACCAGTACGAGGTCGGAATGGCCGTGGTAACAGCCGGCGAATTTGATAATCTTCGTTCGTCCGGTATACGCCCGGGCAACGCGGATGGTGGTCATGACCGCTTCCGTGCCCGAGTTGACGAAGCGGACTTTATCCAGGGACGGCACGGCGTCCTTGATCATTTTGGCGAAGCGAATCTCCAGTTCCGTCGGCGCGCCGTACAGCGTGCCGTTTTCCGCTGCCTGCTGCAGAGCGGCAGCTATGCCAGGATGCCCATGGCCAAGAATAATGGGGCCGTAGGCGCACAGATAATCGATATAACGGTTGCCGTCTTCATCCCAGAAGTACGCGCCTTTGCCCCGTTTCATAAAAACAGGAGCTCCACCACCTACCGCCTTAAAGGATCGGGACGGACTGTTGACGCCGCCGACAATATGCTTCAGAGCTTCTTCGTATAACTGCCCTGATCTTGATCTCTCCATAATTCGTCTTCGACTCCCTCTGACGATAGATTAAAGTTCATTTAACTGTAATCTCATATTCCCGCTGAAAAAGCAAGAATGGTAGCAAACCTATACCATTCTGTAACGTTAAAAAAAGGCTGGAGAGAACCCTCCAGCCTTGCCATATCGCCGTAATATCAATCAATGGGCAGATTCTGCTTCTTTCTTCGTTCCGTCGTCCTTCATGGAGACGGAGTTGGGATTGGTGGTTGGCGCAGTCGTCGGATCCGGGGCAACTTGCTTCTCCAGGGTATCCTGGATGAACGCCTTCACTTCGTCGGAATTCGCCGTCAAAACCTGGGCTCCGCCGATG
Source organism: Gorillibacterium massiliense (assembly GCF_000455485.1). Classification (GTDB taxonomy): domain Bacteria; phylum Bacillota; class Bacilli; order Paenibacillales; family NBRC-103111; genus Gorillibacterium; species Gorillibacterium massiliense. The sequence continues at coordinate 23,742 of NZ_CBQR020000064.1, forward strand.
CGCGCTTCCTTCAGCAAATCTTGCGGAGGCAGTTGCTGGCCATCAACGCCGTTGTTTTTCACTTGAAAACCCAGTGCGCCCAGTTTGATCATGTTGCTGACCGTCAGATTCGTGTCGATGTACGGATCCACAGACGAGATGATCTTGGGCAGCTTCAGCAGGTTAGACGTGCTTTTCACCTTATCGGCCACGGCCATGATGAACTTGCGTTGCCGCTCCGTACGGGTGAAGTCGGATGAGGCATCGTGGCGGAAACGGACGTACTGCAGCGCTTTTTCGCCGTCCAGATGCTGGTACCCTTTTTTCAGGTGAATGTCGAATTTATGCTGATCCCAGGCATCTTCATAGTTCATGTCTTTTTCCACGTCGAGATCGATGCCGCCGATTTCGTCGACAAGGGCGATAAACCCAAGAAAATCCGTATACACGTAATACTGGATTTCCAGTCCGGTAAAATTGCTGACCGTCTGGACGGCCAGATTGGAGCCGCCGTAAGCGAAAGCGGCATTGATCCGGTCTTCGCCATGTCCGGGAATTTTCACCCACGTATCACGCAAAATGGAGAACAGCGTCGCCTTCTTCGTTACCGGATCGACGGAGACGATCATGAGAGTGTCGGAGCGGGGGATATCCCCATTTTCCGCGCCACGGGAATCCGCGCCCATCAGCAGGATGTTAACCCGTTCCTTACCTTCCCACTTCGGGGGTTCCTCTGCCGAAATCTCGCTTGCTTTGTTTTTTGGAATATTGATTGCTTTTTCCCCTTTATGCAGGCCATCTAATGAATGATACATGTCGTATGCGTATTTTCCAATAAAAATAATGGCAATAAACAAGATAGTCAGTCCGAGCCATTTTACAGTTTTGCGCATTAAGCAGCTCCTTTCGAAACAAACGCCGCGACAAGCTATGGAAAAGGTCGTTTATTTGCAGCTATTCACATTTAATCACGAAATCAGGCGATAAATCGGGGGCATCCTCTTATTATAAGTCGTTTTCTGAAAAAGCCGCAACCGTAAAGATTGCCAATTCATTCTTAATTATTTTTTCCTTTGCATTCCAGGAATGCCCTCAGGTAGTCTGAAAGAAGGAGGGGTTAGAATGGAAAAAGAAGTGGAACGGCTGTTTAGTCAGGAATTGCTGAAAGAAGCGGCCAGACGGTTCGGGCTTGCGGACCATGATTTCCGCAAACTAGGGGACTTTGAGAATTATGTGTACGAAGCAATGGATCATGACGGAATTGCGAAAATATTGCGATTAACCCACAGCAGCCACCGATCTGCTGGCGAGGTCGCGGCTGAGCTGGATTATATCTCCCATTTAGTGGCGGCGGGAGTGGATATCCCGGCTTGTTATCCATCTAAGGCTGGTCGGCTGACGGAAGTGTTCACCGTGGAGGATTCGGAATTTACCGTTTGCCTGTTTGAAAAAGCAGGTGGCAAATCTCCCGATTCCCGTGATCCGGAAGTTTGGAATGGGGATTTATTTCGGGAATGGGGAAGAGTGACCGGAGCCATGCACCAGGCAACAAAAAAATATCAAGCTCCGGAAGGGGCCGTGAAGCGACCGGACTGGGATGACGATACGGATCTCTTGGGCCATGCGGATCGTTATGTGGAAAAGGGAGATGAGTATGTCCTTGACCGGTTGACTGAAGCCATGGGCCGCATGCGCCAATTGCCGATAAACCGGGACGTATACGGTCTCATCCATACGGACATCCACATGGGCAACTTCTTTGTGGAAAACGGCCGGCTGCGCGTGTTTGATTTTGACGATTCTGCCTACAATTGGTTCGTTCACGACTTGGCGATTCCGCTCTATTACACGATGGCTTGGACAGCTCCCGAGGAGGAGGCGGAGCGAAAGGCATATGCCGACGGTTTCTTCCGCAGCTTCTGGGAAGGGTACCGGCAGGTGAACCCACTTCCGGCGGAGTGGCTGGAAGAAATCCCTGCTTTTCTCATCTTGCGGGATGTTTGTTTGTATTTAGTGCTGAATATGAAAGTGGAACCGGAAAAACGCGACGACGGGTTGATCCGATTCATTAACAGCATTAAAGACCGGCTAAGCCGCAACGTGCCCATTGTCGAGCTGGATTTCTCCGCGTATCGGTAGAAGTAACCGGTGAATAAAGTTTGGTCATCTTGCTCACCCTGAACCTATTCCGATGGAAAAGGCGAGGGGGCATAGAGACGATGGAGAGGCAGGAGGCATGTTCCATTCTCGGGCTTCCGGCGGATGCCGGAAGAGATCAGATCGAGCGACGATTTTTGCTCATGGTGAAAAAATACAAGAGGTTGCAAGCCGACGAACAGCCGTCGCCGGGGGAACCGATTTTCGCCGCCGTCAATGACGCCTACCACTTGTTGATCGGTTATGCGCCTTTGAAGAAGCCGCAAATGAGCGAGCTGACCTGGAGGGAGAAGCTGGTCTATTTTTGGGACGGGTACGGGATGGAGACGACTCTTGCTCTGGTTTTGGTCTTTGCCATCGGTCTCTCCTGCATGGGCATTTTTCTTCTCGATCGCATGATTCGCACGCAGCCTGATGAAGGAGTGCAATCCTTCATTGCCTCCGAAGAGCAGGAGGGCTATGATAGGGCGAATGGAATTACGACTGCCAGGAGCGAAGAAAAAATGGAAGAGAAGCTGAAAGTGGGCAAGCCTGTACCGAACTTTACTCTGCCTTCATCGGAAGGACGGGACATTTCCCTGAAAGATTACCGAGGGAAGAAGCTGGTCATTTATTTTTATCCGAAAGATATGACCCCAGCCTGTACGCAAGAAGCTTGCGATTTCCGGGACATGAGCCCGATGCTGAAGACGGCGGGCTTCGAAGTGATCGGTGTAAGTGTGGACAACGTCAAGACCCATGGCAAGTTCAAGGATAAATATGCGCTGCCCTTTCCCTTGTTGTCGGACGAGCAGCATCAGATGAGCGAAGGGTTTGGGGTTTGGCAGAAGAAGAAGCTGGCCGGAAGAGAGTATATGGGTGTGGTGCGCTCCACGTTTCTCGTGGATGAAGAAGGCAATTTGATTCAAGAATGGCGTAATATCCGGGTGAAGGATCATGTGCAGCAGGTGCTGGCGGCCGCGGAAAAACATTAGCCCAAGCTTCTGTGCTTACGGCTTTTCGCATCATCCGGATCGATGGAGAATAAAGGACAAGCGTCAAAAAAGCATGAGCCCGAGCTTTCCGGTTTCGGGTTTTTTGCGCGCCGTAAATGGACTATAATCAGAGAAAAAAGCCGCAGTATGCAGAACAAGTAAGGTGGGGTGGGCAAGCGATGGAGATGAACCGCGAGGGAGAAAAGTCGGTTTATTTTTTGTCGGGAATCGGCACTTGGAAGGCGGGGAATTTCTTTAGCGGCGCCATGAAGGATTTGACTGAGCGCTACCGCGTTGCCGGTGTGCGCAAGGTGCATACCGCCGATTTTTACCCTTACGGCTTTATGGACGATGTGCTGGCAAATGGTTATAGCCGCTTTATCGCCCGGCAGGCGCTGGCGGTGAGCCGGGATATGTATGCCCGATATTTGCGGAATCGCGGCGGTAAGCGCGCTTTTGACTTTATCGTCGAGGATTATGAAGCAGCGGGTTGCGGAGAAATTGTGCTGATCGGACACAGCGGGGGAGGGGTGGCCGCCTACGCCGCCGGAAAGATGCTCCACGATAAAGGCTACTCCATCGACAAGGTGATTATGGTCGGTTCTCCTGAGGTGTGGATCGCCGAGGATTGGCAGAACCGGGTATGCCGCGTTCATAAAGCCGGACGTCTTGGCGACCCGATTACATGGTTTGGGAAGCCGTCGCCCGGCGCCCCGCGCATTCGCTCTGCCGTGAATATCGTCGGTGGGCACCCCGATTATTTCCGATGGAATTCATTCGATCAAGATGGTGTGTCCAACCTGGCGAAGACGATGGATGCCATTTGGACATGTCTGACTTCCTAACCTGGAACAACCTAGCTTCATGCCCTGAAATAACCTAGCTTCATGATATCATTTCTCCCCGCCTGTCATAACGGCACATCCTCTTCATATAATCTATCAAACCAAAATTGATAGATATTTGCGGAGGGGATTCCAGTCTATGCCGTTCCAATCCAAACCAGCTTTTTCCCTAAGACGAGAAGGACGTCTCATCACAGCCAGCAGAATGTACCGTATTTTCGCTCTCGTTTTCCCCCTGCTTCTCATCTGGGCCGCTTTAAGCCCGCAAGCCTCTGCGGCTGCTTCCACCGACAGCGCCAACGCTGTTGGCGATAGCGAATCTTCTTCGGCAACTACCCTATATTCCCACTCCTTATATGACCGTCTCCGTTCCGGTGAGAGAGTGGATGTACCGGGGAATAAATCCGCGAGCTTGCCCTCGGAAAAACAGCCCATCGTATATTTGACCTTTGATGACGGTCCCGACAAGCTCACCCCTCAAGTCCTCGATATATTGAAGCAAGCGGATGTCAAGGCTACTTTTTTTATGGTAGGTGAATGGATCACCAGATATCCGGACATCGCGAAGCGCGTAGTGAAGGAAGGCCATGCCTTGGGCAACCATTCCTACAATCACGTCTACAGTCAGCTGTACAGCTCATATGGTACTTTTATCGATCAAATCGACAAAACCGGTGACGCCTTTGAAAAAGCAGTCGGGTTTCGCCCGCAGCTGCTTCGCGCCCCGGGAGGCACGTCTACCAATTTTGACGCTTTCTATTATTACTTGGTGGATCTTGCCTGTTACAGAACCTTTGACTGGAACGTGGACAGCGGCGACGCAACCCGCCGAGGCGTCCCGGCTAAGGAGATCATCGCAAATGTGAAAAAGGCGAAATTGACGGACAGCATGGTTGTCCTTATGCATGATGGCGCGGGACACGGGGAAACGGTCAAGGCGCTGCCGGAGATCATTCGCTATTTTAAAGAAAAGGGTTATGCCTTCTCGGCCATTACCGATCAAGTCAAACCGGTGCAATTCCGACTGGCCAAAAGCAAGTGGAATCGCGCCATGACATACGACAGCTTCGTGAACTATGCAAAGACAGCGTTGGATACCAGAATCAATTCCCAACCTCTCGCCAATGAAACGATATCATTGCCGGAAGAGGCTGCGGTGTCCGTTACGCCTGGTGCGGAGCCTTCACCCTCATCTGACACGATAAACGGGAAAGAGGCATCAAATACGACCGCTTTGCTTAAACCGGTGGGGAAAGGACCGGGCACGGTTCCAGACTCTGCAGATAAGACGTCTCTGACGCTAAAAATCGATCATAGGGATTGGGTGCTGAATGCTGGAGAGTACGATCAAACGGACGGCCGCATATCCGTTCCTTTGGAAGAGCTGGCTGGAAAGCTTGGTGGAACTCTTATTTGGAATGGCGGCGACCGGGCGTTTGTAAGGCTTGGGATACAAATGGTGGAATATAACCTGAAGGAACGCAGCGTTTACATCTATGACCCGATTAAGGGGGATTCGAAGCGGCCTCTTGTCCGAATGATGCTGATTGATGGCAAGCTTTGGGTAGCGCTGCGTCTTGCAGTGGATATATTAGGTGGGAATATCACTGCGTATTCCCAAAAAGATGGCAGGGTGATGTCCGTTGACATCCAAGCTCCGCGACAAGCTCTCATCTTCCATGTAAATCTTCCAAGAACAGGAGTGTAAAATACTAGAAGGTGGGAAAACTAGAAGCTATCCATCTTTAAGAGGAGGCTTCTAGTCATGCAGCTTAATCCTGTTCTTGCCCGGAGCGGGGATCAGACCCTGTCCGTCGTTGGACGAATTGTAGAAAATGTCGAGAAAGTGATCGTCGGCAAGCGGGAAGCCGTGGAAAAAGCCGTTGCCGCGCTTTTGGCAGGCGGTCATATTTTGCTGGAGGATGTGCCGGGTACGGGGAAGACGATGCTCGTCCGCGCTTTAGCCCGCAGCATAGATTGCGAGTTTAAACGGATTCAATTGACCCCCGATCTGCTTCCGTCCGATATTACAGGCGTTTCGGTCTATCATTCCCGTTTGCAAGTGTTTGAATTTCGCGAGGGACCGGTATTCGCCAACGTGGTGCTTGCCGATGAATTGAACCGGACGACACCGAAGACCCAGGCCGCGCTCCTGGAAGCGATGGAAGAAAAAAGTGTGACGGCAGACGGCATGACCCGTTTGCTGCCTCAGCCCTTTCTCCTGATGGCTACGCAAAATCCTGCGGATTGCCAAGGCACTTACGGTATTCCCGAGGCGCAGCTGGACCGTTTTTTGCTGCGGATTCGCCTCGGCTACCCCGGGCTGAGGGAAGAGGCTGAGATGCTGGAGCGGATTCATGAGCATCACCCGATCGGCAAGCTGAAGTCCGTTATTTTGAAAGAAGAGCTGCTGGACATGCAGCGAATGGTTCGCGGCGTACATGTGGATGAGCGGCTTACCGACTACATTGTACGTATCTCCGCCGCCACTCGGCAGCGAGGAGATGTGCAGTTAGGCGCCAGCCCGCGTGCTTCCGCCGCGCTCATGCGCGCATCTCAAGCCCAAGCGTTCATGTCCGGGCGAAGCTACTGCGTACCCGACGATGTGAAAAGCATGGCGGCGCCGGTTTTGGCTCACCGCCTGCAGCTTTCGCTGGAAGGACGGATGGCGGGGGCGACAACGGAAGGCATTATCGCGGATGTGCTGGAGCGGACGCCAGTCCCTGGCATGAGTCGCTCCCCCAGAGTGTAAGGGGGCGGCGGGATGAAGGCGATAGAAGCGAATTCCGGAAAAGCGGGGAGACGAGCAAGGGCAGCCGCAAGAGAGGTTCAAAGAGCTGCGGCCTCATTGAATCCGGCGAAAGAGAAACGAGGGACGAAAAAGGCGTTTAGCCAATTTGTTCTTCTTGCTATATTGTGGTTGGGAGCTTTGGCAGCCGGTCTTTTGCAAGGCGGCTTTGTTCCATGGTTTCTGTGCGGCAGTTTGGGGCTGCTCCTGATTGGATCATTATTAGGCCCTTATTTGGCGCTTCGCGGTTTGAGCGG
>NZ_CBQR020000065.1 GCF_000455485.1 Gorillibacterium massiliense
TTTGTTCTTCTTGCTATATTGTGGTTGGGAGCTTTGGCAGCCGGTCTTTTGCAAGGCGGCTTTGTTCCATGGTTTCTGTGCGGCAGTTTGGGGCTGCTCCTGATTGGATCATTATTAGGCCCTTATTTGGCGCTTCGCGGTTTGAGCGGGGAAGTCATGTTGCAGGCAGAGACGGCGACAGCGGGTGACTCGATCTTTGTGCAAGTGAAGATACAATTTCGAAAGATTTGGCCTCTGTCGTGGATGACTGTCCGGGATATTTGGACCGAATCCTCTGGGCGAGTCGTTTCCGGGGGGAGCCGATTGATTTTTTCTCAATGGGGCAGGGAAACGGGATATCGCTACGAGATTCCCGATATTTCCCGGGGAATCTACGACAAGCATCGGGTGGAAGTGACGACGGGAGATGTATTCGGTTTATTCAGCCTGTCGAAGACTGTAGGGACGGCAGGTTCGTTGACCGTTTACCCGAAACCTTTCGCGCCCGGGAGATCTGCCGACATCGCCGGGTTCGGGGGCGGACAAGATGTCCGGAATCCATTGGCGCTATATGCTCAGCCATCGGCGGATGTCCGCGATTACCGGCCGGCTGACCCTCTCCGCTACGTGCATTGGAGGGCAACGGCTAAAGCCGGTCATTTGATGGTGCGGGAGATGGAAGCCGAAACGGCGGGTTGGGCGATGGTCTTTCTCGACGGTTCCGGCTGGAGCGAGGAAGCGGCTTTTGAGCCAGCCGTAGCGGTGGCGGCGGGGCTTTTGCAGCGGGCGGCGGAGAGCGGCGCCCGGACGGGTTTTGCCTTTGCCGGCAGCGGCCGGACGACGGTAATGCCGCCCACTCTTGGGGCGGCTGATCTGCCGGCGGCCTTCGCCGCCCTTGCCGGCCTGCAGCCGGGCGGCGAGCCCGGCGGGCTGGCGGCGCTCATCCGCCACGATGCCTTCGCGCTGCCGCCAGGAGCGGCGGTGCTCTGCGTCGTGGCGGAGCCCGATGCTGAGCTGGTCGCGACCTGCGCGGCGCTGGCTCGTGGCGGCAGACGCGTGAGCGTCGTCTGCCCGGCACCGGCCGGCACGGGAGCAGGCGGCGGTGAGGCAACGGCGCAGCCGACGCAGGCGGGCTGGAACAGCCGCTTTGCAGCGGCAGGCTGCAGCTTTGCTGCTGTAGCGGTGCCTGCCGCCTCAGGGATTGGGGGCGGTGCATCATGAGACAAGCGTTAAGCTTGGCAGCGGGAGAGGAGACCTCATCCCTAACGGGAATTCAACGCCTCGCCGCAGCCAGTCTATTGTTTCTGCTGCTGCGCGAGTGCTTGGAGTCGGTGCTACGGCTTTCACTCATCGATTCCGTGATGGAATCGGCGATATTTTATGCCGCGCTGGGCAGCTTCTTGCTGATCGATCTGCTTCCGGGTGGTATCGTGCTCCGCACCATGATGAAGGTTGCGGCTATGGTTGCCGCTATCGGATTGCTGTTCTATCCGGAGTCTTTTGCCTCGTTGTCGTGGATCGGTTCTTATCTCGATGTTTGTTTTAAGGATTTGTTTTCCCTGCGTAGAGGCGATTATGAGGGAATAAGCTTTCACAACCGCACGATGTTTTTTCTATTCGGCTGGCTGATGCTAAGTTCCGTTCTGCACGGGCTTGTGCGGGCGAGTCGCAGGATCATCTGGCTTCCCGCCGGTGTGTTGTTCTTACTGCTGTTCCTGCAGTTGTCCACCGGCCTCGATACATCGGCGGAGACAGTGCGCGCCGTCGCCATCGGCTTGGCGCTGGCCGCGCTGCAGCGGCAGCCGGCGCTGGTCCGCGACTGGGCGGCGGAAGCCGCATCCGCGGACGGCGCAGCCAACAGCCCGGGCCGGGCTTGGCCCGCCGGCTGGCTGCTGACCGCCGCCGGTCTCGGCGGCCTTTGCTT
>NZ_CBQR020000066.1 GCF_000455485.1 Gorillibacterium massiliense
CGGCCTTTGCTTCGCCGCCGGGCTGCTGGCTGCCATGGGCCAGCCCCGCGCCGTCGAGCCGGTGGACTGGAGCCGGATCGGCACGGCCGTCCGCTCCTATATCCCCGGCTCTACTGCTGCTGGCCCGTCAGCGGCTGCCGCTGCCACAAGTGCGGCCCGCACCGGCTACGGCGGCGACGACTCCCGCCTCGGCGGCCCGGTGGCGCCGGACGACGGCGTCGTGTTCACCGCCGTTACCGGCCGCGTCACCTATTGGCGCGGCGAGAGCAAAAGCGTATACACCGGCAAGGGCTGGACACAGCCTGCCGATGCAGCCACCGACACTCTGCAGCCGTCCGGCGTTACGGACGGCGTTTCCCCAGCTTCCGGCGATGTTTCGCCGGTTGTCGCGAGCGGTTCGTCATCAGACGCGAATCAGCCAGCTTATTTTTATGAGGAACTGTCTTCACTCACGCTTCAGCCGGAACTTGTGGTGCAGGAAGTCCAACTGGCCGACGGCGCCCCGAATGACCGGCTCTTTGCCGGTGGCGTCATCGTGGCTGCGGATTCTCTGCGCTCCAAGAGCGGAGGGAGCATATTGGCGTCCCAGGTGAAGGCGGAGGGTGATGCTACGGCTTTCACTCTCCCAACTGGAACGGGTTTGGATTCTCTCGCTTCTTACCGGATTGTCTCCGCCCTATCCGACAGGGACCCCGAAGCGCTGCGCCATGCCGGGGATGCCTATCCTCTCGAAGTGGCTTCGACCAATTTGCAACTGCCCGATACTCTCCCGGAGCGGGTGAAGGAGTTGGCCAGGAAGATCACCGTCGGTTTCGATAACCCCTATGACAAGGTGGAGGCAGTTCGGGAGTATCTATCCAAAACGTATGTTTACAGCATGGACAAAGCGAAAATGCCGGACAAAGATGCTGATTTTGTCGATGATTTTCTGTTCAATACCAAAACAGGGTATTGCGATTATTTTTCCACGGCTATGGCGGTCTTGCTGCGGGCGGAAGGCATCCCTGCCCGTTGGGTTAAAGGCTACGCGCCGGGGGAGACGACAGGCAGTGCTCCGGGCAGCGCAATAAACGGCGGCGAATCCCCAGCCACAGGCTCCTTCGCTCCTTCGGTAACCTCAACTACGCTTTCAACAGCAGATTTATCAACCGGCACGCCGGAAGAACCGGTTTATGCAGTAACGGTCCGCAATCGGGATGCCCATTCCTGGGTAGAGGTTTATTTCCCCGGCGCAGGGTGGGTGTCTTTCGATCCGACACCGGCCCGAACAGCGGAGAGTAAGGACGCTTCGACTGCTGTCCCCGCAATCGGAGTTCCGGCAAACGAAGGTGCCGATCATGGCAAGCCGGGCTGGAAGGGCTGGGAGGAAGCCGCAAAAGATAAGCTGGACGGGTTTCTCATTAACCTCTATTTGACGGATTGGAAAAATCCGTTTCGAACCATGGGCGATTGGCTATCACAGGCCGGGCGTCATCTTAGCGGTTTAGCCGATACTTCGGCAGCCCTTCCCTATCTTTTTGCCACGGCCGGTTTGCTGACGGTTTTGCTGATCACTTTTCTTATCCAGCGCGTTGTGACCAACCGGAAGCCGATTGTCCCAACCTATGGAGATGAGGCTGACTCTCCCCGTTTGATCACCAGTGCGGGTTATCGTCTCTATAACGAGTCCGTGCAAAAAGAGCTGGAACGCCGTTGGCGCAGAATCTTCCGCCGCTATGGACAAAAAAAACCGTCGGAAACGCTGCAGGAGTACGTAACAAGCCGCGTCGAGATCCATATGGATTGCCGAAAGGCGCTGACGGAGCTGGCACTTTTGACCGATGCCATCAGGTTTGACAGCAGAATGGCGCCAACCGGTTCGCTAAAAGATCAGATAGCCGCATTAGGCGCAACCAGCATCGCTCGCCATAAGCGGTAAAATAGAAAAATCCCGGCCCGCAATGGACCGGGATTTTCTATTTCAGGTGGTGGAACAATAGAAGATGAATGATTCAACTTAACTAAAATGCCCGTTTTCGCGCGATTCCTCCGTAGAGGAGAAAATAGATGACGGTATATGCAAGGAGTCCTAGCAGAGGCGTGACCGCGTCGGATAAGCGTCCTAAATTGTCGCTGAACCAAACGGCGGAAAGCTCGTATACCGGGAGAAACGGCCACTTGAGCAGCTTCCAGCCGCCGGAAAGACTGTCCGCCATGCCGCCTCGTGAAGCTGACAGGAGCAGGACGATAGCCAAACCGCCCACGGCGGTACTCGTTTTTCGTAAGAGTGAGAAGCATGCTGCTGCGGCTATCCCGGCCAGAGCCACAAGAATATGGGAGACGAAGGCGACGGCCAGCATAGCCGGAGTCGCAGGCTCGCTGAATACGTCAAGAATAAGCGGAGTAACCAGGGCAACAACCGTCATGCAGATGGAGAGGAACCAGGCGATGACGATTTTCCCCGCCAAATAAACCGGAAGGCTGCCGAGGGCCAAATAACTGATTTGCTCCTGGGCTTTCTGCTCCATGCGTGCTATATCAAAGGCAAACCATGCGGATACTGGAAACAAGGCGACTGCGGTTATGGCATAACTGCTCATTACCGGGTTGGGCTCGACGGCATATAGAAAGAAGACCGTAATCAGAAAAAGACAGACAGGCCCGATAAAACGATAGGTGCGGGTATAAGCCTTGAACAAATAGGTCAGATAAGGAATCATAGAGGCGGTTTTTCGCTCCTTTCGGACTCGGCTGCTTGGATAACTTGCAGAACAGAGCCGCCGTGTCTCAGGATCGCTGCAATTGCGGAATCGCAGGAAGCGCGGCTAACGAGGACCGTAACGGTTTCGCCATCTTGCGACACCGAATAAATGCCGCTCCTTTCGGCTGGCCAATCAAAGTCCGTTTCATTTCCGGGGCCAGCTTTTTTCCTGAACCGCACCACCATCCGCCCAGCTTCTTCAATCGGATCGCTCGCAATGCTGGTTACCGTCTTATCCGATCCCGTCCCGGATGCTTTCAAACCGGGCATTGCGTTGATCCCATCGTCCGCATCCGCGCCCGATGTCCGGTCGGCAACGATCATCCCTTCTTGGAGCAGAAGGATGCGATCCACAAGCCCTTCCGCACCGGTCTCTTCGTGGCAGGTCAACAGGATGATGGCTCCTAGCTCTCGGCATTCATCCATAAGTCGAATCAGCGTCTCCTGAGCGCCGGTATCCAAACCGGAGAAGGGCTCGTCCAAAACAAGCAGATCCGGCGGCTGCAAAAAGGCTTGCACAAGATTGACTTTTTGTGCGGTGCCTTTGGACAGAATGTCTACGCGCTTCTTCTTCAAGGGCAGAGCTAATCGCTCCGCAAGCTGATGAATCCGCTCTTTCAATAAGCCGGCATCCATTCCCCGCATCCGGCCCATCAGGAGCAAGTATTCTTCCGGAGAAAACCTCAGCCGTGGGAAACGTTCAGGCGCATATCCGGTGATGATCCGCTTCTCTGGGACTGTGGAGATAACACGCTCTCCGGCAGTGGGGGAAGAGACTCCGGCAGCGATTTGCAGCAAGGTGCTCTTGCCGGAGCCGTTGCGGCCTTTGACTTGCATGATGCTCCCGTTTTCGAGTTCAAAGCCGATATCCTGCAAAACCGTCCGGCTTCCGTATTTTTTGCCGACTCCAGACAACCGGAGACCGGTAAACGCCATATTCTGCACCCGCTTTCGCATCATTTCGCTGTTTGCTGTTTTCTTTTTTTTGAAAATTATACCTTTATTTCAAACTGATGCCTATGGCTATTTGTCCAAAAACCGACGTATTCCTTCCCGGACTCTTTGCAAAAGCCTTTTCCAACCCCCCTTTCCTTGACGGCTATAGAATGGGTAAAATATAATGACATAAAAATCGAGGAGAAAGTAGGTCTCAAAGTTGAGCAAACCGAATGAAATCGTCGTCGTTCTGGACTTCGGCGGCCAGTACAACCAGTTGATCGCTCGGCGGATCCGGGATCTGGGGGTATACAGCGAGCTTTTGCCCTATAACGTGTCCATAGAACGCATTCGTGAACTGGCGCCGAAGGGCATTGTTTTTTCCGGCGGTCCCTCCAGTGTATATGAGGAAAATTCCCCCAAGGTAGACCCGGCGGTATACGAACTGGGCATCCCGATTTTGGGCATTTGCTACGGCATGCAGCTTATCGCTCATCAATTGAAGGGGGAAGTCAGCCGCGCCGCCAAACGGGAATACGGGAAGGCGATGGTGGATTTTGAAGACATTTGTCTCCTCACGAACGGCATGGATCGGAAGCAGCAGGTGTGGATGAGTCACGGCGACATGGTGACAAAGCTCCCCGAGGGTTTCGTTTTAACGGCCAGCACGGAGCATGCGCCTATCGCCGGCATGTGGAATGCCGCGAAGCAAATGTTCGCCGTCCAGTTTCATCCGGAGGTTAAGCATTCCTTGCAGGGCGACGCGATGATTCGCAACTTCCTGTATGAGATTTGCAAATGCGATGGCAACTGGAACATGGAAAGCTTCATCGACGACACGATAAAAGAAATTCGCGCTCAGGTGGGAGACCGCAAGGTTCTGTGTGCACTCAGCGGCGGGGTAGATTCTTCCGTTGTAGCGGCGCTCATCCATAAAGCCATCGGCGATCAACTGACCTGTATGTTTATCGATCACGGCTTGCTGCGCAAAGGGGAAGCGGAAAGCGTTATGGACACCTTTGTCGGCAAGTTCGACATGCACGTGGTGAAAATCGACGCCCAGCGGCGCTTCCTGGACAAGCTGGTGGGAGTGGACGATCCGGAGCAAAAGCGGAAAATTATCGGCAACGAATTCATCCGCTCCTTTGAAGAAGAATCGGTTGCCCTCGGCGAATTCGATTTCCTCGCCCAAGGCACTCTCTATACGGACATCATCGAAAGCGGAACGGCCACGGCGCAAACCATCAAGTCCCACCACAATGTGGGCGGTCTGCCGGAAGACATGCGCTTCCAGCTGGTCGAGCCGCTGAAAGCTCTTTTCAAGGATGAAGTGCGCAAAGTCGGTTCCGAGCTAGGCTTGCCGGATGCCATCGTATGGCGGCAGCCTTTCCCGGGTCCGGGTCTCGCCATCCGCGTACTGGGCGAAGTGACGGAAGAAAAGCTGACCATTGTCCGGGAATCCGACGCCATCCTGCGGGATGAAATCGCCAAAGCCGGCCTCGACCGGGAGATTTGGCAATACTTCACCGCTCTGCCCAATATGAAGAGCGTCGGCGTCATGGGCGACACCCGCACCTATTCCTACACCGTCGGCATCCGCGCCGTCACCTCTATCGATGGTATGACCGCCGACTGGGCGCGCATCCCGTGGGACGTGCTGGAGAAAATCTCGGTGCGCATCGTTAACGAAGTGGACAACGTCAACCGCATCGTCTACGACGTAACATCGAAACCGCCCGCTACGATTGAGTGGGAGTAGAGGCATCTTCTAAGAAAAAGTGAATTACATTTATAAGAATAAAGTCGAACAGTGGAATTTCTCCATTGTTCGACTTTTTTTGTCGAATCGTTCAAAAGTCGGGTAACTCTCACTGCTTTCGTACTGTCTTTCTAAGTAAGTGACATCTTAGTTTGGGACATGGGAGGACAAATCAGATGAAGACATGGAAACCGGATAGTCATTTAGATGGATTTTGCTGGGCGGCAGAATGGGAACGAAAGGAACAAAACCTGCAATCTCTCCTGGAAAAAATCGAGCAGGAAAAAGGAGAGGAATTTTCAATTGAACACGCCTATGCTCAGATTCATGAAGGATACACGGTCAGAAGCGGAAAAGAGATCATGAGACTTAACCTGAAGAAAGAGCTTCTTATCGGGACCTTGCTGCCGGATGGCAAATATTCTTGGTTGCAGATGGACTATTTTCCTCCTTATTTTTTGGAATTGAAGTGGCATATCGTGCCAGAAAAAAAGGGATCGAAAATGAAATTGATATAAATGAATAGGCATGGCCGACTGGGCAAACTCCCTTCTATCTGCGGTTATCGCATAAAGGGAGTTTTTTTGCGGAATTTTCCTACCTTCAATTCAACAAAATATGGTAGAATTTACTATGATTTTGTACACATTGCATAACCGCAAAGTACAGGCATCCGGAAGGAGAATGAAATGAATAGGCAATCTTTTTACGTTTCAAAACGAATATTCGGCAGCATATTAGTAGGGATTTTGTGTGGGGTAATGATAAGCGGTTGCGCGGCCAAAGATAAGTCGGTATGGTCTTACGACGCTGGCAAAAGCGGTATATTCAGGACAGATATGAAGGATAATTCGGTGTTTTATATCTCTCCTGTTGGCGCAAACGAAGCGGTAGTAAGCAATAACTGGATCTATTACATAACGGATGATGATCAGATTAAAAAAACGAAACGGAATAAGGCGAATGAAATTCGGATTCATTCGAATCTTACCTATAAGTCAAATGTTGACGGTAAAGAACATAAACTTTTTGGCGAGGATTCGGATCTTAGTGATGAATTCCCGAAAATAGATGAGATAATGGTAAATGAGGGAAGCAGCGAAAACCTAACATTATCTGGTGACTATCTTTTTTTCAGCAATTTGGATGACGAGAACAAACTGTATAAAATAAAAACGGATGGAACCGGTTTTTCTTTGGTTGCGGATGATGAAGCCGAGCATATCTCTGCTAGCGGAAATACCGTTTACTATGCCAATATGGATAAATCTGGCGCCATCTATAAGGTGAAAACCGACGGTTCATCGAAAAGACTGGTTTCGGATGATACTCCTGAATGGATTGAAATGGGAGAAGGATGGGTGTACTACTTGGTTTCCGGAGATAAGGATGTTTTATACAGGATTAAGCCGGATGGCTCCAAGAAAACAAAGTTGGATGAAGAGGACATAATTGAAAATCTGCACGTATCCGGGTCATGGATTTATTTTTATAGTGACCACAACTGTTATCGCATGAAAACCGACGGCAGCGGCAAAGAGAAAGTGGAGTATGAGGCTTCAAAAATGTAAGGTGGCATTTAGAAAAGGCAAGTTCAAAGTACCCTTTGCCGAAGAATATTCGTTTCGGATAAAAAGTTGGAAAACGTGTAGGATTTTTCAAATGGGAGCGGTTTTAAAGAGAGAATGTTGGATTTCGTGAAGGATTTTGTGCCTCAAACGCAACTGCAAGGCGAAAATCATGCTATTTATCCAACATTTGTTTGGATTCGGAGCTGTTTGCTATCAAAAGGTGCATATAATCCAACATTTTAAGAGCTTGAATGGAAATCCAAGTCTATAAGAGAATCTAGCTCAAAAAAAGGACCTCTTCCTCCGCTTGCAGGCGGAATCTGAGATCCTCAACGGTTTGGCAATCCCCGGAATCTCCCGTAGATTGCCTTTTTTATTGCCATCTTGTCCTCAATCCCCACCCTTTACAAAGGTGCCGCATTCACGATCAAGAGAACGGATACGCCGAAGAGGAGGATGCAGGCGAGTATCCCCTTGTCTTCATACAGCAGTGTCTCCGGCTTTCCGCCCTTACCCAGCACGTGGATGAGATAGAGGTAGCGGAACATCCCGTAAATGACGATGGGAATGGTCAGCATCATATAGATGGGGTAGGCCGAAATGAATGTGTAAAAGGAATAGCTGATGATCGTCAAAGTGGTAACGACTCCGGACATCTGATTAAGCAAGGGCTCCGAGTAATGATCCAGCACCCGGCGGTGGGCGCCGCCCCGGTACTCCAGCAGCAGGAGTTCGTGACGCCTTTTACCGATCGAGAGAAACAGCGAGAGCAGGAACACGCACATCATGAACCAGGGCGTGAGAATGGCGTCCAGCACGATGATTCCGGCCACAGCCCGCAGCACGTAGCAGGAGGCGACGACCATCAGGTCCAGAATCACCACGTGCTTAAGCTTCAGGCTGTAGAGTACGTTCAGCGTAAAATAAACGAGCAGTAGATAACCGAAGGCTATGCTCAGATAGAAGCCGGCGCTGAGTGATATGGTCAGCAAGCCTGCACCGACGGATAGGGCGAGAGCGGGATTTAGCCGGCCTGAAGCCATCGGGCGCTTAATTTTATCGGGATGCAGACGGTCGGATTCCCGGTCCATGTAATCGTTCATGATGTAAACGCTCCCGGATATTAGGCAAAAGAGCACGAATGCCGCACAGGTCTGAAGAAGATTGTCCCAATCAAGCTTTTTCGTAGAGAAGGCGAGGGCGCCGAAGACCAACAGGTTTTTCGTCCATTGCCGGGGGCGCAGCTGAACGAAAAGCAGTCCGAGCGTCTCTGGGAGAGAAACAGGCTTATCCAAATTCAACGTGTTTTTGCTCGCATGCATCACCATCGCTCCTTTTCTTTGCCGAATGGGTGAACGAAAGAAAAAGGGTTCTTCCAGACGTGGGAAGTTATCATGGTTGGGCAGCCTCATGTCGAACCCGCTGTTCCAGTTTCCAGATGACCAATTTCAAGCAGCGGTAGATCAGCAGGAAGCTTCGCCGGATGGAAAATACCGACTTGTGATACCGCCGCACCGCCTGCCGTTCAAACTGGAAGGAACGGGGGAAATAGCGGATCTCGCTTTCGGTATAGCCCAGCAGCTGAATCCAAAGATGAAAGTCGGCATCCTCCGATTCATCTTGGACGATGATCAAGTATCCGCGCTTCGCGGCAAGGGCGGATATGAGCTCTTTTGCGTCGGGGATTTCCGCTTTCTCCCGGACCTCGATAACGTAATTGCTCCGTTTGTTTTCTTTACGCATCAGCATTTGCGCCACCCGGCGGGTGAAATAGGCGATATTCACCGAGCGGCGGGGCAGCTCCCGCTGCAGTTCCGGGTAGATCCGGTACATGCGGGTGATGTTGATGTCCCAGTCCTGCATTTTCTTATAGCTTTTCAAATCCCCGAAGGCTTCCCCATGGAATTGGTGCAGCGCCGTCATCCCCATGTGGCAGACGATGGGCAAACCCATGTGATGGGCGCGGTAGCCGATATCCGTGTCCTCCATTCCCCAGCCCATGTAGCCCTCGTCGAAGCCGCCAAGTTCATTCAAATGTTCCCGGGAAAGAGCCATGCTGCATGAAAAGACGAATTGCCACGGAATTTTTAACGCCGCGACGTTGAAGCCGGACACCATGCAATCGAAATGGCGCGCTTCTAAATACTCTAGCGTCTGGAAGTTTCGCCGGAACAACTCTCCACTGCGCAGTTCGTCCTGGTTGATCGTCTCCCTTAGCATGTACCGGAACGAACAGACCAACAGATCCGGATTCCTTTGAAAATACCTATCCAGGTCGGCTAAATAGTCGGGTGCGACAACGATATCCGAGTCGAGAAAAAGGATGAATCGTCCTTTCGCCTGCTTCCATCCGGCATTACGCACCCGAGCTCGGCAGGAATTGGCGGAGCGGGGGATATAAAGATAGGTGAAAGCGTAGGCGCTGGGGATGTCCCGGATGAACGCTTCCGTTTCATCGTCGGAGCCGTCATCCACTACCAGCACTTCATAGCTCCCTGGGTCAAAACCCGTCTGATAATTAAGCGCTTCCAGGGTGTTGGCGAGCAACCGTTTGTTGTTATAAGTCGGTATGACTATACTGTATGAAATCAATTACGAATTCCCTCCTTGCCAAGCGGGATAGCGAAACCGGAGCAGAATACGAAGCGAGACGAGCAGAACGGCATTGAGCAGCAAAACGGAAACCATGCCGCCCGTGAGACCCCATTGCCGGATCAGGAAATACTGCAGCGCGAGCAGAAAAGGCAAAGGAACTGCCAGGGCGAGAAAAGCGAGCCGCGCCGCGCGGACGCCGTCGAGAGAAACCACCGAAACCGTCAGTAGATACATGATGTTCAAGGAGATGCCGCCGGCGGTGAGCGCCACATATAACCCTTTCAGCGGGAAAACGCCCCCGTACAGCAGCACTAGGCCCGTCGCGATGACAGCGGCAGCGGCTCCAATGCCAGCAGCGATGGGGAAAAAGTAACGCCGGATGGCGCGGTCGACCCGGCGTTTGTCCTTGCCGGCGATCATCGGCAGAAAGACGACGGCGAACACATCGTGAAACAAAATGGTGCATAAGGAGCGGATCGTGCTCTGGTAAACGGAATAGACGCCGACGTCTTCATCCGTGCCGAAACGGGCGACGAATAGTAGATCGCCGGTAAACAAAAGGGCGGAAACGAGAGAGCTCAGCATCGTGAAGGTACCGAAAGCGAACAGTTTCTGCCAAGCCTGGCGGCTGACGCGAAAGGAGAAAGGGCGGCTCACTCCGATACCCGCCGCAAAAAACAGCAGGTTATAAGCTATGGTGGGCCATACATAGGCGGACAATGTTCGGATTCCCAGCACGTACAACCCGAACAGCACACCGGCCAGCGAGAGCAGAGAGGCATAAAGCTTGAAAGACCCGATCAGCAGAAACCGCTGCTTGCCCCGCAGGAATGATTCCGCCAGGATGTACAGATTGATGCTGGCTGCAAGTGCGATAGCCCAACTCCACACCTCTGCGGACAAACCGAAGGAACGTTCGGCAGCAGACCCGACGAGGAGAAAGAGTAGGCCCAGTCCCGCGGTTGAGACCAAGTTTCCCGCCAGTGCCGTACCCATCAATTCTCGTCCTTCCTTATCTTCGGCCAAAGGAAGATGCTTGACGACACCGTAATAGAAGCCGAAGGTGAGGGGGATGTAGAGGATGCCCGCCAGATTGCCGATTAGTGCGGCTCGTCCCCATAAAGCGGCTCCGAATTCCCGAACGCAAACCACGGAAATGATCAGCGTCAGGATTAGCGATAACCCTTTAAAGACGAAGGTGACCCCGATATTGCGGAAAAAGGCTAGAATACCCGGCTGCTTCACCTTTTCCCGAACACGTCCGAATGCGGCAGTCCATGCGGCGGTTCGATCGTTCATGGTCAGCCTTGAGCCGAAGAAGTTCCGGATGCCGCAAAGAGTTCCCTTTTCGAACGGCTGCGGTTTTGCACTCGCGCGGAAATGGAGTTGATTATTTTATCAAAAGGCGTAAACAGAACCAGCAGGAACAGCGGAATGTGGCATAGAGCGAAGATGATGGTCTCATTATACGAAAGAGCATGACCGACGATTATGGTGATGTGATGGGCGTAAATGAGTCCGCCAGCAGGGACTTCCACCGGGTTGATGGTGTAGAAGGCGAGATCCAGAAATCCGGAAAAGAGGGTGATGGTGGCGAGCAGGGAGATTTTGATGGTCCGGCCCGAGGTGCCGCCTCCCATGCGGTATGCGAAAGAAACCGTGAGGTTGATCATCTGGACGACAAGGAGGTAGAGCAGTGTATACCATTCTCCGACGGATTTGAAGTTAGTAACAATTACATTGCCGGTTACGCCGAAAAAGCTGACGCGGGGGATGAGGTATCCCAAAAAGATGAGGAAGGGAAGATAGACCATCAGGTGTCCGTATTTGAAGCGATTGGGGAAGAAAGCGATAAATCCGAGAATGCATCCATAGGCCAACAGCTTGGCCACTAGATACCACAGTTTATCGATTTCCGGTTCCCGGGGAATGCCGAACCAGACATAAAGAAAACCGGCGATGCCAAGCAACAGAAACCAGAACGAAAGATACTTGCGGATCACTTCCATCACAATACCTCCTATCAATCTCTTAAATTCGCCTTGCCCGGCTTATGGGAACGCCTTTAAAAATTACTATAACTTCTAAAATATTACTATTAAATAGTTCTTTGTATATGTTTACCCAATATTTTCTAGTTAGTGAATAATACGGAAATTTCGACCAAATCGCCAATAACACGGCAAAAACGGCAAGATCCCCGAGCAAAGACAAATAGATCGAGTGATTCCTAATCGTGATTCCTAATGTGGATATCAAATATGCTTTATAATTAGCTCGAGTATGATCTTGCGGAGCAGATCGAATGGTGGGGATTATTTTGTAGGTTGGAAGTCCCTGCGAACGTTTCACCTCCGCTCTTTTCTCCGGTTACGCCGCACCTTTCATGCCTGTTCGTCCCGCAATTTTGGTTCCAGCTATCGTTATCATTCAGGTTTGCAGCTTTATGATAGCGATCATTTAAAAAGATTAACTCTAATTTACGAATAACAAGCAGATTGTCAGCGTACGTATTACTGGGAGGAAATGGGGATGTTTGAGGGCAAAAGCAGAAAATTCTCGTTTTAAAGACGTAGGTTCACAAATATTTTGCCGTTGAATGTTCGTTTTTTGCATTGACAAAATTCGCCCTCTGCCTTTAGAATGAGTAATGAAAATGAATAGTGCTTTTTTCGTATAATTCCGGGAATGGGCCTGGAAGTCTCTACGAGATCACCGTAAATGATCTGGCTACGAAGAAGGAACGGAGCATGCGAATACTTCACTGATCTTCTGGGAATTTTACGGAAGCGGCGAGTATCCGCAGACTTCTATTACTTTGTTCGGAAGCTGGCGCCCTCACTCACGGATGCCGGCTTTTTGCTTTTCATTTTTCATTTTATTACGGGGGGAATTACGAAGAATGGAACGGTTATTCAAGCTAAAGGCAAGCGGATCGAACATTCGCACGGAGATTGTTGCAGGTCTTACCACGTTCATGACGATGGCCTACATTTTGGCGATCAATCCGAACATTTTGAGCGGTGCAGGTCTTGATTGGTACGGCGTATTCCTGGCAACGGCTCTTGCCGCAGGTATTTTCACGGCAGCGATGGGTTTGTTCGTCAACTTCCCAGTCGCCCTTGCTCCTGGCATGGGGCTCAATGCTTACTTTGCAACAGTCGTTCTTAGCTCGCAAGGCGGCAAACATCCCATCACTCCGGAAATCGGCTTAACGGCTGTTTTCATCTCCGGTATCATTTTCATCATTCTCACGGTTACGAAAGTTCGCCAGATGCTTCTCGTTGCTGTGCCTGACTCTTTGAAAAATGCGATTACCGTCGGGATCGGGTTGTTCATCACCATCATCGGCTTGAAGAACAGCGGCATTATGACCATCGCTACGGAAACTGCAGTAACCGAAGTGACCAAAGGTAAATTTACCGATTTGCTCGGCTTTGAATCGGTCATTCATATGGGTTCTCTCGAGAGCCATGACGTACAAATTACCCTGATTGCTCTTGCCCTTATCGCCATCTTCATGGTTCTCCGCGTACGCGGCGGTATCCTCATCGGGATTCTCGCGTCCACGCTGGTTTCCATCATTCTAGGCTACACCAAGTTTGACAGCCTGAACGATCCGGCAACCCCTTGGGTTCCCAACTTCTCCAAGCTGAACTTTGCTCACTTCGACTGGAATGGCGTCATCCATACCGGTTTGATCTCCATCATTTTGACCTTTACTTTCGTTGAATTATTCGACACCTTCGGCACTTTGGTCGGCACCGCAACCCGCGCCGGCTTTATGAAAAACGTAGAAGAAGGCCGCAAGCGCGTAGGTAAAGCGATGATCGTCGATGCTGTCGCAGTCAGCGGTGGCGCTCTCCTGGGTACTAGTACGACCACCGTATTTGTAGAAAGCGCGGCAGGCGTAGCCGAAGGCGGCCGCACCGGCTTGACCGCCATTTCCACCGGCGTTTGCTTTCTGCTCGCCCTGTTCCTTGCTCCTGTCGTCGCGTTGATTCCTTCCGGCGCTACGGCTGCAGCCCTGATCATCGTCGGTGTACTGATGATGCAAGCTGTGAAAGACATTGACTTCAACGACTTGGTTTACGGCATTCCGGCTTTCTTCACCGTCGCTTTTATGCCGTTCACTTACAACATTGCCAACGGTATCTCCTTCGGCATCCTGTCCTATGTTATTCTTGCCACAGTTGCCAACCTGCGTGAAAAAGGCGAAAACAAATACAAAGTCCACTGGCTCATGTGGATTCTCGCAGTGCTGATCATCGCCCGTTACGTGTTCATCGGCAGCCAAGGCTAAGCTTAGTAGCCCGGCCTGCTTGCCATTATAACAGAGCAAATCAAACCCAAAAGCACAGAGCGCTTCCGTATCGGACGCTCTGTGCTTTTTTTCGCGGGATAACGCTATTTCGTCACCGTGCCGGTAACATTATGAATTGCCAATTGTCCGGAACCGTCATTGGCGATGGTGACATTCCCCTCCACCTCGTCAATGGCAATGTCGCCGCTGCCGTCGCTGACCCAAACATTTCCCTTGACGGAATTCACGGCTAGACCGCCGCTGCCGTCGTTTACGCTGATATTGCCGTGGACACCTTGCAGGCGAATATCGCCACTGTCATCCTTGATTGTCAAGTTCCCGGTATGGGTGCTTACGGTTAAATCACCGGATCCATCACGCAGATCGATATTTCCCGAAGTTCCGTCCAAAATGATGTTTCCGGAATCGTCATGGATAGCCGATATCGCCTGAACGTCTCGCAGTTCGATATTCCCGGAGCCGTCCTTCACTTCCAAGCCGCCGGCTACGTTTTCGATATGAAGATCACCTGAGCCGTCTTTGACCCGCAGCGCGAGGCCAACCGGAACGGTTACGGTGACATTGATCCGGGTGTTTTGCAGGATGATCAAGCCGCCTTTCGTATCGGCTGTCAATTTGGCGATGTCCCCATCCTTGTCGAGTTTGAAGGTATAGCCTTGACCTTTTCCCAGCCCCTGTCTTACGATTTCCGCTTTGGCCGTGATGCTGGTGGCATGTTCGTCTCCCGCGATCACTAAATCCCCCGGACCTGACTGGATGTCCAACAGTGCGACGCCATCTGTTTGCAGGTTCAATTCCTTCGACTCCGTCGATTTTTCCATTTTGCAGCCTCCAAGGCTAATGACGGCCAGCAGGATCAAGACGATCTGCCAGGATCCGTTCCACTTCTTCATACGAACTCCCCATCCTATCTCTCTTCTTGAGTATGTATATCGCTCCTACTCTGCTCATCTTATCGAAATGGCCCTTCATCAGCCAGTACAGTTTGTCATGAGAAAATGTCATGTCTTTTCGTGACAAATATGACGGATTACATGGCCTGCGCATACTTCAGGGCAAAATGGGGGAGTACAAGGAGAGAGTCTCATCCGCATGGAAGCCGACTTACGATGAAGAAGAGGTGCGCGCCAATGTCCAACTCCACCGCTCAAAAACTAGTTTTCATTCTGCTCGTCGTTTGGATCGCTGCCGGGTTGATAACAAGCAGTCTGATGGGTAAATCCGTCGGCAAGGAAGAAAAACTGCCGAAAAACCCGGCCCATGCGGTTCCGGTAGCAGCTATGGAGGAGAAGAATCATAAGGCGCACCATGCTCCTTTTTCATTTCTTCATCTAAACCGAATCAAATGGGGGAACGGACCGGAGTCATTCCGCGGCGAGCTTTCGCTTCTTGGAGCGGAACACACCTCGGAAGGCGCGGATTTCCGCTTAACGCTGCACCTGAAAACGCCTGATATGTATACGGCCATCGGCCGGATTCAAATGGCGCTATCCTACGATCCCACTAAATTCACCTTTGTCAGGGCGACGGGAATATCGGGAACACCTGATGCATCGGAGAAAGGGCGTTTGCTGCTGAAAATCAAGGGGGCGCGGCATTACGCATCTACCAGCTATCGCGCTTCCCGGGTTTGCGAGCTTTATTTCCGGACAGTCGCGCCTTCCGGTTCCGGACAGTTTGCCATTGATTCCGCAAAATTTGAAGCAGGCGGCAGGAAGATCCCGGTGAAGAGCCTCGTGACTCATGGGAAAACCGTTACCATTCATGCAAAAGACACCCTTGATCTGAATAAGGATGGTTATTTTACGGCGGCGGATCTTGGCTTGGCAAGAAGGCTACCGAAACAGAAGCAGGAGGAGCTTGCAAAAAAACTGGAGATTCTCCCCTATAAACGGGTAATTGTATTCGGGATCGACGGAGCGGGCATTTCTGTGAGTGATTCCGCGCCGTACTTCCCTAGTCTGACAGGCAAAAAGGAAGAGGTCGGCAGCCGGCTGCACATTCCGCGAATCAAGCAAATATTGAAACAAGGGGCAGTCAGCTATACGGTGCGCACGACCTTGCCCTCCAAATCAGCTCCCAATTGGGAATCGATGCTGACCGGTGTCGATTACAGCAAGCATCAGGTGAGCAATAAGACCGTCGCATCCAAAGCGTACTCGGAGGGTGCTCCCTATCCAACCTTGTTCAAAAAACTGAGAGAGCAGCTGCCAGTCAGAAAAACCGCCGTATTTGCTGGCTGGGCCTCTTTCGCCAACGGGCTGATCGAACCGGAAGAGGGAACGAGCCTGCACTTCGGGAAGGATTCCGAAATCACGAAGCAATTTGTCGAGTACTGCGATTCGTCCCAGGCCAAGGATACTTCGCTGGTCTTTGTTCATTTTGTATCTCTTGATAATACTGGGCACCGTAGAGGGTGGTTCACCAAGAGCTATTATGGGGCATTGGCTAAAATCGACCAGTACATCGGTACCATGTATGACGCGCTTGCGCGCAATGGCTTGGTGGAGGATTCGCTGATTTTGCTTACCGCTGACCATGGAGGAGGAATGCTGACGAAAAACGGTGGTCTGTCTCATCCTCGAACTCACGGGCAGACGACTCCGTTTACGACGACGGTATTCTTGGGTGCTAGCGGAAGGACGGTGTCAGCAGGCAACGGCGAAACGAGGCTCATGCATGGCGGCACGACGAAGGATTTGGCGGCCATCGTGCTGGCCGCTCTCAGGCGGGATTCCCGGATCGGCGATGCCAAGCTGCCGCCAGGATTGTTTTTTGCACAAAAGGATCACAAAGCTGCGGCGGGCGAACCCGTTGTTCGTTTAAAAAGAGAAAACGACGCCGCAACCGAGTTCTTGAGTGTGCAAGGAGGCACATCGGATACGGCAATCCTTTTTGGGCGATTCACGGGACTTGCAGGCCGAAGTTACCGAGCGGAAGCAGTCGATCCCCGGGTATCCATTCTGCAGTTCCGGCAAAAGGCCGGGCGGATCCGCCTGGTAGCGGAAACGGAGTCATCTTTTCCCCAGGGTCAGCCGTTGATCCGGATTTATCCGGAAGGAGATAAGGATCCTAACGCTGCCGTTCATTTGGAAGAGGCTTCCCTTGCCGACGGAAAGGGGAAGGAGTGGTACCCGCTTTTGAAGGAAGAGAGGTAACCCTGTTTGCGGTGTAAAAGTAGGTGAATGTAAGTTTATGCATAGCGGATGCTTCCGGGCATCCGTTTTTCTTATGGGGCTGTTGATATATGTCACTGGCAGATAGATTGGTTGACTATATAATGTAAGAATACGAAAAGCCGATAAGGAGACGTGATTATGTATCGGATTGTACAGAAAGACAAACTTAACGACATCGTTGAACGGATGGTCATTCATGCTCCGTATGTCGCCCGGAAATGTGAACCTGGACAATTCGTCATGGTGCGGGTAGAGGACAACGGGGAAAGAATCCCTTTAACGATTGCGGACTTCAACAGAGAACAAGAAACAGTCACGGTCATTTATCAAGTTGTCGGTTTTACCACCAAGTTGCTTAGTCAGAAGGAAGAAGGCCAATATCTTTTGGATTTCGCCGGTCCGCTAGGACGCCCCGTTGAACCGAAGGCTTGCCGAAGGGTCATTGGAATTGCAGGAGGCGTTGGCGCTGCTCCTCTTTATCCACAATTGCGTCAATACGCCAGTATCGGAACACGGGTTGATGTCATTTTAGGCGGCAGAAGTTCGGATTTCGTTATTTTGGAGGATCTTTTTGGCGAGATTTGTGAAAATATTCACGTTGTCACCAACGATGGTACGGCCGGGATTCAGGGCTTTGTTACCGATGTCTTGAGCAAACTGCTGGATGATGGAAATATCTACGATGAAGCCATTGCCATCGGGCCGTTAGCCATGATGAAAGCAGTTGTAGGATTAACGAAGCCACGGGGCATCCCCACCGGCGTTTCTCTCAATCCTATTATGATAGACGGCACGGGAATGTGCGGCGGCTGCCGGGTTACAGTTGGCGGCGCCACCAAGTTCGCCTGTGTGGATGGGCCGGATTTTGACGGTTGGGAAGTCGATTTCTACGAGTGCATCCGCAGGCAAGGCATGTATAAGGAAATGGAAGCTCATGTCTGTCAAATCGGTTTAGGGGGATGAGGGTATGGGACGCCCAAACATGACCAGAAACGCCATGCCGGAGCAGCCGCCGCTCCTGCGTAGCCATAACTTTGATGAGGTGGCCTTGGGCTATACGCTGTGGCAGGCGATGGATGAGGCGCGCCGCTGCTTGCATTGCCGCAATCAGCCCTGTGTGGACGGTTGCCCGGTGGGCGTGCCGATTCCGGATTTTTTACAGGCGATGGGACAAGGAAGAATGGAACGAGCCTACGAGATCATCACCAGCGAAAATAATCTACCCGCCATTTGCGGCCGGGTTTGCCCCCAGGAATCCCAGTGTGAGGCGTTGTGCGTCCGCGGCAAAAAAGGCGAGGCCGTGGCAATTGGCCGGTTGGAACGCTTTGCTGCCGACTATGCGCTTTTGGCAGGATGCCCAGATCCCCGCACGGCGATGAAAAACGGCGATAAAGTCGCTGTGGTCGGCGGCGGACCGGCAGGGTTGACCTGCGCCGGCGATTTGGCGAAGCTGGGATATGACGTTACGATTTTCGAAGCGCTGCATGCTCTTGGCGGTGTGCTGCTGTACGGCATTCCCGAGTTCCGGCTGCCGAAAGACCTGGTGCAAGAGGAGATCGAGAAGATCGCCTCTATGGGCGTCCACATCGAGCGGAATGTCGTAGTCGGTCGCTCCATCACCATCGATGAATTGCAGGAGGAAGGGTTTAAGGCGATATTCGTCGGCAGCGGTGCGGGACTTCCCCGATTCATGAATATCGAAGGAGAGAATTTGAACGGCGTTTATTCGGCTAACGAGTTTCTGACCCGGGTCAACTTGATGGGGGCTTACAATTATCCCCGCAATCCAACACCGGTGAAAGTGGGCCGGCGCGTCGCCGTTGTCGGCGGCGGCAATGTAGCGATGGATGCGGCCCGTACTGCCTTGCGTCTCGGAGCGGAGGAAGTGAGCATCGTCTACCGCCGCGGCTTCGAGGAGTTGCCCGCACGTCAGGAGGAGGTACATCACGCCATGGAGGAAGGCGTGCGCTTCCGGCTCCTGACCAATCCCGTGAAGATCGGCGGGGAGAACGGCTGGGTGAAGGCGATGGATTGTGTCGAGATGGAACTGGGCGAGCCGGATGCCAGCGGACGTAGGAGTCCGGTGGAAAAGCTGGACAGCCGCTTTACCCTCGACGTAGAGACGGTAATCATCGCCATCGGCCAGGGGCCGAACCCGCTGATCCGCCAAACGACGCCCGGCTTGTCGACGGAGCGCTGGGGCGGCATCGTCGTCCAGGAGGACTCGATGCAGACCAGCAAGCCCGACGTTTACGCCGGAGGCGATGCGGTTACCGGGGCGGCCACGGTCATCCTGGCTATGGGCGCCGGCAAGAAGGCGGCCAAGGCGATCCACGAAAGCCTGCAGAGCAAGCGCAGGGCTTTGTAAATTAATATCAGAACCCTGTCCGGAAGGACAGGGTTTTTACTTTTGCAGCCGTTTCCACAACTTGGCTAAATTACGAACTATGATCTGACATGTAATTTTTAATGTTCGTCTTTGGTTGACACATCTCTGGCGTGGCTGGTAAGATAGAAATAGATTATACGTCTTTCGCTATTTCGACTTTTACATTCAAATTATTTTAACTACTCGTATAAATTCGGGGATATGGCCCGAAAGTCTCTACCCAAAGACCGCAAATTTTTGGACTACGAGCAGGAAGATTAGGCTTGGCTCTATCTACAAGGGGAGAGTCAGGCGCTATTTTCTTGCGTCCGGCGGTACGGGATGGACCCGAGCCCGGGCGCTTTTTTTCGTCGGCTGAAGCTCGCCGCGATAGAGAAGCTATATAAAAGGAACGAAAGAAAGGGATGAAGGAGCGGAGAAACCGATTGTTCTGGAAAAGCGTCAGCGGTCGCCTTTGCGATCAGATTCCTCCCTTTTGGGAGTTGTCGGAATCAGGGAATCTGAGCGCAACAGCGATTGGAAGAATAATCAGGTTTTGCAGTGACGAAATCCTTGCAGTCTTAAGTTCAACTTATTTAGGTTAGGGAACAATGAGAAAGGCCATTGCCATTTAATCAAGAGGAGATGCCGGGGTAATGAGCGCAAAAGTGGGAGTTATCATGGGAAGCCGTTCCGATTGGGAAACGATGAAGATTGCCTGCGAGGTGCTGGAGGAGCTGGGCATTCCTTATGAAAAGAAAGTCGTTTCCGCGCACCGTACGCCTGATTTGATGTTTGAGTACGCAGAGACGGCTGCCCAGCGGGGTCTCAAGGTCATTATCGCCGGAGCCGGGGGAGCTGCCCATTTGCCGGGCATGGTGGCGGCGAAGACGGTGCTGCCGGTCATCGGCGTGCCGGTGAAGTCGGCTGCTTTGAACGGGTTGGACAGCCTGCTGTCCATCGTCCAAATGCCCGGCGGAATACCGGTGGCTACCGTCGCCATCGGCCAGGCCGGGGCGACCAATGCCGGCTTGCTCGCCGCTCAAATCCTCGGCTCCTTCGAGCCGGAGGTGCAGCGGCGAGTGCAGGAGCGGCGAGAGAGGCTGACCGCCAGCGTATTGGAAGCGGGTGAGCTGGAATGAGCGAACATAACCCGAGCGGCCCGGTGATCCTGCCCGGCAGCACCATCGGCGTGCTGGGGGGCGGGCAGCTTGGCCGCATGCTGGCTTTGGCTGGGCGGCATATGGGCTATCGGTTCGTCACCCTGGACCCGGCAGAGGATTCGCCCATGGGCCAGGTGGCGGACCGCCAGATCACAGCCGCCTATAGCGATGCCGCGGCGGCGCGGGAGCTGGCGCGGCAGGCAGACGTCATCACATACGAGTTCGAAAATGTGGATGCCGGGGTTGCCGCGCTGCTGGCGGAGGAGTCGTACGTGCCCCAGGGCCACGCCCTGCTGCACACGACCCAGCACCGCCTGCGAGAGAAACGCGCCATCGAGGCGGCCGGCGTGCCGGTGGCGCCTTACGCGGAGATCCGCACGTTGGCGGATCTCGAGGAGGCGCTTGGCCGCTTCGGTACACCCTGCGTGCTGAAGACGGCCACTGGCGGCTACGACGGCAAGGGCCAGCGCGTCATCCGTGCAGCGGATGAGGCAGCCGCCGCCTTCGCCGGCCTAGGCGGCGGGGTGACGGAGCTTGTCCTTGAATCTTTCATTCACTTTGAAAGAGAAATCTCCGTCATCGCCGCCCGCAGCCCGCGGGGAGAGGCCCGAGCCTTCCCCGCCGCGGAAAACATCCACGTGGACAACATCCTCCACGTGAGCATCGTGCCCGCCCGGATCGCGCCGGAGACGGCGCGCCGGGCGGAGGAACTGGCCTTGGCTCTAGTCGATGCCCTCGGCGTTGTCGGCTTGCTGGCGGTGGAAATGTTCCTCACCGCAGACGGCCAACTCTTCGTCAACGAGCTGGCCCCGAGACCCCACAATTCCGGCCACGCCACTATTGAGGCGTGCCGCACCTCCCAGTTTGAACAGCATGTCCGGGCGGTGTGCAACCTGCCTTTGGGCGGAACGGAGCTGTTGACTCCGGCCGTCATGGTCAATTTGCTGGGCGAGCATGTGGAACAGGCATTGAAATGGTTGGCTGAGCAGGAGCGGGAAGAGGATGGCTTGTCCATCAAGCTCCACCTTTACGGCAAGAGCGAAGCCAAGCTCAAACGTAAAATGGGCCACATCACTTTGATAACCGAAGATATCGATCGGGCGCTCCGCTGGGTGGAGGATTCCCCCATTTGGAAACAACCGGAAACCCGTTCATAATAGAAACAGCGGCAAACGAAAGGACATAGGAATTCGCTATCCGATACCTTTTCAGTCAGTCCGTTTGTCGAGATAGAAAACCAACAAAACCGGAGGGACGAAGCCTCATGATCGAACGCTACACCCGCCCCGAGATGGGCGCCATTTGGACGGAACAAAACAAATTCAACGCTTGGCTGGAAGTCGAAATCCTTTCCTGCGAAGCCTGGTCCGAGCTAGGGATCATCCCCAAAGAAGACGTGGCTGAGCTCCGCGCCAAAGCCACCTTCGACATCGACCGCATCTATGAAATCGAGCAGGAAACCCGCCACGACGTCATCGCCTTCACCCGCGCCGTATCCGAAAGCCTTGGAGCGGAGCGCAAATGGGTCCACTACGGATTGACTTCCACCGACGTCGTCGATACCGCGTTGGGCTATTTACTCAAGCAAGCCAACGACATTATCGATCAAGATTTGCAGACTTTCATCGGCATCCTCCGGGACAAAGCCGTCGCCTATAAAAACACCCCGATGATGGGCCGTACCCACGGCGTCCACGCTGAGCCCACCACCTTTGGTCTGAAAATGGCCCTCTGGCACCAAGAGATGAAGCGCAACCTGGAGCGGTTCCGCCAAGCGGCGGACGGCGTCCAATTCGGCAAAATCTCCGGAGCCGTCGGAACCTACGCCAACATTGATCCTTTCATTGAACAGTATGTGTGCGGCAAGCTGGGCACCACGGCTGCACCGATCTCCACCCAAACCTTACAGCGTGACCGTCACGCCGACTATATGGCTACCTTGGCTCTTATCGCCACTTCGATGGACAAGTTCGCAACGGAAATCCGCGCCCTACAAAAGAGCGAGTTCCGTGAAGTTGAAGAACCTTTCGGCAAAGGGCAAAAAGGCTCCTCGGCCATGCCACACAAGCGCAACCCAATCGGCTGCGAAAGCATCTCTGGCTTGGCTCGGGTCGTCCGCGGCCACATGATCTCCGCCTACGAAAACGTGACCCTCTGGCATGAGCGGGACATCTCCCACTCTTCGGTGGAGCGGATCATTTTGCCGGATTCCACCATCTTGATCAACTACATGCTGAACCGGTTGGGCAACATCATCAAGAACCTGACGGTATTCCCGGAAAACATGAAGCGCAATATGGAGCGCACCT
>NZ_CBQR020000067.1 GCF_000455485.1 Gorillibacterium massiliense
CATGAAGCGCAATATGGAGCGCACCTACGGCGTTCCGTTCTCCGGCCGAGTGCTCACCAAGCTCATTGACAAGGGCTTCAGCCGCGAGCAAGCCTATGACACCGTACAGCCGCGGGCCATGCGGGCATGGGAAGAGCAGCGCTCCTTCCGCGACATCCTCGAAAACGACCCGGTGATCACGGCGCAGCTTTCCCTAGAAGAAATTGCTGACTGCTTCGACCCATCTTGGCACCTGAAGCACGTGGACACCATTTTCGCACGCTTGGGTCTCGACTAAGTCATAGGCTTTGGACAATCGTCGCTCCACGAATCCGATCATTCTTCCGACCGCTGTTGCATTCAGATTCCTTGAATTTAGATAAATGGTGAGAATCTGACTGCAAAGGCGGCCGCTTACGCTTCTCCAGAACGATCGATTCGCTCCGCTCCTTTGTCCGAAGAAATGATTAGTCGATCAAGCTATTTTTGGGAGGGATTATCATGGCAGCACCTGCTGCGCTGTACACGGCCACCGATCTAATGAAGGCTCCGCTGATTTACAAAGGCAAGGTCCGCGAGCTGTACGACCTTGGGGAGCATTTTCTGATCGTGGTCACCGACCGCATTTCCGCCTTCGACTATGTGCTGGACCCGCCGGTTCCCGGCAAAGGGGATGTGCTGAACCTGCTGTCCCGCTTCTGGTTCGACGTGACGGCAGCCATCCAGCCGAACCATGTGGTTCACTGCGACGTGGAGCGGCTTGGCGATATCGTTACCGTTCCTGCGCTCTTGAAAAACCGTATCATGGTCACCAAAAAAGCCCAGCGCATCGACATCGAGTGCGTCGTCCGGGGCTACATCACCGGCGGCGGCTGGCGGCAGTATAAAGAAACCGGCAAAATCAACGGCCACGAGCTGCCCCTCGGCATGCACAAGAACGAGAAGCTGGCCCAGCCGATTTTCACACCCGCAGCGAAAAACGACGTTGGCCACGACGAAGACATCAGCGTAAGCCGTATGGCCGAGCTGGTAGGAGCGGAACTGACGAAGGAATTGGAAGAAAAGAGCCTGAGGCTCTATCAGTTCGCCCATGACTATTGCGCCGAACGAGGCATTATATTGGCGGACACGAAATTTGAATTCGGTCTTATCGACGGCCAAGTCATCCTTATCGACGAGATCTTTACTCCGGACTCCTCCCGCTACTGGGCAAAAGAAAACTACGCCCTCGATATCGAAATCGACAGCATGGACAAAGAGCCGGTGCGCACCTACTTGGCGAACAGCGGCTGGGACAAGAACAGCAAGCCCGACCCGCTGCCAGCCGAAGTAGTGGAGGCGACCCGCAGCCGGTACCTCGATATTTTGCATAAATTGAATCCTTCGGCTTTGGCCTGATTTTTTTCGATCAGCATCCGTTTCCTCTATCGATTTCCTATAAACCCATTCGAAAAGGAGTCTTCTGAAATCATGTTGAAAGCTACGGTTTACGTCACCATTAAGGAAAGCGTTCTGGACCCTCAAGGCAATGCCGTACAAGGAGCGCTGCTCACCATGGGCTTTAAGGAAGTAGAGCAGGTCCGCATCGGCAAATACATGGAGCTTACCTTGGACACCGACGACAAGGCTGAAGCGGAAGCGCGGCTGAAGATGATGTGCGAAAAATTGCTGGCTAATACCGTAGTCGAAGATTATCGTTTCGAGATCGCGTAAGGGGGAGCGGAGAAGATGAATTTTGGAGTGCTTGTTTTTCCCGGTTCCAATTGCGATCTGGATTGTTATAAAGCGGTGGAACAGCTGGGCGAGTCCGTGGAATATGTTTGGCATACGGAAACGGATCTGTCTCGCTTTGACTGCATCCTCGTTCCCGGCGGTTTCTCCTACGGCGACTATCTGCGCTGCGGCGCTATCGCTCGGTTTGCCCTGGTGATGACCGCCCTGCAGGCTTTTGCGGAAGAAGGCAAATTCGTGCTCGGCATCTGCAACGGCTTTCAAATTCTCACGGAAGCGGGTCTCTTGCCCGGCGCTCTCTTGCGTAACAAGAGCCTGAAATTCCGCTGTCACCAGACGCTTCTCAAGGTGGAGAACAGCGGCACGAATTTTACCAACGAATATCAGCAAAACCAAATCATCGATATTCCCATCGCCCATGGAGAAGGCAGCTATTATTGCGACGAAGCCACTCTGGAGCGGCTTAAGGCGAATAACCAAATTGTTTTCCGCTATGCGGGAGAGAACCCCAATGGCTCTGTCGACGATATCGCCGGTGTTGTGAACGAGCGTGGCAATGTCCTCGGCATGATGCCCCACCCGGAACGGGCGGTGCACCAACTGCTTGGCTCGGATGACGGCATGGGGATGTTCACATCCATCTTGAAAGCATGGAGGGAAAAGCAAAATGCAGCAGTCCACAGCTAATTTGGCAAAAGCGGCAGCGGCAAAGGAGCCGACAGCCGAACAGATCGCCGAGCAGAAGATTTACCGCCAGTTCGGCGTTTCCGATGACGAATATGAGAAAATTTGCGGGTTCATGGGCCGCAAACCGAATTACGTCGAAATCGGCGTATTCAGCGTGATGTGGTCTGAGCACTGTTCCTATAAAAATTCCAAACCTGTACTGCGCAAGTTCCCGGTTACCGGTGAACGGGTGCTGATGGGTCCCGGCGAAGGCGCGGGCATCGTCGATATCGGCGACAACCAAGCCGTTGTTTTTAAAATCGAAAGCCACAACCACCCCTCTGCCGTCGAGCCTTTCCAAGGAGCGGCTACCGGTGTGGGCGGGATTATCCGCGATATTTTTTCCATGGGGGCGCGGCCAGTCGCTATCTTAAACTCCCTGCGTTTCGGGAACTTGGACAATGACCGGGTCAAATACCTGTTCGAACACGTGGTCAGCGGCATCGCCGGTTACGGCAACTGTATCGGCATTCCTACGGTGGGCGGCGAAGTCAATTTTGACGAAAGCTACGAGGGTAATCCCTTGGTCAATGCCATGTGCGTAGGCCTCATCGATCATGATAAAATCCAGCGCGGCGTCGCTAGCGGTATCGGCAACCCGGTGTTCTACGTCGGTCCGGCAACGGGCCGGGACGGCATCCACGGTGCCACCTTCGCATCGGAAGAGATCACGGAGAAGTCGGAAGCGAAGCGGACGGCGGTCCAAGTCGGCGATCCTTTCATGGAAAAGCTGGTGTTGGAAGCGACTCTCGATCTCATCAACTCCGGCATCGTCGTCGGCATTCAGGACATGGGCGCTGCGGGCCTCACCTGCTCCAGCGCGGAGATGGCCAGCAAAGCCGGCAACGGCATGGAGCTGAACCTGGACAAGGTGCCCCAGCGGGAAACGGGCATGACTGCCTACGAAATGATGCTCTCGGAATCCCAAGAACGGATGCTGTTCGTCGTCCGTCCCGAGCACGAGGAGCAGGCAAAGGCGATTTTCGAGCGCTGGGATCTGCACTGCGTGAACGTGGGCAAAGTAACCGATGACGGCCGTCTGCGGCTTATCCACCACGGCGAAGTGGTCGGCGACATGCCGGTAGCTGCGCTTGTAGACGAATGTCCGGTTTACAACAAACCCTCCAAAGTTCCTGCTTACTACGAGGCAGGCGCATCGGTGGATACCAACAGCTACGCGGAAATCACGGACTTGAACGATGCTTTACGCCAAGTGCTGAGCTCGCCTTCCGTCGCCAGCAAAGAGTGGGTGTACAACCAGTACGATTATATGGTCCGGACGTCAACGGTCGTTCGTCCCGGTTCGGACGCAGCGGTGGTCACCGTTCCCGGTACCCGCAAGGCTCTGGCGATGACAACGGACTGCAACAGCCGGTATGTGTACCTTGACCCGGAAGTGGGCGGACGTATCGCTGTGGCGGAAGCGGCCCGTAACATCGTATGCTCCGGCGCCGAGCCCCTCGCCATCACGGATAACTTAAACTTCGGGAGCCCGGAGAAGCCGGAAATCTTTTGGCAGCTGGAAAAATCCACTGACGGCATGGCGGAAGCCTGCCGCGTGCTGAACACGCCGGTTATCGGCGGCAACGTCAGCTTGTACAACGAAAACGCCAAGGGTGCTATCTACCCGACTCCGGTCGTGGGGATGGTCGGCTTGGTTCACGATATTGACCATTTGATGACTCAAGATTTCAAAGCCGAAGGCGACGTGATCTTCCTCTTGGGCGAGACAAAAGCTGAGCTCGGCGGCAGTGAATTGCAGTATGCCGTTCATGGCTGCACGGAAGGCCGTCCGCCTCAGCTCGACCTGGAGACGGAACGCACGCTGCAGCAAGCGGTTCTCGGCGCGATTCAAAACGGACTCGTCCGTTCCGCTCATGACCTATCGGAAGGCGGTTTGGCCGCAGCCGTTGCGGAAAGCGGCTTTGGCGCCGGACTCGGGGCTACAGTGAATGTGGAG
Source organism: Gorillibacterium massiliense (assembly GCF_000455485.1). Classification (GTDB taxonomy): domain Bacteria; phylum Bacillota; class Bacilli; order Paenibacillales; family NBRC-103111; genus Gorillibacterium; species Gorillibacterium massiliense. The sequence continues at coordinate 4,397 of NZ_CBQR020000067.1, forward strand.
ACTGCGCTGCGGCCGGACATCGCGCTTTTCAGCGAATCCCAGTCGCGGATTCTGCTTACGGCAGCACCGGAACAAGCGGATGCCTTGCGGGCATACATTGTCGAACGGAATGTGCCGGTCCAAGCCATCGGTACCGTAGGCGGCAAGGAATTGGCTGTGTCGGTTAACGGAAAACCGGCCATTCATCAGAACGTTAAAGAACTGAAAGCCGTATGGAAGGATGCGATCCCATGCCGGATGAACGCGTAAATCTCCGGCTGGGCGTGAGCCGCGTGGGCAGTTTCGGCAATATCGGGAGCAGGAGCGGCTTTGTAAGGGAAGGCATCTATGAGGGATCCTCGCTATGGACCGGCGATTATTATAACGAGGGCGTGGACCCGCAGGTTTTTGACAAGTTAAAAGAGGAATGCGGCGTATTCGGCGTTTTTGGCCATCCGGAAGCATCGGCCTTATCCTTTTACGGGCTACATGCCCTCCAGCATCGCGGTGAAGAAAGTGCGGGTATGTGCACCACAGTGGACGGCAGCGAATTTTTCACCCATAAGGCGATGGGGCTTGTAAAGGAAGTGTTCGATCACGACCGGATCAAGTACTTGCAGGGCTCGACGGCCATCGGGCATGTGCGTTATTCCACCTCCGGCGCCAGCCGGTTGGAAAACGCCCAGCCTCTGGTGTTTAAGTTCCGCGTCGGCAATATCGCCGTTGCGACTAACGGCAATATCGTCAATGCCGATGAAATTCGCGACGAACTGGAGCAGGAAGGCTCGATCTTCCAGACCACCAGCGATACCGAAGTGCTGATTCATCTGATCTCCAAGGCGCGGCACGTTAGTCTCGAAGAGGCAGTAAAGAACGCTTTACGCCGGATAAAAGGCGGGTTCGCCTTCCTGATCATGGTGAACGACAAGCTGTTCGTCGCCCGCGACCCGAATGCTTTACGGCCGTTGTCTATGGCCAAGCTGGGAGACGCCTACGTATTCTCCTCGGAGACATGCGCTTTTGAAACCATCGGCGCGGAGTATGTCCGGGACATCGAGCCTGGGGAATTGCTCACCCTGGATCAGGACGGCATGCGTTCCGAACGTTTCGCCGCACTGGAACGCCGGGCGATTTGCTCGATGGAATTCATTTATTTCTCCCGTCCGGACAGCGATGTGGACGGTATCAACCTGCACTCGGCGCGAAAGCGCATGGGCATGCAGTTGGCGATGGAATCCTTCGTCGACGCCGATATCGTCACCGGTGTGCCGGATTCCAGTATCTCCGCTGCTATCGGCTACGCCGAGCAGACGGTCATCCCCTACGAGCTGGGGATGATCAAGAACCGCTACACCGGCCGCACCTTCATCCAGCCCAGCCAGGAGCTCCGTGAGCGTGGCGTAAAGATGAAGCTGAGCGCGGTGCGCAAGGTTGTCGAGGGCAAGCGCGTCGTCATGATCGACGACTCTATCGTTCGCGGCACCACCAGCTTGCGTATCGTCAACATGCTGCGGGAGGCAGGGGCAAAGGAAGTTCATGTGCGCATCAGTTCGCCGCCTTACATGAATCCTTGCTTCTACGGCATCGATACACCGAGCCGCAAAGAGCTTATCGCTTCTACAAAATCAGTAGAGGAAATCCGCCGAATCATCAACGCGGACTCCCTGCTACTTTTTGTCGAAGGAAGGGCTGCTTGCTGCCATCGGCCGTACGAAGGACGAGTTCAACCGCGGCATGTGCCTCGGCTGTTTCGATAATGATTACCCAACCCCCGTACCTGATGATGCGGATACTTGCGGCTGCTAGTTTAATCCGCTCCAACGCATCAAATTGCAACCTCGATTCATTCGTTGGGCTCGTCCGAAGCCGCTATATAGTAGTCTCGGTCGAGTTGTTGAGTCCATCTCGCTCGCATAAAGGAAGCTACGGTTTACTTGACGCGTAATCGCGACATCGAACCTGCCCGCACCACTGTATAACAGCAAAACTGCAGTTATTCCAGCAGGTTGTGCCTATTTATCAGAAATAAATGTAAAACTGCAGTTATTTTCAGTATATACCCTTTCTGAGAAGGGATTATCAAAAACTAACTGTAGATTTGCAGCTATTCTAATTCAGCCCGATTAGAGGCTAGAAAATAACTGCAGTTATGCAGGTATTTTCAATCGCGCCTACTCGGAAATCCATCTGAACGATCATAAACGACTATTTTGAAGGAGATGACCCCCGTGTCCGAAGCTTACAAAAATGCCGGCGTCGATATTGCCGCAGGCAATGAAGCCGTTGAGCGCATGAAAAAGCACGTGAAGCGCACCTTCCGTCCCGAGGTCATGACGGATTTGGGCGGCTTCGGCGCGCTCTTTGGCCTGAACCGCGACAAGTACGAGGAACCGGTGCTAGTGTCGGGAACCGACGGTGTCGGGACGAAGCTGATGCTGGCTTTTGCCATGGATAAGCATGACACCATCGGCATCGACGCCGTCGCTATGTGCGTCAACGACATCGTGGTGCAAGGCGCAGAGCCGCTGTTTTTTCTGGACTACCTGGCTTGCGGCAAAGTGGTGCCTGAGCGAATCGAAGCCATCGTAGCCGGCATCGCCGAAGGCTGTTCCCAGTCCGGCTGCGCCTTGATCGGCGGCGAGACGGCGGAGATGCCCGGCATGTACGGCGCTGAGGATTACGATATCGCGGGATTTTCCGTCGGCGTGGTCGATAAGAATAACGTGATCACCGGCGCAGCCATCAAATCAGGCGACGTCATTTTGGGTCTCGCTTCAAGCGGTGTGCACAGCAACGGTTTTTCTCTTGTGCGCAAGCTGTTTTTGGAGCAAAAGGGTTATTCCCTCGACCAGCATGTCGATGAATTGGGCGGCGTCCTGGGCAACGTGCTGCTGACTCCGACCAAAATATATGTGAAGTCCATTTTGGCGATCTTGGACAAAGTGAAAATCAAAGGCATGGCTCACATTACCGGCGGCGGTTTTATCGAAAATATCCCCCGGGTTCTGCCTGATGGCGTGAACGCCGAGATCGAGCTGGGCTCTTGGCCGGTTCTGCCGGTGTTCCGCATGATGCAGGAGATTGGCGGCATCAGCGGCCGCGATATGTTCACCACCTTCAACATGGGTATCGGCATGGTGCTGGTGGTTTCACCGGAGGATGCCGAAGAAGCGGTAGCCATTGCCAAAGCGAATGGCGAAGACGTCTACACCATCGGCCGGATTACCGAAGGCGGCAAAATCGTCACGTTTACCGGGGGCGAGCTGTAATGACGGTCAAGCCCTATCGCATCGCCGTATTCGCTTCCGGCAGTGGCTCCAATTTTCAGGCCCTGGCTGAAGCGGCGGCAAGCGGCAAGCTGGACGCGGAAATCGCGCTCCTGGTTTGCGATAAGCCCCAAGCGCCCGTTGTGGAAAAAGCCCAGCGCCTGGGTATCCCGGTCTTTGCCTTCCGTCCGAAGGATTATCCCGACAAGGCCGCTTACGAAGGGGAAATCGTCGGCAAGCTGGATGAATTGGGAGTTGATCTCGTCGTCCTGGCCGGGTACATGCGCATCATTAGCTCGGTGCTGCTCACCCCTTACGAAGGCCGGATCATCAACGTGCATCCGTCGCTCTTGCCGTCTTTTCCCGGACTGGACGCCATCGGACAGGCCCTTGCTTACGGCGTAAAAGTCACCGGCATTACGGTGCATTTTGTCGACGGAGGCATGGACACAGGCCCCATCATTGCCCAGGAGACGCTGCGTATTCTGCCGGAGGACACGGCGGAGACGCTGGCTGCCCGCATTCATCCCATCGAACATAAGCTCTACGCAGAAGTCGTACAAGGAATCCGGGAAGGCCGAATCAGCCTGACCGTTAAATAATAACGAACCATTGGAGGAGGAGCAAAAGTGGCCATCAAACGTGCATTGATCAGCGTATCCGACAAAACCGGCATCGTCGAATTTGCCCAAGGCTTGGCGGAGCAAGGCGTGCAAATCATTTCCACCGGGGGTACTTACAACCTGTTGAAGGAAAAAGGTATTCCTGTTACCGGCATTTCCGAAGTGACCGGCTTCCCCGAAATCATGGACGGACGGGTAAAAACGTTGCACCCTGCCGTACACAGCGGCCTTTTGGCGGTTCGGGACAACGCCTCCCACCGGGAGCAAATGGAAAAGCTCGGCCTCGATTATATCGATCTTGTCGCGGTGAATCTTTATCCTTTTGCCGCCACTATTGCGAAACCGGACGTTTCCTATGAGGAAGCCATCGAGAACATTGACATCGGCGGGCCGACGATGCTGCGTTCCGCGGCGAAAAACCACGCTTTCGTAACCGTCGTTGTAGATGCTGCCGACTATGGGACGATCCTTGAGGAATTGCGCGCAAACGGCGACACTACCTTGGATACCCGCAAACATCTCGCTGCAAAAGTATTCCGCCACACCGGCGCTTACGACGCTCTGATCTCCGGCTACCTGTCCGGCTTGCAAGGCGAAGAATTCCCGGAGAAATATACGGTGACCTACGAAAAAGTGCAGGACTTGCGCTACGGCGAAAATCCCCATCAGCAAGCGGCGTTCTACCGCGAACCTTTGGCTGAAGCCGGCAGCATCGTTACAGCCGAGCAGCTCAATGGCAAGGAGCTTTCCTACAACAACATCAACGATGCCAATACCGCGCTGAAAATCGTACAGGAGTTCAACGAGCCTACGGTTGTAGCCGTGAAGCATATGAATCCATGCGGAGTGGGCATCGGCGCCGACATCCATGAAGCGTTCAAAAAAGCGTACGACGCCGACCCGGTTTCCATCTTCGGCGGCATCGTAGCGGCCAATGGCACCATCGGCAAGGAGACGGCGGAGCTGCTCCATGAAATGTTCCTGGAGATCGTCATCGCTCCGGACTTCACCCAAGAAGCGCTGGATATCCTCACCAAGAAAAAGAATATCCGCGTGCTCAAGCTGAGCGGCAGCGTTGCCGGCAAAAAGCCGGGCAAAATCGTCACCACCGTCGAAGGTGGCATGCTGGTTCAGGATAGCGACGCTTATCAAGTGACCGAAGCCGATCTCAAAGTCGTGACGGACCGTCAGCCGACGGAAGAGGAACTGAAGCAGCTCCTGTTCGCATGGAAGGTTGTGAAGCACGTGAAGTCTAACGCTATCGTGCTAGCTTCAGACAACATGACCATCGGCGTAGGCGCCGGCCAAATGAACCGCGTCGGTTCCGCTTCCATCGCTATCGAGCAAGCGGGCGAGAAAGTTAAAGGCGCTGTAATGGCCTCGGATGCGTACTTCCCGATGAGCGACACTCTGGAGATGGCAGCCAAAGCCGGCATCACGGCGGTCATCCACCCCGGCGGTTCCATCAGGGATGCAGATTCAATCCGCGTCGCCAACGAATACGGTATCGCTATGGTGACAACTGGTATCCGCCATTTCCGCCACTAAACCGCAGGAGAAAGGGGAACCCCTATCATGAAAGTGATGGTCATCGGCCGTGGAGGCCGGGAGCACGCCATCGTTTGGAAGCTCAGCCAAAGCCTGAAGGTGAGCAAGCTTTATTGCGCACCCGGTAACGGGGGCATCGCCCAACTGGCGGAGTGCGTGGAGATTGACGAGCAGGATTTCGCCGGAATCGGCCGGTTTGCCAAAGAGCAGGCTGTCGATTTGGTCGTCATCGGTCCGGACGATCCTCTTGCAGCGGGCATCGTCGATTATCTGGAGGGGCTCGGCCTTCTCGTCTACGGTCCCCGCAAGAATGCGGCGGAAATCGAAGGCAGCAAGGTGTTTATGAAGCATCTGCTGAAAAAGTACAACATTCCAACGGCTGCATACGAGTCGTTCGATAACTATGAAGATGCTCTTGCTTACTTGGGTAGTCATGGCGCGCCTATCGTCATCAAGGCCGATGGGCTTGCCGCCGGTAAAGGCGTCATCGTCGCCCGCACCAATGAGGAGGCGGAGAAGGCGCTCCAGACAATCATGCTGGACAAAGCCTTCGGCGCTTCCGGCAACCGGGTGGTCATCGAGGAATTCATGGAGGGACAGGAGATGTCCCTGCTGGCTTTCGTCGATGGCAACACCGTGCGGCCGATGGTGCCTTCCCAGGATCACAAGCCCGTCTTCGACAACGATGAAGGCCCGAACACTGGCGGTATGGGAACCTATTCGCCGGTACCGCACATCCCGCAGGAAATCGTGGACGAAGCCATCCGCACCATCGTCGTGCCGACGGCAGAAGCCATGGTGCAGGAAGGCCGCCCCTTCCGCGGCGTGCTGTTTGCCGGCCTGATGATTACCGCGAGCGGTCCAAGGACCGTCGAATTCAACGCCCGCTTTGGCGACCCGGAAACCCAGGTTGTCCTGCCGCGGCTGGAATCCGACCTGCTGGACATCTTCCTCGCGAGCCTCGACGGCCGGCTGGCTGAAGCGGATATCCGCTTCAGCGGCGACGCGGCGGTGTGCGTCATCCTCGCCTCCCCGGGTTATCCCGGCTCCTACCCCAAGGGTCTCCCCATCACGGGACTCGAAGATGTCCCGGAGGGAGACGCCTTGGTGTTCCACGCCGGAACCCGGGTCAGCGAGGGCCGCACCGTCACCGCCGGCGGCCGCGTGCTGGGCGTTGTCGGCATGGGAGCCGACATCGCCGCAGCCCGCGACCGCGCCTACGCCGCTAGCGAGCGCATCCGCTTCGAGGGCAAGCATTGCCGCACCGACATCGCGGCAAAAGCCCTCGCTCCGCGCAGCTAACGCCCGAGCGGCCGTCCGAAACGGCCGCCACCGATTATAACCTCAATATATAGGTTAAGTATATTGAGGTAAATAGAGAAAACCTGCAGGAAAGTTCCGGCTTTCTGCAGGTTTTTCTTTTATTATCAGCATTTTATTAATGTTTTTAGTACTATGATAATATTTTTGTTGATGATATTCCCGTTCTCTGGTACATTTATATCATTGCACATAGGGAAGTGAACCGGGAGGGTGTTTCATTTGGAACAAGTAAAAGAAACAAGTCTATACCAAAATCCTGTTGTCCTGCAGCGGGCTGATCCATGGGTTTACAAACATACCGACGGGTACTACTACTTCACGGCATCGGTTCCGGAGTATGACCGCATTGAAATCCGCCGATCGGAAACGCTGGACGATTTGCAAGCCGCCGAGCCGAAGGCAATTTGGAGAAAGCGCGAGAGCGGGGAGTTAAGCTCCCATATTTGGGCGCCGGAGCTGCATTTTATCGCAGGTAAATGGTATGTATATTTCGCCGCGGCTCGCACCGGAGCCAATGGCGAAGGGCTTTTCGACCATCGCATGTATGTCCTGGAATGTGCGGCGGCCGACCCATTTACGGGATTGTGGGAAGAAAAAGGACAGATCAAAACGGATTGGGAATCCTTTTCCTTGGACTCCACAACCTTTGAGCATAACGGCATTCGCTATTTGGTTTGGGCTCAGCAAGATCCGGCCATTCCCGGCAATTCCAACCTGTATATCGCTCCAATGGTTAATCCTTGGACAATTCAAGGCCCGCAGATACTGCTGAGCAAACCGGAATACGATTGGGAGACCATCGGATTTTTGGTGAACGAAGGGCCGGCTGTCCTCAAGAGGAACGGGCGGATTTTCCTTACGTACTCGGCAAGCGCCACAGACTACAACTATTGCATGGGGATATTGAGCATGTCCGACACGGAGGACCCGCTGAATCCTCAAGCTTGGGCAAAATCGCCGACTCCCGTATTTGGCACAAACGAAGAGTCAAGGACGTTCGGTCCCGGCCACAACAGCTTTACCGTTTCCGAGGACGGGGAAGAGGATCTGATCGTTTATCATGCAAGAAATTACAGGAAAATTGTCGGTGATCCGCTGTATGATCCCAATCGGCATACGCGAATTCAACGTTTTCATTGGAATACGGACGGGACTCCCAACTTTGGAACGCCGGTAGCCGACAGCCGCTAAGCAGATAAACAAGAAGAAAATAGCCGGACAAGAGACATTCTCTTGTCCGGCTATTCGGTTATGCTTCATCGCTATCGTTTTGGATTTTATTATAGTACAGCCGCATCACAATTTCCTGATTATAGTTGCCGAAGCCTTTGCCGAACAGGGTCAAGCCGCCAACATGCTCGGATGTCTTCTCCACGGCAATGCGCAGCGTCCACTGCCGGTCCCATACGTTGATCTGATCCAAAGTCACATCGGAAATTTGGTTGCCATCCATGAAGGTGCCTTTGGAGGAAATATTCAAATGCTTCAGCAAGCCGTATTGGTTGACCATGTCTGGCCACCAGGAAGGGCTGTATTTTCCTCGTTTGTCGCCGAAATCCCCGGGACTGGTCCAGGTACCCAGATTGACCTTGTTCAGATAAAAGGTAATATCCGAAGGCCAGTTGTTATTGGTCAAGGGCGCCTCTGAGGAGATTTCCATGGAGATGACCAACTCTTGCGGATCTTGAGTGGACAGCAGGAAATTGGGAATTTTATATTCGACATATCCTTCGCTGAACCAGAGAATTTTGGCATGAAACCGTTCGGCATCAAGGAAATAGCGGGGGTCATCCACTTCGCCGATAAATTTCTCCGTCGTAGCCAGGCCGCAGGTAGCTTCCGCCAAAATGTCGGTGTAGTGGCCGATGGAAATCTCGCTTTCGTGGAAATCACGGATACTTCCGGGCTTGCGGGGGAAAAGAATTTCCGCCTGTTCGATATGCAGAGAGCACTTCTTTTGTACGCCGCCTTTTCCGGGCTGCATGTCCGTTTGGATCAGACCGGCTTTCTCCAGCTTTTTTACATGAATAGTCATTATGGCACTGCTCAGGCCCAAGGCTTCCGCCAGCTCGCGAATGTTCATGGACCGCTTGGCCAAAAGCTGTATGATATTCAATCTGACGCTGCTAGCCAGCGCCTCGTACACGGGTAGAGATTTTTCCGAAATATCCAGATTCAAATCCATATAACCTCCAACCAAACATGGTTAATAGAATCGTTTACCTTTATTAAATATAATATACGTCTTCGTTAAGTATTTCGCAATGAAAGATGTGAATCGTAATAACTTTGTCGAAAAAGGCAAGATTACCCAAAATTACATTAATATCTTCAATAATAAGAACATAAAAAGGTTAATCCAACGGGCTTTTTTTCGGTTTTTCGGACTTAAAATAAAGTAATTGACAATGAAAGCGTTGTGAATTAAGATTAGGGTAACAAAAAGGTTTTAACATCAACAAAATTGTTAACGATTGGTATTGAGCTCCGCAAGAAGCTATGGACAAAGGCCAAAGCGACTCCAGGCAATCAATCGGAAACAGGACGATTCATCTTGCATTTATGGGTTTGATTGTCGCAAAAATGAATGCGGTTTCAAAGCGTGGTTCGCCCGCTTATCATTTCAGATTATTTTCAGGAGGGGTTTCAGTGGTAAGAAAAAAAGGTCTCGTCTCTATTTTAGCATTAACCGTCGCATTAAGCACGGCACTTGCAGGCTGCGGCGGCAAAAGCGACAGCAAAGCCGATGACAAAGGAGCCGGTACGACAGCTCCTGCCAGCACAACCAAGAGCGAAAAAGTGGAAAAGAAGGACCTTACCTTCATGTTCCGCGGCGGCACCGACGAGCAAAAAGCTTACGAGTCAGTTGTTAAGAAGTTTGAAGACGATCACCCCGGCGTAAAAGTCAAAATCATTATGACCACAGCGGATCAGTACGCAACGAAGCTGAAAGCGTCCATTACCGGTAAAAGCGTACCCGACGTTTTCTATTACGATCCGGGCGATTTGAGAGCTTATGTAAACAGCGGAACCTTGCTTGATCTTACCCCTTATGTTGAAAAGAACACCAATATCGATATCAACAACATCTGGCCTTATGGCGTTAACTTTTATCGTTATGATGGAAATGTCGTAGGCAAAGGCAACATCTACGGTCTTCCCAAAGACGTTGGTCCCTTCGCTTTCGGTTACAATAAAACGATGTTCGAAAAAGCAGGCATTCCGCTGCCTGACAAAGACAAACCCTATACATGGGAAGAATTTATCGATGTCAGTAAAAAGCTGACCAAAGACACAAACGGTGACGGTAAGCTCGATCAATTTGCCACCGGTTTGAACGTTCAATGGTGTCTCCAATCTTTCGTATGGAGCAACGGTGCGGATTGGCTGGATGCCACGAACACTAAGGTAACCATCGACGATCCGAAATTTACCGAGGCGCTGCAATATTTTGCCGACATGCAGAATGTTTATAAAATCACCCCGACCATTGCCGAAGCGCAAACGCTGGATACCTATCAACGCTGGATGAAAGGCGAGCTGGCCTTCTTCCCGGTAGGTCCTTGGGATATGAGCACTTATGAAAAGCTTCCTTTTGATTATGATTTGATGCCTTTCCCTGCCGGATCTACCGGTAAATCCGCTACCTGGCTTGGCTCTCTCGGTATCGGCGCTTCCAGCAAGACGAAATATCCGCAAGAAGCCGCTGAACTCGTTATGTATCTGACCGCTTCTAAAGAAGGCATGAAGATGCTGGTGGATGCCCACGTACAAATTCCGAACCTGATCGACATGGCGAAGGAATGGGCAGCAACCCCTGGCAAACCGGAAAACAAACAAGAGTTCCTGGATGTCGTCAACGATTACGGTAGAGCGATCCCCGGCACCCTGACGTACAACGCAGAATGGTATAACCTGTTCTTTACGGACATCCAGCCTGTGCTCGACGGCAAGAAAACCGCGGCCGACTGGGCGAAGGATGAACAGCCGAAAATGCAGAAGCTGCTTGATAACGCCCTCGAGCAAGAAAAGAAATCCAAGAAATAGCATCGGCTTAGGCTAAGCACGCACAAACGATAATGGATATGGTGTTGGCCGCCGATGCACGTTGAGAGCGGCTGACATCATATCTATTCGGTTAATCAGGGGTGAACGATGAAAACCAAATCGAAGTTATATCGCAAGGAATACTTCTTCGCGTATTTGTTTGTCCTACCGCCGGTTCTCGGATTTCTCATTTTTGCTTTATTTCCGGCGGCGTATTCCTTCTATGGAGCCTTTACCGACTGGGACGGCTTAGGTCGAATGGATTTTATCGGACTGGACAACTTCAAGAGCATCTTCCAAGACGAATTGTTTTACAAAGCCATGTACAATACGTTCTTTTTAATGATCGGCATCCCGATCGGGTTGGTATTGTCCCTGATGCTTGCAATGGCTTTAAACCGCAATGTTCCGGGAACGACAACCTTCCGTGTCATCTACTACGTCCCGGTCATTTCGTCGCTGGCGGCTATCTCCATTCTGTGGAATTGGGCCTATAACGGAGATTACGGCTTGGTCAATCAAGTGTTGGACCTGTTCGGGATTCACGGCCCCAATTGGTTGGCCAATAAACATACGGTAAAGCCGGCGATCATGATCATGAGCATTTGGAAAGGCCTCGGCTTCTCCATGCTGCTCTACTTGGCTGCTTTGCAAAGCGTGCCCCGCTCCTACTATGAAGCGGCGGAGCTGGATGGCGCTAACGCGTTCCATGTTCTGCGCAACATTACGTGGCCGATGGTGCGGCCGGTTACCTTCTTTATCGTCGTCACCAGCATTATCGGCGGCTCGCAAATTTTTACCGAAATCAATATCATGACGTCCACCGGCGGTCCCGAGTACAGTTCAGCTTCAGTCGTGTTCTACATTTGGCAAAAAGCCTTCGGCAACCTGCAGATGGGTTATGCTTCCGCAATGGCGGTTATTCTGGGCGTGTTCATCTTTATCGTGACCCTTGTCCAATTCAAGTGGAACGAACGAAACGCTTATGAAATTGATTAAAATCGCCATAGAAAGGAGCGAATTCGTCTAATGACCCGAAAAGTGAAACTGACCAATGCCGTCATCTTTATTATCCTTTGCATCGGCGCCGTCTTTATGATCGGTCCGCTGGTGTGGATGGTGTCCACGTCGCTGAAGGACCGGATGGGCGTGTTTGCCCTTCCGCCCCAATGGATTCCGCATCCCTTCATCTGGGATAAGTACAAGGAGATTTGGAGCGCGGGTCCGCTATTAAGCGGCATCAAAAACAGCCTGATCATCGCCGTCAGCGTAACCCTCGTCGGCACATTCACCTCCAGCCTGGCGGCTTTTGCTTTTGCCAAGCTGAGATTCCCTAAGAAAAACCTGATCTTCCTGACATTGATCGGCTCCATGATGTTCCCTTATCCGGTCGTCATGATCCCCCAATTCATCATGTTCTCGAAGATCGGTTGGGTGGATACGCTGTTGCCACTAATCGTTCCCGGATTTTTCGGCAACGTCGCAATGATCTTCTTCCTCCGCCAGTATTTGACTAGCGTGCCGGGTTCCTTGGTGGAAGCGGCGAAAATCGACGGTGCCTCCTATTTTGGCATCTATGCCCGGATCATTTTCCCGCTGATCAAACCGGCCGTTGCCGCACAGCTTATTTTGTGGTTTATGGGGATCTGGAATGATTATCTGGCGCCGATCATCTACCTGAACTCACCGGAAAAGCAAACGCTGCAGCTCGTGATCGCAACCTTCAACGCGACTTACGCCATTCAAACGGACTATCCGCTGATTA
>NZ_CBQR020000068.1 GCF_000455485.1 Gorillibacterium massiliense
AAACGCTGCAGCTCGTGATCGCAACCCTCAACGCGACTTACGCCATTCAAACGGACTATCCGCTGATTATGGCTGCATCCGTTATCGCTCTTCTGCCGATGCTGTTGGTATTCATCATTTTCCAAAAGCAGATTATCGAATCGGTGGCCATTACGGGGATCAAGGGCTAATTTCATATCAATACCGAAAATCCGTCGGTTGCTCAGCGCTTGCCGGGCAGTCGGCGGTTTTTTGCGAAGGAGAGACGTCTATGAAAAAAACATTTGCCGCCGTGATCGGCGTCGCCGTCTCTGTCGTATTATTGGCAGGCTGCATGAATATAAGCAAAAAGGAGGCGGTAACGGTGACCTATCCTGTCGAGCCACCGGATACCCGATTGTTTGATACAGCCAACAACAATAACGAGTCAGCGTGGACGACCACCAATACCCACGATCCCTCGGTGATCAAAACGGAGGACGGTACCTATTACGTCGTATCTACAGACGTAAAAGTCGGCGGTCCGGCTCAGGCCGGGATTATGGTGCGGAAATCCAAGGATCTGATTCATTGGCAGTGGGTGGGCCGCGTCTTTGACGGCGTTCCCAAGGAAGCCTATGAATGGACGAAAGGGCCGACTTTATGGGCGCCGGATGTAGCCAAGTTCGGCGACCGCTACTATCTCTATTACGCTTCGTCCACCTTCGGCTCTAACCAGTCGTTTATCGGACTCGCGACGGCAAGCTCGATGGAAGGTCCCTGGACGGACGAGGGAGAAGTGATCAAGACGGGGCTCGGAGACAAACAGAATGCCATCGACCCCAATATCGTTCGAGATGCGGATGGCAATCCTTGGTTTGTTTACGGATCTTTCTTTTCGGGCATTCACATTCTGCCATTGGATCCTTCAACAGGTAAGCTTAAAGAGAGCGGACCGGGAACACTCGTCGCGGCAAGAAGCACGGCGCAAGAGTCGGGAGCGGTGGAAGGGCCCTATATCGTCTACAATCCCCAGTTTAAAAAATACTACTTGTTCGCCTCCTACGATTCTCTTTCTTCTGATTATAATGTGCGGGTCGGCCGGGCGGATTCCATAACCGGACCGTACGTCGACTATAATGGAAGGAACTTGGCGGATACGGAATATGAAGCCCAATTTGACATCGGCACGAAGATCCTCGGCGGCTACCGTTTCGGGGAAGATCCGGGCTGGGTAGCCCCGGGCCACAACTCCGTTCTCCAGGACGGAGACGATTATTACATCCTGCATCATGCCCGGCCGGAGCAGGACACCAACTGGATGTACCTTCATGTCCGTAAAATCCTTTGGACCGAGGACGGCTGGCCGGTGGTTTCGCCGGAACGCTATGCGGGAGAGAAGGTACAAGTTATCCCCAAAAAGGAGATTGCCGGGGAGTGGGAAACCGTCGAGCAGCTTACGATGATCGACGGGCAAGTGGAGTCGGAATCCTTGAAGCTGCTGCCAAGCGGAAAAATCGGGCTAGAGGACAGCGGGGATACGTGGACCTTTGACGGGGATCATACCGTAACCCTTCATTTGAATTCGGACGGAAACGGCGAAACAAGTGTAAAAGTCATGCTCTTGCCCTCTTGGGATTGGGAGCTGAACCGACCCACATTGGTGTTTACCGGCTTGAACGACGCAGGTGTCGCTTGGTGGGGAAAAAAGCTGGATAGCTCGGACAAACCGTAAGGTCTCGGCAGCAAGGATATTTTTCACCTGATTCATGGTATAATGAAAAGAAGAATGGCTACCAACTCCTTAAAAGGTGGGAATATCCTTGGACTTCGAGCAAAACCAATCGGTCGTGAGCTACGAGCGGGAGTATAACGCATCCTTCCACAAGCTGCTTAAGATGCTGACCCTCTCGATTTTGATTTCGTTTATCGGCACGTTAGCCGGCATTGCGGTTCCACCCGTGCTCTTTATGCCTCTGATCATCGTGGAATTCGTCATGCTGATCTCCGCGATTTTTGTACGCCGCCGGAAAAAAGCCATCGGCTACGGGTTCACCTTCGGCTTCTGCTTTATCAGTGGCATTACCCTCTATCCGACTATTGCTTATTATGCCAGTGTCGGCGGCTTTACCTTGGTTAATACAGCCTTTTTGATCACGACGGCCATGTTTGCCGGATTGACCGCCTACGCTTACTGGTCCAAAAAAGATTTCAGCTTCCTGGGCGGCTTCCTATTCATGGGCCTGATCGCCCTTGTCGGCTTCAGCATCATCGGCATGTTTACCGGCAGCTTCGCAGGTCCTATCATCTGCGTTTTCGGCACGCTCATTTTCTCCGGCTACATTCTGTTCGATATTTCCCGGATGAAGCACGGTTTGGCGGATGAAGATATTCCCCGTGCCGTCATTACTCTGTATCTGGATTTCCTCAATTTATTCCTGTACGTATTGCGTCTCCTCGGCTTGTCTCGCGATTAATTCAATGGAAATATGAAGACCGCCTCCGGTAATTCACCGGAAGCGGTCTTTTTTGTGGATTTCAATTGCCAGTCAACTTCCAGGCAGTCGGGTCCTCGTAGCCTTCCCATACCTGCTCGCCGGTTGTGTAATCAAACCAGATCATATGCTTGCGGTCGCCTTTTTCCCGGAAAAACCAGGTGATCTTCCCTGAGGTGTAATCATAAGGCGTAATGAACAGGTCGCGGACTTGATCTTCCGTGATGCCTTTGTCTTTCAGCTTCGCAAGAATCGATTCCCGGCTAACGCCATCTTGGGTTAAGACTGCTCCGTATTCTTTGATCTGGCTGCTTTTTCCGGCGACCCAAACGGTCTTGTCCACGCCGGCACCATCCGTTCCCTTCAGCTCCAGAAACACCGGGCCACCACTGCGCAACGTCGAAGTTTCCTGAACGTTTGCGAGAAGCCCTTTATCCAGTACGAACTGTTTGGCTGCATCAGCCCCAGGTAGCGGCATTTCTGCCGTCTTCTCGTTATTCCTCATGCTTCCGTAAAGAAGGAGACCTACCAGCAGCCCGACTCCCACCAATATTCCTAGCAATATGAGTACAGCCTTCGCTTTCATCCCTTGTCCCCCCAACGGCAATAGACCGCAGCGCCTCTGTTTTTCTCTCTTCCATTGTAGCAAAAAAGCTTCTGGCGCCGCCATTTTCCTGCATCCTTTATGAACCGCAAAATGACAGAAAATCGGTCGTGGAAGAATCTAGATGGAGCGAACGGGAGAAAATGGGTAAATAGGCTAATAAGCAAATTTGGGAGGGAACGGGATGAAAGCTTTGCATATCGGACTGGGGCAATACGGGTTCAGTTGGCTGGAAGAGATTTTATTGCAAACCGAGGGAGTGGAGGTAATCGGCGTCGTCGATCATAATATGCCAAAGCTGGAGGCAGCCTCTGCACTTCCGGGGATGGAGCAGGCAGGTTTGTATAAGCATATCGGGGAAGCCTTGCAATCGATCCGCCCTGAATTTATCGTCAATGCTTCCTCTCCGGATTCCCATACCCGGATCAACCGGCTCGCTCTGGATCTGCGAATCCCGGTGCTGTGCGAGAAACCGATAGCCGTAAGCTATCAAGAAGCGGAAAAGCTGGAGAGCGATTTTCGCGTGGCGAAGCTGAAACTCATGATCAATGAAAACTACCGCTATAATTGGCTGTTCCGCACGGCGAAGCGCTTTTTGAATGAAGGCCGAATCGGGAGGTTGAACAAGCTTTCCGTTGATTTTTACCGCTGCCACCGCTTGTTAAACTACTTGGTAGAGATGGAGCATCCGCTGCTCCTTGATGTGGCCATTCATCATCTGGATTGCTTACGGTATTTGATCGGCCGGGAAGCGACGTCGGTGTTCGCCCATGCTTGGAAGCCGAAGTGGAGCTGGTACAAAGCCAATAGCAACGTCAGTGTCCTCATGGAATTCGGCGATATTCACGCCTCCTATCGGGGCAGTCTGGATGAAGCCGGCAAGTTTACAGATTGGAAGGGTGATTGGCGGATTGAAGGGGAAAAGGCGATGATGGAGCTGACGGAAAATCACATCGTCATCCACACGGAGGAAGGATCGGAAACCTTTAGACCCGGGCCTGGCGACGAAAAACAAAGCCGTCACGCCGTACTGCGGGAATTTCTCGATTCGCTGAGGGAAAACCGCCCAGGGGAAACGGACATCGGTGACAATTTGAAAACCTTTCTACTGACGGATGGGGCGGTTCGCTCTGCCGCATTGGGGCAGCCTGTCCTCTTCCCTGTGAAGGATTAGGGCTTTCCGATTCGGCAGCAGCCGAGTGAACGGAAAGCCCTGATGGAAAGTGTCAGCGCCTCCGGCTGCGGCTGCCGGAACGGCTACCTTTGCGAGCGCCGCCACGCCCGTTAGATTTGCGGCCCTTACTCTTACGGCGGCGGCTGCCGGCGGGGAGGCCGTCGAATGCTACCCTTTTCTCCTTTACGGATGCCTTGCCGAAGCTGCCTGCCAAAAGCTTGAGCATCGGCGCCATCTGCTGGAAGGAACCAAAGAGTTTTTGTACCTTGGTCATCGTACCCAGGATACCGTCGATTCCTCCCATACTTTTGAGCAAGCCTTGCAGCTGCCCCAAATTCATGCCTGCTCCGGCGGCTCCGGCAGCCCCAGTGGCTCCGCCGGCTCCAGCTCCGCCGCCGCCACCGAATAAGCCGCCAAGCAAGCCTCCTCCTCCTCCGCCACCCCCGGCTCCGCCTAAAAATCCCCCTCCGCCTGGATTGGCACCTCCAGGAACTCCGCCGGGGAAGCCACCGGCAGCTCCGGGAAAGCCACCGCCAAAGGGCGCCCCCCCAAAGCCGCCGTCAAAAAAACCGGCTTGCGGATACCCGCC
This sequence comes from Gorillibacterium massiliense, assembly GCF_000455485.1. Classification (GTDB taxonomy): domain Bacteria; phylum Bacillota; class Bacilli; order Paenibacillales; family NBRC-103111; genus Gorillibacterium; species Gorillibacterium massiliense. Next base: position 4,821 of record NZ_CBQR020000068.1, read on the forward strand.
GGGAAATCCCCCGGGCACTCCTCCGCCGAACTCTCCTCCTTGAAACGCCCGCACGTTTGCGGTTATTTGGCGCTGCGGATTATGCGGCACGGGGTATTGGAGGCGATCAGGCTGATAATAGCCATTCATCATAAGTTCACACCCTTTTCTGCTCTATAAGAATGTAAAAGTTCCACTATACTTAGCCTTATGCCGCTACAGTAAACGTCGCTCATCCTTTATGGACGACGTCAGCTGTTTATCCTCGGCATCATGCGTTTGACTGTACCGGGCTTTTGCTTATAATTTATGAGGTGGGCATTCCCTTTGCATGGACGTATGCCCCGGCTTGCCGTGTAAACTTTTGGGCAAGAGATTTTAGTGCACTAACGCTGAAAAATTTTATAGTTGTAAAATTCTACAGAGAGAATTATGATACGGGTAGCGGAACCTAAATGCTATTTCATCGGAGGTATTCCTCATTATGCAGCTGAAAAAACTCAACGATAAATCCATTGACCAATTATTTGAAGCTATCATGACTTTAAAGTCCGTTGAAGATTGCTACATCTTTTTTGATGACCTGTGTACGGTCAATGAAATCGAATCCCTCGCTCAGCGGCTGGAAGTTGCACGCATGCTGCGCAAGGGCAATACGTATAACCAGATCGAAGCCGAAACTGGAGCCAGCACGGCGACGATTTCTCGGGTCAAGCGCTGCTTGAACTACGGCAACGATGGCTATAAAATGACGCTGGAACGGTTGGGACGCTAATCGCACAACTGATCCGTTTTATTGACAAGTCTTACGGGATTCGATAGCATGGAAGCATGTATTTTGTGCACACGAAAGATCGCACGAAGCGATCGGGAGAGCGGCTTCTATGGCAATATTTGGCTTACTGATTATCAGCCACGGTTCGCGAAGCCCGGAATGGGTGCGGCAGGTGGATGAAGCGGCAGCCGGGGTTCGTCTACCCGACGATATCCCGGTTGTTTCCTGTTTTCTGGAAATTGTTGACGGGCGGCTCATTTCCGATGGAATCCGAGAGTTGGAAGACAAAGGGGTCACCGATATCATCGCGGTGCCTCTGTTTGTGTCTGCGGGCAGCACCCATGTGGATGAGATTGCCTACTCTCTTGGAGTTGTACCTTCGCCTTCGACGGAGACGGAGCTAAAACCATTGCCGATGAAGGCTCGTATTCATTGGACAGGTCCGGTGGATGATGATCCTATCGTCGCGCAAATCATTTATGATAAAATAGAACCGATGTCTCAAGTGCCATCGGAGGAAATTTTGTTTTTAATTGGCCATGGCAGCGGTGAGCCGGGATTTTATGAAAAATGGCGGGGTACATTAGAGAGACTGGCGGGTCGGGTTCGTCTTCTCGGCGGGTTCGCCGGAGCCGAAACGGCTACCTTGCTTCCAGACGAGTTGGGTACACGGCTTGCAGAAATCACCCGCCACTATCCGGGGAAGGCTGTGTTGGCGGCTCCGCTTTTTATGGGGGAAGGCTTTTTTACCCAAACGGTCATTCCTTCACGAATGAAAGGCTGGGTATGCCGATATAATGGCGAAGGCATGCTGCCACATCCGCTGGTATCCCGGTGGATCGAAGAGAAAGCGGGATATTTTCTCAATTGATAATTACATAGAACATACATACAGATAATGATAAATCGGAAGGATATTGAAACAAGGTGGTAGAACGATGGTGAAGCGAGCAAGACTGATTTATAATCCCACATCGGGGCGGGAAGAAATGCGGCGCAGGCTTTCCGATGTCCTGCAGAAGCTGGAGAGAGGCGGTCTGGAAACCTCTACCCATGCGACAACAGGTGAAGGAGACGCCACACTGGCCGCAAGGGACGCCGTGGAGAGGGGCTTCGATATCGTCATTGCCGCCGGTGGAGATGGAACCCTGTACGAAGTAATCAACGGGCTCGCAGAGCAGCCGAACCGCCCTAAGCTGGGTATCTTGCCCTTGGGCACGACGAATGATTTTGCCCGGGCGATGGGAATTCCCCGCCAATGGAACAAAGCTTGCGATATTATCCTGCAGCAGCACAGCAAAAGCATCGACGTCGGGAAGATTAATCAGAAATATTTCATCAATATTGCGGGCGGAGGCTCCATGACGGAGCTGACCTACGAGGTACCGAGTCGGCTTAAAACCATTCTCGGGCAATTGGCTTATTACGTTAAAGGTTTGGAAAAACTCCCCCGTTTTCGTCCAATCCATGTGGCCATCGAGACCGACGATCGGTTAATCGAGGAAGACATTATGCTCTTTCTTGCCGCCAACAGTAAATCCGTCGCCGGTTTCGAAAAGCTGGCGCCTAACGCCTCTCTGGACGACGGTCTGATCGATCTCTTCATCCTAAAAAAATGCAACCTGGCGGAATTCGTCCGCCTTGTCACCTCGGCCATGCGCGGTGATCACTTGAACGACCCTAACGTCATTTATCTGGAGACACAGAAAGTGAAGATCACTTCTCCGGACTATGTCCAACTCAACTTGGACGGCGAGCTCGGCGGCACGCTCCCCTGCGAAATCTCCGTGCTGCACAAGCACCTGGACATTTTCGTGGACGAATCCGGCGCTGCCAAATACAAGTCGAACAAACGCCTCGTCATCCGCGGCCGCATCCCGGACGGGGAAGAGTAGGCGCGGCAAACGCAAAAGTGGATAATAAAGCACAGGGGCTTCTTTCAGCCCCTTTTTTCATGTTGAAGGGACAGCATAAAGTTTCGGATGGTGATGACTTATGAATAAACGGACAGGCAGCTCGAAAGCAAGAAGCGGCAAAAAAACGCCGTCGTCTGCCTTGATTGACTTGCCAGTACAGAAAAACGAAGAATATATCGCCGACATCGTTGGCCTCGGATACGACGGAGAAGGCGTGGGACGGGTAAACGGGTTTACTCTGTTCATCCCAGGCGCTCTACCCGGCGAGCAAGTCCGGACCAAAGTCATCGGCTTGAAGAAACAATTCGGATTCGGCAAGCTGCTGGAGGTCGTGGAGACGAGTCCGGATCGCATTGCTGCACCGTGTCCGATCTACAACCAATGCGGCGGCTGCCAGCTTCAGCATTTGAGCTACGAAGGGCAATTAAGGCATAAACGGCAAATCGTGGTGGATGCTTTGGAGCGGATCGGGAAGCTGAATGTGGCGGGTTCATCTGAGGATGGCATCGTCGTCCATCCTGTTAGCGGCATGGACAACCCCTGGCAGTACCGCAATAAAGCCCAGGTTCCCATCGGGGAAATCGACGGCGGCTTGGTGGGTGGATTCTATGCCCAGGGTAGCCACCGGATCATCGACATGGAGGCCTGTCTGATCCAGCACGAGGATAATGATCGGGTTGTCAGTCAAGTGAAGGCAATCGCCAGGCGGCTCGGAATCAAGCCATACAATGAAGAAACCGGACATGGCGAGCTGCGCCACGTTATTGTTAAAATCGGCTTCCGAACCAGTGACATCATGGTCGTTCTGGTCACCCGGCAGGCGAACTTCGCCAATAAAGAGCAGCTTGTAAGCGAAATCCGTGAAGCGGTACCCGGCGTCAAAAGCATCTGCCAAAACATCAACGCCAAGTTGACCAACGTCATCTTCGGCGACCATACTGACGTGCTGTGGGGCAGCGACGTCATCTATGACTTTATTGGCGATGTGAAATTCGCCATCTCTGCGCGGTCATTTTACCAGGTGAACCCGGTGCAAACCGAGGTTCTGTACAGGACCGCGCTGAACTACGCCGGGCTAACCGGAAGCGAAACGGTCATCGATGCCTATTGCGGCATCGGCACCATTTCGCTGTTCCTGGCCCGGCAGGCGGGCCACGTCCACGGCGTCGAAATCGTCGCGGAAGCCATTGCCGACGCCCGCCGCAACGCGGAGCTGAATGACCTCCACAACGTCAGCTTTGCCGTCGGCAAAGCCGAGGAGGTCATTCCCGCATGGCGCGCTGCTGGCATCACCGCCGACGTCATCGTCGTGGACCCGCCCCGTAAGGGCTGCGAGCCTGAGCTCCTGGAAACGATGATCGCCATGCGTCCCGAGCGTATCGTCTACGTTTCCTGCAATCCGGCTACCCTTGCCCGCGACCTACGGATCCTCGAGGACGGCGGCTACCGCACGGTTGAGGTGCAGCCGGTAGATATGTTTCCGCATACGGTGCATATAGAGACTGTGGCAGGACTATGTCGCAAAGATTCGTAGAAATCCTTGATTTTAAGCACCTTTCTAAACATACAGTATTTGAGCAGGTGGATGAAAAGGAGAAAAATAAGTGTATTAGGAGCTGGGTGCCTGTTTCTGTGGTTGTGGAAAATACAAAAAACTGACAGAATAAAAAAACACTTGCTAAATGACTTGTATTTGTTAATCTGAAATGGTAAAATATTGTAAATTTAATATTAAGGCTATGATGGGAATTAGTAAGTATTGTTGATGTTTCAGAGAGAAGATAGTTGGTGCAAATCTTCACAGAAGCAATTCAGAAGCCCTCCCGGAGCTGTGAACCGAACGGATTATATCCAAGTAGACTTCAACGGAGACTCTATTTCCGCCGTAAAAAGGGAAATCAACATAGGTTTATGCCTGCGTTGGCGGAGTGCGGAGGGTTTCCTCCGAATTTAGGTGGTAACACGGACAGAATTGTTCGCCCTAAGTCGATCTATTCGGCTTGGGGCGTTTTTATTTTGAAAGGAGATTATTATGAAAGCTCAAGAAATGCGAGAAACCTTTATCAAATACCTCATTGAAAGAGGTCACAAAGAATTTCCGTCAGCCTCATTACTTCCGGATAATGACCCGAGTGTTTTGTTTACTACGGCAGGTATGCACCCGTTAGTACCTTATTTACTTGGAGAGCGGCATCCTCAAGGCAAGCGCCTAGTTAATGCTCAGAAGTGCCTAAGGACAGACGATATTGACGAGGTTGGAGATGAGTTCCACCATACCTATTTTGAGATGCTTGGTAACTGGTCACTTGGAGACTACTTCAAGAATGAATCGATTACGATGAGCTTCGAGTTTTTAACTTCGGTGTTAAGTATTCCAATTTGTAAACTTGCAGTTACTGTTTTTGGTGGATATGAAGAAATACCCAAGGATACAGAGGTCTATGAATGTTGGAAAAATGTCGGTCTTAATGAAAGCCAGATATTCTACGGAGGTATGAAAGAAAATTGGTGGGGACCTGCAGGGAAAACTGGACCGTGTGGACCAGATACTGAGATATTTTATGATACAGGGAAAGAACCCTGCGGAGATGATTGTAGCCCTCTTTGCGATTGCGGACGGTTTGTGGAAATATGGAACAATGTATTTATGCAGTATAACAAAGATGATGAAGGTCATTTTATTGTTCTAAGTCAGAAAAATGTAGACACAGGAATGAGTCTCGAGCGTATATTGGCAGTTTATAATCATGTTTCAAGTAATTATGGAACGGATTTATTTGAACCAATTATCATAAGGATAGAGGAACTGACAAATATTTTCCGTTCAAAAGAAAACATAAAAAGTTTCCGAATTATAGTTGACCATTTAAGAGCAGCTACGTTTATTATTGGCGACCCTAAGAAAGTTGTGCCGTCTAATACGGAACAAGGATATATAGTCAGAAGGCTGATAAGACGAAGTATCCGTCATCTCAGAAAAATAGGGGTAATAAACAATATTCTGCACGATGTTATTAATACTATTATTGAGATTAATTCACCTGTTTACCCAGAGCTTAAAACTAACAAGGAGTTTATTCTTGAACAAATTGAGAAGGAATATACTTCATTTATATCCACACTAGACAGAGGAATAAAAAAAGCTGAGCATTTTTTCAACAATATTTCTGATGGTGGTACCCTCACGGGCGAATTGGCTTTCAGATTGTTTGATACTTTTGGATTTCCAATAGAATTTACTGTTGAGCTTGCCACCGAGAAAGGCATTTTAGTGGATATTGATGGCTTCAATAGTAAGTTCCTTGAGCATCAGGAAAAATCCAGAAGTAGTGCAGAAGGTAAATTTAAAGGTGGTCTGGCAGACAATAGTGTACAGACAACAAAATTGCATACGGCAACACATTTACTAAATTCGGCACTAAGGCAAGTATTGGGTGATGATGTGTATCAAAGAGGAAGTAACATTACTCCGGAACGCCTTAGATTTGACTTTTCTTTTGATAGAAAGCTGACTAATGAAGAACTGATTAAGGTTTCTCAAATAGTCAATGAGGCTATTTCAAAGAATATTCCTGTTGAGTGCAATGAGATGACTGTTGATGAAGCAAAGTCATTAGGTGCGATAGGTGTTTTCGACCAAAAATACGGGGAAACAGTTAAAGTTTATTCAATAGATGGCTACTCAAAAGAAATCTGTGGAGGACCACACACGTTGAACACAGGTGAGCTTGGTTCTTTTAATATATTGAAAGAGGAAAGCTCGTCATCTGGAGTGCGAAGAATTAAAGCAATAATAAATTACTGAGACAACTTCACATCTGTATCACTAAAATAATGGGTTGATATTATATCAATATATAAAAGCGACACCTTTCATTTTAGAATAGCGGACACTTGATCGGTTGCCCCTAACTATGTTGCGGCGGTGATTCGTTCTGAATCGCCTAATTTTGATGTAGATGTCGTGTTGGGTGAAAACTGAACATCTCAGTTTATCTACCGTTTGCACTCGTCCCATGTGGAGTGCGTAGTGTCAACACATCGCATTGACAAATAACGGGGACGCCTAAACCGATTGTTGGTGCTGAAATTTTGTAAAACATGCTGTCCCAAATTGAATGGATTTCGGGGCATCAAAACATAAAAAAGCGCACTTACAGATTGCCGAGACTGTCAAACAGTCAAGATAGCAATACGTAAGTGCGATTTTTTTTTGGCTTGATCTGAATTTCTTGAAATAATAACGAGTTTGCCCGGTAAGTTCTGCATCCCAAAATGCTTGCCTAACCCGCTCAGTGGGACATTCGATACGTTATTAAGTCCGACTAGATTATGAATTATTTCTGCGAGTACACACTTTTACCGTTTGACCCTGAACCGACAAAATGAAAGCCTAACAGTTCTTGAACCAACTTGACGGGTCCTCATCTTCCTCGAAAATATCACGAAGAAACGAATTTAAACAACGGACAATCGGCATCCAGATTGTAAGCAAACGGGACTTGAATAGTGGAGAGATATTCAGAGCTGTGCTCAACCAATTTCATTTTGTACAGATCGAGCACCCCATTAGTTAGATTTAATAATACACTCAACAACTGGAGTCTCGCGCCTTAATGCTTCAAAGTACTCTGTCTCCCATTTCCGACATCAGATATCAGGTTCGGCTTCGAGAAGAATATCCCGGCAAATAGCTTTGAGTACCCTTTCATCCAACCCAAGATAAACTCCTTCAGTAAAACAATAGGCGAAAAATTGTCCGTTCATCAACTGAACAAGGTGAACTCTCTTTAAAATATATTTTGCGAAGACATTCGAGTTTAGAGCAAGACCGTTTTTATTCTTGCCTAAGCCGCGATTTTTCCACTGCACGATTTTAGCGGAGTTACGAACAGCGTCTGCGGGGCTTTCGGCATTCTTCTGTATTTCTTCTGAATAACCAAGTAATTTATGAGTGTCGTAACTTGAGGTCTGAGTTGCGATGTTGCCATGGCCTAGCCTCTCAGCCCCGCATACCGAACGGTACGTACGAACGGTGTGTGAGAGGTCGGCTACTCAATTAACGGGTGGCCACCTACTCAATCATTTTTGCAAGGAGAGACGAAGCAGCGTGGTAGTCCCTTTGGACTTCTAAAATAAAGTTAAAATAATCCTATATGGTTAATTATTATTAATATAATATTGTAATAAATAGAAGGATCCTGTAAACCGTTGTCGAATTTTTTTACTTATAGTGCAAGAGACATTAGTGCCAAGTAAGCTTGGCGCTAAGTCTGTGAATGAATAAGGTGATGAGGTGAACAGCTTGGCCAAAAGGTTATCCATTGTATTGGTTTTTGCACTTCTATTTTCCTGGCTGCAGCCACTCTGGAGCGTCCCGCGCGCCGAGGCGGCCAGCGGCGATGTGAAAAAGCCTGCCAACAAAGATGTCTTTATTGACACTTTTGGGACGTATCCAACAGGCTTCCCGGCTAATAGTTTTATTCCGGGAGCGGCCAATGTCAACGTTAACGTTGTCGGACCGGACATTGATGCCCTGGATCAGAAAACGGCGATCAATTTTGACCAGCTCAATACGGGCTTGCCGGCTTCCATATCCAAGGTAGTATTAAGGGTATACGTTCCCTATGTCTACACCAACTCCAGTCCGGATGATGTTCGCGCTACGCTTACAGCATCCGACAATACGACCTGGTTGGAAAATTTGGGAAATAACACTGCCAACTTCCCTGCAAGCAACGGCGACAACTTGCTGAACCCCCTGCAAGACATTCTAGTGGCCAGTAACACTGGGGTTATCAATGCGACAAAAGTGGATACGACGTCACCGGGCTGTACGCCCATCGCGAATACACTGCTCGGGTGCTTAAACTTTGACGTCACCTCCTACGTGACCAACAAAGTTTCCCTTGGGGCTACGGATCTTACTTTTATGTTGACCGGGCGGTTAGGCACGAATAAAACAGCCTATTTTACCGTGTATCCCCGTGAAAATTCAACGTATACACCGGTATTGATTTTTACCGGGGCGGGGGATACGACGCCTCCTGTCGTTACCGGGGTAACGGAGGGCGGTTTGTATAGCACCAATCGCACGATTACGTTTGACGAAGGTACGGCGACGCTGAACGGTTCTGCGTTTGCCAATGGCGGGACCGTCAGCGCGGAAGGTGTCTACACGCTGATTGTTACCGATACCGCCAATAATGTGACGACGGTGCATTTTACGATCGACAAGACGCCGCCGACAATTACAGGTGTGATGAACGGTGCTAGTTACAACACCGATCGCACGATAACGATTAGTGACGGCACCGCGATGCTGAACAGCGCAGCCTTCACCAGTGGCAGCACCGTCAGTGCCGAGGGCTCGCATACGGTGATTGCAACGGACGCGGCTGGCAATTCGCGAACGATTATCTTCACAATCGATAAAACGGCGCCGATTGTCAGCGGCGTAACGAACGGCGGTTTGTATAATACCAACCGCACAATCACATTCAATGAAGGCACCGCGACGTTAAATAGTTCAGCCTTTTCAAGCGGTACCATAGTCAGTGTTGAGGGAGCGTTTACGCTGGTCGTAACTGACGTGGCGGGCAACTCGACTACCGTCAGCTTCACGATTGACAAAACGCCGCCGACAATTACAGGTGTGATGAACGGTGCTAGTTACAACACCGATCGCACGATAACGATTAGTGACGGCACCGCGATGCTGAACAGCGCAGCCTTCACCAGCGGAAGCACCGTCAGTGCGGACGGCGCGTACACCCTGGTCGTGACGGATGCGGCGGGCAATTCGACGACCGTCAGCTTCACAATCGATAAAACGCCGCCAGCGATCACGGGCCAGCCAAGCAACGCCACCATTTCTGCCGGAGGGAACACGACCTTCT
>NZ_CBQR020000069.1 GCF_000455485.1 Gorillibacterium massiliense
TTTACGAACCTTTCGAATGGAGCGCCGTACAGCGGAGCGACGACGTCGACATTGACGATCACCGGGGCAACGGCAGGGATGAACGGCTATGTCTACCGGGTAATCGCCAGCGGTTTGGCAGCGCCTAACGCGACGTCGAACGGCGCGACGCTGACGGTGAACTCGCCGCCAGCGATCACGGGCCAGCCTAGCAATGCTACCATTGCTGCTGGGGGGAGCACGACCTTCTCCGTGACGGCATCCAACGCGTTGGTTTACCAATGGCAGGTGGATCAAGGCTCTGGATTTACGAACCTTTCCAATGGAGCGCCGTACAGCGGAGCGACGACTTCGACATTGACGATCACCGGGGCAACGGCAGGGATGAACGGTTATTTGTACCGGGTTGTTGTCGGCGGTTTGGCAACGCCTGCCGCGACGTCGAACACCGCGACGCTGACGGTCAACTCGCCGCCGTCGATCACTGGCCAGCCAAGCAACGTTACCATTGCCGCCGGGGGGAACACGACCTTCTCCGTGACGGCGTCCGATGCGACGGGTTACCAATGGCAAGTGGATCAAGGCTCTGGATTTACGAACATTTCCAATGGAGCGCCATACAGCGGAGCGACTACGGCGACATTGACGATCACCGGGGCAATGGCAGGGATGAACGGCTATGTCTATCGGGTAATCGCCAGCGGTTTGGCAGCGCCTAATGCAACGTCGAACGGGGCGACGCTGACGGTCACCTCGCCGCCGACTGTGATTCCGCCTTATATTGCTTCAAGTAACGCCGAACTAAAGTCGTTGACGTTATCGTTCGGCGCAGGAGAATCGTTGACGTTATCGCCGGCGTTCAGGGAGGATCTGTTTACCTACGAGGCCAACACAGATGCGTCTCAGATTGTAATCGGGACGGCTACGGATCACTGGGCGGCAAAGACAACGTATCGGCTGAACGGACAAGTCGTGCCCGTCGGCATAAATGCGGATCTGAACCTGGGCAAGAATGAGCTTCTTATCCAAGTTCAAGCAGAGAACGGCACGACTCACACGTATACGGTAAACATTACCCGCAACTCTGAAGAGACGACTTATAATGACACAAAGGGACACTGGGCAGAGCAGAAAATCGGACAAGCAGCACGTCTGAAAATCGTCAGCGGATACGAGGACGGTTCATTCGCTCCGAATAAGTCCGTCACGCGCGCGGAATTTCTCGTGATGCTGATGAACGCGCTGAAGCCGCAAACGGACGGCGCCGCAATAGCGTTTTCCGACGCAAGCAACATCGGAGGCTGGGCACGTAACGCCGTAGCGCAAGCACTGCAGGCAGGCATTGTTACGGGGTACGAGGATGGTACTTTCCGCCCGAATGCGGAGATAACGCGCTCCGAGATGGCGGTCATGATTGCGAAGGCGCTTGGCTTGTCCGCTAGTGCGAACACTGGCTATACCGGCTTCGCGGACGTGCGGGACACTCCGTTTTGGGCTCAAGGCGCGGTCGCTGCGTTGAAACAGTTAGGCGTCGTAGACGGTAAAGGCGCGAACACGTTCGATCCCGCAGGCCTGTTGACCAGAGCGGAAGCCGTAACGGTTGTTCTGAACATGCTTACGAAACTGAACAAGTAAGTTCTAAAGGGGTGCAACGACACGAGCGCAAGCGGCGGTCGTATTCATTAGTACGTGCATCAGCTTGCAGTGATCGATTGAGTGACATCAGTTAAGCGGTAAGAGGGTTACCTTGAAGCAGTGACTATCGGCTTCAAGGTAACCCTCGTTGATTATGTGTGTTGACTCTGCCTACTCAACACATGTGGAATCGGTGGCGTTGTGAGTTAGAAGTAAAGGATAAGCAGAAGGGTTCGAGAATCTGTAAAAGATTCTCGAACCCTTCTGCTTTAATTGCAATACGATTAATTAGTCGATGCAAGATCTCTGGAGTCAGCTCCTTGAAGGACAAAAATTCATCAAGGAGTTCGTTCAGTCGTAGATTAGTTTCAGAAATGTATTCGTTATATTCCTCATCTGTCATGTCACCAAATTGTATCATTGGTGAGATTAGATGTGAGCGCTCGAACATCCTCAATAATAGCTAATTTTAAATCTGCTTCACGTTCGAGATGGTTGCTACATTTTATTCCCCTGTTCTAACCAGGCTTGTTGTAGTTACCGTAAACATACCCCTTATTGTTCTTCTTATAATGCATTCCACACCCTTCATGTTGATTGGGGACGATAATGCAATCCTTCGGATTCATGTAAATTCTACTACCCAGTGTCACGCTCTTGGTTTTGATTCGTCAGGAGTAGTCGAATTGTGGAACCTAGCCAGGTGTCACTACAATTCTGCTTTCCTGCGTTTTGGGACGGGTTTGGGATGGCCTCATCATTTAAGTCTCTTGCAATTTGTATCGTATCCTTAAATTATGCTAATTGTTATGTCGTTTTTTTACAAGACGAAATAGAAATTGAAAATTAGTATAAAGTGAATAAACACATAAGGAGTGATGATATATGAATAGAGTAAGTATTGTTTGTTTAGGAGTTCGCAATATGGAAGCGTCGGTTAGATTTTACCGTGATGGGCTTGGATTTGTAACGGATGTGAAGGAAAATAATCCGCATATGGTTTTTTTTAATACATATGGTACGAAGCTTGAATTGTACCCGTTACAAGAACTAGCAGAAGATATTAATAGCGTTAATCCACCGAGCATTGGAAAAGGATTTTCTGGAATTACATTAGCTTATAATGTTGATAGTAAAGAAAAAGTAAATGAAGTTATCGAACTTGTTAGAAGTGCTGGAGGAACAGTAGTGAAGGAACCACAAGAAGTTTTTTGGGGTGGTTTTCATGCTTATTTTTCAGATCCGGATGGTTATTACTGGGAAGTCGCATATGGGCCAGATTTTAAATATGATGAACACGGAATGTTAACTTTTTAGAGAAGGGGTACCAACATGATAGAAAAGTTATATTGTGTTAATTTATATACATCAAAAATAGACAGGATGATACAGTTTTATCATGATATCCTTGAAATACCAATACTCTTTCATGGATTTAATGGAACAACTGATGGAACAAAGATAGGCTATGGTGTTGATAAATTTCAGATTGCATTATGGGATAAAGAATATTGGAAAAAAGGATTTGGGGGTCCTGTTGAAATAGCCATAAGAGGAAATATAGATGCCATATATGAAGCAATAACAAAACATAAATATCCTATTGAACCGATAAAGGATTTAGGCTTTGGAAGAATTTTATATATTTTGGATCCAGAAGGAAATAGGCTAGCAATTATGGAAGAAGATTAATAGAGTGAATCGAGGCAAGTCCATCATTAGAGGTGGATTTGTCTTTTTCATTTGTCAGCTAAAAACTAATAAATAACGGGGACATCTAAACTACTTGATATACAACAGACGAGAGCTAGTAACTACAGGACAAACAGTTATTGAATAAGATTTTCTCCTACGGTAAGATGAACGAAGGCTGGAAGTGAGTGACATTTTTTATACCATTTAGGATGCACGAAAGTGTACTCTTATTAGATATCATTCAAAAAAGGGGAGTATTTTAATGTTTAAAAAGTGGGCTAAATGGGGAATTGCAGTATTACTGATCAGTACGTTTATGTTGAGTGGTTGTACAAAAGAACAATCAGAAAAAGCTGCAGACGTATATGCTAAGACACTTGAAGCAAGTAATAAGTTGGAAAGTTTCGCTATGGATATGACCATGAATATGCAAATCGCACAAGGCAGTGATAAAATAGCTACTGATTCAAAAATTACTTCAAATATGATCGTGAAGCCAGAGATTCAGATGGATATGAACATGGAGACAAGTGCTCAAGGTCAAAACGTTAAAATGCAATTAGTTTTAAATAAAGATGGTTTCTACATGCAGGATCAAACAGGTAAATGGCAAACCCTTCCTAAAGATCAGATTGACCAAGTAATGAGTAGTGTGAAACAAGAGCAGAACAATCCAGCAGATCAGCTTGAAAAATTAAAGCAGTTTGTAGATGATTTTTCTGTGAAGGAATCCGGAGATTCTTATACATTATCGCTTTCAGCAAAAGGTGATAAGTTTAAATCATTTGTTGAAGAACAGTTGGATAAACAATTGGCTTCGCAGCCAGGTATGGCTGCAGCTTTAAACGGAGAAAAGCCAGAATACAAGTTTAACAAAGTGGAATATACATTTGTGCTTGATAAGCAAACCTATAATCCAAAAGAACTCGATATGGTCATGGATGCAGAGATAACAATCAAAGGCGAGACAGTGGGTATGGTAATTGACATGAAGTCTCAATTTAACAAGTTCAATGAAATCACTGAAATCAAAACTCCTGAAGGTGTGTAGTAAATTATTATCAGTAACTGAAAATTAACCATCTTATGTACCGTCCTAAACAGGGCGGTATTTTTTTTATTGCGAATAGTGTGCAATTATTTGAGAGGTAAAAAATGGTCATTCGGTGTTCGAGTTATGATAATATATAAAGTACACTACACGATTTTATCAAAATAATATGCTCGGATTCATACGTTGTATGATAATTGTTCAGTTACAGATTTGCCCCTCCCGCTGCTTTTCTTTAAAGCTAAAGCTTAGTGACCAATACTCAAGTCATGTAGAGGCGGTGGTATTGATGTTAAGGAGGGACGAGAAAAAAACAGCATGAAAGGAAGCGGCTTATGATTACTATTTATGATTGGTTTGGTTATGAATTGCCGATTAAGGAACGTTATCAGTTAATAAAAGAAGCCGGATTTGACGGCGTTTTACTGTGGTGGAGTGATGGCTTTGGCCGTGACGGATCTGGTCGGGGCGATTACCGCAACGGGCCACAGATGGCGCGGGAAGCGGGGCTTTTTATAGAAAATATCCACACACCTGTCCAAGAACAAAACAACCTCTGGCTTGACGATCTGGACGGGGAAACCTTGACCGATTGCTATTTACAGTGTGTTGCGGATTGCGCTGAATTTGAGATTCCGACAATGGTGGTACACCTTCCGGATGATAACCATCCATATAATGCATTGGGACTGGATAGGATCAAGAGAATCACAGAAAAAGCCGAACAGCTTGGCGTCAATGTTGCGCTAGAGAATTTATGGAACCTTACGAATTTAGCATATGTGCTGGAGCAAGTGGATTCCGCGCGCGTCGGATTCTGTTATGACTCCGGACATCACTTTAGCAACAAATCGGCTGGTGATTTATTAACCATGTACGGTTCCCGGTTGATGGCTCTACATTTACATGATATTGGCGGAAGTCATGCCCAACACCAGTTACCCTTTGACGGCCCAATTGATTGGTTTACAGCCATGAAAAGAATTGCGGAAACGGGCTATTCGGGTGCGACTGCATTAGAGGCCATGAATTGGGACTATCTGGATTTATCGGCAGAGGGATTTTTACAAAAAGCGTTTGAGCGGGCAAAAAGACTGGAAACATTAAGACTCAATAATCTATAAGAACAGAAATAATTAGAAGCTGTATTGGCGGAATTAGTAAAGAGGGGCGGAGAGCCCCTCTTTTTTCATGCCATCTTGATTCATTACAAAAACACGTAGTTTCAAGCCGTTACCCTGCGATCCCTCAAGCAAATAGGACTACTTATACGGAAGAAAATAGAACAACTGACCATACAACAGATAAAGCGATAGATTATAACTATACCGCGAAATGGTATGAAGAACTCTCTTCAACGTTTAATAAAATATACATTTGTGCTGAAAGCAAGAATTATGTCTTAGCGTTTATTTCTGCCTGTTGCCTTCAATATTCTTTGGAGTCTGAACTGGAAATAAAGCTGAAGACAACGGATTTATTAAGTGAATTCAAATATGATGATTTAGAAAAATTAGCATTAAGGGCACATAAATTGAAGTGAATTGTATAAGTGAAATTGAAAAGAACCATGCAACAATTAGAAGGGTGAGTTCTGTGGATGAATTGAAATATTAGTCATGACAAAGCCAAAACGGTCGCTTAGAGCATAAATAGTGAGACCACCTATAGCGGTAGATTTAGCTTCGATCCGCGGAACCTTGCGAGGGTGATCCAATTACATCTCCAAAATAGCAAAAGCTCTCAACCATGGACTTGGTAGAGGGCTTACTTGCGTCTCTATTTATGGAGGAGAACCGTGGATCAGTAAATCCATAACCCGCCGATGCGTGATGAAAAGGCGGTACGGGCACCATATGGGCATTAATCCAATCAGAAGGGTATTCACCCACATAAGTTGATACAGTGTAGGCTTTAAATAAGAATGCGAGGGATTATCCATGCCCGATTTTAACCCAAGAAAATTGTCCGTAAATCTTATTCCGCCAGCTACTTTCACTCAGCCGGCAGAGGGGAGGAAATATACACTTACACATTCTGACAATACGGGGCAACTCTTTTTAGATATAGGTTATAAGTATAATTTACAGGCTGTTAATCCCCAAATGCGTGATGAAGTGCTGGCAGAGTGGAAAAAGGATGTAAATGGCTACTCAAATTTAATAGGATCAGCGCATGTAGATGGAGGGGAGTTCAGTTTATCCGCAGCGGGTGTGCGTCTTAGAATCTTCATGCGAGAAATGACTACTGCATTAAAAGGCATTGTCTATGGAGACCGCCCATTCTACGCTCATTATCCTCATCTTCTTGATGCGCCGATCTTTATCCATTACAGGTCAAGTTATCCTCAGTATTCTCAGATTCTCTACTACGGTACACCCCGTCAGTATTTATCTTAAATACACCAAATATCTGCTGATATTTTGCTCATGGTGCAACAAGTGGGACGAGCTGGCTGCGTTCTTCAAATTCCTATCATCGGCAACTACACCAAGGTTACACAGGGAAAAGCATCTTCCTGACAGACGAATCGCTGCTTAAAATGCTATATCTTGCTACGCTATATTATTGCAGTACACGTGAAACCACCTATATGGAATTGCTAATACCTTTCATTTCAAATCTCAGGTTAAAAGTAGTTTTACCATCAGCGCAAAATGCGGATATTATCCCGCAGTGTTTTTCAGCGATTGCTTTCGCAATTGCTAAACCCAGACCTGTTCCCTCGCTTGTTCTGGAGTTATCCGCACGGTAGAATTTTTCAAAGATTTTAGGTAAATCTTTATCGGGTATCGTGTTCCCATAGTTTGCTATTGTTATGACAGCGTCCCGTTCTACCTGGGTCAAAGAAATTTCAATCAGCTTACCTTCCTTGCCATAGATGACCGCATTGTTTATGATGTTTTCTAGCATTCTAGAAAACAGCAATGGATCAGCCGATAAAACGATTCTTCGATTGGGCAATGAAATGCGATATTCCATTCCATTTTCGTTGAAAACAGGGATGAATCCTAGTACAACCTGTTCAATTAACTCCGAAAGATTGAATGAAAGCTCGTTGATTTTCATTTTTGGGCTGTTCAGCTTCGAGTATTCAAAAAGGTCGTCAATTCTCCTTTTAAGGTTGATGCATTTTGCATAGGCGACATCAGCGTAATGCTGAGATGTCTTCCCATCATCAGATGAACCGCATGCAATCAGTTGTAAAAAGCCAAGCACTGATGTCAGCGGAGTTCTTAAATCATGGGAAATATCGGTGATCAGCTCGTTTTTTGCCCGTTCGTTTTCTCTTTCCTGATCAATCAAATTTTTCATCCTGCGTGACATATCATTGATTGAAGACGCCAGTATGCCTAATTCGTCTGACCCTTGCATCGGTATCTGCTGATCCAAATTCCCCTGTGACAGTTCTTCTACCCCTCGCGTTATCTGTTCAAGATAGGCGATTCTCTTTGCAGTAAGCAAGTAAAAAGTAACAATAAGCACGATGATAAAAATTGTGATGAATCCGAAAAAAAATAGAAGGATATGATCAAAGAAAAATTGAGCGAATGGCTTTATATCAGAAAGCGCAATTAGAATTCCGCACAAAGCCGCAATAAAAGCACTTGCTGCAAGAGCGCTTAAAAAGAGAGTTAATATGAGCTTATTCCCTATTCTTGTAATTCTACTCTTCAATTTTATAGCCAACTCCCCATATCGTCTCGATCATCCGAGGATTTTTCGGATCATCTTCGATTTTTTCCCGGAGTCTCCACATATGCACCATGACTGTGTTGTGCGAGTCAAAGTATTTCTCCTGCCAGACCCTGAAAAAGATTTCCTCCGCGCTGAAGACCTTTCCAACGTTTGAGGCAAGCAATAATAAAATATCATATTCTTTAGGCGTCAGACTTATTTCGATTCCATTTTTGGTTACCACATGTTTGTCCTTAAAGATGACGATGTCTTTCACAGCAATGACATTTGCATTCTGCTCACCAGAATTCGGTTGATTTAATAAAAAACACCTGCGTAGTTGGGACCGGACCCTCGCTGTGAGTTCTATAGGATTAAATGGTTTAGTGATATAATCATCGGCTCCGATGGTCAGACCCATGATCTTGTCCATATCCTGCGATTTAGCGCTCAACATAATGATCGGGATGTTCCATGTCTCACGGATTTGTCTACAAGCTTCCATGCCATCCATCCCAGGCATCATTATATCCAAAATTACCAGTTGAATGATTGTAGCCTGAAGCAACGCGATGCATTCCTGCCCGTTTGTGGCTTTATACACCGTATAGTCTTCATTTTTCAGATAGATTTCAATTAGTTCGGTAATCTCCGGTTCATCATCTACCACGAGTATGTTATATCCGTTCACTGCAAGCACCTCAATAAATATACAATTGCCATCCAACTAAACCATAGCATATTTTAGGATAACATATGGTTTTTACAGGGATACTAGTGTCTCTACCGTCCGAACATCATAGCCCCGTTCCGTTGACTTTTCGAAGGATAAAAAGTCCATAGAAAAACACTACGGATAATAGCGCGATACCGACCATAGCGTTGAGTGGGGTAGACGTAATGTACGGATGAATTGCTCCACCGGCTGTCAGTTCACGCAGTTCGCCTGACATGTCAAACAGCGCGTGCAAGATAATCACAGGCCAAAGCAACTGAATCCGCAAATAGCACGCAGCAAAACAGACCCCAATAAAAAGCGCATAGAAAATCTGGGCGATTGTGGACCATATATCCATTCTTCCGATCAATAAGCCATTAATATGCCCAAGCGCAAAAAAGGTACTGGAGATGACAACCGAAAAGTAAATCTCTTTCTTACTATTTCCCCATTTACGCAGTAGCAGATTAAGAATAAATCCCCGACATAATATTTCCTCAAAAAGTCCGGTTGAAGTATATACCAGTATGTATAAAATAATCAGACCAGGTTTTGAAACCTCTATTTTCAGGTTGCCGCCAAACAAATTGGATGCATTCAACAAAATAAATAGTACAAGCGGCCAGACAAGTAAAAGGCTTTTACGGCTAGCCGGTTTACTGAAAACAGTTCTGGTGTTTATTCCGGTTAATTTGATCAACAACAGGAGAAACACGCAGATACTACCCTGAACGAGAATACCACATAGATAAGACCCATATAATCCGTCGAACGGGATATCAATGTTGCTGATGAGAATTGCCAATGTAGTTACTATAATGGAAAGTAAAATTGGGTGATGGATCGCAAATACCTTGAGTTTGATCATAATCATTGTCCTTTGTTTTGATTTAAGGATATCCTAAATATGATTATAGGCAGACGGTGCTTTTCGTTTTTAACTTTTTTCTTACATTTTGGGCTCAATACTAGAACCAGTGCACGACAAAATGAAGTAAGGATAGAAATGGAAAACCATATGGTGCGTATAATGGATAAGCACGGGACTTTTTCAATAGTCACGTGCTTATTTCTTTGCTCTAAGTACCAAATGGGGAGCTTTTTTGTTCCAATTGTTTACAGAACCGATAATTGTGCACTATAATGAAATAAAGTAAACTCACAGTTTACTTCAAGGCGGTTTTGACCCTTATAGAAAATGAGAAGGAGAAAAACATGGGGGCACATGAACGCAAAGCCAAGGAAAAGGAAATCCGTCGGACGGATCTAATCGAGGCGGCGGAAAGAGTGATCTTCGCCAAGGGCTACGAGGCAGCGACGATGGATGATATCGCGCGGGAGGCGGAGTTCAGCAAAAGAACTGTATACGTATATTTCAGCAGCAAGGAACAGCTGTATTTTGAAATCATGGTACGGGGGTACGACATTCTGCTTACGATGATGGAAGAAGTCTTCCGAGAGAATGAGGGGAATGCTTTAGACCGGCTTCAGCATCTGGGAAGAACCTTCTACCGGTTCAGCGAAGATTACCCACCCTATTTCGCGGCGATTATGGAATACGAGAACGGAGAAATGGATTTTCTAAACGCAATTCCTGACGAGTCTAGAGAAAAATGCTATGCCCTTGGGGAGAAAGCTTTTTCCTATGTATCGGAGACGTTGAAAAAGGGAATGGAAGATGGGGTTCTCCGTGGGGATTTGGATATAACGGGTACGGCGATCATTTTATGGTCCTGCATGCTTGGCATGTTCACGACGGTCAGCAGAAAACGGAATTATATTGTCCACTATCATAAAAGAGACCCAGAGAAACTGATTACGGATTCCTTTCAACTGTTGCTGCGCTCGATTGAAGCCGGGGAAAGGAATGAATAGGAGTATGAAAATGCGGAGGAGGAGGATGGTTGTGATCGTTCTTTCATCTCTTGGTGGTCTGTTAGCGGTGTCTGTTGTTGCGATTCTGCTGGCAAGCGGAATCTTTGCTAAGCAGGCGTACCTGGAGCCTTGGAAGATGACGTATGCACAGAAGTTCGATGACCCGAGAATTCAGCTTGCGGCCCATGGCATTCTCGCGGCCAACGGCCATAACATGCAGCCTTGGAAGATTCGGCTGGATGCGGATTCGCGAGTCTTTTACTTATATGCCGACCCGGAGCGATTGACTCCTGAGGTAGACCCGTATGCACGGCAGTTCATGATTACTCAAGGCACCTTTTTGGAATACGTAAAAGTGGCCGGTGCTAAGCTGGGCTACAAAACGGAGATCTCCCTTTTTCCGTTAGGAGAGTATGATGAGGGGCTGCTTGTTCAAAGCATGAAGGAGAAACCGGTGGCTAAGGTCGTCCTTTCAAAGGCGGTTACGAAGGATGATACGCTCTATAATGAGATGTTTTTGCCCGATACCAACAGGGCCGCATACAAGGAAGAGCCATTAACGGCTAGTGCGATCGCTCAGTTGCGTTCGATCAATCAGGAGGATGATAGGACGATCACCTTTTTTCAAGGGGCTGATGAGTTGAAAAGGTTGGGAACATTCGCCTTGGAAGGGACAAAGATCGAAGCGGATGTACATCGTATCAATGAAGAAGCGGCTGGGATTTTTCGTTTTAATGAATATCAGAAGAATAAGTACCGATATGGATTTTCCTTTGAAGGACAAGGAACTATCGGGATGAAAAAGCATCTGCTTCAAGGGCTGGTTACCTTGCTTCCCTTTATGAATAATGAGAAGAGTTCGGCGGGGCTGATGATAAAAACGGCGCAAACCGGTGTCAACCATACACCTGCCTATGCGATGATCTTAACCCAAGGCAATAGCCGTACCCAGCAGGTGACAAGCGGCATGCTGTACAGCAGGTTGATTTTGACGGCCCATACCTTAGGCTATGTGATGCAGCCTTTAAGCCAACCGATCGAGGAGTATTCTGAGATGAAGGAGCTGTATGAGGGCATCCATCGTGAATTTGCACCGAAGGGTGAAACGATCCAGATGTTCGTCCGTCTCGGAAAGCCGACTAAGGAGTTTCCGCTTACGATGCGAAGAGACGTGAATGAGATGATAATGAAATAAGTGGACAGGCAAGACGATTCGATGGGCTTAACACACGGCCGCTTGTATGAATCCTTGGAGGGCGTGTACAATTAGTAAAGAGGGGCGGAGAACCCCTCTTTTTTATTGCCTAATTCAGTTCTATAAAGTACCTTATCTCTTCTTTATCTGCGTAAAAACCAACGGATTCGTATAGAGATAAGGCTGAATTATTTGTTGTTAGTACCATAAGATTAGCTTTTTGTAACTGATGAGACTTAAGATATCTTAAAGCTTGTGTTAGCAAATACTTAGCAATGCCGCGTTTCCTCCACGGCTCGCGGACAAAAACATCCTCAATAACACCATAGTCTTCTTCTTGCCATGCCATCACTCCACCAACAACGGTGTCTGCTTGACGTATTACCATGGACGTCCATAGTTTGTTTTTTTTGTATTCTGAAAGTCTATAAAACCCTACTGGCCAAATTTCAGCTTCTATATCTAGGTATTCTCTTTCCTCGCGAGATGACTCCATCTTCCAATGCGAAAATTGAAATCCTTCTTGAAGAATTAACTCAGGAATTGGTTTATTCAAATCTCGACTCATGTTAAACAAACTATTCAGATGCCGGTATCCTTTATCGATAAAAAACTGATTGCTTGCTGTTTCTGTCGAATTGTTGCCTACACATAGTATTGTTCCATATTCTTTTGGTAAGGTCTCTTTTAAGTGGTTTGCTCTTATGAGCAGATAGTGATAGATTTTGTCGAGCAAATCAATGTCACTTTCTCTTTCGGGAATGGCTTTAAGATTAACGAAAATGGAGTGATTGTTCTCTTTTGAATGACCGGGAGGAACAGTGCTGATTATGCTAACTTGACCTTTTGCAACCATTTTCCCATTTTCAAATGCACAATAAACGTTACTCCAATTATCTTCGTCCCCGACCCACCAAAATATTGCATTTTCTTTTGCTGTTACCGATTGATATAACGCGCCAAGCAAAGGCATGTCTTCTATTTGGAAATTGCGTATGAAAACCTCTGTTGATGGTTGGCTCAAAATGATACCCCTCTCAATAGTAAGGGATTTCGCAGTTTAGAGGGCTAGCTATGCGAGTTCCCCTTCATAAATTTGCCCTTTGCTAAGATTTGTTTACTCACAACAAACGCCTCCCTTAACTGTTATTACCACGGACGTTAACATACCTTGACCATTTATCAAACATAATTTACAACTATAGTTATTTTCTCCACCACGTATGTTGCTTAAGGTCGAATGTTCGGTTCTTACTCCCGGGATATGCGATCTTTGTTTTATCGGTACGTCATCTTGGCAGGGGACTCTGGATCGAGCTCCTGCAACCGGTTAGTCGATACTTTTAGCGAAAAACATTGAGTATGAGGTGATCTGCTATTGTATAATGTAGGAAAGTGTTTCTATATTTTAACTAGTATAGGAAGATGAGGATGAACATTCAGGGATATTCAAGCCATCATGAAGAGAGTTTACCGTCGTCAAAGCCCCTCTTGGCAACAAAATTGTTTGTCCCGTTCAGTTCAGGAGCACTGATCGCCCGTCCTCGGCTTATAGAAGGCTTGAATCGGGCACTCGCTTGCCGAATAAGCATTGTCTCTTCTCCGCCCGGCTTTGGTAAATCAACTCTGTTAGGAGAGTGGGTCGATCAACTGCCGATGCATGCGGGATGGCTTTCGCTGGACAGCGCAGACAATGATTCGATTCGTTTTTGGGTGTATGTGATCGCGGCATTGCAACAAGTGAAGAAGGGGATTGGGAGTCAGGCGCTCGCCCATCTTCAATCATCGGTTAAACCTGACTTGGAAAATGTTATTACGCTTCTTGTCAACGAATTGGTCTCGGTCGATGACAGCTTTGTCCTTATTCTTGACGATTACCACGTCATTGAGGACTCTGAAGTCCATCATTCCATGATGTTGCTTATCAGGCGCTTACCTGCCAACATGCATGTATGCATTGCCTCGCGGAAGGAAGTTCCTTTTTCGCTGGGTAGTTTGCGAGCAAAAGGAGATTTGCATCAGCTAAGCATCGCCGATTTGCGCTTTACGAGTAACGAGATTCGCGCCTATTGGAACAAAGAGATAGGCCGTGCACCGGATGACACTTTTTTGCGCTTGCTTGAGGACCGGACGGAAGGTTGGATTGCCGGATTGAAGCTAGCGGCACTCTCTGGAAACGATCCGTCCGTCCCTGTCGCTTACATCAGCAATTTCTCCGGGAAACATCGCTATGTGGTCGATTATCTGCTGGAGGAAGCTTTTCTTCATTTTCCAGAGGAAATTCAGCTTTTCCTGTTACAAACCTCCATTTTGGATCGCATGAACGGTTCGCTTTGCAATGCTGTAACCGGGGGAGAGAGTACCGCTTTGATTGAATGGCTTGAGCAGGCCAACTTGTTCCTCATTCCCTTGGATCAAGAACGCTATTGGTTCCGGTACCATCATATGTTTGCCGAATTTTTGCAGGATCGGCTTTCCAAACAGTTACCTGCCAGCATCTCAAGTTTGCATCAGAAAGCGGCTCAATGGTTTAAAAAACACAACTATCTGTATGAAGCGATCAACCATATGTTTATAGCGGGTTCTTATGAAGAGGCCGCTATTCTGATCGAACAGAACGGTGCGGTTTTTTTGAAGCGGCGGGAGCAGCGTACGCTGGAAAAATGGCTCGAACAGCTTCCGGAAGAGCTGTCTCGAAGGCCCAGTATGCTTGTCATCCAGATGTGGAATAAGCTGCTCCAGGGCGACAGTGAGAAAACGGCTAATGGTGTCAGGGAACTCCAGGAACAGATTCTTTTAATGAGAGATACCCTTCCGGACGGATTTGTAATACGGGTATCGGAAGAGATCGAGGTTATCAACCTTTGGAACGCCATATTGCGGGTGGATATGGATTCTGCCTATCAGTTGTTGGAAGCTTTTACAGCCCGCGATGATATCCATGAGAATCGGAAGCATTTGGATAAAGAAGTCTATTTGGTAGAGGGGATCGACTTAACTGACGGTAATGCCTCCATCACCCAAGGATTTTACGGCTTCTTGGGCCGTTTGAATTTTGCCAGGAAATTTCATGAGCAGTGGTATCGTTTTATCGTTAAGAATGAGATGCATGACTATCACTTTGCAGCTGACAACTATTGTGCATTGAGCGAGATCTATTATGAAAGCGACGAACTCGATCTTGCACGGACTTACGCGAAAATGACTTACGACGTTGCTTTAAGACGCAGAAACATCGGTACCTACGTATCTGCTACCATTGTCTTGGCTAACTTATGCTTGGCAGAATGGAAGCAGGAGGAAGCCATTGGGGTCATTCACCATGGATTTGACACGCTCAGGCAGGTCGGGGAAGAGGAATATGCCCGCTGGCAGCATATTTATTATGCGTATTTGGCGCGTCTTTATATGGTCAGGAGAGATCATGAGAGACTGGAGCAATTGCTGCAAAGCTCTAAATTGAACCTGAACAGGGAGATAACCATCTATCAGGAATACGAAAATCTAACGATGATCCGTGTTCTGCTATTCAAAGAACAATTCGAGGAAGCACGTGAACTCTCCTTACACATGATAAAAGTAGCCGAACAGTCGAAACGGGTTGGCAGCCTTTTGCAGAACCTTTTGTTCCAAGCGGCAATCCAGTATGCACTTGGGGAAACGTATCAGGCTGTACAGGCTTTACACAAAGCACTGCAGTTAGGGGAACAAGAGTGCTATTTCCGTACATTTCTGGATGAGCGGCAGCTACTGCAGGAGATCCTCGACAACTATATGGAGTATCGCAAAAAGCACATGGTGCCAGAACTGCAAGCAGGTGCGTCCCTTCGCTATGTTGAGAAGTTGGTTACCGCGATGAGTGAGCAAACGCATGAATTAGGGAATATCCAGCAAAAGGAATCTGAACAAGTCTCCACGCTTACCAAAAGGGAACTGGAAGTTCTGGGTTGCCTGGCGCATGGGCTGTCCAACAAGGAGATTGCAGAAAAGCTTTATCTCGCAGAAGGAACGGTTAAGCTCCATCTTAATCGGGTTTATAGCAAGCTGACGTGCAATAACCGCGTACAAGCGCTTCAAAAAGCAAAGCACATGAATCTGATTTGACTCAGCTTACTGGAAAGCATGTTACTCCTCGTTATAGTTCTCCATCATTTGATTTAAATAGGTTCGGAAGTCTTCTCTATATGGTTTGGGCTCTACAATTATTAAATTCGTCCCGAAGCTTGCCAGAAATTTAAAGCCCGTACTGTTTTGAGGGACATGAATGGTTGCTAAGAAGAATTCAGCATTATAGGTTTCGATGCAGTTTCGGCCGTACCTTTCAATGAATTGATCTTTTATACTAGGCGAAATCAACGCCTGAACAGCGACTAGTTGCGGTTGATATCTTGCTTCACGTTCATCTAATAAATACTCTCTAGGGCTAAATGTTTTTTCATCCATAGTAAGATGATGGATCCGGGATAATTTAAACGTTCTATAGCCCATCCGATATAAACAGAATCCTTTCAGATACCAACTCGTTTCGCTGAAATGAAGCTGATCGGGTTCGACCATTCGAGTTGTCGTAGCGCCGTCTTTATCCATATATTCAAATGAAATTAACCTTCTCTTCAATATGGATTCCTGACATATTATCAGGATTGGCAGAATCTCGGATCGGCCCTCCCAATCATAAAAGGACAGTTGAATTGAACTTTGCAGAGGCAGTGGGCCAACCATTGCTTCTATTTTTTTTATCGTCATTTCAACTTCTTGGCTAACCATGATTTTTCCCAATCCGCCGAGCGCTGTTAAGATATTCTCTAAATCCGAGCTGCTTAGAAGGCGCTTATCCATTTTATATTCATCCAAAATTCCGTAGCCGCCGTTAACTCCGCTTACGGAATAGATGGGGATATTCGATAAACTCAGCGTTTCCATATCGCGAAGGATCGTTCTTTTCGAAACATGGAATAACTGCGCGAATGCGTTTGTCGAAACAATATCTTTTTTCAGTAAGATCATGATGATCGAAATGAGTCTCTCAACCTTGTCCATAGTTGCCCTCCTTTTTCTCTATTTTATCTCAGAATGGTGACACTAAGCTGTCACCTTTTATCGATTATACTTCATGTATCACAAGAAGGAGGTATTGTTCGATGGCCGCTATTGCCTATTTAAACTTTGACGGGATTGCAGAACAAGCGATTGAATTTTATGCGGAGGCTTTAAATGCCACAGAAGTAAAGAAAGTCAAATTTAAGGATTTTCCGCAAGATCCAAACTATCCTCTGCCAGAAAATGAGTTGAATATGATCATGGAGTCTTCGATCGAATTCGCTGGCGGGAAAATCATGATGTCGGATATTTTACCTTCCATGAAAGGGATAACGGGCGACTTGGTTAAAGGAAATCATGTGCTGATCAGTCTGGTTATCGAGGACAAACATAATCTGGGGGAATACTTTAATCATTTGTCTGTTGGCGGCTATGTGATCATGCCGTTATCCGATACTCCTTGGTCATCGTGCTTTGGAACGCTGGCGGATAAATTCGGGGTTGTATGGAAATTCAATAGTGACGCCGATAAGTTTCTTGATAAAGTCCTTTCCAATAAACGATTTTCAAATTAAATGGTGTTCTCATTTGTCCAAGGTTCGATTACTTGGACTTTTTTATTTGAAGAAATCAACCCCCGCAATTGGACAAAAGGAAGCGTACCTATGGTTGCCAAGCTGCTTTTATAATGGAAGGGGTGCATCTATGATACGATAGGGGTCAAGGAGGAGCAGCATGAAGAAAAGGACCACACCGGGCCTCCTGAAGTGGATTTGGCCCAACAAGCTAAAGGGCAGGCTGACTACCCTGCTGGTATTCGTCACTATCACGCCGATTATCCTGATCGGCTTCACCTCATACTATTGGTTTTACAATGTGCAAATGGAAAAAGTCAGCGCAAACTATCAGCTGCTTCTGGATAGCGAGCGAGATGCGCTGGAGAAAGCTTTTTCCAACCTGATGAGCGTTTCCCAGCTGCTTGCCATCGGCGGAGGGATCGGCGACAACTTGACCACTTATTTGAATAGTGAAGATCCCAGGGTGAAAACCGAAGCCTTTCTAACCATCGACAAGTCGCTTACCAACATCATTTATTCCAATCCCGGCATTCAGGGATTGTTCTTTTATTTTGCCGGGCATCCCAATCCCATTCAATTCGAATCCGCACCTTTGAAGCCCAAGCTCTTCGGGATGGCGCTGGAGCCGAATCCCTTCAAATCGTTTTATATCGCAGGGCAGCTCTATTACAGCAGCCCGCATCCGTCCGTATTCAATTCCAGTCAAGCGACGGTGATCTCGCTTACCCGCAGCATTCCCTACGGATCAGGCGGGATGTATTATGTCTACCTGGAGACGAATCTGAACCAATATATTGCCGATGTCTCCGACCCGAGCGGGGAACAGGCAATTTATCATCTGCTGGTCGGCAGCGATCAGACGGTACATTACAGCGATCTGCCGTTCGCCGTCCAGAGTGGTGCCTCACTTCACGAGGTGCAAACGAGCGAGTTGCGGGATTACCGACAGTTCACGGCTACCGGCAAAAACGGCTGGCAGTTGGTTTCGCTTGTTCCGAAAAACGTCTACGAAAAGGAGATCAAGCAGTGGCAGATTCAGTTTGCCCTCGTGCTCTTCCTTTCCCTCGCTTTAACAGTGGGCGCTGCCTCTTATGTATGGCGGATGGTGTACCGCCCGCTGCAAAGGATGAACCATGCCATGAACCGATTTAGCCAGAAAGGCGACCATCTGGACCGGCTTAAGCCTGGCCTGGAAGAATTCGAAATGCTTCATACCAGCTTCCGGGAGATGAGCTATCGGATCGGCGAACTGATTCAGGAAGTGGAGTCGAAAGAAAAACGGCGGGGAGAACTGGAGGTCGAGAAGCTGATCTCCCAAATCAATCCGCATTTTCTCCATAACACGCTCAATACGATTCAATGGCTGGCTTTGGAGCAGGGGCAAAAAGAGATTTACGACCTGATCAAAGTCTTTACCCGAGTTCTGCAATATAACATGGGCAAAACCAGTATGATTGTAACGATCCGGGAAGAGATCGCCGCTCTAGGCGACTATATCCAGCTGCAAAATATCCGCTATGACCATCGTTTCAACGTCCAGGTGGCGGGAGAAGCCGACATTCAGGATGTCCCCATTCCCCGTTTTATCCTGCAGCCACTTGTGGAGAACGCCTTGTACCACGGGCTGGTAAGCGAGGAAGGCACCATTATCGTGGACATTGCCCGATACAGCGACGGGCTGATCCGCATTCGGGTAGAGGATGACGGGATTGGCATGGAGCCGGAGAAAATCGGGGAGCTGTTGAAAGGCAGCAGCGGACGCGGCATGGGGATTGGGATCGGTTTGAATTATGTAAAAAAAATGCTGGATGTCTATTACGGCGAATTGGCATCCATGCGGATCGAGAGCGAAAAGGGAGCGGGAACGACCGTTACCCTGATCATTCCCAATACGGTGAAAGGAGAGGGGCCTCATGTTCAAGGTCTTGTTGGTTGACGACGAACCGCTTGTGCGGCGCGGCATCCGCAGCATGCTTCCCCTTGCGGACTATCAAATGGAATGGGCGGGGGAAGCTTCCTCGGCGGAGGAAGCGAGGGCTATCCTGAGCGTTCAGTCGGTCGACCTGGTGATGACCGACATCTCCATGCCAGGCCAGGACGGACTGGCGTTCATCCGATCGTTGACCGAGACCTATCCGTCCATCCTGTCCGTCGTGATCACCTGTCACCAGGACTTTTCGTATGTGCAGCAGGCGCTCCGTCTGGGAGCCGTCGATTATATGGTGAAAACCCAACTCGACGACCAGACAGTGCATGAGCTGCTGGAGCGCGTCTCGAGGCAGCTTCTGCAGAAAACCGAACGGGAACGGCCGGCGGGGACAGAGCCCGGAGACGATGCGTATTCCTTCAGAAGGCTTCTGGACAAATGGAGTTCTCTCGGTTGGATCGCTGAAACCGATCTCTGGCAGGAGTTGCTGGAGGAAACGGTGCATGCCCTGTCGGCTCCCGCATGGAAGGGGCTTCTTACGGAAGCGGTCGGGCAATGGCCGGTACGCTGTCCATCGCTATTACCGGTGACCGAAGAACTGCTGCCCAGGTTGGGAGCTGTTCACACGCTGCCCGAGTTGAACGGGTGGACGGATACCTTCCGCCAGGAGGCGATGCGACGGTTTTGCGCCACAATGTACTCGGAGCAAGTGATCGCGTCCATTCTCCGCGCCCTCGATTTGCTGCATAACGCTTCCGGGGAAAGATGGACGCAGACGGAGCTGTGCCGCGCCGTGAATTTGAGCGTCAGCTACTTCAGCAAGTGCTTCAAAGAGATCGTCGGCGTCTCATTCGTTTACCATGTCCAGGAGGCCAATCTGCGGGAAGCTCAAAGATTGCTCCAGACAACCAATCTGCCTGTTTATGAAGTTGCGGAGAAATCCGGCTTCACCGACGAAAAATACTTCGGCAAGATCTTTCGCGCCAAGACGGGCCATTCCCCGAGCGAATACCGGTCAGCAAGCCGAAACAAATAAAACGGACGTAAAGCCCAAAAAAAACGAACCGGCCCTTTTGGCAGAGGAATGATTTGCGCCGAAGGGTCGGTTTTTTTGCAGTTGCGGCCTGCGCGGGAAGAAGAGATTCTACCCAATCAGGCAATTGGGGAAGTAACGGAACACGGATGGGGAGGGCTACAATAAAGGAGCGAAATTACAGAAGCGGTTTGGAAGGGGAGTTTCACATGGCACTAACACGATCCGAGTTGAATCCGATACTCACTTGCCGGGATGTACCGCCCTCGCGTAAGGGCTGGGAGGTCATCGGCGTCTTCAACGCCGGCGTCGCCCGGTTGAAGGACGAGGTGGTCCTGCTGCTCCGAGTAGCCGAACGCCCGCTGCCTCGGGAGGCGGATGTTTATCTCACTCCTCTATACAATCCGGAGACGAATGAAATGGAAGTATGTCGCATCCCACGGGAAGGCGCCGACCTCAGCGACCCGCGGGTTGTGAAGACACCCGAACAAAATTACTTAACCTCTATCTCGCATATCCGCGTTGCCCGTAGCCGGGATGGAATTCGCTTCGAGGTGGAAGCGGTTCCCGCTTTGGAGCCCGCGACGGAATACGAGGCTTACGGCATCGAGGACCCGCGGATTACGCCGCTTGAAGGCGGATTCATCATCACCTATAGCGCCGTATCGTCACTGGGGATTACGGTTCCGCTTGTTTATACGGAGGATTTCCGCTCCTTCGAACGCCGCGGACTGATCTTCCATCCCGACAACAAGGATGTCGTATTGTTTCCCGAAAAGATCGGCGGCAGTTACTACGCCTTGCACCGTCCGTCCGCTTCCCATTACGCCAAGCCGGATATGTGGCTGGCGGAATCGCCGGATCTGGAGCACTGGGGAAGGCATCGTCACATAGCCGGCGTTCGCTCCGGGATGTGGGATGATACCCGCATCGGCGCCAGCGCCGTTCCGATCCGCACCGAGCATGGCTGGCTGGAGCTCTACCATGGAGCGGACACCCGCAATCGGTACTGCATGGGTGCGATGTTGTTTGATCTGGATGAGCCCTGGAAGCTCGTCGCCCGCTGCGGGCACCCCTTCATGGAGCCGGAAGCAAACTATGAGACCGAGGGCTTCTTCGGCAATGTCGTCTTCTCTTGCGGCGCGTTTCTCGAAGGCGAGACGATCCGGCTGTATTACGGCGCGGCGGATTCCTGCGTAGCCTACGCGGAAGTGCCGCTGGTGGACGTGATGGAAACGCTCATCTATACAGAGGAAGCCGGGAAGCCGGAGCCGGAAAGGAGGACGACAGGATGAAAGCGCAAGCGAAGCGCATCAAACACAGAGGCTTGCGCGATCTTGTAGCCAACCGATACTTGTATGCTTTGGCGATACCGGCGGTTTTGTTCAGCATCATCTTCGCTTATCTGCCAATGATCGGCATCTCCATCGCCTTCATGGACTTCAATCCGCTCAAAGGGATATTTCACAGCCCATGGGTGGGGCTGGAAAACTTCCGCTTCTTTTTCCGAGGTAGCGATTGGCTGGTCATCACCCGGAATACGGTTCTTTACAATGTCGCCTTCATCATCACCGGCACGACCTTGTCACTGGCCCTTGCGATCATGCTGACCGAGCTGGGGCGCAACTTTTTCGTCCGCATCATGCAATCGGTGATGATCTTACCCAACTTTATTTCCTGGCCGATCATCGGGCTGTTTACCGTCGCGTTTTTCACCGCCGACACGGGCGTGCTGGCCAAAATGTTCACCTCCCTCGGCCTGCCGCAGCTTTCTTTTTACACGAATTCGGAAGTGTGGCCGTGGATTCTCGTCTTCATGAATCTGTGGAAAACGGCCGGCTTTGGCGCCATCGTGTACATGGCGGCCATCGTCGGCATCGACAAGGAGTTGTATGAGGCGGCGAAAATGGATGGCGCATCCCGCTTCTCCTGCATTTTCCGCATTACTCTGCCGCTCTTGAAAAGCACCATCGTCGTGCTGTTCCTGCTGAGTCTCGGCAATATTTTCGGCGGCAATTTGGATATGATCTACTCGCTCGTCGGGGATAATTCGTTCCTATTCCCGTCCACCGATACTATCGATACTTATGTATTCCGCTCCCTGCGCACGACCGGCTCGATGGGCATGACCCAGGCGATCGCCCTCTACCAATCTCTCGTCGGATTCATCTTAGTGGTGGGTGCTAATAAGCTAGCCGGAAAACTGGACAAAGACTCGGCTCTATTTTAGCGGGAAGGAGGCACTATTATGAAAAACACCGGCACCGACCGTTTACTTTCCGTCCTGTTTTACATTCTCTGCGCCTGCTTCGCCGTCGCTTGCCTATATCCCTTTCTCTTGGTGGTGGCAAGCTCATTGACCGATGAAGTCGCGTTGATGAGAGAAGGCTACCGGCTCTTTCCGCAGCATGGTTCCATTGCAGCTTATAGAGCGA
The DNA here is from genome assembly GCF_000455485.1 of Gorillibacterium massiliense. GTDB lineage: Bacteria > Bacillota > Bacilli > Paenibacillales > NBRC-103111 > Gorillibacterium > Gorillibacterium massiliense. The sequence goes on from NZ_CBQR020000069.1 coordinate 22,840, forward strand.
TCTTCAGCAGCAGTACCATTCCCGACGCCTATCTGGTTACGATCTTCATCACGGTTGTGGGAACGGCGCTCAGCCTGCTGGTGACGAGCATGGCGGCCTACGCCTTGTCGGGACGCCGGCTCTACTACGCGGGAGCCATCTCGATGTTCTTCTACTTCACGATGCTGTTCAGCGGCGGGATGGTTTCCTCATACATCCTTGTCACCCGGTATTTGCACCTGTCCAACTCGATTTGGGTGTATATCCTGCCGGCGCTGTTGTCGCCCTGGAACCTGTTCCTGATGCGCAATTTCTTCAATGACATCCCGAAAGAATTGTTTGAATCGGCGAAAATCGAAGGGGCCGGAGAGTTCCGCGTCCTGCGTTCCATCGTGCTGCCCCTGTCTCTGCCAGCTCTTGCCACCATCGGGCTGTTTTATGCTCTTGGCTATTGGTCTTCCTGGATGCCGGCCATGCTCTATATCGACAACACGAAGTTATACTCGCTGCAGTATATCATCATGC
>NZ_CBQR020000070.1 GCF_000455485.1 Gorillibacterium massiliense
ATTGCCGTTCAAGGCGCTCAATCCACCGCTTCCCTCGCTCCGGCGTATACTGTGCGGTTGGCGACCGCCGTGGTAACGGTCGGACCGATCATTTTCCTCTACCCATTCCTCCAGCGCTATTTTGTCGGGGGACTGAAGGTAGGAGCTATCAAAGGCTGATCTCGGCTGCAAAGCCGATTGGCATAATTCCTTTCATTTAAGTAAAAGACACTACGGGAGGGTTTATCCATGAGCAACATGAAAAAGCGCAAGCTGCCGCTATTGGTCGCAATGTGCATGCTGTCTGGGCTGGTTGCCGCCTGCAGCAACGATTCGAACAGCACGTCTCCATCGGCATCCGCTACCGCCACCGCTGGCACGGAAACAACAGCCAAGCTGGATCCGGTCACATTGAACATCATGCTGTGGGGCGACAAGCCGAAGCAGTTTGACGACGTGGTGGCGGAATTTGAAAAGCGGACGAAAGACACCTTGAATCTCAAATTGAACGTAACCTTCACGCCGCAAGCGGACTACGTGAACAAGCTGAAGCTGAAGCTGTCGGCAGGCGAGCAGGTTGACATCGCGTTCGATGCGCCGTGGATGAATATGAACGCCTTCATCGCCCAGGACAACTATACGAACCTGGACAGCTACTTCAACAATGACCAATACCCGGGACTGAAGAAAGCGTTTAGCGAAAGCTATCTGGACAACAACCGGTTTACCGGCGCGGACGGCAATCTTCACGTCTACGGGGTTCCTCTCGGCCAGTACATGGGCGATTTGTCTACCGTCTATTACCGCAAGGATCTTGCCAAGAAATACGGCATGGACGATATTACGACGTATGATCAACTGCTTGCTTTCTTCGACAAAGTGAAGGAAAACGATCCGGCCCTGATTCCCTTCGTCGTCAAAAACGACGGCAACTATGGAGCCCAGGCTTTGATCGATCTGAACAAGGAGCAGCCGGCCAAGTACGAGAAGGGATTGTGGGCGGTAACCCTCGGCCCGAATGTAAACGGCACGGTCATGATCGAGGATAATAAAGTAACCGGCCTGACCATTACGGGGGATAAGGTGTCGAACATGGCCAACTTCCCCGCACCGTTCAACCAGTCGGATTACAGCACCTTTACGACGATTCGCGAGTTCCATGACAAAGGTTATATCGAAAAAGAACCCATCGTACGCAAAGATGCCGGCGGCACGTTCTATGCCGGACGCGCGGCAGCGATGATGGAGGGCCTTTCCAACCTAGACAGCGTCAAGTCACAGTTGACCGCCGGGGTGGCCAATGCGGAGTTGGGCTACTTCCTGACCTCCGAAACGGCGCGCAACCGCGTACAGCCGGATCCGAACCAGGTTGTCGATTTCCGTGTCTGGAACTTCCTTGCCATTCCCAAAACTTCGGTCAATGCGGACCGGGCCATGTCCTTCATCAACTGGCTGTTTGAAAGCCAAGATAACCACGACCTGTTCGAACTGGGCATCGAAGGGAAACATTGGGAAAAAGTCGGCAACGACAAATACAAGCTCCCGGACGGCGTGGATGCCAACCAGAACTATATATTCCCGGGTTATATTCTGACCTGGAACCCGACCTACATCCGTCTTTCTTCCAGCGTGCCGGACAACCTCGTTGACGCATTCCTCTATGAGGCTGACGAGAAGACTTACGTCAAATCGGCGCTGGCCGGGTTTGCCTTCAACCAGGAGCCGGTGAAAAATGAGCTTGCCAACCCCGACTTTGCCAAAATTCCATCGGATGAGCTTCCTTTCAAGCTCGGCATGGTTGCGAACCCGGTGGAGGGGCTGACGAAGCTGCAACAAAGCTATGAAGCCAACGCCAAGCTGCAAAACGATATTGAGAAAATCAAGCAGGAAACGGTCAAGCAGATCCAGACCTTCCTCGACCAGCAGAAGGCGAACTGACGTTAGGGTTGACTATAGGACGGCGGCGTTGAAGCTGCCGTCCTTTTGCTTAAAAGGAGGAGACTTTGGATGATTCGCAAGGTGAAGCAGATGCCGGAAATCCCCGCCCCGTTCGAGATGCGGGATTGGCGGGAGGTTGCGATCCGTTACGACAGCCTCATTTTTGATTTTAACGTGCAGGGAAGCTTTTATCCGCTGATTTGGTGGGACCGCACCCGACGTAATATCGACCGCGATACCTTCGGGCTGCCGTCTTATCTGGGGGCATCCGGAGGACCGGAAAGCCATGAGGCGATCAACACGGCGGCGGCTGTTCTCGGCGCTACCCTGTGCGGCGTGGATAAGTCCGATCAGAACGGATCCAACTGGGTCTCGATGCTGGAAGGCTATTTTACGGTTGAGAACGGGGAGCGGCTGTTT
>NZ_CBQR020000071.1 GCF_000455485.1 Gorillibacterium massiliense
AAGGCTATTTTACGGTTGAAAACGGGGAGCGGCTGTTTCTCAACCGCTCCTTCCTCAAGGCGGGAAGCACCTATTGGTACGAGCTTTATCCGCATATCTTGCTCTCCGCCCTCGCTGCCTGCTACCCACAGGAAGAGGGGCTGCAGGCTATCATGCGGGAGACGGCGGACAAATGGCGGAAGGCCTGCGAGTCGCTGGCGGCGGAAAACGGAGTGCCGGATTTTGATCATTTGGCTTACGATTTCGAACTTGGCCGCTCTGTGGACAACGGCCGGTGGAAGGAACCAGACGCCGCGGCTGGTATGGCTTGGCTGCAATATATGGCCTATGTGCGCTGGGGCGATGAGCGCAGCCTTGCCGCGGCCCGTTCCAGCCTGGAATTTCTCAAGGACTATGCGGAAAATCCCTTCTATGAAGTACTGCTTCCCTTCGGGGCTTACATCGCCGCGCGGATGAATGCCGAGCTGGGTGACACGCATGACGTGGAAAAGCTGGTCAACGACGTATTTGAAGGGAACAGCGCTTGCCGTCCCGGCTGGGGCGTTATCTCCGAACGCTGGGGCGATTACGATTGCCACGGCTTGTGCGGCAGTCTGACCGACTGGGGGCAGCGATGGGATGTCGTGCCGCCGGAAGAAGGCTGGGCGGAGCATGACCCAGTCCGCAGCGGGTACGCCTTCGCCGCCAATACCTTCGCCCTGGCGGCGCCGCTCGTGCCGCTGGTCCGCTACGACAGCCGCTTTGCCGCCGATATCGGCAAATGGATGCTGAACGCGGCCAACGCGGCGCGGCTGTTTTATCCCGGGGCGCTGCCCGCGAAGCAGCAATCCTGCGCGTTTTACCATCCAGATCCCGACGATGTGATCGCCTACGAGGGCTTACGCAAATGGTGGGATGAACAGAGCCCCTATGCTACCGGGGATGCGATCCGCTACAGCTGGGGCTCCATTGATCTCGGCCTTTACGGCTCGTCCCACGTCGGCTTTTTCGGGGGCATCATCGAACAGACCGAGGTGGAAGGCATTCTCCGGCTCGATTGTCTCCGTACCGATTTTTTCCGCGCGCCGGCTTATCCGACGCATTTGTTTTACAACCCTTACGGGGAAGATCGAGCAGTCGCCGCCCCTTTGTCGCAATCCGGCATGCGCTGCTACGACGCCGTGACTCACCGGTTGCTGCCGCTCACGGATGATCGGCTGGTCATTCCAGCCCATGGGGCAGTGCTGGCCGTCACCTTGCCCGCAGACGGGGAACTGACGGCCCGGGAAGGAAAACGGTACTGCAACGGCATCATCATCGATTATGCGATAGATAATGGAGGAGCTTCATGCTAAATACATCCGTGCAAGATCAAACCTGTCAAGAAATGCTGGAAGAGTACCGCAGCCGCCGCGCCGCTACGGGTGCGCCTACCGCCCGCAAGCTGACTTTTGCCCAAGTGAACGGGCGGGATGTCTATAACATCACCGCACCCTTTCAAGACAAGGGTGAATGGATGCTGGCCGGTCGGGTCGAAGGTCGGGAGACGGAGTTTTCCGAGGTGCTGATCTTCCGCCTAAGCAGCGAAGAATGGGAGCCGGATACGCGCTATGCGCCGCTGCCGCTGCAGGATCCGTTTTATACCCGCGTCGGCGGGGATTTGATTCTGGGTGGCGTCTCCCTGATTCTGGACAAGGACGATCCGGAGAGGATCGCCTCCTGGGTGACCGCCTTCCGGCGCGGCCCCTTCCTTGCCGAACTGGCTCCCTTCCTGGAGGGTCCCGATCACATGAAGGATGTCCGCATTGTCCAACTGCCGGACGGGGATGTCGGCGTCTTGAGCCGCCCGCAAGGCGAGAAGGGCGGCCGAGGAAAGATCGGTTTTACCCGCGCTTCTTCCCTAGGGGTGGTTACGGCTGAAGCAATCGCTGCCGCTCCGTTGTTTGAGAACATGTTCCCGGAAGAGGAATGGGGAGGCGCCAATGAAGCCCATGTGTTGAAAAACGGGCTGATCGGCGTCCTTGGCCATGTCGCCTGCTTCGACAACACCGGAGACCGGCACTATTATCCGATGACCTTCGCTTTCGATCCCGCGACGCGGGAAAGAACGCCGATGAAGATCATCGCCGAGCGGGCTGACCTGCCCACGGGTCCGGCCAAGCGGCCGGATCTGGCGGATGTCCTGTTCAGCGGCGGGCTGATCCGCCAGAGCGCCGGCACCGCCGAACTGTATGTGGGGATGAGCGACGCGGAAGCGGGCGTGGTGCGGGTTTTGGATCCGTTTTTGGAATACGAAGCGTTGTAGGAATGGATGTGGCTTTCGCTGCTCAAATAATCGGCTAAGACTAAAGGCTGCGGGATAGGTTCTCGCAGCCTTTGCTTTGTTTTATTCAATATATCGCTCATGTTTCCACCATGCCCAACATGAGGAAAACGACCTGGTCGTGTCAAAACGCCGATTTCCCCCTGGAAGGAGCAGCTGGTTAAAGAGATCAGGGAGATGGTTCCCGGCGTCAAAAAAGCATTTGCGCCAACATCAACAACAAGCTCACCAATTTTGGATGGATTAATGGAGTCAAAAAGAAAACTTCTGAAAAGGAGCTTGCTCAGAGGTTGTCTCCGAGAAGCGAAAAAGGTTCATGGACTGAATTGAGTAACGAGTGTGCCGGTTCGAAAAGCGGAAGGGTTCTTCCTGATTTGGATCACTCTTCTTTTAGAATAGACAAAGATATCGAGCGTAGGCTGAAAGAGGAAAATCTAATATACGACAGTTTTATGGAATTTCCAGCCGATTTGTTTGGGAGCAAATTAGACAAATTCATAACAAACACGAAAGACACGTTTACTGTATGTCAGTTGAAAAAAGATCAAGGCCAACTAGCGAAAAGGCCGCAGTCATTCTAGAGCGGTTGTTGAAAAAGTCTGACTTGATTTATTAACGCACAATCAAATAAAAGGATATCCCACTTATGATCGAATGATGATACGGGATAACCTTCTTTGAACTGTAACCTGCCTGCAATGCAACGAATTGGTACATAGAAATCTGGTAAAGTGTGATAGGATAGAGTTGCATTTTTATTTTCCCGTCGAGGTAAAAAGGAAGTATCATGAGAATCATTATTTCGCCTGCCAAGAAGATGAAGACGGACACGGATTTCTTTGCTTGCGGACAGATGCCGCAATTTTTAAGCGAATCGAAAATTCTTCTGTCTTTATTAAAAAAGTGGAGCTATGAAGAAGCAAAATCAATTTGGAATTGCAATGATGCCATCGCTACGCTGAATGTTGAGCGGATTGAGAATATGGATTTAACCCGGGATTTGACTCCAGCTCTCTTTTCCTACGAGGGCATTCAATACCAGCACATGGCACCCGGCGTGTTTCAAGCGGAGGAGTTGGAGTATCTTCAGAAGCATTTGCGGATCCTATCCGGGTTTTATGGGATGCTGCGGCCTTTTGACGGAGTTGTTCCTTATAGGCTGGAAATGCAGGCAAAGCTGGACGGGCCTGGCTTCAGCTCCCTCTATGGGTTTTGGAACAGAAAACTGGCGGATCAGCTTTTTTCGGAGAGCAACTGCATACTGAATTTGGCCTCCAAGGAATACAGCAAATGTATCTCTCCTTACCTGAGCGGGGATGTTCGGTTTGTTACTTGTGTGTTTGGGCAGAAAATCGGCGATAAGGTGATAGAAAAAGGGACTCAGGTCAAGATAGCCAGAGGCGAAATGGTTCGCTTCATGGCCGAGTGCCAAATCGGCTCTGTGGAGGATATCAAATGGTTTAACAGACTAAATTATGGTTTCTCTGATGAGTTGTCAAATGAGAGTACGTATGTGTTTATACAAAAACATGCAAATAGCTAGGATGCCACAATGGAGAACTAGCTTCATCTGCGATAACCCTCAGAGCAATCTGTGTTCCCACAAATGGAATCATAAGGTGATATACTCGTATAAGGATTAATTGCGATCCTCCATCGGGTATCCCAACCCCCAAATAAATCATGACGATCGTCCGCTAGCATATGCGAGATAAAAATGAACCCGTTCACAGAGAAGGAGCTCGTCCGAAAATCGGCGAGCTCCATTTTGACAAATTGAACCCACCCTTACGGCTCCACACCCCATTGCAGACTGCCGTTCACGTAACCGGTCATTTTCGTCCAATCTGCGTAGCTGGAGCCGGTTGGGCTGAACGAGTAGTCGCCGGTTTGTGTGTAGTTGCTCCAGTCCGTACGGGCGATGCGGATCTGGATCTCAGCTTCGGCGCTTGGCGCCAGCGAGCCGGCTGAGCTGGAAAAGCCGATTTCAAAATACGTGTCGGCGCCTGTTTTTGGAGTGGCCATCGTCACGAACGTGCCGGTGACGTTGGAGCTGCCAACATTCGACCAGTCGCACCAGAACGCTTGCGTCTTGTTAGCGTCAACCGTGTAGTAGTAGCGGAGCTTGACGTTAGCAAGATTAATCGCCGTCGTGCCGGTATTTACGATTTTAATTCTCGGAGCGATTGTGTTGCTGGAAGCTGAGGTGTTCGCGTTGAACATTTGGATTTTCAGCCCGCCTATCGTTGTTGAAGTCGTGTCGACTACTGATACCGCCAACACGGGATCGGTGCCTGCGCTGAAGTCGAATGTCAAATTCGTTGTACCGACCGCTTGCGCGGCGAGATAGCTTTTGTTAATCGTGACAGTCGTGCCCGATACGGTGTAGTCTGTGCCGGCTACGAGGGTGGCACTGCCGTTCTTGATGCTCGATAGCGTGTTGCCGTTCAGTGTCAATGCTACCGTGATGTCGGCTTGGTTTGCCGTCTTCTTGTCGAAGGTCGCGCTTGTCGGCGAAATGGTCGAGTTGTTCACCGTGGACGTCGTGTCAACGACCGATATCGCCAGCACGGGATCGTTGCCTGCGCTGAAGTCGAATGTCAGGTTCGTCGTGCCGACTGCCTGTGCGGCAAGATAGCTTTTCTTAATCGTGACAGTCGTACCCGATACAGTGTAGTCTGTGCCCGATACGAGGGAGGCAGAACCGTTTTTAATGCCGCTGAGTGTATTGCCGTTCAAGGTCATCGTAACCGCGATGTCGGCTTGGTTCGCCGTCTTCTTGTCAAAGGTCGCGCTTGTCGGCGAAATGGTTGAGTTGGCCGAGGGCGTCGTGTCGACGACCGTAACCACCAGCACGGGATCGGTGCCTGCGCTGAAGTCGAAGGTCAGATTCGTCGTGCCGACTGCCTGTGCGGCAAGGTAGCTTTTTTTAATCGTAACGGTTGTGCCCGATACGGTGTAGTCCGTGCCGGCTACGAGGGAGGTAGAGCCGTTCTTAATGCCGTTGAGTGTATTGCCGTTAAAATTCACCGTTATAGCCTTATCGCTTTGATTCGGAGCATATTTGTCGAATTGAACGGTTTTAGGTGTAATGGATGAGCTTGTGCTTGGAACCTTCAAATTGGGCAGTTCATCCAATGTGATGACATAGCTGCTTTGATAAAGCATCGTCAAGGTGGCCGGATAATTATTGGCGGAGCTCATGAGGAATTCGCCGTACCAAGGCAAGAAGTAGAGCCATCCCGATTTTTCCTCCGTTAGATTTTGGACGCTTGGAATGGTGTCGTTCTCCGTCATGGCCACCATTTTCTTACCGCTGGTCATATCAACAAGCCGATAGAAAGTTGAAGTAATGGCATCCTCGTTGGGTACGCCGGACAAACCGTCATAGCGGTTATAGATCGTATTGTATTTATCGTAACCGACAATATCTACCTGATTGTCACCGGGATACCATACGGGAGAAGTGCTATACGTATAGCTGTTATAAGTCCAGATCAAGTTGTGCAAGCCGTACGTCCCCGTCAGTTCGGTATAGAGCAGATTCCACAGCTGTTTATATACGGTTGCACCTGCCTTGGCCCACCAGAACCAAGCGCCTTCCCCGTTCACCCCGCCGTTGCCCTCCGCCTCATGAAAGGGACGGAAAATAACCGGTACTCCATTGTTTTGCAAAATGAGCAGCTGTTCCGCCAGGTCTTTAATGGCAAGCTGCAAGTATTGATATTCTTTCGTACCGGGAACCACCGCATTGGCCGTATTGAAATCTGTTTCCGTCGGCTTGTAGGTGGCGTCTGTCCAAACTATAGATTGTCCGAGCTGATAGGAGGTGAAATTTTTCGGCACCGTGATATGCCAGCTGGCTGTTGCGATTCCGCCCCGGTTATTCACCCAATCGATCACCCGATTGGTCGTGCCGTCCTCCCACCCATATAATGGATTATAGTTCATAAAATCGAAGCCGCGGATCGCCGGGTATTTTCCGGTCAAATTATGGATCCAATCAAACTCCAACTCAGAATTGCCGTTATTTCCGCCCCCGTATATCTCCTGCTGGCCGGAGATAATATGGTTGCCGTAAACCCCAGTCAAATAGTTCATCAATAGTTGAGTTTCCGCTGTCGCATGAGGATCCGTAAGGCTCGGTTGTACATTCAAAGGATCAAGTTTAGCGTAATCTACGGTGAAGGAGTCAAAATAGGCGAATCCCCAACCGGCTTTTAATTGGATCGTGTTGCTTCCCGCATTCAGCTTTTGAATGCCAAAATCGAAATTGGCCCATGTGGTCGTGTAGGGTAGCATAAAGGATCCCTTCGTAACGCCGTTAACGGTTAAATACTGAAGTCTTCCGTCGGGACTCAGCTCCTGCATGTAACGGGTGGAGATCGAGTACATACCGGTTGCCGGGACAGTCACCGTGAAGGTTATGGTACCGGAATTCTGCATCCAAACAAATCCGTTTCCAGTGTAGCCGGGTTTGGGTGTCCCGTAAATTTGAGTCGCAACTTGAAGATCGGAGCTGAGCTGAGCGTTTTCGGCTTCAATCGTGAAGAGCGCGGTGTCCGCATGAGCAGGCACTGTCGACAATCCTATCAGCAGGGTAAAAGCTAGCATAATCGCACATACCTTTTTGAGCCAGCATTTCATTACTACTGTCCCCTTTCATGTGAAATATACTAAATCATCTTGCAAACCCTTCTTCTATGATTGCGCTTTCAAAATTACCATAGCATATGGTTAAACCACTGTATATGCAACCAAATATTCATTGATTCTCCTAACTCCTGCCACTTTTGTTACAAAGAAAAACTAGCATAATTTTTCAAAAACAACCCGTTTAATAGAACCAATTCCCTAGACGGCAGGGGAAATCATTTGGCGAGAGGATATATCCTCTTATTTTTCTGGTTGTAAAAAGATAGAAGTGTGGTGGTTTGGAGAAATGATGCCCATTGGAGTATGAATGGCGGGAGCCGGACGAGTTTGATTCGTATAAGGATTAAGGGATTAGTCGAGGTCGTTTTTTTACAATACGGGTATCGAAGCTTTTAATATCATTAGATGGCGCACACCGCTTAGAACGTAACCTGCAATGGTATTTTCCTGAAATTATTGTATTAAATGATATAATATGTGAAGAGTATTGATATTAAGCGAGGTGAGTAACATAGCAAATTTAAGAAATGAGATAGCACAAGCAATTGGAATTATATCTCCTAATACCATACCTCATATTGAATATAGACTACTGGACTCCACAAAGGAAGATGGATATACAAGACAATTAATTGAGTATGATTCTTACGGAGACAAAGTCATTGCTTTTCTTTTGCTTCCGGAAATACTTGATAAAAATCCAGCTATTCTCATCAATCACCAGCACAACAGGGAGCATCATTTAGGAAAGAGCGAAGTTTGCGGTTTAGCTGGGAATCCTTTGCAAGCTTTTGGACCTGAATTGGCGAAAAAGGGATTTGTTGTGTTAGCTCCTGACTCAATATGCTTTGAGGAAAGACGTAAAAATGCACATGGAATAGAACCTCTCTTAGATGGCGGTGACTTTTGGGAGCATTATAATGAAATGTGCTATCGTATAATAAAAGGCGATTATTTGATGAAAAAAGTGCTAGATGATGCTATCAATGGGGTAACTTTGCTTTCTAATCTTACTTATGTTGACAATAAAAGTATTGGCACACTTGGACATTCATATGGTGGTAATACTGTTTTATTTCTTTCTGCGTTAGATGAACGAATAGCCTTTAGTTGTGCAAGCGGTAGTGCTTGTACTTATGAAAATCGCATGATAAACAATGTTGGGATTGAAATGGCGAGTGTAATTCCGAACTTCCACAGCAAATACGATATATTTAATTTGGTATCTTGTATTGCACCAAGACGATTGCTTATTGTTTCTGCGGAAGATGATAAATATTCAAGAGATGCTTCATATATCGTTGAAAAAGCCAGCCCAACCTATTCAGAACTTAAAGCCTTACACAACCTGCACCACAAGAGATATCAAGGCGGTCATGGATTGACGAAAGAAAGATTCGATTTTATTATAGAGTGGCTTGATTCAAATGCGAAACATTGTGTAGTATAAGCATTTTCTACATATTGAAAGTAAATAAATTTTGAATCCTAAACCTCACAAAATTCTGTGAGGCTTCTTTAATTTCCGAAGATTTGGGTATACGAAATCAAATTTAGTTTGAAACGTTTCGGCACTTACGGATACTTCTCTGGATTCGGTAGCCATCGTAATTTATGTCGCTTGATGCCGGATTCTCTCTTGATCTGGGCTAATCTACTGTTCCGCTCATATAGCGAAGGGTTTTTATATCGTTTATACTTATAAAGCCAATAACTTCTTAGGAGCTGTCTGACAAACCATGATAAAGAAAGAAGTCGCGCATATACGCAAGCAATTTAAACTGGATCACGATTTGCTGACGATTTACGACATTCTCAACGTGTATATTACGAAGGAAAGCAACGAGATCTATCATTGTGAACGCCAGCCGTTTGCCCTGTTGGACAGAGAGAAGCAAGAGCTGTATATGGGGAACTTCAAAAAACTGCTGACCGGCGAATTGGATCAGAAGCTGTTCGAGTTGAGGTTTCAGGAGGAAGCGGAGGAGCCGACGCGGGTGCTGCTTCACCAAGGTTTGGCGACAGGCGATGCGAACGAATGGCAGGACCTGATGCTGCTGATCGTGGAGAAAATGCTGGCGGATGCCAAGTATGAACGGGATACGGTGGTCACGTTCGTTCGCGGTCAATACTTCCGGCCGACCAAGGACAGGAATGAAGAAGCCGAAGAGAGCGGGAAGGATGAACTGTTTTCACATCCTTTTATCCTATGCAGCGTGAATTCCACGGAGCAGCAACGAAAAACGCTCTTGTTTGATTATGTGGAGCGTGAATTCAAGTACAATGTCATGGTAGATCCGATTATCAAGTTGAGTTCTCCGGAGCAAGGGTTCTTTTACCCCAGCGTGACGGACAACTATTCCGATGTGAACCGCATTCTGTATTGCACGGGGAAAGCAAATGAGCTGAACTTGCCCTTCATTGAGCAGGTGTTGAATGCCGAAAGATCCGTGACGTCACAGGAAGAAAGAGCCATCTTCGAAGACATCGTGAAGGAAGTGGTAGGCGAACAGCTCGACGCGGCTACTCTTGCCCATGTGTACGAGGAGATCAACCGGGTGATTGAAACTAACGAGGAAGAGGAAGAACCTCCGAAGCTGGATTATAAAGATGTGGAACGCGTGCTGACCGTAAGCGGCGTAGAGAACGTGACGGCGGAAAAAGTGGAACGGGCGTTTCAAACGATCGTCGACGATAAAAACTATGAACTGAAGGCAAGCAGCGTGATGCCGAAATTTACTTCAAAATCGATTAAAATCGATACAAAGGTAGCCACGATTTCCGTCAGCCCGCAGGATTTGAAGTATGTGAAACAAGTCAATTATCAAGGAAAACGATGCATCTTAATTGAAGTCGACGAGGATGCCGTGATCGAAGGATTTACGCTCAGTACGGAGACGTTGTAGACTCGTCTGACAGCGCGGGCTGACCGCTATCATCTGCTGCATTCCATTGGGTGAAAGAGCCATGCAGGTATCTGCATGGCTTTTCTCTTTTTTGTCAAAAGGATATGGAAGCATCCCCGGAGAAAATGGATAGTGTCGAACCTTGGTGAAAATGAACCGACGCACACTCGCTGATTTTATAGAGGAGGTTTTCTGTGAAGATGAGCGATCCATCCTATCAAAAGCAGATCGAACAAGCGTTGGAATATGCTGAGCATCATATGGATTCCGATTTATCCTTGCAAACCCTATCCAAAATCGCGGGATTTTCCCCCTATCATTTTCACCGTATTTTCCATGCCGTAACGGGAAAGAATTTGCATCCGTATATTCAAGAGCGTAGATTGAACAACTGTGCCAGCCGGCTTCTTTACGAAGATTGTGAAATTACGGAAATGACATTGGATTATGGGTTCGCCACGCCGAGTTCATTTGCAAGGAGTTTTAAAAAGCAATTCGGATGCACACCAACTCAGTATAAAAAAACAAAAGAGCGAAAGTTTCCAGTTCCTTTTGCAGAACTGCCTTTGCAGGACATACGGTTTGATGCGGAAATGGAAAAACGCTTTTATGAAGCTGCGCTTTCGGATCTATCGACGGTTTGCATAGGGATAACCGGGATATCCGAAACCTGGGATAATCCGGAGATTACGAGGGCATACGAGCAAATTTTCAAATGGCTGAAGGAAAATCAGAAGGTGACACCCCATACGAAAATATGCGGCGTTACGATGGATACTCCGGAGGTGCAAAGTCTATCGTCATGCAGATACTATGCCTGTGCCACGGTAGAATCCTACGTATATGATGAACGCCTTGCCTATCGAATTTTTCAAACATCGGGAGCTTATATTTGCTGCAAAATGAACCGCGGCATAAACGATTTTGCGGATCATTTTTTCAGGCACATGGATTATCTATATGGATTTTACATGGCGTCGCACCATTATTCGCCGGATAACCGCCCTTTCGTGGAATTTTATGAAAGGATGCCGGACGGAGAGCTATACATCTGTTTTTGCGTGCCAGTAAAAAAAAGCAAGAATTGAACAGCGCTATCCCTTCCGATTCGTAAAAATGGAATCAAGGGGTGACGGTATGGAATCAAATATGAGAAAGCAAATGGAGAATGTAAAAACCGGAAAAATTACCGTGTTAGAGATCGTTAAAGAAAGACTCGCTCTATTGGAGAAACACAAATCCTGCAATGCTGTTATTTATTGTGATGAAAAAAAGGTACTGGAGCAGGCTGACGAGCTGGATGCCAAAATCAAAGCGGGAAAACATGCAGGAAAACTCTGCGGTGCCGTGATTACGGTTAAAGATAATCTGGAGGTGAAGGGATTAAAGGCAACTGCCGGAATGAAAGAGTTTGAGAGCTATATTCCATCGAGGGATTGTGAGGCAGTCGCCAAATTAAGAGCGGAGGGTGCCGTCATTTTAGGGAAGACCAATATGCCTGCAGGCGCAATGGATATGCAAACGTTTAATGGCTTATACGGAAGAACAAATCATCCCGACTATCCTGAATATACATGCGGGGGAAGCAGCGGTGGCGGGGCAGCTGCCGTCAAACTAGGAATTTGCGACGCCGATATCGGAAACGATTTTATGGGTTCGATCCGTGTACCTGCACACTTTTGTGGGATTTATGGCATGATTGGTACCGACAAGGTGATTCCCTTAGATAACATAGTCGGCGGAAAGCCTCATGGAACCACCATGTCCAATATTCTTCGTATCGGCATACAGGCGGCTCATTTGGATGATTTACGCCTGCTGGTTACCGTTATTGCAGATGATTCCAAGATCTTTCCGGAAACACGATGTTCTGATCAACTGAAAATTGCCTATACGAAAAACTGCGGAGATTTGCCGATTTCTCAGGAATATGCCGGCTGCTTCGCAGATTATATTAACGGCTTATCTATAAACGCTCAGGCTAGTGAAGTTGATCCGAATGTATTCCCCTTTCAAAAATCAAGGGAATGCTTTTTGAAGCTATTGTACGGCAATATGGCAGTCTCCCTTCCAACGATCGCAAGAATAATGATGGGCTCGAAAATGTCGAGAAAACTAAAAACCTATCTGGAATTGGAAGAGGAGAGAGAAGGATATATGGCTCAAATGGATCATATCCTGGCAGAATATGATGTTTTGTTGGCTCCTGTTACCGCGACACCGGCATTTCGGCATATACGTCCAGTTAGAACCCTTGGGCATCAGGCCATATATGAGGATTTTCTTGTTGATGAAACAAAGGTATCCTATTCCGTAGCAAACATGGGGTATACGACTCCCTTTTCCCTTACTGGAAATCCGGTTGTTGTTATTCCGATAGGACAAACAGCAAAGGGATTGCCTCTTGGCATACAGGTGGTTGGAAGAAGGATGCATGAGTATGACTTGCTCAAATCTGCAGGAATAATAATGCAAAGTGCTCAGCTAACGTGATTCGTTCACCTATCAATTAAGAAGAAACACGAAAAAGACGGAAAGGGTGGGTGCCCCTCCGTCTTTTTTTGTTTGCGGGAAAATCTAAAGACTCTTTAACCCGTAATACTAATCGGACTCGTCCATCTTGCGGATGAAGGTTTTCAGCAATTCTAAATCTCCCCCACCACCACAGACACAATGCTATTCCGCAACTCCTCCGCATTCTTCGCCTGATAAGGATCGGCATTGAAAAGGATGGCGTCTGCAGTAAATCCTTCTTCGATCCGTCCAAGCTTGCCGCTGAGTCCTAATATATCAGCACCTAGCTCCGTTGCAGCTCGCCAAGCCTCTTCGCGGGTTAGTCCGCAATCGATGAGCGTGTCGAGTTCTTCGAGATTGCGACCATGCAGCACGGGCGTGGCAAAATCCGTGCCGAAGGCGATTTGTACGCCAGCGTTTTTGGCGTATCGGATAGCTTTGGGATGCGCTTCGGCGGCTCGAGCGGCATGATCGAGGAAAGGCTCTTCCAACTGGAGAGCTCCCTTTGGATCCGCCGCAATACGATAGATAGTGGCGGTTGGGATAAGCGGGATATTGGCTTGGGCAAGCCTGTGAGCTTGAGTTTCGGTCATATAGATTCCGTGCTCAACGGAATCTACGCCGGCTTCGATTGACCAATCCAAGGCAAGACCGCCCCAAGCATGGACCATTACTTTCCTATTCGTTGCATGTGCCGCGCGCACAATGGAATGAAGTTCCTCCTGCGAAAATAAGGGATTGAGCACCTTTTCCGGCGAAGCTCCAAGTCCCCCAGTAGCAAAGATTTTGATCCAGTTTGCTTCACTGTTCGAAATTTCCTGTACCCGTCGCTCCAAATGTCCTAGACTCTGATGAGCATCTTGTCCTCCAAGAGGTTCGCCGCTGGCAAAGACTCTTAAGGGCTGGTTGTAGTGCTCGCCGATATGTCGGGCGTGGCTAGGCAATAACCCGCCTGCGTCTCGGGCGGTCGTCACTCCGGTACGAAGGGTCGCCTCGAAAGCTTGGGCCTGTAAAGCTTCGATCTCGCTTTTATCCCGTTTTAACTGATCATCATGATGAAAATCCGTCCAGGCTAAGTGGGTATGAAGATCGATCACGCCTGGAGAAATCCATAGATCCCGGCTCGCACTCCCACTGTCCTGCAAAGAGACAGCTTCTACCATGGAAGCAAAACGGCCATTGATGATCTTGATATCGAACCGTTTCCCCGGGATTCCCGCCACGTAAATATTTTGGAGTGTCACGTCTTTTGAACGATTATTTTCCATCGTTACGCTCCCCCTCCCATACTAATCTTCCAGCAGCAATAGCACCGCCCGGAACTTGATCCGTTAATTCCGCAAGGGTAAGGATGGCTTGCTCCACGCTATCCTGGCTGGCGTTCGAGCCAAAATGATTGATGCGCAAAAGCTTGCCGTTCAGTTCTCCGTCACCTGGAGCGACGATGCCCACAGGGCGTTTGATGGAAAGTCCATCACCACCTGCTTTCGGAATCCGGATTGTCGTGACAAGCGGCGAATAGCTGCGTTCTTTTTGCTGCCACGGTTCAAGTCCCAAAGCTTTCAAGCCGGCAACAACAGCGGATGATGCCAGTCGATGGCGTTGGATGACGGCCGGCAAGCCTTCTTCTTCAGCGAGTTTTAACGCGGCGATAAGCGCCCGAGCTTCGAGAACAGAGATGTTTGCGGGAATCCGTCCGGAAAAAGGATCGTGCTCAGGAAGTTTCAGATCAAGCAAGGAAAGAATCGAATTGCGCGGCGCTTGCGGGTTTGCTTCTAAAAACGCCCACCCTCGTTCGCTGATCCCGACGGCACTTATTCCGTTTGGACCGGCGAGGGCTTTTTGCGCGCCGATGGCGACGAAATCGATTCCCCACTCGTCCATCAGCACCGGTTCCGCACCGATTGCCGAGACCGAATCCGAGACGGTGATGAGGTTGTATTGCCGGGTGAGCTTCAGAATTTCGGCTGTTGGATTGGAGCCTCCCGTGACGGCTTCCGCTTGCACGAAGGATAGGGCGCACGGTTTGTATTTTTCAATCGCCGCTGCGACTTCATCGACGGTTACAACATCATCGAAGGAGGTTTGAATTTCCACAACCTCGGTACCGCCGCGGGCGAGCCATTTTCCAAAGAGGGTTCCATAGGGGCCGGTTACGATATTTAAAATCGTGTGCCCAGGGGCGGCTATGCCTGCTGCGATAGCCTCGATTCCCAAAATCGCTTCACTCGGTATGATAACGGGAAATTGTTTTGTCGACAGAAGGTTGGAGAGCAAGATATGAAGCGTTTCATATTCTTCTGTTGTGAGAGGTTTGTAATTGGGCATCGTGTCCACCTTCTATTATTTAAATTGAACGAAAGAAAGGGATGGAGGAGCGGAGAAACCTCAACTTCTATCATTTGAAAATTGCGGCATGGTCGGAACCGCTGACAAAAGCTCGTATCCATAAGACGATTCCGGACGGGTAAAAAAAGTATCTCTGGGGCTGACTTCGACTAACTTTCCCTTCCGCATCACGGCAACCGTATCGCATATCGCGTTGATCACGGCCAGATCGTGAGAGATGAACAGCATTGTAAGATCAAGCTCCGACTTGAGCGTGTTCAATAGGTCAAGAATACTCGCCTGTACCGAGACGTCCAACGCACTCGTAGGTTCATCGGCGATAAGGAAGCTAGGCTCAACAGCAATTGCCCGGGCGATTGCGATTCGCTGTCGTTGGCCACCTGAGAATTCATGGGGATATCGATCCAGCGCGGTTTCGTCGATCCGCACGCGGGCGAGAAGCTCCTTGCATCGCTCTTCCACCTGGGAGCGTTCCACGATTTTATGAAAAAGCAGCGCTTCAGCTAATATTTGCTTGACGGAATGTCTCGGATTGAGAGAAGCATCCGGGTTTTGAAAGACCATTTGGATCTTTTTATGCTGTTCCCGGGTCCGGCGATTGCCCAATACCTGAGAGCCCAGATTAACCTGCCCTTCATTCGGGATAATCAATCCGGCGATTACCCTAGCGAGGGTAGATTTGCCTGAGCCGGATTCTCCTACGAGGCCAAGGGTCGTATGGGGCTTGAACTCCAAGCTGACATGGTCGAGAGCGGCAAATTGTCCATACTGTACGGTAATATTTTCTGCCCGTAATGTTGTACTCATTGATCAGCCCTCCTTTCAAAATCCGGGAGAGGAAGTACGGAGTTGATCAGCATTTGCGTATAGGGATGTTGTGGTCTTTGCAATACAGAAAAAGTATCCCCTTGCTCTACGATCCTTCCTTCTTTCATGACGATAAGCCTGGAGCACATCGAAGAAGCGATGGCCAGATTGTGCGTAACGAAAATGACGGCATAACCCAGCTCTTTTTGCAGGCTTGTGATGAGACCCAAGATTTGCCGCTGAACGGTAACGTCAAGGGCTGTCGTCGGCTCGTCGCAAAGAAGCAGGTTGGGCTTGCACGCCAGTGCCATGGCAATCACGATTCGCTGGCATTGGCCACCTGATAGCTGATGGGGGTAGCGGTCCTTTTGCTTTAAGGAATCGGGCAGACCGAGCATCTCGATGAGCTCTAAGGCGATGGTACGCGAGGCCTTCCGGCTGACTTTCTGCCTGTAGTAAACCACCTCGGCCAGCTGCTTGATCACCGGACAAAGCGGGTCAAGGGCTCTTACCGGGTCCTGAAAAATCATCGCGCCTCTGCCGTCAAGCCGAATCGTTCCACCGACTTGTTCAATGCCGGAGGGAAGCAGCCCGATGATGGAGCGTAGGGTGAGGGACTTGCCGGATCCGGACTCCCCTACGAGACCGATGCTTTCACCTGCCGCGACTTTGAGGCTGACATCGCTGACCAGCGTTTTGTTGGATCGGGTTCCAAGGGACAATTGTTCTACTTCCAATATGGGGTTCATGGCGTTCATTTCCTTCTCCATAGATCCGCTAACCCGTCACCTACTAGAGATAAGGCTATTCCCGTGTACACGACCGCAAAACCCGGTATGGCCGAAAGCCACCACTTGGTCGATAAAAAGGGCTGTCCTTCGGAGATCATCGTGCCCCAATCCGGAGTTGGCGGCGCGATGCCGATTCCGAGATAGCCTAAGGTGACGATGGCTACAAGCAACACGGCCATATCCGTCATCAGGATGACCACCGCTTGCGGCAGCACATTGGGCAACAGATGTCGCAGGATGATTTTTAGATTCGGGAGTCCCAAGGTTTTGGCGGAGGCAATCCATTCCTGCTTACGGAAGGATGCGCTCAACCCTTTGACCACCCGGGCATAGACGATCCAGCCAACCAGCGCAAAGGTGATGTAGATTCCCTTTTCTCCCGCGCCGCTTATAAAGGCTACGATAATGACGATCAAATAAAAGGGGAATGCAATCAATGTATCGGTAAGAAGCGTGATGAGCGTGTTCACCCATTTTCCATAATAGCCGGCGAGCATGCCGAGAAACACACCCGTGCAAAAAGGGATCACTTCCGCCAGCGCCATGATCTTCAGATCGGTCCTAGCGGCGTAGATGAGCCGCGTAAACAAATCGCGTCCCAGTTGATCGGTTCCCAGCCAGTGTTTGGCCGATGGAGGCTGCAATAGAGCGGACATGTTCTGATCGACGGGATGATAGGGACTGATCACCGGCGCCAGAAGCGCAATGCCGATCAAAAGAGCGAACAGGATACATCCCCATAGAAGGGATGGAGTATTTCCGATTTTTTTCAGCGAACGTACGAGCATCAGGGTTCTCCTTTCGTTCGGGGATCCAGATACCCGGAAGCAATCTCCACCAAGAGGCCGATGATCACGACGAAAATCGCGCAATAAAGGGCGATCCCCTGGATAACCGGAAAATCCCGATTTGAGATGGCTGAAAAAAGCAGGCTTCCGATGCCTTTGAGGCCGAAGGCTTTTTCAACGACCAACGTTCCGCCGATCAAATAGGCGACATTAACACCAAGCAGCATGAGGGCGGGAAGAGCGGAATTGCGTAGGACATGCTTGAACAGGATGACACGGTTCGGGATTCCAGCGGCTCTCAGCGTAACGACAAAATCGGACTCCAGCACCTCCAGCATCTGCGCTCTTAACGAGCGAACGAGGGATGGAATTTGCGAAAAGGCCACGGTTATGGCGGGAAGGGTGAGACTGAATAGGCTTCCTGCAAATCCTTCTTTGACTCCTCCGACAGGGAACCAGTGAAGCCGGACGGCAAACAGCAAGATCAGCAGCAGCCCGATCCAAAAAACCGGCATGCCTAACGTTACGGCTGGCAAAATGCGAATAATGTGATCGAGCAGCCCGTTTTTATGCGTAGCGGCGAGAACGGCGAGAACAAGGGAAACGATGATGGCTAGAAGACAGCTCATGGCAACAAGCAGCAGCGTCATGGGGGCGCGATCGAGAATCAGCCCTCTTGAAGACGTTTCGTAAATGATAGAGGTGCCGGTATCGCCATGAGTGAAAATATTGTGCAAAAAGCGGATGAACTGCTCCCAAAGGGAAAGATCGAGCCCGAGCTTGTGACGCATGCCGCTCATCGCCTCGGCTGTGGCGTATTCCCCAAGGATCATTTTGACGGGGTCTCCCGGTACCAGCCTTATGAGGAAAAAGACAGCCGTCACCACGCAAATGATGACGGCTGCCGCCCGTAATAGGGCGCGCAACAACCATTTGCGTGGTGACGCTGCAGTCGCGGACGAGTCGACAGGTTTGTTAAGTAATCTGTTGACTGCCAAGGTAAATCAACCTTTCACATGAACATCTTCAAAACGGATACTATTATTGGGAAGGACTTTCAGGCCATCAACGGAAGAGCGGGCGCCTATCAAAATATCCGGATAATAAAGCGGGATGTAAGGAACTTCATCCGCCAGGATCTGTTGAAGGTTGGCATAAACCTCCGCGCGCTTGTCTCCGTCAAGGGTGGTTTGGCCCTCGTGCAGGAGCTTGGTTACTTCATCGTTGGTGTAATGGGTCCAATACGATTTGCTGAAGCCATCCGGATCGGTTTGGAAAGCTATGATGGAATTGGCATCCGGAGAATCCGCCTGGCCGCTGTTGATCATCGCCGAGAAATTGTATTTGAAGAAACGGTCGCGGAATGTGGCCAGCTCCACGGATTCAATTTGGATATCGATACCGATGGCCTTTCCGGCAGCCTGAATGATCTGTGCCTCTTGGGCTCTCGAGCTATTCCCGGATGCGATCAGCAATTTCGTGGAAAATCCTTTCGGAAACTTGGATTTTGCCAGCTCCTCTTTAGCAGCGTTGGTATCAAAGTTAAGGGCTTTAATCGTGTCGTTCGTGTTATACGGGATTGCCGGCGGCAAGAGAGAATTGGCGGCTTTGCCGAACCCGAAGGTCACTGCATTGGTCAACCCGTTGCGGTCAAGGGCCAGTGCCAAAGCACGGCGAACGTGGATATCGGAGAAGTGCTCATCCAGCGTGTTGAAGAATAACTGCTCGGTAATCCAACTGCCGTTGGTCAAAACCGTCGTGTCAGAGCCTTGCTTCAGCTCATTGGCGTTTTGCAGAGCGACCGACTCGATGGCATCCACTTCGCCAGCTTTCAGCTGGTTAATCGCTTGGTTGTCATCGGTGACCAGCTTGTAGACAAGTTCGTCGATATAAGGCTTGCCTTCTTGCCAGTAGTTGGCATTTTTAACGAAAGTCAGATCGCCTGCCGGGTCCCATTTTTTGACGACGAAGGGGCCGGTGCCGACGGGGTTTTTGAAGAATTCTTCTTCAGTAACGCCGCCGAAGTCTTTCGGAATGACTCCATTGGAAAAGTTCGAGAGTTCCGAGAGAAACGGCGTATAAGCCTCTTTCAGCTTAATGACAAGGGTTTGATTGTCTTGGGCCGTTAGCGAATCGATCTTAGCCGATATTTCGAGAGGGCCGCCCACCTTCAAATGGCGCTGAATAGAAAAAACCGCGTCCTCTGCCGTAACGTCTTTTCCGTTCGAGAATTTCAAGCCGTCGCGCAAAACAAACGTATACGTCAATCCATCCGCGCTGATTTCATGGGACTTGGCCAGCCAATCGACGATTTTGCCGTCACTGTCAAAGGCGACTAGCGGTTCGAAAATCTTATCGATGGCAAAAGCATTGTTTGCTGTGATCTGATTGTGCAAATCAAAGGAGGTTACGGAAGCAGGGCGGGCATAGGTG
Organism: Gorillibacterium massiliense; assembly: GCF_000455485.1. Lineage (GTDB taxonomy): Bacteria > Bacillota > Bacilli > Paenibacillales > NBRC-103111 > Gorillibacterium > Gorillibacterium massiliense. The sequence goes on from NZ_CBQR020000071.1 coordinate 19,547, forward strand.
AAGGTACCACCTGTTGCGGGTTTTTGGTCTGGAGATGCGCTTTGGCTAGCCGCCGTGCTAGGGGCAGGGCTTTGGCTTGCGGCGGAGCTTTCGTTCGTATTCTCTTTTGCCCCTGAGCAGCCGGCCAGAGCCACCAACAAAATGGCCGCCAGTGATCCGGCAAGAAACGGTTTTCTTAAAGACGCTGAAAATTTCGACATATCCTGTTACTCCCCTTTATTAAAAAGTGCGAAAGAGTTCCTAAAGCGGAACCTGATCATCCTTCCATCGAAGTGCCTCAAGTTGTCTTGTCAGCATTTAATTCGATTAATCCAATAAGCTTAGTATGGTTTATGGTAATCGATTTGTTTTTGTTTGACAACCTTTTTTCTTATTCCTATTGATGTATGCAAGAAAAAACATCAAACAAGTGCTATACTTATAGCATTGGTGCAAGATCGACGAATAAACTATCTATCTTGTATACTACGCTTGTAACCTTCAAATCAGACACGCTACCCAGCGTGACTTAATCACAAGGAGATCATTATGCATTTTTCAATGAATCGGCAGAGTATAATGGAAGGCGCTTTCTTTCTTGAGGAAAAGGCGGCATTTAGCGGGGTTCGCAAAATTGCCGGGAAGGTAGCGAAAGACATCGAGTTGGTTTTTGGTGTTCGTCCGACATCAGCGGAGGAAATGGATCAATTATCCTCTAGTGCGGTTATCTATGGAACGATCGGTCGGAGCCCCGTTTTGGAGAATCTTTCCCAACAAGGGCTGATTGATCTGGAAGAGATTAGAGGAAAGAATGAAGTCTATCTTTTTCAAACCATAGAGTTCCCGGGAAATGAAGCAAAGCAAGCGCTGGTTATTGCCGGAAGCGATAAAAGAGGAACGATCTACGGCCTGTTTCATCTTTCGGAGGTTCTGGGGGTATCTCCGTATGTAGATTGGTGCGATGTGCTGCCTCGGCACCGGGATGAGTTCGTTTTGGAAACCGGCTATAAATATGTATCAAAACAGCCGTCGGTCCGGTACAGAGGTTTTTTCATCAACGATGAGTGGCCTGCTTTCGGAACTTGGTGTCATAAGCATTTTGGCGGATTTAACGCGCAGGCTTACGATCATGTCTTTGAACTGCTGCTTCGGTTGAAAGGGAATTATTTGTGGCCGGCGATGTGGTCAGCCAGATTCCATGACGATGGCCCGGGGCTTGCCAATTCGGAGTTGGCGGATGAGTACGGCGTAGTGATGGGGGCTTCCCACCACGAACCTTGTTTGCGCCAAGGGGAAGAATACAAGTACTTGAGAGGCAAAGACTCGATCTACGGCGATGCATGGAATTTTAGAACGAATGAAGAGGGTATCACCCGGTTTTGGGCGGATGGTCTGAAACGCAGCGGCAAGTTTGAAAATGTCATTACCGTCGGGATGCGCGGCGAGGCGGATACGGCGATTATGGGCAAGGGAGCCACTTTTGCCGATAACATTACCCTGCTTCGCGACGTTATCCGAACGCAAAACCGTTTGATCAAGGAGCATGTGAACCCAGACCTGGAACAAGTGCCTCGGATGTTGGCGCTCTATAAAGAGGTGGAGCCCTTTTTCTATGGGGATGAACAGACGCCTGGCTTGATCGGCTCAGAGGATTTAGAGGATGTCATTCTCATGCTTTGCGACGACAATTTCGGTAATCTGCGTACCTTGCCCACGGAGGAAATGCGTGCTCACAAGGGCGGCTATGGGATGTACTACCATTTTGACTATCATGGCGGGCCGATTTCGTTTGAATGGATCAATAGCAGCTATTTGCCGAAAATATGGGAGCAGATGAGCACGGCTTATGATTTTGGCGTCCGCGACTTGTGGGTGGTCAATGTAGGCGATATTTGCACGCAGGAATTCCCTTTGGCTTATTTTCTGGATTTAGCCTATGATTTCGACCAATGGGGAACAAGTGCCATCAATAAAACGCATGAATATACCCAGTTGTGGGTGGACAAGCAATTCGAGGCTGTATGCGATGAAAAAGACCGGGAGAAAATCCATCGGATTCTCGACGGGTATACCAAAATCGCTCATAACCGCAGACCGGAGGCTATGAATGCGGACGTCTACCATCCGGTTCATTATCAGGAGACGGACAGACTGCTGGCAGAGATCGAGAAGCTCATGGACGAAACAAAAGAACTCTATGCGAAAATGGATGACGAGGCGATGCCCGGCTTCTTTTCCTTGGTGTATTATCCGGCGATGGGAAACCTGAATCTACAGAAGATGCAGCTGCTGACTGGCAAAAATCATTATGCAGCGAAGCTTAATCTTATGGAAGCAAATCATTTGGCCGAGCAAATCAGAGCTTGCATGCAGCGGGATCGGGAGCTTGTGGAGGAGTACCACACCATCGATAATGGAAAATGGTATGGCATGGGATTGTCGGAGCATATCGGCTTCACGAAATGGAATGAGGATGAATGCAAGTATCCGGTTCTCATGCAAGTCATGCCTGCCGGAAAGCCAAGATTAATGGTCTCGGTAGATGGTACGGATCAGCATTCGGAGGGCAGCAGTTGGCACGTCAATAAACTTTATATGCGGGACTTCAAGCGGCCGGATATGACGGAAGCCTCCTTTACCATTAGCAGCGTCAGCGACCTCGATGCACCCTATGAGATTACGTGCGAAGTGCCATGGTTAATCTGTTCCAGCTATAACGGCATGTTAGACGGCAAAACCAAAGCATCGGAAAGGATTAAGGTGCAAATTGACCGCAGTAAAATGAATCAGGAAACCGAAGCGAGTATCGTGGTGAAGATCCCTAGCGGAACATGTACAATCATTGTGGATGCCAAACAGCCGGAACAAAGCGGATTGCCGGAAAAAACGTTTGTGGATACCCATGGTTATGTAGCCATCGAAGCCGAGCACTATTATGCCAAATCTGACAGCGGGCTAGCCGGTTTTCAGGTGATCGACGGATATGGCAAGACTATATCCGGCATGAAGGTGTTTCCGACGACGCAGTATTTTACGGCCGGTCAAGATGCTCCCTATTTGGAATACCAATTCGTTGTTCATGAAGCCGGAGCCTATGAAGTCGAATTGTACATGCAGCCTTCTAATCCGGTAACCACGGACAATACATTATCCTACGGTATTCAAGTCAATGATGGAAAGATTGATGTGATGAATACCATTCCTAAAGGGTTAAAAGTTGGAAAGGAGTCCAATCTCGAATGGGCTGCTAGCGTATTGGATAATATTCGGTGCCACAGCAGTGAGGTAATCTGCAATAGTGGGCTGAATCAAGTAAAGATCTTTGCCGTGAGTCCCGGATTCGTACTCGAAAAGTTGGTTATCTATCCAGCAGGTAAGAAGCCAGCAGAGAGCTATTTGGGTCCGACGGAGTCTTATTATATTGGCAAAAAGTGACGGTCATTTAGTTGTGGCCAAGCATTGTCCTCGATTATTCCGAAGACAATGCTCCAATAGAATAGATTCTGATTCTGCATATTCCACGCAAGTGGAGTGCTGTTCACTACTCGTAAGGAACGACTAAAAACAAGATGTATCGGTATTGACCCTTCCTACTTTGGAAGGGTTTTTCTTTTTAGAGATGGAATATTAAACCTTATAGGTGAAGCTATTGAACGGAGTGGGAACAATGGGACAAAGAGCGAATTTAGTTATATTTTAAGCATTTCTTATAACCGATTCCACGGCAAAGAGGTCACTTCCCACAAATGGTACATCTGAAGTGCGTAATATTGATGGTTCGTAGGTAAATATTGAAGTAGTCAGGGGGTCAAAATGACAATCGGAAAGTACGGAAGTGAGAGCGCGCGTTTTCTAAAAGATATAATGAATTTAATGGTACCAATAGAAGGTGGGACCGTTGAATTGCGCGATTATGTGAATGAGAATAAATGGCTTAGTTCTGATTACACTTTATCAGACCCTGGTAGAGGAAGTGATAGAAAGGTTATTACATGGACTGAAATGATCGAACCTTTCTACGTTATGAAGTATCCGGTAACACAACATTTGTATCATGTTGTCATGCATGGAGCAGAAGTAGAACCGAATGTGAATAACCTGCCAATTACGGAAGCTTCGTGGTTAGATTCTCTTGTCTTTTGCAACGAATTGTCCAGAATACTTGGCAGGACTGAATGCTACACAATCACAAATGAAAGTGAGAACACTATATATAACAAAAAAGCGAATGGCTTTCGATTACTTTCGGACGCTGAATGGCAGTATGCGTGTAAAGCGGGAACCAAGGGATATCGGTATGAAAGCATTGATAAGATTGCATGGTATCAAGAGAACTCCAATGGAGCAGCTCAACAAGTCGGAAAATTGCTTCCAAATGCATGGGGACTTTACGATATGATAGGAAATGTTTGGGAATGGTGCTGGGATATGTACGATTACGAAAGATACGGGAACTACAGAGTCTTCCGGGGAGGCAGTTGGGCTGAAGTGGAAAACAATTGCGGTTCTACGATTAGACGGAAAAGTATGGCCTGATTTCAAAATAGATGACCTTGGATTTAGAGTAGCCCTTACAAAACCATAAGAACACACATCGAGCATACGTTGAATTGAAATTGAGTAATTTTAACAGTATGCGATTGAGAAATCAGTGGCTTCATCGGCATCGATATTACACACGGGAACGCCTAAACCCTATTATAAATAACTAACTATTTATCGAATCCGAAAGAGTTCACGCTGAGATAACGTGAGCTTTTTCTATGTCATTGTTTTGGATAGGTCACGTTCGGCGGAATGGCACTATCAATCGGGCTTCTGTGCGCTTTTTGGGGTCAAAGAGCCATTGGGTAACATGTAGGGGACTTTTGCTTATGAAAATATGACTTAATGATGTCATATTATGAGTATATACTGAAACAAGGTGATGAAATGCAAATTAACCGATTATTTGAAATCGTATATATACTGCTGAACAAAAAAACAGTAACATCTAAAGAGCTTGCAGAGCGGTTTGAGGTTTCATCAAGAACGATTTATCGTGATGTTGAAACGCTATCCGCTGCGGGAATCCCTGTTTATATGAGCAAGGGTAAGGGTGGCGGCATTTCACTGTTACCCGATTTTGTACTGAATAAGGCTGTAATAACAGTTGAAGAAAAAGAAGACATTCTATCTTCGTTAAAAGCTATGAATGCTGTTAATCTCAGTAAAGCAAATACTGCACTTCATAAACTTAACAGCATATTTGGCGAATCCAATACAGACTGGATTGAAGTGGATTTTTCTTCTTGGGCTGACGAACAGAACGAGACTGAGATATTCAATACAATTAAGTCTGCTATATTAGGAAAGCGAGTCATTCATTTTGCCTATGCCAGTTCAAAAGGGCAGCAGACAGCACGAGAAGTAGAGCCATTAAAACTTTGCTTCAAAAGTAGTGCATGGTATTTATATGGATATTGTAAGTCGAGGTGTGATTTTCGTTTCTTTAAGTTAAGGCGAATCAGGAAGCTCTGTATATCTGAGCAGAATTTTCAAAGGAAGGTTTCAAATTCAATTTTTTCTGAGGAGAATGTGTTTCAGGAAGAGTATGTGAAACTGAGACTAAAGTTATCTATTGAAGTAGCTTATAGAGTATATGATGAATTTGATAGCTATAAGCAGCAAGAGGACGGAAGTTTTATTGTAGATATCAACTATCCAAAGGGTGAATGGATATTTTACTACATTGCCACATTCGGCAGTCATTGTGAAGTCTTAGAACCACTGGATGTGAGGAATGCTGTGAAAGATGAGCTCCAAAACACTTTGAAACAATATCTTTAATATGACACGCAGCTGTCGCATTAGACAAAATATAATAGCCAATATCAAATAGATGGAGGTTATTTATAATGAATTATGAGATCGTAAATCTAGAGCAAAAAACAGTGGTAGGTGTTAGTGCAATTACAGGAAATGCTGATCCTAAAATGGGTGAGGTTATTGGTGGGCTTTGGGAAAGGTTATATCTAGGTGGAGTACATGCTGCAATCAAAAACAAGACTAACGAGCATTCAATAGGGCTTTATTCTGATTACTCAAATGATCAATACTGTGTTACTGCCGGCTGTGAGGTTTCAAAACTAGAGAACGAGGAGCTGACTGTAAAGATCATTCCTGGAGGAAAATATGCAAAGTTTCCCGTACACGGTAACGTGGTTACTGCTGTTGCAGCTGCATGGGCTCAAATCTGGGAATTGGATTTGAACAGAAGCTTTACTGGGGATTTCGAGGAATATCTCAATAGTGATTTGGAAAATGCAGACATTGATATTTATATTGCATTGAAATAAACCTAATGCGCTTAAATCTTAAGGTTGACTTTGTTGTATTGTTGGATATAATGTTTACAAAATACTCCAAATTCGAGGATTGGGAGAGTATCTGTTATTTCAAGTCAAAGCGAGCCGGGATTGGTGAAAGCCGGTACTGGATGAACAGTGAAACGGACCCATGAGAATGACTTCTGAATTCTGTAGTAGGAAGTCACGGCAAAGACCGTTATCTTTTCGAGTGGTTAAACGTATGTTTAACAACAAGAGTGGTACCGCGAACGCAAAAGCCTTCGTCTCTTTATTGAGATGGAGGCTTTATTTTTTTAGGGGAGGTTTATTCAGATGATAAGCCAGTTGATCATTAACAATATCAAGAAGTCTGTGGAAAATCTGTTTGACGATCTAGGAATCAACCATGGTGATGACATAAAAGTCTATCTCGAACAACCTGCACACATTGAACATGGCGATTATTCAACGAATGTTGCAATGCAACTTGCCAAAGCTTTAAGAAAGCCGCCATTTCAAATAGCGACTATGCTTAAAACAAAGCTGGAGCAAGATGGAAACATCGAGAACATGATGAGTAGGATCGAAGTTGCACATCCAGGTTTTATAAATATGTATATCGATTGGAGTCAATGGGCTCTGAAGGAATTCACTTTGCCTTCAAATAGAGGTGAAAAGGCTGTTGTAGAACATACTTCCATCAATCCGAACAAATCAGCCCATATCGGACATCTGAGAAACTCATGTATTGGTGATGCAATCGTTCGACTCTTAAAAAGGTCAGGATATAATGTCGAAGTGCATAATTATATTGATGACTTGGGCAATCAGCTTGCGGATACGGTTGTAGGGCTCTTGAACACTTCCCATAAAAAAGACCACTTACGTTTTGGTGATTTCTGCTGGGACATTTACTCTAGGGTTAATAAGGAGTACGAAAGTAATCCTCAGTTAATTGAACAAAGAACAAAAGTTCTACATTCACTGGAGGAAGGGAATGAAAACTTATCATGGGTTGGCTTACTTGTTGCCGAGCGAATTGTGCGTGAACATCTCGAAGAAATGAATGAGTTCGGTATACATTATGACCTCTTAGTGTGGGAGAGCAATATTGTAAGGGAAGGATTTTGGGCATCGGCATTTAACTTACTGAAAGAAACGACGCAATTTTATAGGGAAACTTCAGGAAAGTTGGAAGGGTGCTGGGTATTAAAACAGGCTTCAACTGAGGTAGATGATAATGAATCAGAACATAGTATCGATAAAGTATTAGTTCGATCAAATGGCATTTTAACCTATACCGCTAAAGATATCGCTTATCATCTTTGGAAATTTGGATTACTTAAAAAGGACTTTTTGTATAAACGTTTTTCAGAAGGTCTTTGGACTACGAGTGCAAATGGAACCAACTCATCTTTTGGTAAGGCGGATATTGTTATTAATGTAATCGATCATAGGCAAGAATACCCGCAAGCAATGGTTAAACAAGCGCTTGAAATCTTGGGGTATGAAGATCAAGCCGAAAAGCTTCGTCATGTCAGTTATGGAGTGGTATCGTTAAGTCCTGGGGCTGCAAGAGAACTTGGGATTGATACATCAGATGGCCGAGCATCATATGCAATGTCCGGAAGACAAGGAATAGGGATAAAGATATCCGATCTACTTGACCACATGGAGGTGATTATTGAAAACAAACGTTCCGATAAAAATGGTATGTCTAGCCGAATCATTGCAGCTGCAGCTATTCGCTACTATCTTCTTCGCTTTAGTTTATTAACAGAGGTCGTTTTTGATATCCAACAGGCAACAGAAGTAACAGGAAATACAGGAGTATATTTAATGTATTCCTATGCACGTGCCGTAAGTATCCTAAGCAAAGCAGAAGTTGAAATGAACATGAAACCTAGTCTGCCTAATGAAATAGCGCAGATTGAAAAGGCAGAATATGCATTACTTAGGCACATTTCAACTTGGCAAGATACTCTATTTATTGCATGTAACGAACTTTCCCCGAACATGATATGTAATTACGCATATGAGCTCGCAACATTGTTCAATAACTTTTATGCAACTTGCCCAATCCTTAAAGCTGATAGCGATAAGATACCTTTAAGACTTTGGCTTACCCTAAAATTCAAAGAAACAATCGGAGATGCTCTCACGGTTCTTGGTTTACCGACTCCTAACCGAATGTAGAGCCGGAAGGCATGAATCCATCGGTTGTGTTTTATGCTATGAGCAGTGAAAGGATTGGTGAACTAGATGAAAGGCAAAATTCTAATTATAGATGATGATGCTGAATGAAGACGACTATTAAAACGCTGGCTACTCCATCCGAAAAACCTTGCCCCTTGGTACGAACGGCAGATGCTGTCCTTTCGGAATAAGGAAAGCATGCTCGCGGCGGATACTTAATCTATCGCAGAAACCATCCGTAATAATCAGTAACGGTCCCTTCTTTGGAAAGTCCTCCGCATGCTCCAACAAATCAATACCGGGCTGCAGGATGGTGCCCCCTCTGCCTTTGATAGCTACCTTGTCCGCTATCAAAGAATGTGAAGCAAAAGCTTCGCACCTCGCTTAACGAGTATCAACTTGGGATGCGCATGTTGGCCATTCCGTTTGAAGAGATAGCGCCTGAGCATGAAACGTATAAAGAAATAGCGGCTAATTTGCTGTTCGAAGTCGCTCAGGAGCGGGAGATCGATCCGCGGTTATAGCGTTTTTTAGAGTGTCTGAATCCTTCGAGGGATTCGGACACTCTTTTTATATGGGAGAAGGAACATTTGGATTTAAATGAATCTTCCCATCCCGCAGTTATTACAAAGGGTTATAATACAGGAAATGGAATTTAGTTTGAAGTTACGGGAAGTGAAGAAAAGTGATGTTAAATCAAACCATGGAGAAAAATTTGAGCAAATGGATGAGCAAAATGCTCCGGCATACCCCAGAGGAATATGGCATTGTTTTAGATCCTGAGGATGGTTCGTGCCCGGTTAGCTTGTTATTAGAGGCTGTTCAGAACCAACCTAATTGGTCATGGGTGAAAAGAGAAGATATTGAGCAGGTGGTCCGAAATTCGGATAAGCAGCGGTTTGAGATCGCCCACGATCGAATAAAAGCAAGGTACGGTCACAGTCATGATAAAATCCAGTATTCACCAGGCGAACCTCCGGCTGTTCTTTATCACGGCACGAACAAAAAAGCTCTCCCGTCGATTTTGAAGGAAGGGCTGAGTCCAATGAACCGGCAGTATGTTCACTTGTCGGAAGGCACCCATTTCGCTACGCTGGCGGGAAGCCGAAGAGGTGAGTTAGTCATACTCAAGGTAGATACGATAGAGGCGAAACAATTGGGCGTTACTTTTTATTATGCAGGGAATGAAGTGTGGTTGGCAGACGGTATGCCGTCTTCATGCTGCACGGTATGGATATCACAAGAAGGGGAGCAATCGAACCATGAGCAATCCAATCATTGATATCGGTGTCAATTTGATGCATCGATCCTTTCACCAAGATCGGGAGTTAGTTGTCGCACGAGCGACTGAAAATCACGTCACGCCCCTTATCATTACAGGGACGAGCCTGAGAAACAGCATAGAAGCGTCCCGTTATGCCGGGCGATACCCTGGAAAGTTGTATGCTACAACAGGAGTTCATCCCCATGATGCGAAGAACTGCAACGAAGAGACAATCACGAAAATAAAAGAACTGGCGGCACTTCCGCAGGTAGTAGCGATCGGAGAATGCGGCCTGGATTATAATCGTGATTTTTCGCCGCGGGACGTACAGCGCAAATGGTTTACGGAGCAAGTGGGGTTGGCGCTTGAGTTAAACATGCCGTTATTTCTGCATGAGCGGGAGGCTTTTTCAGATTTTGCTTCGATTCTAAAGGAAAACGAGGTCAAGAAGGCCGTTGTTCATTGTTTTACCGGAACAGTACATGAGCTTAATACTTACCTTGAATTGGGTTTCCATATTGGGATAACCGGCTGGATTTGCGATGAACGTAGAGGCAATCATTTGAAGGAACTAGTCCGAAGGATTCCGTTGAACCGCCTTATGATCGAGACAGATGCACCGTTTTTGACTCCGCGAGATTTGAAGGAAAAGCCGGTAGATGGACGGAACGAACCTGCATTCCTGCCGCACATCCTGCAAACTGTGGCCCGATGCGTCGAAAAATCGGTGGATGAGGTTGCGAAGGCTACGACGGAGACAGCAAGGGAGTTTTTCGGTATTTAATGATGTCGAAGTGAAAACACGAGATGGATGATATTTTTAATGGCATGGAGGATACTGGGATGAAGGTCTTATTTTGCTCTGATCCTTTGAATAACAAGGCTGTTGACCAAGAATATGAGCAAGAATACAAATATGCTCGAAAGTTAGGGATGGATGTCTATCTGATCTCACTGGAGTCCGTTTTAGTGGGGGAGCTAGCCCAAGCAGTTAAGCAGGTTCCAACATTCGAAATACCTGAAAGATTCATCTACAGGGGATGGATGATAAAGCCGCATGATTACGACCAGTTATATCTCGCATTAGAGCGGAAAAACGCCGTCTTGATCAACTCTCCCTCCGAATATAGAAATGGACACTATTTTCCTTATTCATATGAGGTAATTAAAAAGGTAACTCCACATAGCATTTGGTTTGAAATAGGAGAACTAGCAAACGGGTTTGACGATCTGTTTGAAAAGATTCGTATATTTGAAAACAAACCAGTCATTGTCAAGGATTACGTAAAGTCCAGAAAACACGAGTGGGAAGACGCATGTTACATACCTGATGCCTCAGACAAGCAAAGAGTTCAAAAGGTTATCCAAACCTTCATTGATCGTCAAGCCACGGAGTTAAATGGCGGTATTGTGATTCGCGAGTATATTCAACTGGAGCAACTATCCAAGCATCCCAAAAGCGGTATGCCGTTATCGAACGAGTATCGGCTATTTTTCCTTCATCATAAGCTGGTTCAGTGTATGGGGTATTGGGATGAAGCGGTTTATCAACAAGGGATTCCAGAGCTGGATTCGTTTATAGAGTTAGCAAAGGGAATATCGAGTCAGTTTTTTACAATGGATATTGCCAAGACCACTAGTGGAGAATGGACGGTTATCGAAATAGGGGATGGGCAGGTTTCAGGGCTTCCAAGTCATGCGGATTTGGACCATTATTATAAATCGATTCTGGAAATAGAGGTAAACAAAGAGGAAGGGGGGATGACAACATGAATGATGAACATTTGCTCGATAGAATCAAAGGCGTAATGTATGGGGTTGTCGTTGGGGATGCATTGGGAGGAACGACGGAATTTTTGACTATCCCGGAGATTCGTTCCCAATATGGATACCTAAAAGATATCATCGGCGGCGGGGTCTGGAAGTTGGAGCCTGGGGAAGTGACCGATGACACCATGATGACGCTTTGCATAGCAGAGGGCATCCTGGAAAATCCGGCTGATCCGATGGAGCCGATCGGACGCCGTTTTTTTGGATTGGTATCGTTCCAAACCGAAAGATATCGGCAACACGATTCGCCACGTTTTTAAAAGCTACACAGGGAATTGGTTTGAGGCGGCTTTCCTGACGGATCTGGATCTGGGTCAAAGTGCCGGAAATGGGTCGTTAATGAGATGCCTTCCTGTGGCATTAGCCTATCGAAGTCTTTCTGATATAGAACAGGTGTCCAGGATACAGTCCAAGATGACCCACTACGATGAGCGGTGCAATGACGCATGTGTGATCTATAATCGGATAGCTTTTCGCCTTCTTCATGGTGAAGAACTAAAAAGGGCGATCTTGAGCGAGATAAAGGGATCGGAATACGAGTCGTTAGTTGAAGAAGCGCCGGATTGTGAATCAAGCGGCTTTGTCATCCATACCTTTAGGTGGGTTCTGCACATTCTCCTCAGCTCATCTGATTTCAGCGAAGTCGTGCAGCGAGCGGCCAATTTAGGCAATGACTCCGACACAATCGGCGCGATTGCCGGAGGTCTTGCGGGTGTTTATTACGGGTATCGCGCGATTCCGTCGACTTATTCGCAGGTGCTTTTGATTAAAGATCGATTGGACGAAGTCTCCAATGGTCTATATCAGCTACGGCTAGGAGGATGACGACTCATACCGTGCCAACGCCTTTGTTGCCGACTCCATCATGCGCGACTTCAGGCGTTCGCCTTCTTCGATTTTCACCCGCAAACCAAGAAAGCGGATTTTCGATAAAAGAAACTCACTTTCGTCGGCGGGGTAGGTGACATGGACCCTGTAGATATCGGACGCTTCATCGTAAGTCACCGTTTTTTCAAAACAGGAGAAGGCATAAAGAATGCGGGATAATTCCGTATTGTAGGATTGAACCACTTGAATGACGGCCAGTTCTCGACGCTGTTGAAGCAAGTGCTCCATTAAAGCTTTAAGCTCCGTGATTCGATCCTCGGTCAAGATGGTTTCTTCGACGGAAACGATATTTTGCAGCTTGGTGGACATCAGGGAGCGGTTACGGGTGCAGTACCACTGCAGGTACCACTCCCTTTTGACCATGTTATATTCCAGCATATAGGGAAAACCGGACTGGTTGGCCTTCACGCCGCCATGCTTGATTTTATAGGTGAGCCGAATTCCCCGGTTCTGCATGATCATTTTGCGAATGGAACGGAGCAACGGATGGTAAACCTGCCGTTCTTGGCTTTTGGCTTTTTCAATAATGATACCGCGGATTTCGGTAGACGGTTCGGCTTGAAGGAGCTGATATAGCTTGCTCAGGGTTTCCGGCGTAAAGGCCTCCAGCGATGCCGGGTGATTCAGCATCGTCTTTAGCCATGTCCGTTCCTGGGATGTGAGCGCAAAGGAGCCTGCTTCGTCGAGGCGCGAGATAATTTGGTAATTAAAGATTTTCTCGAACAGGTTCATAGTAATTCTGAATCTCCTTCCACTCCGCGATAAATTCCTTCCGCAACCAAGCGGGTTCCAGCACTTCGCAGCTTGACCCGAAGCTTCGCAGCCAAGGCTTGATTTCATAGATCCCGTTAACGGTTATTTCATAGAGAAATGACGAATCGGATTCCTCCGAAATCGTTCCCCACTGCCCTTGCGCCTCTACCCGCTCGCGAACGAAATTGGCTTTGGATCGGTCGGGGTTGTAGAAACGCGCTACAACTTTTACGGCACGCAACGTATCGATGACCCAGCTGTATTTTAGCTGATCTTCAAGAACACTCAGTCTTTGGGCGAATTCTTCTTCTGTAACGGCCTCGCCTTCTTCCATTTGAGTCAAGCCTTCCATCCGGAACTTCACGACACCAAGCCGCGCATTATGTCCGGTTAGATACCAGCGCCCATACTGATGGTCATACACAACCCGAAGGGGAAGGATCGACTGAACATGGCCTTCCGTTTCCCGTTCAAAAAGAGGATTTGTATTTTGGGAAGCATAGTTCTTGCCTTTTTTCGGAGACAGATAAAGAAAGCTCAACCTTTTTCGCTGCTGAATGGCTTTGAAAATGGTGTACAGGTGCGCTTCATCAAGAATACGCGAATGGTAATGGTATTTATACCGGTGGGTTTCCGTTGCATCCGGATGAACGCTTTTTTTACGCAGTGCCTTTTTTAAGGTGTCGCGCAACAAATAGCCTTGTACCGACGGTACTTGCGTGTTGGCCATGACATCCACATAATCGAAAAGATCCAAGAGCTCATCATCGGATAAAAGGTTGATTAAATCATTTGCGGCTTTGTATTTATACGGCCGTTTATCATCCAAGCGAACGATAACGCCGACTTCTTCTAAATACTTCAAGTCTCCACGCACCGTTTTCTCATCGGGAAGCGGATAGTCTACGGGCATTTCCTCGACACATAGGTCCTGCAAGTCTTTGGCTGTCATCTCCTGAGTTTGGAGCGCTGTCAATAGTAAGGTTAGGCGTGTGCTTTCCGTTTCTTTCAGGGATTTCGCCCGATATAGAAAGAGCAGCAGTGGATCGGCGGACTCATAATAATTGTAGCGCAAGCCTTCGGACAGCTCCGTTCCCTGCTTTTTCGAGAGATTATGATGCAAGGTGTTGAACATCTCTTTGAGATTTCGCACCGTTTTGTCATACGTATGTATGGAGATGCCGAGCCTTTCGGCGAATTGCTGCCGGTTATAGGCGCCACCAGCTAATGCCAGCATGCGAAGAAATTGAATTTCTTTATCAAAGCTTTCCCGAGCCACTTGCGTTCCTCCAAACGGTTTTGAATCCGGATCCTCTTCATTTTATCAATCGTAGGAACTGGTGGAAATGGTATTTTTTTAGACATTCTTTTTCTTCGCCATACTTTCGCCCTGTTCGCGGGTTATCGTTTCGACGATAATCATGTTATGAAGCTGAGGCCGTGAGGCGCAGATTTCACGAAAATCACGGAGGCGCCTGGAAGGGATACTTCGGTGGCATAAACTGGTTCGAATCCAATCCGCTCCGTTCCCATCAAAGGGAATGAAGCGTGCAAAAGCCTTTCCAACCCCTTTTCCTCCGTTTACTACTTTAAATTTTCCAAGAAAGGAGTGCAGAAGCATGCATGAAATGAATCGATTTCCAATGATAAAAGAGTTCGTTTACGAAGAACAGTCCATTAAAAATCAGCTAGAGAGAAACGATTTACATGACTTCTTCACCCAATCTTATAGAGGCAATCTTTACAAACGCAAATCCGGTTCGGTTAGTCGGTTTTATTCTTCAGGCTAACTCCTTCCGTGATAGAGTTGCATATGCGTTCACGTAAAGACTGCTTGGTGCCGAGCGGTCTTTTTCTATGGTCAAAATGCCATGGGAAAGGATCTGAGGCAACAGGGGTCTTTTTTCTTACCAAAGTCGGGCTATCCAGCAGCCGCGTCAGCTGATTTCCTGCAGTCTTGTAGGAGTTGAACGGAAATAGGGTAGCTCATCATGATTCGGAGGCCATGGCGAAATGGCTAACGCAGCGGATTGTGACTCCGCGACTACCAGTTCGATTCTGGTTGGCCTCCCCAAACTTAAGCCCGGTAGCCAAGAGGCAAGGCAGATGACTTTGACTCATCCAACGCAGGTTCGAATCCTGCCCGGGCTGCCAACATATGGGTCCATAGCTCAGATGGAAGAGCAACCGTCTTTTAAGCGGTCGGCCGAAGGTTCGACTCCTTCTGGACCCACCAACACTTGGCGTGGTGGTGAAACTGGTTGAACACACGGGCCTTTCAAGTCCGGATTTGCGGGTTCGAGCCCCGTCCACGCCTC
Organism: Gorillibacterium massiliense; assembly: GCF_000455485.1. Classification (GTDB taxonomy): domain Bacteria; phylum Bacillota; class Bacilli; order Paenibacillales; family NBRC-103111; genus Gorillibacterium; species Gorillibacterium massiliense. The sequence continues at coordinate 35,104 of NZ_CBQR020000071.1, forward strand.
CAAATCTTTATAGGGTTGTATCCTGTCAAACTCTATTATGAAAGGAAGAAGCCAACCTTGCGTCACAGGTGACACTTATGAAAAGACGACAACTCCCCATGATTCACGAAACCTTATTCCGCAACGTTATGGAACGAGAACTGACGCTGAACGAAGTGTTTTACCGAATTCGGAGCTTTATGGAAATCGATCCGCGCGCGTCTTACCAATTGGTGATTGGAACGGATGCTCAGGTGCATACAGGACATACGAAGTTCATTACTTCCATAGTTATTATTCGGCCTGGCCGGGGAGCATGGTTCTGCTATCGTCAAGTCATCATTCCCCGCGAGATCAAATCCCTTCAAGAAAAACTCAGTCTGGAAACGACGTTCAGCCAGGAAATCGCGATGTATTTTGACCATGAAAAACGGGCTCGTCTCGAAGACATCGTCATGCCGTACGTTTATCAGCAAGCAGGTTTGCAGCTGTTTATTGATATCGATGCAGGTACGGATGCGAAACGAAACCGGACTTCGGCGTTAGTAGCGGATTTGGTAGGAAGAATTGAAGCAATGGGACTATCGGCTAGAGTCAAACCGGAAGCAATCGTGGCATCATCCGTTTCCAACCGTTTTACCAAGACTCCATATCGAGGTGCTGGGGTAAAAACCGCATCTCCGGTTTTCGGATAAAATTTTCCCGTCGGCATACTTCCGCCATGTTCGGAAAACCGAGGATGAGCGATGATAGGAGCATGAAACAGAGATAAGCGTTACGAATGAAAAGAAAAACGGATTGTTGAGGCGCATGGAAGGGTTACTTCGACTTTTAATCGGCTTGTCGTTGGTTCGAGTCCAACTCCCGCCGCTAGGTGGGATAGCTCAGATGGTAGAGCAGCACGTACCTTTCCGGCTTTTTCCTCAACGAATCCCATAAAGGTTTCAGAGCGAGGCGAATGAGAGGGCTACTTCGTCAAAAAGTATAGGGGTGGTATGGGCGGATAACCGGCCTACCGCATGCCTTCTCAGTTCTTTTTCCTCGCTCTTCCAATTAAGGAGGCAATACCGATGAGTTACGCAAAGAAACTATTTTCGGCTATAAGGCCGACAATCAAGAACAGAGACGGCTATCCAGCATATGCTCGCTCTGCGGAAGAGCAATACGTGCAAACGCTGGTAACCAATACATTCGGGAATACGTTCTATGCAGACCAGCAAGAGCTGTTGTCGGAAGCGGATGGGTTGCACCACGAAATGGTGCAAAGCAATCCGCAGTTCATGGCCAAAGCGCTTGTCTATGCAAGAAATGAAGGATACATGAGGCTGCAGCCGTTGTACGGCTTAGCGATTTTGTCGATGGTTCGTCCGGATTTGTTCGCTAAAATTTTCTTGCAGGTTGTACGGACCCCTTCGGATTTAACTGACTTCTTGACGATCCTGCAAGGAATGGGAAGAGGAGAAGGCGGCCGGGCGGTGAAACGGCAAGTGAACCGGTTCTTGAGCGGTATGTCCGAGTACTGGGCAATCAAGTACAATGGTCGCGGCAGGGGCTACAATCTGGGCGATGCCATTGCGACGGCTCACCCGAAGCCCACTGATTTGAAACAACAAGCGCTGTTTCGTTATTTACGCGGTCATGAAGCAAACCTGTCGCTGCTCCCTCAAGTTATGGCGTTCGAAGAAATGAAAAAGGCACCTACCGAGGCGGAACAACTGCATTGGATCGAATCCGGCAGACTGCCCCATGAGGTTGTAACCGGTGCAGTGAAACCGACCAAAGCAGTATGGGAAGCTTTGATCGACCAGATGCCGACTTTTGCGCTCTTACGTCACTTGAACGCTCTTGAAAGGTCTGGAGTACTGGAGAATCGTTATCATCTCGAGAAAGTCGTTTCCCGGATAACTGACCAGCGCGCGCTGCAAAAAGCGAAAATTTTGCCCTTCCGCTTCGCCAAAGCATTCCGCCAGGTTCAGCACCCGGTGTTACAGGATGCGCTTCGGGATGCGGTTGAGTATACATTTTCAAACCTACCTGAACTTGAAGATCGGACGGCCATCTTTCTTGATATCTCGGGATCGATGAACGGTGAATACTTGCAGATCGGATCGGTTTTCGCGCTTGCCTTGTATAAAAAAACGCGGGGCAACTCCTTGTTCTGGCTGTTTGATACCGCGGTAGAGGATGCCAAGCCTTCCCGCCGGGACAGTATTTTGACGCAAGCGGACCGGATTCAAGCCCGGGGCGGCACGGATACCGGAGCTCCGGTACGGAAGCTGTTAGCCGAGGGGCGCAAGGTCGATCAAATCGTCATCATCACGGACGAACAACAAAACAGCGGGAGCCCGTTTTATGTGGCGTTGCAAAAATACCGTGACAAAGTGAACCCTGCCGTCAAAGCCTTCATCATTGATATTGCGCCTTACCGTAGCGCCATGGTTCCTCCGCAAGATCCTAACACGTTCTACATATATGGTTGGAGTGATACGGTGCTGAGTTACATCGCGCAGTCAGCGAAGGGCTATGAGTCGATGGTGCAACAAATTGAAGATATGGATTTGGGGGCTGAGGTTTAAAGCTGAGAAAATAAGAGATTGGCCGAGGCCCTCGTTTTACGGAAGTTGAGGTGAAAATAGATGCAAGCTATACAAAAAGTAATAACGGAACAACTGGATTTCTTGGAGCAGCAAGAGCAGATCCGTATCCTTTATGCATGCGAATCGGGAAGTCGGGCGTGGGGATTTCCCTCGCAGGACAGTGATTACGATGTTCGTTTCATTTATATCAGGCAACCGGACTGGTATCTGTCCATCTTTGATAAGCGGGATGTTATCGAACGGCCCATCAGTGAAAAACTCGATATCAGCGGTTGGGATTTGAGAAAAGCGCTGAACCTTTACCGCAAATCCAACCCGCCTTTGCTGGAGTGGTTGCAGTCGCCGATTCGTTACGCCGAAAAACACGGTGCAGCCAAGCAGCTTCGGGAAATTTCTCCGCTGACTTTTTCACCAAAGTCGTGTATGTATCACTATCTCAACATGGCTCGAGGCAACTACCGGATGTATTTGCAGGGAGATCGGGTCAAGATCAAGAAGTATTTTTACGTGCTGCGGCCAGTTCTGGCCTGTGAGTGGATCGAGAGATTCAACGAAATGCCTCCGATGGAATTTGATGTTCTAGTCGATAGGCTGATTCCAAAAGACGAAGAGCTATGGCACATCATCCAGCAATTGCTTGCCCGGAAGAAAGCAGGCGATGAGTTGGACTACGAGCCCAGGTTGAATCCCATCAATGATTATTTAGAAGATCGTCTTCAAAAACTGGAGAAAATCGCAGCAGCTATGAAATCGACCGATCGGAAGATGGATGGACATCTCGACTCTTTATTCCGGGCAACCCTGCGGGAGGTTTGGGGTTGATGTTCGGAGGGTAACGAAAGTAATGTAAGGAGTGAAACAAGTAAAATGGCTTATCAAACCATACAAGGCGTTCGGGTTTGGGGAACCCCGCAACCGGATGCGCTGTCCCAGGCCAAAACATGCGCGGAGCATGGAAATGTGGTGCAAGCTCTGCTCATGGCAGATCATCACAAAGGGTATAGTCAGCCAATCGGTGGTGTCATCGTATATGACGGGCAGATATCACCGTCTGGTGTCGGCTACGATATCGCTTGCGGCAATAAAGCGGTTCGGACGAATCTCTACGCGGCAGATATTAAACCGCGCTTGTCCGCCATAATGGATCGAATTGCACGAGACATTTCTTTCGGCGTTGGGCGCATAAACAGTGATAAAGTGGATCACGATTTATTCGATGATCCGGATTGGACCGTATACGCCGCTGTTGGAAAAGATGTTCATAACAAGCTGAAGGCATTGGCCCGGGATCAGTTGGGTACAGTCGGCAGCGGCAATCACTTCGTCGATTTGTTCGAGGAAGCGGGGACGGGCCAGCTATGGATCGGGAATCATTTCGGAAGCCGGGGATTCGGCCACAAAACGGCCAGCGGATTCCTCAACTTGACTGCCGGACGCGACTTTCTCGCCAATGCACCGGGAGAAAGCATGGATCAGCCGCCAGTGCTGCTCGATTTGCATAGTGAGCTTGGCGACATGTACTACCGTGCCATGAAGCTAGCGGGACGTTACGCTTATGCCGGCCGGGATTATGTTATCGAACAAGTATTATCGATCATCGGAGCAGAGTGCACCTTCGAAGTACATAATCACCACAACTTTGCCTGGCAGGAGTCGCATAACGGGAAAGATGCTATTGTCGTCCGGAAAGGAGCGACACCATCGGCACCGGGCCAACTGGGTTTCATCGGAGGGAGCATGGGGGATATTTCTGTCATCGTGCGAGGTAAGAATACGGCTGAGAACCGCGATTCTTTCTACAGCACTGTGCATGGAGCCGGACGGATCATGAGCCGTACCCAAGCGGCTGGGAAGATGAACTGGAAAACCCGTACCCGTTCCGGCGGACAGATCTCCATGAAGCAAATGACCCAAGCCGTCCGTGATTTCGTCGTTGAATTGCGTGGTGCGGGAACCGATGAAAGTCCGTTTGTATACCGGAAGCTCCAAGACGTGTTGGATGCCCATGCGGAAACGATTGAGGTGCTGCATGTATTGAAGCCGATCGGAGTTTGCATGGCGGGAGCGGACGAGATCGATCCGTATAAGGATTAATAGAGACATTGGCTTTTTCAATTTTTTTCGCTTATAATACGTAGATAAACTTGAATATTTGGTGCGTATAATGGATAAGCACGGGACTTTTCTTTAAAGTCTCGTGCTTATTTTTTTGCTCCAAATACCAAAATCAGGAGGAGAGAAATATGGATTTTTACATGAAGCTGCCGCGTAACAAAAAGGAATTTGCGCTATTTATGGCTGTCATCTCAGTCATTTCCGTCAACATGATTGCCCCGCTAATTACCGCTTTTGAAGTGGGCTTTTCCATGGATACTTGGGGTGACACGATGAAGGTGATTCCGTCTATTTGGTTTGCCGTTGTAGCGATTGTATTGATTACCTATAAACCTGCCGAATGGTTGACTTCCCGGGTTGCGAAAAAGGGGGATAGCTTCGGTGCTCATATGATGGTTAACGTCGTTTTTTCGGTATTGCTCATGTCCATTCTTTTGACGGTTATCGGCACCTGGATTGGGAGCCGTCATATCAGCATGGAGCCGATTCATTTGTTTTTTTACAAATGGCCGCGTAACTTCGCTATTTCTTTCTTCGTGGAAGCTTGGATTGCACAACCTATCGCCCGGCTAGTCATGTTAAAGCTGCATCGCTATCAAGATTCGTAAGAACAAACCGAACAATATTAAAACCGGATACGGAGCCCTAACTCAAACCTTGTACCAGTTGCTCGATTGGGATAAATTGAAAAGAGATCCATGTGGGAGCAGCATTCGTGGAAAAATGAAAATCCGATTGAGGTGGGGTAGGGATGCAGAAGCATGATGTTTATCTGTATGGAATGACGCTGGTCACGACCATGTACTTGCTGAAGGACGATTTTCCGGAAGCGGATGATTACCGCGAGATCAGGGAGAGTCACGTTTTACCTGGAGGCGAAACCGGGAGCTGCTCGATCGTGTTGGCATCTCTGGGGTGTTCCGTCAAGGTGGACGGCAACTATCAGGGGAGGAAAACGACAGAATTGTTGCAAAAGCATCTCGTTGGACGATTCCAGGTGGATATGACGCCGGTTTATGATGATCCGACGTTCGATGGCGTAGAGGATATGGTGATCATCGCCGGGCATACAAGAAACAGCTTTGGTGCATTTAACTCCTATTTTTCCGCCCCCGTAAAAAGGTGGAATACTCCTGTTAGAGAAGATATCGCGAATGCGGATGTCGTGGGGCTTGACCCCTTTTTCATGGAGCAATCCGAACTTGCCGCCCGAATCTGCCATGAGCTTAAGAAGAAATATGTTACCATCGACTGCCGCCCCGAAACCGTTATGCATCGGTACTGCGAGGTAAATGTCGTGTCGAGCGAGTTTCTGAGGAGATCATATCCTGATCAGAATGCGGATGATGTGTTCAAAACTTATACAGACAGCACCGACGGGCTTGTTATCTTCACCTTCGGTTCAAGAAAAATTATGTACGGCCGAAAAAACGAACCCATTCGTCGCATCACGCCCTACAAGGTAAAGGTGGAAAGCACGCTGGGAGCAGGAGACAGCTTCAAGGCCGGTGCCATTTACGGTGTTTTCAAGAAAATGCCTGATGAGGATATCGTGAAATTCGCGGCAGCGACGGCAGCGTCAGTGTGCAGCCGCTTTCCGCTCGCCTTGAATCCTCCGACGCTTGAGAGCATTGCCGAGCTCATAAACCGGGCCTAACTAACCATATAATTGAATTCCTTCGTTGAGGTGATAGCAATGGCGTTTGACTACAAAAAAGAGTATAAAGAATTTTATCTCCCAAAAGATAAGCCGGAAATCATTGAAATCCCGCTGATGAATTTCATTGCCGTTCGTGGCAAAGGGGATCCTAATGATGATGAGGGCGAATATAAAAAGGCCGCGAATCTTCTCTATGGAATAGCTTACACCATTAAGATGAGCTATAAAGGCGCATATAAAATAGATGGTTACTATGAATATGTCGTTCCGCCATTGGAAGGGTTCTGGTGGATGGAAGACGTTCAAGGTGTCGATTACGGCCGAAAAAATGAATTTCAGTGGATTTCCATCATCCGGCTTCCCGATTTCGTAATGAAGGAAGATTTTGACTGGGCCATTGCGGAAGCAACCCGAAAGAAGAAAGAAGATTATTCAAAAGTTGAGTTTTTGACCTATGAGGAGGGCTTATGCGTTCAATGCATGCATATCGGTCTCTTTGATGATGAACCAGAAACGGTACGAAAGATGGATGACTTTATCGTGATGAATGGCTATGAAACGGATATTTCCGATAAACGGTACCATCATGAAATTTATTTAAGCGATCCCCGCAAGTGCAGCCCTGAAAAGATGAAGACGGTCATCCGGCATCCCATCAAAAAGCGATAGAACGGTGGACTTGCAGAAATGGAAAACATAGATTGAAGTTCGCTTAAAAATAAGGCCCCTTCGTCTATGACGAGGGGCCTTTTGATTAACTGTTTTCCATCGCCCGGATCGACTCGGCAACCTTTGCCATCATGGAGCATTCCACCCGTTTGCGGAAGATATCACAGCTGAAGCGATCAACTCCGTTGATGGAACCCGTGGCATGCAGGTTGTTGGCGGGGCAGCCGCCGCTGCAGTAGAGTTTGGCCCAGCAATCTTTGCATTCCGGCTTAGAGTAGCAGTTGCTCTCTTTGAACTGGCATTGCAAGTCAGATCTTGTAATCCCATCCCAGATGTTCCCCATGCTGAATGCTTCATCTCCGACGAATTGGTGACAAGGGAAAAGTTCGCCCCAAGGCGTAACCGCGAGATATTCCGTTCCCGAACCACAGCCGGTGATCCGTTTTTGAATGCAAGGGCCTTCCGAGAGGTCTAGCATGTAATGATAAAAAGTAAACCCTTTGCCTTGCTCCCCGCGCTCAATCATTTCTTTTGCGAGAATTTCGTACTGGTTGAAAATGTCCGGAAGTTCCCGCTCGGTCAGTGCATAGGGTTCCGTTTTGTCGCCGATGACCGGTTCCATCGAGAGCTTGTCAAAACCGAGGTCTGCGATGTGGAGAATGTCGTTGGTGAAGTCGACGTTGTTGCGGGTGTAGGTTCCCCGTACATAATATTCCCGGTCGCCGCGCTTTTGGACAAACTCCTGGAACTTCGGAACGATATGATCATAGCTGCCTTTGCCGGTAAGGGTTGTGCGCAGCCGGTCATGAATTTCTTTTCTACCGTCCAAGCTCAGTACGACGTTGTACATTTCTTGATTCAAAAACTCGGTAACCTCATCGTTCAACAGCATGCCGTTTGTGGTGAAGGTAAAGCGGAACGTTTTTTTGTATTCTTTCTCCTTGCTTCTTGCATACGCCACAATCTGTTTGACCACGTTCCAGGCCATAAGCGGTTCTCCGCCGAAAAAGTCGATGTCCAGGTTGCGGTGATGACCCGAATGCTCCAGCAGGAAATCGATAGCTTTTTGTCCAACCTCATAACTCATGAGAGCACGGTCACCGTTATATTTTCCCTGGCTGGCAAAGCAATAGTCGCAGGATAGATTGCAGGTATGCGCGACATTGAGGCAGAGGGCTTTAATGTACGTTTTCCGGTTTTTCAAATCCATGGAGAGATTCTCATACGCATCGTTTGTAAAAAGCTGCCCCGTGTTTTTAAGCTCTTCCACTTGAACGATCGTTTCGCGAATGTCCTCTGCGGTAATGTCCGAATCACCCTCGTATTTTTCCTGCAGCATCGCCAATATTTTTTCCTGAGAATTTTGCTCAAAGAGCTCGATGATTTCATAGGCCAGGTCATCCACAACATGCACCGAGCCGCTATAGGTGTCGAGTACGATGTTGTAGCCGTTCAGTCGATATTGATGAATCATACTTGCGAATCAAGCTCCTTTAATCTATATGGTCAAACGGTAATTAAAAAATAGAAGCCCATCGACAAAGCAATGGGCAGTGAAAACTCCAACCTATTTGTTCATTGCATTTTCACAATGCTGGTTTGCAACGCCGCAGGATGTTTTGCAAGCGGATTGGCAAGAGGTTTGGCATGCGCCGCAACCACCGTGTTTTGCGGTATCTGTCAGGTTGCGGGTGCTCAGTGTTACGATTCTTTTCATACATCTAACTCCTTTTCCATTTGATTCGTACAAAAATATTGCACAGGATATCATTTTACTTCCTGAAGTAGGATAGCAGCAGAAACGGAAGATCATCAATCAAATAGGTCACACCTAAAAAAATGGAAAAGGAAATTTTGGCTATAATCAAACAGAGACTTATGAGGAAATGGTTTTATTGATAATATGGTCGAAGGTACAAATATTGGAAGACAGGGTGGATTAGTATGACCATTAGGTCACTGAAGACATCCAGATGTAAATCGGAAGGGGTATTTGATATGGACATTTTGAAAACGAACAGATTAAAACTCGTGTGCCTGACATACGAAGACATGTGTCAGTCAAAAGAAAATGGAAATGAACTGGCACAGGATTTTGTTAACGCATACGATTATCATAAAGCGCTTATCCAAACTGGCAAGTTTCATGAAAAAGATTTACTGTGGTTTCGTTTATGGGACATCGTGCAGATAACTGATTCTATACCAATTGGCGGAATATGCTTTAAAGGGCCTGCCAACGATAAGGGACAGGTTGAAATCGGATACGGAATTTCTGATGAGTATCAGAATAAAGGATATGCAACAGAAGCAATCAGAACGATTATAGAATGGGCAAAACAGCAAGAAGGCGTTTCTACCGTTATGGCGGAAATTGAAAAGGTTAATCTCCCATCTCAGAGAGTTGCAGCGAAATGCGGGATGAACGTTTTTGATGAGAATGAAGAAAATCTATACTGGTTGGTATGATTCTAGAACGAATTCACGGGACCACTTCAAAAACAGTGCCTTGGTTAAAATCGGTCACATTCATAGAGCCGTAAACCCCTAAATAGAGTTTGGTTTGATTGAGATTCGCTCCCAAGCTCACGAAAAGAGCGGATTGAGAACCGAAGGGATAATCGGTCTCGATTACATCATAATCGTTCAATTTACAATCGGACCTCGTTCTGGTATAAGCTAACACACCCTTAGCCGGAGTTGAGCCTTTTCGAAGAAGATCGCTAAACACAACGCATCCCGCCAATTCGGGGAGCTCATTCCCCATATAGGGCATGACTCTTGTCAGTGCGGTACCTCCAAATTTTCCTGGGCGGGAATCGTCGTGAAAATAACTTAATAATGGCGGCATTCGATGAATGGATGTTGCTACGGTTTCATTGTAATAAGCAAGGGTTCTCTCGTCCAAAGCCGGATTTGCAGAGCAGCCCTTTTTTATTGAAGTAGGGAAGACGCCCTCCCACCCCCGCCAGCCAAAGTTGATCATATCTTTGTGTTCCGCACTAGAATGCGATAATGAAGCTTGAACAAGCTGAGTAACCGGTATTGGCTTGTACGTGACGAATGAGAAAATCGACTCCACCTGTTCCTGCCCGACATTCCCTACATATTTGACGTATTGATTGGGAGAAATCCTTTGAAAGGAAATGCCGGATATATTGCGGATCCCTTTGGCTATAACCGCCAATGCTCCTTGAACGGATGCAGGGAGTTCGTGAAAACGGGTAACGACGGGCGGATTCTCGATAAATGGATATTTATTTACGTCTATTTCGATTATTTTACCGGCAATCTCCATATCATCCTGGCTCAAATTGAAGGGATCATAGCCTGCTCCGCCATCTCCGGTTGTTAAAACGAGTTTTCCTGTCTCCGGTGAAATGTTCAGGCTGTTCACGCCATTATGATTTAAAAAAGGTCTTCTTAAATTGAGTAGGGTGCGCCTTTTTCGCGGTTGGCCATTCGTTTGTAAACTCCATTCCTCCACAGTATCAATATGGTTATATTGGGTTTCCCGATTTGTCCACGTTAAGTTCAGTGTTTCAGGATCACAGGGGTTAGGCTTAAACGGTCCGGTTAGAGCGCTTGGACCCTCTGTACCGGCTACTGAATAATGGATATAAAATAAGCCGTTATAATAAAATGCAGGGTGGAACGCAAGTCCTAGCAAACCGCGCTCATCATATCTGCCGCCGGGAGTGCCCAGTTTCAAGATTCTGGCGCGGATGTCCAGAAACGTTCGGATTACTCCGTTTCCTATGTAAAAGATTTCTCCCGGCTGGGTTGCAATAAATAGCCGTTCAGTGGTGTCGCCTGGGAGGAACGTCGTTTTTAAAACAGTGGGCAAGTTGATTTTACTCACAATGGGGCGTAAATTTACTTTAACGTTTTGCAACTGCTTATACCTCCTTTCTATTTGATTTCCTTTAAGAATATGAGTAGATCTGTTCCATTAGCACCGAATGAAGCCCAGTGAATCTGAGGGGTAGAATTGAAGAGGTGGATGAAAAATGATAGCAAGAACGTGGCATGGGTTAGTTCCGATTGAAATGAAGGATGCATTTGAAAAGTATGAAATGGAAACGGGTGTAAAAGATACCTCGGCAATTAAGGGAAACAAGGGAGCCTATTTGAAAATTGTGGAGCAAGGAGAATATGCCCATTTTTTTCTATGTACGAAGTGGGATTCGATGGAGAGTGTCCTTGCATATGCCGGTCCCAACCCAACCATTGCCGTTACCTATCCGGAGGACGAGAAATACGGCCTGATTTCAGATCCTATCGTCATTTTGCAAGAGGTATTCGACGACAAAAATCCCTTTCTGTAGATGACTCTGATATGAGCATATTTGGTAATTTTATGCAAGGAATCAGCAATTCTTTCTCCTAATCCCATTGTAAAATGGTATTAATATGGAGGAGGCGGTCATATGCAAAACGATAACATGAAGGCGTCTGGCACAAATGAAACAGTTGTACGGTCGTCATCAAAGTTTCAGCAGACAGAGGAAATACTGAGGATTATGGCGGAACGGGCGTTGGGGAAGTCTGTTAGGAGTTTTCGTTCGAAAGAACTTGGCGGCGGGATGTGTAATGCCGTCTATCTGGTGGAAGCGGATGTCCTAAAGTTGGTTCTGAAAATTGCCCCAGATCCATCTGTGATCACGATGAGACACGAGAAAGATAGTATTTTGAATGAAGCAAACATGCTTAAGATTTTTGAAGAAAAAATCGATATTCCCGCTCCTAAGTTGATCTATCTCGATACTTCCGATGACGTTTGCGGTGCGCCTTATTTTTTTATGAGTTTCATGGAAGGGACTCCTCTCATGACCATGGCGGAGAAGCCTCCAAAGGAATTCATATTCGAACTAAAAAGGCAGATCGGTCTCATTTGCAGAAAGATCAGTTCACTTCAAGCGGAATCCTTTGGAATTCCGGTCATGCCTGAGACGTATCGAGACAATAACTGCGACTTCATTCTTACTCTATTTCGTATGCTTTTGCAGGATGCTTCAGACAAAGAGATAGAAGTACCGGGCATAAGTCATGATGAACTCCTTGCTTTGATAGAGGCAGAGCGCGACGGGTTGAATGAAGTAAAAGTGCCATGCTATATCCATACGGATACATGGGATGGCAATCTCATGGTGAAAGAGAACAGGCTACAGGGACTTATTGATTATGCGGCCGTTCTGTACGGAGATCCGCTAATGAATCATGATTTTCACGATTTTGGCGATCCCTGCGAGGCTTTTCTTGAAGGCTACGGGAAAACAGAATTTACGCATAATGAGTTAATCCGCATCTCGATATATAAAATTTGGCAGCGCCTGGGTATGATAGTGGAGCGCGGCTACCGGAATTATGAAGATAAGAACCAGTATGCATGGGTTCTTGGAGAGTTTACGAATGAAGTTGATCATTTCAGAATGCTAATTTCAAAAAAGATTTGATTTGCGTTAAACTGGTGCTGAGACTTGCAGTAAGGCGAGTCGGCCTGGATTTGCATGAAGTCGGGCTCCGAACGGAAGGGAGCGAAAAAAGCCATGGATTTCGAAACGGTTATGCAAGCGCTTGAAGCCCTCGGCAAGGAACGCACCAAGAAAATCTATATCTCCAATGGCGCGCGGGAACCGTTATTCGGCGTGGCGACGGGTGAGATGAAGCCCATAGCCAAGAAGAACAAGCACGATCAACCGTTGGCTGAGCAGTTATATGCTACGGGGAACTATGATGCTATGTATTTTGCTGGAGTCATTGCCGACCCGAAAGCGATGACCGAAGCGGATTTCGAACGTTGGATCGATGGGGCCTATTTTTACATGCTGTCCGACTTCGTGGTCGCCGTAACTTTGGCGGAGACGGATATCGCGCAGCAAGTCGCCGACCGATGGATCGCAAGTGGTGAGGAACTAAAAATGTCGGCGGGCTGGAGCTGTTATTGCTGGCTGCTCGGCAATCGCAAGGACAGCGAATTTGCCGCAAGCAAGCTGGCCGAGATGCTAGAACTTGCGAAACGCACGATTCACGACGCACCCGAACGGGCCAAATTCGCGATGAATCAATTTATCTACACGGTGGCCGTCTCCTATGTGCCGCTGCACGATTTGGCGGTTGAGACCGCCAAGGCCGTAGGGCCAGTTGAAGTTCATAAGGACAAGCCCAAAAGCAAGTTCATTAATGCCTCTGATAATATTCAAAAGGCCATCGACAAAGGGCAACTCGGCTTTAAACGCAAATATGTAAGATGCTAAGCAGATTGGAATAAATGCAGAAAAAACAAGCAAAGTTCCTATACGGTTTTCACCGTTAGGAACTTTGTTTTTTCCAGCGTTATTTGATCGCAGAGGATTAAGCTTAGCAATAATCGAAAAGATTAAGGGGAAAAGCACAAGGATTCGCGAACTTTGATCGGACTTACATTTGATTATATCCGGCTAGATTAGTCATAAATCCACTTTTGCTGTGATTTATAGTTAAGCTGTACGATGGACAAAAAAATGCAGGACTCCCTGTAGAAAGGAGCAGAACAGTAGTGACATGGATGAAACGAATGGAAAAGATTCTTGACTATATAGAAGAGCATTTAACTGAAGCAATCGACTTTGATGAAATAGCGAAACTGGCTTGCTGCTCGAATTACAATTTTCAGAGAGTATTTTCATTCTGTATGGAGATTCCACTGGCTGAGTATATTCGAAACAGAAGAATGAGCGCAGCGGCTGACGAGATCCGTACTTCTGATATAAGGATCCTGGACCTTGCCGTGAAGTATGGTTATGACTCACAAGAAGCCTTTTCCAGAGCGTTTATGAAATTTCATGGAGCAACTCCTAAACAGGCGAGAAATGCTATTGTTACGCTTAATGTTTGTCCTAAAGCAACACTTATGTTTAAGGAGAGCAGCAAGCCTATGAACATTCAAGCACGAAGCTATTTTTTGGAGAAAAAACCGACAGGGGAACGATTGAAAAATAAGCCCCCGAGTCCGATAACGTTGAATTTTCCGGTCTCTATGTGGTCGTATATGGAGTATGTAGGACATAATTCGAATACCATGCAAACCTACACCTTACTAGCAAACCTGTGCGGAGATACATATAATGCGGGACTAGCCCTCACGGAAGATTATGGTATTCAGTTTGCTGTTGATCAGTTCGGGTATAAGTGTAAAATCTATTCCACGCGGCAAAGCGACAAAAATTATTGTCCGGAAGTGGAATTGAGAGAACGCATCCTAAATGAAATTGCAGGAAACAAAAGGCCTGTTATAGCCGTAAATGTTGTGGATTGCTGTTTTGGAGGGGCTATTGTCGGATATGAAGATGATGGCGAGTGTTTATTGAATTGGGGTTATTTTCCCTTTGATTTCTCCGATAATCCACAGCCAGTACTAACGAAATGCAGAGATTGGTACGGGAAAACGCAAAAAGTAATATTTATTGATGAAGGCTCTGGTTCAAATATTCCTGTCGATCTGAAACAGATTTATATAAACGGTTTGAAAAAGGCAAGCGAATATTTGGGAAATGCAAAAAGGCTTAAGACGGAGAAGTTTTTTCTGGACTGGAGAAACCGATTGATGGAGAACGAACCGTTAATCAATAATGATGTTTCATTAATTGATCCCATGTGGTGTGATTATGCCGAAAAAAGATTCTATGCCGGACAATTTATGCTGCAATTAAAAGCGTTCCATCCGCAATACGAAACAACGTTGAATGAATTATGGGAAATATTTGGAAGGAAAATCAATAGCTTGATGTACGAGTATATTGATAAAGTAGATTTAACACCGGGCGCAGGTTGCGAAAGTATCAATAAAGTGAAATTGAATGACGAAACCATACGTAAAGAAATGTGCGAAATAGTAACCCAATGTGAGGAAGAAGAACGAAAAGCGGCGGAGCTTGTCCGTGATATTATTTTGGAATGGAATGAATCGGATAAAAGAAAGAGCAGGTGATCTCACCTGCTCTTTTTGCTGGTAACCATATAGGTTTTACTAACTGTATCTCTACTTCATTCGATATTAAAACTCTTAGAATTGTGAAAAATTTGTCAAATTATGAGTGGCTATATCCTTTTCTGTAATATAAACTAATATTGTATTGTTTAATTTTGGCAAATGGCCATTACTGTTATTGGAGGGGTTAACGTGAAGTCAAAGAAGTTGCTAGTTGGTTTGTTGATTGGGGCAATTGGAATTGGGGCGGCCTCCGGGGCATATGGGGCTAGTCTGTCGAAGAAAATCAGCGCGATTCAAGATCCGACAGTGAAGATTAAAGTGGACGGCAAAACGCTGGTGCTGGCGGACAGTACGGGAGCGATGGATCCCATCATGTACAATGGACATACCTATGTGCCGGCGAAGTCCGTGGCTGAAGCGATGGGTGGCGCAGTAACGTGGGATGGATCCACCAATTCCGTAATCATCAGCACAGGTAAGGGCACTCAGGATAATAGCATCGGTGATTCTGATCCGGGAAGTACGGTTGAACCGTCCAATACGCCGCAGCCGACGCCGAGCACCACTCCGTCTCAAACAGCCAATACCGGCGCTTCCAGCAAGAACAAAGGCACCTTGAGCGATCCCGTAAGCCTGGGGACTGCGTTTACCTATCATGACTATTATCATTATAAACAAGAAGATTCAACGAACGTGGATTACACGTTCACGATCAACAAAGTGGAGACTATCACCGCAGATGATATCGTTAAGTTGGGCTTCAAGAAACCGGAAAGCGATCCTGAGATTGAGTACCGGATGTTGACGGTTAGCCTCAAGGTCAATAATGCCAAGGTAACGAAAGGCACCTCTTCGAGTGCTACTGGTCAAGGCTATCTCGCCAGTTTCGAGCCTTCTTACTGGGGCGTAAGAACGAATGACTCCGGTAAATCCATCATCGGGGTTAGAGATTATGGGTTTGACGGCTCTTTGAGCGATAACATCAGCGATGTTGTCTACAGCCTGCCTTCTTCCAAAGTTCTTGCTGGTGAATCCAAATCCTACGAAGCAAGCGGGAAAATCATCATTACCGTATACAAGAATGAAACGAACTACTTCATTCTGCAAAAATCGGATTCCGATATGGACTACTACGACCGCTTCATTTATTTCAAACTAAAATAGTTATAGACAAAAAACGTCAGCATGAGTCTACAGCAGGAAGAAGAGAAGCGACCCGTCTTTTCTATCAGGCTGCCCGGATCAGTTATTCCGGGCGGCTTTTTTATCTATCGATAGTTTCCCAGCGCATGTAATGCAGTTATTTGCCGAATTGAGATGCTGGAATTTGACAGCTTCTGGGTCAAAGGTGGTGAGGCTCAAGTCGTTACATTACGTTAATGTCTGGTAGTGGAGGCACTTTCAAATATTTACCTCCTTGTTATGATAGGTGACATAGCCCTTTATGGGCTTGCCACATCAATCAGAGGAGGAGATGTTTTTGGTTAAACGCAAACTTTTCAGTCTGATTTCGTCGTTTATTCTGATCGGCGCCATGGTAATACCCGCTACGACATCTGCAGCGTCGGCTAAGCAGGCAAGCTATAACACGAATCCCAGCGTACTGGATATCGGTACGAAGCTAAGGGCTGACACGCTTGAAAGTGTCAAAGCCGAAGGCCGGCTTGACCTGACTGACAGTAATGTTTCGGCGAAGACCGGCTCTTCCTTAGGCGCAGCGGGTTTGACGCAAGCGGATGTCGGCACTGTCAAGCCATGGTTGACGAATAACGATTACACGGGGCAGTATTCACTGACTAATTTTACCCTGCGTGCCGTAGGAAATTACGGAGAAGTGTGGGTGGCGAACAATCTCAATTTTCCCAATGGGGATCCACGAAACGGCCTCGTTCAAATCACAGACGCTCAGGTTCAGTATTTGCTGAACGAATTCGAAACCCGGATTTATCCTAAAGAAATCGAGTATTTTGCACCTCCTGCCGAACGCAAAGGGGAAGACGGCTATAAAGGCCTGTACAAGGATGACAGCGGCCGCGTCGTCATTCTGATCGACAACATCAAGGACCAAAGCTATTATAATCCGAACTATCCAAGCTACATTGCCGGTTATTTCTCCCCAACGATCAGCGATTTTGCCGACCGTAACGTCATGACTGTCGACGCTTACGATTGGTTGAACCGGACCGGACCGAAATCGGCAAAGCCTTATCTCTACGAAGGCGTATTCGCCCACGAGTTCCAGCACTTGCTTCACCGGGATACCGATCCGGCCGAAGAAAGCTTCATCAACGAAGGCTTATCCGACTTCGCCCAGTACATGGTCGGTTATGGCCACTCTATCGACCATGTGAATGCATTTATGTCCCATCTTCGGAACTCTCTTACCCTATGGGGCGACCAGACGGATCTGCAAATTCTCTCTGATTACGGTAATGCTTATCTATTCGAGCTATACTTGTACGATCATTTTGGCGAATCGTTTATTAAGACCCTGTTCCATGATCCTCACACCGGCATCAGCGGCGTTGAAGATGCTTTGGCGCAAGCCGGTATCAGCAAAACGTTCGCCGAGCTATATGCCGATTACATGACGGCGGTTGTACTGGACAACGGATATCAGGGCGATCCCTCCACCTACAATTTCAACTCAATCGACCTGACTCCCGATTTTACCACTTCGGTCTTGGCGGACAACACCACTCCCGCTTGGGGAACTGATTTCAAAGTGATCACGCCGGATCCGAAGATTGATCATTTGATCTTCCAAGGGCTCGACTTCCTGCGAACCAACTGGACGCCGGTGACGGATCCCCAGCGCGGAACGGTGCTTTGGGGCAATCAAGGGGATTTGGCTGACAATTTCTTGATCAAGGAATTGGATCTGACCGGTCAGACCTCACCCGAACTCAGCTTCGATACGAACTACAATATCGAGGAACAGTGGGACTTCGGCGTCGTTCAAGTGTCCACGGATGGCGGGAAGACCTGGACCTCGCTATCCAATGGAGATACCCGCAGCGATTTAACCGATAATGGTTATCCGAAAATCGCGGCGAATCTGCCGGGCTTCACGGGCAGCTCCGGCGGCTGGAAGACGGAGACGTTCGATCTGTCCGCCTATGCCGGGAAGAAGGTTTTGCTTGGATTCCGCTACTTGACGGACTGGGGCTATAACGAAGCTGGGTGGTATTTGTCCAATCTGAGGTTAAATGGAACCGTGATCGATCCAATGACCGACACCTCGGGTTTTACGAGCCTGGAGCAGGCTACCGGCCAGTATGTGAATTATCAGGTAGAATTCATCGGACTCATGAAGAACTATGACAAGCAAAAAGCAAAAGGACACGATAACCAGGTAAAAGTCATCCGCGTACCGGATCTTATCAATATGTCGGAATCGGATCGCATTGAACTTGGCGACTTGCTCCACAGCTCGAAATACGACCGCATCATCATGATGACGACGTATGCTGCTCCAGAAGGCACCAGTAACAGCGTGCCTTACAATTACGACGTGGTTTTGAAGAATAACGGGAAGAAAAACAACGGAAAAAGCGGAAAGTAAGGTTACGATTCTGCTAGAGGAACTTACGGGATCCGACCGGATCGAAGCAATTTGCTCTGATCCGATCGGTTCTTTTTATTCTTATTTATTCTATTGCATCCTGTTGCCGTATTCCGTTGATATAATGGGGATGAAAGAAAAAGGATGAATCCTCAAGTTCAATTTGGAGGAAGCGATGATAACGCAAACGATTGATGGCATCACGTTCAAAATGAAAACCCCTTATGACTTCGGCTTTTTGCGCCGGTATGGAAAAGTGTTCACGGTGTTTGATGATCAAGATTCCGGCAATATTTGCTTTGGTGTCGAAGGCATTGAAGGTATTGAAGGCGCTGAAGGAGACGGAAAAAAATTGTTTGTCAAATACGCAGGCGCTCCAACGGCGGAATATGAAGGAGAACCGGCAGACGCCATTGCACGGCTTAAATGGGCTGTAGCGGTTTATCAGGACTTAGCCCATCCTCATCTGATTGCATATCGGTTTTCGGAGGAGGTTGGAGGCGGATTCGCAGCCGTTTTTGATTGGGTGGATGCCGAGTGTATGGGAAAGCAGTATCCCGTTTCCCGGGCAAAATTCATGGAGCTGCCGCTCGGTACAATGGAGCGCATTTTCGACGACATCCTGGCTTTCCACCTTCATGTGATCAATCGGGGGTATGTGGCAATCGATTTTTACGATGGCAGTATCCTGTATGATTTCGCCGCGAACCGTACCTATCTATGCGACATTGATTTTTACGCGAAACGCCCAGTTACCAATACGATGGGGAGGATGTGGGGATCATCCCGGTTCATGTCGCCGGAGGAGTTCACCCTTGGCGCGCCAATCGACGAGCTCACCAACGTTTTTCTAATGGGGGCTGTTGCCTTTGCATTATTTGGAGGGGAGATGGATCGCACGTTCACAAAATGGAAGATAAGCACGCCTTTCTATCAAGTTGCCCTAAAAGCGGTGGAGGAAAGTCGCGCGGGCCGGTACCCGACACTCAAAGAGTTTTCGGAGGCTTGGAGAGCGGCAGTGAAGTGAGGGGGCCCTGACTTTGAAAGATCTATTGAGGAAGTACGGCGTAATATAAGCAGCCTGCAGGCGTGCAAAAAAGGGCATCTCTAGCCATTATATGGCTTAGGGATAGCCCTTTTTTCAATCGACTTCTCAATACTTATAAATACTCGGGGAAAGGTGCGTCTTCCAAAATGCGCTTCCGCCAAGCCTTGTAATGCTCCGGATTGTTGCGGGATAGCTCTTCCGAGAAGACGATGAAGAGCAGGATTCTTCTATATTGTAGAAACGTATTCACCTGCTCCATCCAAAAGGGTTCCAGGCGATTTGCGCTTTCGTAGCCTCGAATAAAGGATCGAACTAAACGTTTAACCTGCTCGGGATCAATGGGAGGATGCTCGAATTTACCCTCCGAGGCGTAGGTGAAAATGCTGTTCACGGCTGTCGCCAGGTCGCAGGCAAACCAATGAGGGTTGGAAACATCGAAATCTAAAACCGTTACGTTTCCATCGTGGGCGAGCAGGTTCTCGATATGCAAATCATTGTGAGTAAACCCAAAGCTGTTTCGTTCGACAGGCAGGCTGTCCAGTCGGTTTTTCAGCTTCCGCCAGCTTTCTTTCACCGCTTCGTCTTTACACCAGACATGAAACCCGTTCCATTCCTGCTCCCATCCGAGAATTTTGCCTTCTGGATCATTCGGCAGCCGACGCCATACCGGATACTCTTTGGCTGCGGCATGCATGCTGCCCATCGCTTCTCCCCAACGTGCGAATAAAGCTTCGTGTCCCGATCTGGGCGTTTCAAAGATGTGAACGCCTTCCCGCTTGCGGTACGAGTAGCAAACATACAACCGGTCCGCCTCTTTTTCTTCCGTAAAAAGCTTCCCTTCCACGGACCGTTCGGGATGGACAATCGCGATTCCGCGGTCACCGAGAAAACGGACGAATTGGAGACGGGCATCAAGGGCTGTTAACTTGTCTTGAGCCTCACCAGCAGGCATTTCCATCACTTTCAAAATGTGCGGTACTGCGTCTTTTTCATATTCATACAACACACCGTCCGACCATGGGTGGCCTCCGCTGAAGTAACATAATGCCGATGGATCGGCTTGGTAAGGCAGGGATAACTTTTTCAATACGGCATCTGGCACTTTCTTCATCTACTATTCCTCCGAGTCGATTCGTTGGCAGCATCCAACACGGCTATAGTGGAGGAGGCAGCTGTTCGCAGTATTTATAGCAACAAATGTTCCCCTTTATTATGGCAGACTGGTAGGAAGAAAAGAGGACAAAAATTGCTGCATTTACCGTATTTAGCGGTTACGCTTTGACGGCAGCCCATACTGTCCATGCATCTTTCTCGATGATCGGTTCTTGGCCGGAATCGAGTTTTTCTTTGATATATTCGATCAATTCCCGCAGCTCAGTATCCGTCAATTCATGAAGAATGGAGCGCCCGGATCTGTTCAGCAGCTCGTTTTCCAATTCATCGAAGTCAGTGTAGATGCATCGTGTTTCCCACAGGGTAAATGCTTTGGACAGCCGCAAACCGTTTCGCTCCAACGTCTGCGATACTTGATCCGAGTGATGCCTGCGGGCTATCTCAAAATCGATTAACCGCGGGAACTTTTCCGGAAAATGGCCCCGGATGTTATGCTTGCTCCCAGGCAATAGACAGTCCTCTGGTGTTCGGTCCTGAATGATAAAATCCCCGCCCGGTTTCAAGATTCGGCAGGCTTCTTTGAAGCAAGCATCCAAGTCATCCAAATGGTGGATGAGTCCTCTTTCCAATACGATATCCGTCATGTTCGCGGGCAATTTTGTCTCATAAGCGTTTCCCTGCAAAAAGGAAACGTCCTGCATATCTTTGCAGGTTGAGGCTGCCCCTTTTAACATCTCACTGGAAAAATCAACGCCGATGACATGAGCCGCGCCCATTTCGATCAGTGCCTTTGTGTAAATGCCTCCACCACAGCCGATATCGGCAATCCGCTTATTCCGTACATCGACGGTTTCCCTCATGAAGGATCTCCACGATTCGTCTGCCGTTCTCGTTGTGTAGGTCATTCGGTTCCGTGCATCGTGAAAGTTGATGGGCATGGGCAAGACCTCCATTCATTGCCTTGATATTGTTTCATTTGATGAAACGAAGTTTCACACAAATATATAGTACAACAATTTCAAAAGTAATGTCAGAGACGATTTCAATCAATTTGTGAAAATTGGAACATAATCCTTGACATTCAATTAATGGTACATTACTATTACCGATAGACAGTCGGTCGGTAAAAAAGGAGTGGAGATATGAGAATCGTTAAAGAAGCGGAAGAACGCCGGAACGAGATCCTTGATGCAGCAGATGAGCTTTTTAGCCAAAAAGGCTTTGACGGCACGAGTACCAACGATATTCTCGAAAAAGTCGGAATTGCCAGAGGGACGCTTTACTATCATTTCAAGTCGAAGGAGGATATTATGGACGCTCTAATTGAGCGTTATAATGTCCGCTTATTAGACGCAGCTCGGGAAATCGCGGCGGAGAAGAGTGTACCTGTAAATGTACGCATTCTTCGGGCTGTCATGGCGCTTAATATGAGCGGCGGGAGTGGAGAGGAGATTATGGAGCACATCCATAAGCCGCAGAACGCACTCATGCATCAGAAAATCCAACGGGCCATCCTGAACGGCGTTGTCCCGATCCTGGCGGATCTCATCCGCGAGGGCATTGAACAAGGGTTGTTTAAAACGCCATTCCCCTACGAGTGCATGGAAATGGTAGTGGCTTATGCGAATGCCGTTTTTGACGGCGATATGGTCGAGTTGACGGATGAGGAACGGTTAACACGTATACAGGCGTTTGTTTTCAACGTGGAACGGCTGCTCGGCGCCGAAAGCGGCAGTCTTATGTTCGTGATGCAAATGTTCACTGGCGGAGAGGGTGACGGCCATGAATAGTGCGGGCAAATCCTTCAACAGATTTCTTCTCCTCTGGTCGGGAGAGTTTGTGTCCGCGATCGGAAGCGGGCTTACTGCCTTCGGGCTGGGCGTTTATGTTTATCAGCAGACAGGAAAAGCCTCGGCCATGGCGCTTGTCACCTTGTTGGCGTTTATGCCGTCACTGCTTTTGAGCGCGGTGGCGGGAGTGCTTGCGGACCGTTATGACCGCAGGCTGCTCATGGTTCTGGGAGACAGCCTTTCCGTGGTAGGCCTCGTATATATTCTGATCTGCCTGCTTCAAGGCGAAGCGCACCTCTGGCAAATCTGCGTGGGCGTGACCGTCAGCTCGATCTTTTCTTCGCTGCTTGATCCCGCCTACAGAGCAACGATTACGGATTTGCTAACCGAAGAGCAATATACGAAGGCAAGCGGCCTTGTTCAGGTGGCAGGGTCGTCTAAATATTTAATTTCACCTATCATTGCGGGATTTTTGCTCAGAGTTGCGGATATAAAACTGCTCTTGATCATCGATATTTGCACCTTTTTAGTCACCGTTGTTTCTATTCTTGCTGTTCGCAATGGTCTTGTTTCCAAGAAATTCGAGCAGACCAAATCGTTCATCCATGAATTCAAAGATGGCTGGGGAGCCGTTTCCGGGAACAAGGGCGTGCTTGTTCTTGTAATCATGACATCGGTGGTGACTTTCTTTCTAGGTTTTATCGAAATGCTCTCCACGCCGATGGTCCTTGCGTTTTCGGATAGCGCTGCGCTAGGAACGGCTGTAACCATTGCTGCCTCCGGGATGCTGGTGACAAGCGTGCTGATCGGTATGTTTTCGATAAAACGGGGCTATACGAAAATGCTTTGGATTTCGCTGTTTTTTGCCGGAATCTTTATGATGGTGTTCGGACTGCGAGAAAATATGGTACTGATCTGCGTTTCCGGATTTCTGTTTTTTGCGATGCTCCCTTTTGCAAACACAAGTATTGATTTCCTACTTCGCACGAATATTGAAAACTCCGTTCAAGGCAGAGCGTGGGGACTTATCGGTGTCATTTCCCAGCTTGGATTTGTTGTCGCTTATGCGGTATCGGGTGTGCTTGCGGATTATGTGTTCAAACCAATGCTATTGAAAGGCGGAGTGCTTGCGGACAGTGTGGGCAGGGTCACCGGTACAGGCAACGGCAGAGGAACGGGATTGCTCATCATTATTGCAGGAATCCTGTTGTGCGTGACAGCGGTCGTTCTGTCCGCCGTGAAATCGGTCAATCGGCTAGAAGATAGAGGTGAAGGATATGTTCTACAGAATAATCCGCTCTGATTTTTTAAAGAGCAAGGCGATATCGCTGGCAACCATGATTTTTGTCGCTGCAGCAGCAATGCTTGTTTCTCTCGCGGCTGTGCTTGTGATCCATTTGTTCGGTGCGATCGATACGTTGATGACTGAGGCCAAAACTCCGCATTTTATGCAGATGCATTCAGGCACAATCGATAGGGCACGGCTTGAGACTTTCGCGAAAATGAACAGCAACGTCGAGGACTATCAGGTGCAAGATTTTCTCAATGTCGAGGGTGCGCGAATTGTAATTGGCGGGAACTCCCTTGCGGACAATCTTCAGGACAACGGATTCAGTACCCAGAGCAAAACCTTCGATTATCTCCTTGATCTTGACGGTAACGTGATCCACCCATCCGATGGAGAGGTTTATGTTCCGATCCCTTATATGAAGGACGGCATCGCTAAGGTCGGTGACGAGGCGGTGATAGCCGGAAAGAAATTTACCGTTGCGGGATTTCTCCGGGATTCGCAGATGAATTCGCTGCTCGCTTCATCAAAAAGATTTCTTGTAAGCGAACATGACTATAAGGAACTCAAGGACTTCGGAAGTCTTGAATATCTGATAGAGTTCAGATTAAAGAATCTTTCTGAACTTGGCGCATTTACGAATGCTTACACTTCTGCAGGCCTTGAAGCAAACGGGCCGACGATTACCTATCCGCTTTTTAGAACGCTTAACGCCATTTCCGACGGTCTTATGATTGCGGTCATCCTTCTGATAAGCGTGCTTGTCGTGGCCATCGCGTTTATGTGCATTCGCTTCACGCTTCTGGCGAAAATCGAGGACGACTACCGCGAAATAGGCGTAATGAAAGCCATTGGTCTGCGGGTTTCGGACATAAAGAAAATCTACCTGGCCAAATATGCAGCGATTGCGGCTGTCGGCAGTATTCTCGGATTTGGGCTTTCATTTGCGTTCAGAGGTGCTCTACTTGAAAACATACGGCTTTACATGGGGGAAAGCGGCAAATCGGCGACTGCCCTGCTTTTCGGGATCGTGGGCGAAGTGGTGGTGTTTCTTGCCATCATCGCCTATGTGAACGTCGTGCTGAGGCGCTTTCGGAAAATATCCGCAGCGGAGGCAATTCGGTTTGGTATATCTCAGGAAAAATCCGCCGGTGCAAAGGGTTTCCGCTTAAGCAAAACCCGTTTGCTTCATCCGAATCTTTTTCTCGGGATCAAGGATGTCCTCTCTAGGAAAAGGCTTTACGCCACCATGCTTGCTGTGCTTGTGATTTCCGCGTTTATCATGATTGTTCCGCAGAATCTGTACAACACGATTTCCTCCAAAGATTTCGTTACCTATATGGGGATTGGAAAAAGCGACATGCGCATCGACATCCAGCAGGGCGATCATATTTCCGAAAAAGCGGCGGATATTGCGAAAGCAATGGAGAGCGACAGATCGATATCCAAATATGTCGTGCTTACGACTAAAACATTCAATGTCAAAAAGGAAGACGGCTCGGAGGAACGCATCAAGATTGAGCTGGGCGACCACTCGGTGTTCCCCGTCAACTATTCCAAAGGCAAGGCGCCCGTTGCAGAAAACGAATTGGCACTATCGACCATGAATGCCGATGAGCTGGGCAAAAAGGTCGGAGACACCATTACGCTGGTGATTGAGGGGAAGGAGAAAAAACTCACGGTAAGCGGCATTTATTCCGACATCACCAACGGCGGCAAAACCGCAAAAGCGGTTTTCTCCAATCAAACCGCCGACGTCATGTGGAGCATTATCTGTGCGAAGCTTTCGGATCATTCTCTTGTCGACAGCAAGGTTGCGGAATATGCGAATACATTTGATTTTGCCAAAGTATCGGACATTGATGAATATATTACCCAGACCTTTGGTTCGACGATGAGCTCTGTTGGCAAAGCCGCCAAGGCTGCCATTGCGGTTGCGCTGATCATTACGGTACTGGTGACATTGATGTTCATGAAAATGCTTGTCGAGAAGGACAGATATTCGACTGCCGTGATGAAAGCCTTCGGTTTTACCAACTCGGATATGCAGGCCCAGTATGTTTCCCGTTCCGTATTTGTTTTGATCATCGGAATTGTGGTGGGCACGCTCATGGCAAATACTCTCGGGCAGTTTCTAGCAGGTATGGTAATCTCATCGTTTGGAGCGTCGTCGTTTCAGTTTGTGGTCAATCCGCTTACGGCCTATCTGTTTTGTCCGCTGCTAATGATAGGCTCGGTCCTTATCGCAACCATAATCGGCACAACCGGCACGGGGAAGATCAAAATTTCCGAACATATAAAGGAGTAGCCTATGAAAAAGATAATCGTTGGTGAAAATATCGTAAAATCCTTCGGCAAGGGCAACGAAAAAAGCAAGGTTCTCGACGGAGTGTCCGTTGAAATAAACGAGGGCGAATTCGTTGCGGTTATGGGGCCATCAGGCTCGGGAAAATCGACGCTGATGTTTGCGCTAAGCGGTACGGACGGCGTTGACGGCGGCAAGGTCGCTTTTGACGGAAAAGATTTATCGGTCCTTAAGGATAAAGAGCTTTCGGATATCCGTAGAACGAAAATGGGGTTTGTTTTTCAGCAACCGACGTTGTTGAAAAACCTGAATCTTCTCGACAACATCATCCTACCCTCGATGCGCGACAATCGGAAAAACGCCGCGAATGTGACAGAAAAAGCAAAGTCGCTCATGCAAAAGACGGGCATTGCCGGGCTGGAAACCCGCGATATCACTCAGGTTTCGGGAGGACAGCTTCAGCGTGCGGGAATTTGCCGGGCTCTTATGAGCGATCCGGAGATTATTTTCGGCGACGAGCCGACAGGTGCGCTTAATTCAAAATCGGCGGAGGAGATTATGGACCTCTTTTCTGCTATCAATGCAGACGGTACAGCGATTATGCTCGTCACTCACGATGCCAAGGTTGCGGCACGGGCGGAGCGGGTTCTGTTTATGCGCGACGGGCAAATCGTCAGTGAGATGGGGCTGTCCAAAGTCAGCGGTAGCGATATGGAAGGCAGGATAAAGAAAGTCGCAGAGAAAATGCAGGAAATCGGAATTTAGCCAGTTAAAAAATTCCTTGCGCCCCGTGCGAGAAAAATGCATAAATAAGGATATTTAATCCTGTTATTTATGACCGTATTGTTGCGAGGTGCATCTGTCATGGACAAAACCGGCGATCTCTACCAATCTTATTTATCCATTCTGCATGATGAACTCGTTCCAGCCATGGGCTGCACAGAGCCGATCTCCATTGCCTATGGTGCGGCCAAGGCGAGAGAAGTGCTCGGCGAGCTTCCCATTCAAAGCAATATCGAAGTCAGTGGGAACATCATCAAGAACGTCAAAAGTGTCACCGTTCCCAATACCAACGGGCTCAAAGGCATCGAAGCTTCCCTTGCGGCAGGGGTTGTGGCGGGAAAGGCGGCGGCGAAGCTTGAAGTGCTTTCGCAGGTGACCGCAGCTGAGAAAACAGCCATTGCGGACTATTTAAGCAGTTATCCTATTGAGGTAACGCTAGCGGGGAATGAGAAGATTTTTTATATAAGCATCCTCTTGCATGGGTGTCATTCGAAGGTGCGTCTTGTGATCGAGGACTACCATACGAACATTACGCTCATCGAAAAAGACGGTGAAGTGGTTTACCAATCCCAGTCAAACGGCAACAACCCGTATGATCGAAACGACCGTACGCTGTTGAATGTGCAGGATATAGTAGAGTTTTCCAGTATAGTTGATATTTCCGCGGTCGAGGGTATCATTCTGTGGCAAATTGCCCTCAATACGACGATCTCTCAAGAAGGCCTCACGGGGGATTGGGGAGCAAGCATCGGCAAAGTGTTGCTGAAGGAGTATGGCGGCCATATTACGAACCTCGCCAAAGCCGCGGCGGCGGCAGGCTCGGATGCCAGAATGAACGGGTGTGAGCTGCCGGTGGTCATTGTATCGGGCAGCGGGAATCAAGGAATGACGGCCTCTTTGCCTGTCATCGAGTACGCCAAGGAGCTGCGATCCAGCGATGAGGAGCTGATTCGGGCACTAGTCGTCTCCAACTTGGTGACCATTCATCAAAAAACGGGGATTGGCCGGCTATCGGCTTTTTGCGGAGTAGTGAGTGCCGGGTGCGGGGCTGGAGCGGGAATTGCTTTCTTGCACGGCGGAGATTACGAGTCCATAGCCCACACGATCGTCAACTCCCTTGCCATGATCTCCGGGATGGTCTGCGATGGGGCGAAATCCTCCTGTGCGGCCAAGATAGCGGAGGCCGTGGATGCCGGAATATTGGGCTTCAAAATGTCCAAAAACGGCAAGCAGTTTGTAGATGGCGACGGTCTGGTTTCGAAAGACGTGGACAATACGATCAGCAACATCGGTCGAATGGCCAGCGTTGGGATGAAAGAGACGGACAAAGAGATTTTGAAAATAATGGTTGGAGGGCTGTCGAGTTAATCGGCAGAGTTCCGTAAGGATATCACCTTCCCCGTACTAAGCTGGTTGAGTAGAGCCAGCTATGAACGGGGGAGGCGCTTTTGTTTGTTTTTTTCTCTCTGTTAAAGCACTAGCACAGCCGACTTTTTGATGAAAAGTAGATGTCACCGAGGAGTGAGAAGCTAAACGGCTTCCTGCTCCTTTTTGTTTTTGCGGAGTAGCTAATTGACACATCTATATCAAAATGATATACCTGATTCAGGTGGATGATTTATCCATATTGTGCCTGGCTGGGAGCAGAAGGAGGATACCGATGGCGAAAGAAAACACGTCCGTTTATATCATTCTTGGACTTCTGAATCATGAGGACTTGAGTGGATATGACATCAAAAAGAGAGCCGATTTCATGATCAGCAGCTTTTGGGAAATCGGCTATGGCCAGATTTACCCCACTCTTAGCAAGCTTGAACAAGAGGGTTTGGTGACGAAGCGGGTTAGCGAAGAAACGAAAGGCCCGGAACGAAATCTCTACTCCATTACCGAAGCAGGCAGGGAAGTCTTGATCCAGTGGCTGAAGCTGCCGGAGCAGAAGGAGTATACGAAGTACGAAATTCTGCTTAAGCTCTTTTTTGGGCAATTGGTTCCCCGAGAAGATAGCGCAAAGAGAATCGATGCGTTTAAAGCTCGCCACACTGAAAATTTAAAAATGATTGAAATGTTCAAGGGGAATCTGGAACGGGTTTTAGGCAAGGAACAGGATCACTTGTTTTTCTATATCACCGTTTTGTTTGGGGAGCGCATCTATAAAGCTTATCTGGATTGGGCAGACGAGGCATTGAAACTGCTTGGGGATGCCGGGGAACAAAGTGGAGAGTGAATGCTGAGCGACCGGAGCCGGGTGGAGGAGAAAGCGATGAATAAGAAAAAACTTTGGATATTTGTTGGCATGTCGTATGGCATAACCTGGCTGCTGTGGCTGCCGCTCTTGCTGAATCGGCAGTGGGACGCGGATTTGCCTGTTTTGAAATATCAATTTTACTTAGGTTCCTTTGGTCCGCTTTTGGGTGCAGCCATCGCTTCTTTCATGGTGGCAGGACGAACGGGTGTCCGCCAATGGGCGGCAAGAGCCTATTCATTCCGTTTTGCGCCGCGGTGGCTGGGGATTGTGGCTGCGATGGCGGCGGTTTACGGTATCGTCGGAATAACCGCTCACCGGCTGATTACCGGAGCGTGGCCGATCTGGAGCCAGTTTGGCTTAACCGACAAGCTTCCGGGGTTGAACGTATGGGGAACAATGCTCGTTTTGATTCTGACCTTTGGATTTGGTGAAGAATCGGGGTGGCGGGGCTTTTTGCTGCCGGAATTGCACAAGCGCTTCTCCCTCATGAACAGTGCCTTGATCGTGGCGGGCATCTGGATGCTCTGGCATCTGCCTGCTTTTTGGTTTAACGAGACCTACATGCATATGGGACCCGGTGTCTTCGGCTGGGCCATCAGCCTTGCCTATGGCTCGGTTCTGCTCGCCTGGCTGTGTCAAGGCAGCCGCTTCAGCATCGTTCCGGTCATTCTGTGGCATGGCGGTTTTGATCTGCTTACGGGAAGCGATCAATCTGATCAGGCCATGGCCATGGTGTGCAGCATGTTGGTCATCATCCATGGGGTTTTGTTGAGCCGAAAAATGGCGCGGATGAAGGCATGAACCAGAGACTAATCCGGGAATGAACCATTCCTTGGCGAACTCAGCCAAATCCGATTAGGTTATGCATGTTCCCATCAGTCCTATCATCACGTAAATTAGACACCCTTCCCGGGTGTCTTTAATTTTGTCAAGCAAATACAGGATTCTTGCGAAAAATGCCGAATTTTGTATTTTACAGATCTTGCAATTCATCATCGCTCGAGGTGCATTATGAAAATTACTCGCTTCACCTCGGTTCTTCTGTTGGTTTGCGCAACGGCAGTAATAACCCTTTTCCTAATAAGCTCCAAATCCGCTCTCACCGATTTTCCCGAGACCCCCATAAAAGAATGGAGTGTTCGATGGATTCAAGAAGATGAACCGAAGCAGCAAACCCCGTCACTGACCGGTTCATGGCAATCCCGAACGATTGACAACCCCCAGACGGCCATCCCGGATGGCGTCGTCGGCGTATGGGTTCACATTCAGATTCCACCAACGACACAGTGGATGAGTCCGGGATTGATGGTTGACCGGTTTTATGGGCTCAACATTTCCGTCTACGAAGGCAACCGACTGGTTTATCAGTCCAAGCGGGATTTTTATGTTGAGCAAAACCATCTGCTCCTTCCGCTCTCCATAAAGTCCGACGCTTCGGATCTGTTTGTCCGAATAGAATCGAAAAGACAAGCAGGACCAAACAGCGTTATTCATATCGGAGAATTCAGCAGCTTGTCCAATTATTCTGACCGCAGGGAATTGCCTGATGTTCTTTTGGGCGCTTCCATCGCCTTTCTGGGTCTCATCATGCTGTTATGCTCAGGGTACTTGAACCGAAAGCAACGCAGCTCCTGGATTGCTCTAAGCCTGATTGCTTTATCAACCGGGATCCTCATGGGATCCTATTCCGCCTTTCCATTTATTTCTTACCCGGGAATCGGAAAACCGCTGATGCTGCTGTTCGATCTCTCGATGGACGTGCTGTTCCCAACTCTCTACTATTTCGTTATTCCTATTTTTGAAGGGGACTATGTCATTCTCAAAAAGGTCGGCTTTTGGCTGAATGGTTATTTTGCCTTCTGCTTCATCTTGACGATTTTATATAATCTCATAGGCGAACCGATCTTTTTTTACTACCAACTGTTTACTCTCTGGATTATGGCCCCTATGATATTGCTTCAATTGGTGCTATTTATCATTCTGTCGATCATCAACGCATTCAAGGGAAACAAAGATTCTGTCATTTTATCGACAGGCATTTTCTTGCTCGCTCTATCCGGTGTCACCGACCTTGTCCTTTACTTTATTAGCAAGGAAAGGCATATCTTTTTCTATTGGAAAATCGGTGTTGTGTGCATGATCGCCACTCTCATCGTCCTTTTGGCCAGCCGGATATCGGCGGATTATAAAAGGCTGTTGTCCTACTCGAAAGAACTTGAGCTGCATAACCGCCAGATTCAAAAAGCAGAGAAAATTAAGATCCTCAGCGATCTCGCTGCTTCCATCGCACATGAGGTCCGCAATCCGATGCAGGTCACGCGGGGATTTCTGCAGTTGCTCTCGAACAAGTCGGACGCAGAAAGCAAAGTGCATTTCAAGATGGCGATCAACGAATTGGACCGCGCCTCGGCGATCATTACCGATTTTCTGACCTTTGCCAAGCCTGAGCTGGATACTGTCGTTCGGATTGATTTGCGGCAGGAACTAAGCACGATCGAAACGATCATGTGTTCAATGGTCGCCATGCATCAAGGGGTTCTACGCGTTCGTGTTCCGGAAAACCTCCACATCCTTGGCAATCCATCGAAATTCAAACAAGCGTTCATCAATTTGATCAAGAACAGCATCGAGTCCTTGCGAGACGAGGGAATCATTGAAATCGATGCATGGGCGGAAGCAAATACGGTGGTCATTCGAATTAAGGATAACGGGGAGGGGATGTGTGAGGACCAAATCGCCAAACTGGGAGAACCGTATTTTTCCACCAAGACGAAAGGCACCGGCCTGGGGCTCATGGTAACCTTTCGGCTCATTGAATTGATGAAAGGAACCCTTGAATTCCGCAGCGCCATCGGAAAAGGAACCGAAGCTATCGTCCGGTTCCCTCTCGCTGAAGAGTAGTCACGTATTGACGCAGACATAACTTTCATAATTCACGCCGCTTACATGGCTCTTAATTTACTTGTCCCGGCAGGCAGCAGGTTGATCTCACCCTTCCCGCCGATATCGGCTCGGCGAGCAGCCGATGGCTTTCGCGAATTCACGGTTGAAGTAGCTGATGTTGTTGAATCCGACGCTGCGGGCGATATCGGCGATTTTGGAGTCCGTCTCCGTGAGCAGGGAACAGCTTTGCAAAATCCGGTAGCGGATGACGTAGGCGATGGGGGACATGTTGGTGACTTCCTTAAAAGCATGGCAAAACTGTCCCTCGCTCATGGGAAGGAGATCGGCCAAATCTTTTAACGCGATTTCTTCTTTATACGAAGTGTGGATGTAATTCAACACAGGCTGCATCCGGTCGATTTTGTAGGCTTTGCCGTCTCCGTCTCTTCCGGGGGTGGCTGCAGGGACAGCGTTTTGGTAGAGGTAATGCCAGACTTCAAACAGCTTGCTCTTGAGCAGCAGTTCGGTTTCGGACAAGTTTGAGTCTTTGAGCTTGTCGATTTCATTCATGCGCTGGATAATCGTCCTTTGCCACGCTTCTCCGCCGGTCAAAACTTTGCGGTACTCGACTTCCCCTTTCAGAAAGGGATAAACGAATTTGGAGTAAGCTGACCCCTGTTGCTGATCGCCAAACAAGTTGGGATGGAAGACGACAACGCATGCCTCGCAAGGCATCCCATCGAGAGACCGGGCGGCATGAAGCCGGTTGGAGGAAATGAACAACCCTTCACCTGCTTTGATGCAAAATTCTTCATCTTCGACGGTGTAGACAATTGCGCCGGAGAGAACCGCAACCAGCTCGAATTCATAATGCCAGTGCAGGTAAAAAAAGGTGTCTTCACCCTGGGGATAGCTCAAATGGTGGATGGCGGCAGGCAAAAGGGCGGTTCCGTGAACCGCTTTTTCTTTTAGCAGCATCTTGGCTTTCATTGGTATCGCTCCAGACCTACAAAAACGTAATATTGTGTTAGTAATCGGCAATTTACTTAAAGAATCGCAGAAAAACAAGCAATATAATACAACTATAACACAAATCTTGTAAGGGTGAAGGAGGAGCGGCATGAAGTTCAGCCAAATCGGAAACCGTTTGATCGGAAAATTAGGTGCGGAGACCATCTGGATCGATCCTTGGGGTGAAAATTCCCTGCGCGTCCGGATGACCAAGGAACATACGATGGATGTCAACGAGTGGGCTTTGGTGGACGGAGCACCGGCATCGACTGCAGCACCGGTCATTACCATTGAAGAAGTCGAGCTCATCGAACCGTGGATTCCAGAAGAAGAACGGGCAAGCCGGACGGTACGGAGTCAAATTGCATCCATCCGCAACGGTGAAATTACTGCGACTTTCAATGCAGAAGGATGGCTTTCTTTTACGGATAGCGAAGGGAAAGTGCTCACGGAAGAATATTGGCGGGACCGCAACCGGATCGACCGGTACTGTGCTCCGCTTCGTGTGGAAGGGCGGGAACTGAAACCGCTTACGGGTTCCAGCGATTATCGGCTTACTTTACGCTTCGAGGCTTTTGAAGACGAAAAGATCTTCGGACTGGGTCAATACCAGGAAAAGGTTTTAAATAAAAAAGGCGCAACCTTGGAGCTGGCTCACCGCAACTCCCAGACCAGCGTTCCGTTCATGCTGTCCAGCCGCGGCTACGGCCTTTTGTGGAATAACCCGGCTATTGGCACGGTCACCTTTGGGACAAACCGTACCGAATGGGTCGCGGAAAGCACGAAAAAGCTGGATTATTTCATTACCGCAGGGAAAACCCCGGCGCAAATCGAGGAGCAATACGCAAACACCGTTGGTAAAGCGCCGATGATGCCGGAGTTCGGCATGGGCTTCTGGCAGTGCAAGCTGCGTTACAGCACCCAAGAGGAACTGCTGGGCGTAGCCCGGGAATACAAACGGCGTGGCATTCCGCTTGACGTCATCGTGGTGGATTTCTTCCACTGGACGAAGCAGGGCGATTTCAAGTTCGAGCCGCGGGATTGGCCGGATCCTGAGGCGATGATCGCGGAGCTGAAGGAAATGGGCACCGAGTTGATGGTTTCCGTATGGCCGACCATCGACAACCGTTCGGAAAACTACGGTCCCATGGCTGAAGAAGGTTACCTGATCTCCGCAGACCGCGGCATGAATATCAATATGAACTGGATGGGGGAAACGGTGTTTTTTGACGCGACCCATCCCGGCGCCAGAGATTACGTATGGCAGGTTTCCAAAAAGAACTACTACGACAAGGGAGTCCGTATCTTCTGGCTGGATGAAGCCGAGCCGGAGTTCGGTCCTTACGATTTTGACAACTATCGCTATTACCAAGGACCTGCTCTGCAATGTACCAACGTCTATCCTGCGATGTATGCAAAAGGATACTATGACGGTATGGTGGCGGAAGGACAGGAAGGCGTCTGCAACCTGGTGCGCGCCGCTTGGGCAGGTTCACAGCGGTATGGCGCGCTGATCTGGTCGGGGGATATTTCCTCCACGTTCCGGGCCATGCGGGAACAACTGCAAGCCGGACTCAATATGGGGATCGCCGGGATTCCTTGGTGGACGACGGATATCGGCGGATTTTTGGGCGGCTATGTAACCGACCCTGCGTTCCAAGAGCTGCTGGTGCGCTGGTTTGCCTTCGGCGTCTTCACTCCCGTCCTGCGTCTTCACGGCGAACGGGTTCCTCACATCCAACCGGAGCAGGCTGTGATCGAGGGCGTCACGCAAATGTTCACCGGCAGCGACAACGAAATTTGGAGCTACGGCGAAGAAAATTATGACATCATGAAAGAGTTCATCCTGATGCGTGAGCGTCTGCGCCCCTATATCCGCGAATGCATGGTCGAAGCCCATGAAAAAGGAACTCCCGTCATGCGCGCGATGTTTTACGAATTCCCGCAGGATGCGGCTTGTTGGACGGCAGAGAGCCAGTATATGTTCGGACCGGACATACTTGTTGCTCCCATCTTTGAATTGGGGCAGCGGAGCCGGGAAGTTTACTTGCCGGCGGGCCTTGCGTGGAAGAATGCCAAAACTGGCGAAACGCTGGCAGGCGGGCAGACCATTAGCGTTGAAGCTCCGATCCATGAGATCCCTCTGTTCGTAAAAGCCGAGAAGAGCCTGCCAATCTACGAATAGCATCATTTTGTTTTCTTGAAAAAGGAGGAATCAACCGAATGCCCAAGGAAAGCGGCAAGTATGTCTATCAATCGATCCCCGTCCCGGGCGGCGGTTTTGTCACCGGTTTCGTGTTTCATCCGGAAGTCCCTGACATTTTGTATTGCCGGACGGACATCGGCGGCACATATCGGTACGATTTTGCCAAGGATACCTGGGTGTCGTTGATCGATCACGCTACTGACCCGAACGTGTGGGAAACTTATCCCCTTTCCATCGCCCTTGACCGGCAAAATCCCAGCTATATCTATGCCATGGTGGGACTGTATCCGATGCACAAGATCGCGTTTTCCGAGGATTATGGTGCTCATTGGACGTACTTCGATCCGCCGGTCATTGATGAAAAAGGAAACACAGCGACGATGCATGGCAACGCGCCGGGCCGCTCTACTGGGGAACGGCTGGTAGTCGATCCTTACGATTCCAACGTCCTCTATATGGGAACGATGGAAGACGGCCTTTGGAAAACCACCGATCGCTGCAAAACCTGGACTCGGCTAGCGGTCGGCGCTCCCGGCAAGGCCCCAGAGACGAACATCGCGTTCATTGAGATCGATCCGAAGAGCGGCGGCAACGGCCGTCCTGCACAGCGGATCATCGTGGCGACCAGCGGCCAGCAAGGCTCCCCCGGCGGTAATGTGCGCGGACAGAGCGTTTACATCAGCAACGACGCGGGTGCTACTTTTAAGCCGTTGGCAGGCGAACCTGCCCCAGTCATCGGTGGGTCGGCGGACTATCCCGGCTACGTCGGGCAGCGGGCCGCTTTTATCGGCAGCTATTTGTACGTATCCTACGCCGCTTATAACATCGGCTGGTCCAACTGGAATACGTACGGTTGCGATACGGGCAAGTGCTACGACGGCGCGCTTTTCCGCTTTGAGTTGGATGCGGCAGGAAATGTCGTGGAAGCGCTGGATGTTACACCGCCGAATCTAGTGGAACCGGACTTCCACGACCCGGAAGCACCCGGACGTCGCTTGGGCTATGGGATCAGTGGGATATCCGCCGATCCTCAGGCTCCCGGCACGCTGATTTGTTCGACGATTACATCTGTGGCGGACACGATTTACCGATCCACAGATTACGGTTTGACTTGGAAGCCGATCATGTTGGGGCTTGTCGTTGGCAACATCGACTTCAACGTTTCCTATCAAAAGCCGGAACACAACGGCAACAACTCTCTCATTCACTGGATGTCGGACTTGAAGCTCAATCCCTTCAACCGGGACATGGCTCTGTTCAACACCGGAGCTGGTATATTCATGACCCGTGACTTGACCATCGCGGATCAGGGGGAAACCGTGACCTGGGCTTGTTGCGACAAAGGCGTCGAAGAAACCGTTCACTTGAACATTTATTCGCCGCCCGCCGGGGATATCCATCTGATCGATATTATCGGCGATTACGGCGGCTTTGTGTTCAGCGAATTGGATAAACCGGTGGAAAATACCTTCGCTGATTATAAAGGCGACCGCTGGATTACCTGCATGAATGCGGATTACCCTGACTCGAATCCGAATTTCATCGTGACCACGCCGCGGGGCAACTGGACCGGTAAAACTAAAGGCGGGTTGATCGTTTCTCGGGATCAAGGCCGCAATTGGGAGCAACTGAAGAACCCCGTTGGTCTTGGCGAAGCGGTAGATTATTGGGCCAATTATTTGCAGACCCCCAATGTCACCTCCGGTTGGACGGCAATCTCCGCCGACGGGGCGACGATCCTTTGGGTGCTGGGGCTTCCGGTTTACGCCTCCCGGTCGGTTTATACTCATGACTTCGGGGAAACATGGGGCAAGTCCAAAATCTACGACCTGGAAGGAAATCTTCTTGCAGACGAATCCTTGGAAAAGCTGCCCTTCAAAGTCATGTCCGACCGTGTTCAGCCGAATGTCTTTTATGGCTTCAGCGACAATGCCGAAGGCGAAGGCTTCTACCTAAGCGTGGACAAGGGCGAGAGCTTCCATCAATTGAATGCGCCGGAGGGTTTTCCGGCGTTGGATTTGGCGGGGATCGACAGCGAACAGCATTACGAGATCCGCGTGGAGTCTGACGCTGCCGGGGTCATCTGGCTGGCTATGCAGCAGTACGGGTTGTGGCGGGTGACCTGCGATGCGGAACGACGCGTCTTTTCCGGTGAGCGGGTTTCGCGGGCGGGAGATTTCATCAAACGCATCGGGTTTGGCAAAGCGGCTGATGGCAGCAAAACCAAAACCTTGTTCACCAGCGGTACGATCGGCGGAACCTACGGGTTTTACCGCTCCCATGACGGTGGAGTTAGCTGGCTGCGAATCAATGATGACAGCCATCAATATGGCGACATCCGCTCCATCACCGGCGACCCACGAGTATTCGGGCGTATCTACGTGGCAACGGGCACGAGAGGGCTTGTGTACGGGGATATCGTTTGGGAAGAGTAGGAGCATACAGGATTTTATAGACATATAAAGTGCACGCGTGTTATCGCGCTGTTTAAACGGCAAGGGCTTTTCATAAAGCCCCTTGCCGTTTTTATTTATTATCCCAGTTTGAATGGGGGT
The DNA here is from genome assembly GCF_000455485.1 of Gorillibacterium massiliense. Lineage (GTDB taxonomy): Bacteria > Bacillota > Bacilli > Paenibacillales > NBRC-103111 > Gorillibacterium > Gorillibacterium massiliense. The sequence continues at coordinate 72,888 of NZ_CBQR020000071.1, forward strand.
TCAGGAAAGTTTAATGCCGGTCTGCCAACCGCGCAAGTGAATCAAAGGAGGATAAAGGATGGATAAGAGCAGTCTCCATAGGTTGAACCATTGAAAGGAGCAGGAAGTGGAGCGCGAGTGGATGAATACCTGCAAATATACCGTTATTTCTCTTCTCGAGAGGGGAGTTTTTGCAAATACCTGCAAATCTACAGGTATTTCGAGCCCAAACTATTCATTCTTAACCAATGGACAAAAATACCTGTACAATCGCAGGTATTTTTCCGCAAATGAGTAATTTTGTTGAAAATACCTGCATCTTCGCAGGTATTCGCTACAACGCTGTCCCAAGCCCCACCCAACTCGCCTTTGAGGCGTGTACTTGTACCATGCCCGTATAGATCTGATGAAAACCACCGGCTATGCTGGTGGATATAACTTGCCTTGTGAAATCAACCAGGAATGCCTATCTGCAATCTTTAGCATTTCTTTAGGTTGAGCTTAGGTTTAATGAAGGCTGCGGATTTAATCTGAATTCATCCAATTAACGGTTGAAGGAGAATTTGATCATGCAGCTTTTTCTCAATGAAGTAATCGGCACTCTGGTGCAGCTTATCCTTTTTTTGATTATCCCGATACTCTGGTGGGGCTTAACGGCGCGGAAGGAAGAAAATTTCTTAAGCTGGATCGGGTTAAAGAAGGTAAAAACAAGAGTCAGGAAGAAGTTCTGGTATGTATATACGGTATCGGTGTTTTGTTTTATGGTGCTGTCGATTTTTATCCTTTTTCTGGTAAGAGGGACGGAAACGGCCGCATCTGCATTTACAGCAACGGGTGTATCGGCCTTTCCCGCGGCAATCGTCTATTCATTCGGGCATACGGCTTTAGCGGAGGAACTGTTGTTTCGAGGCTTTTTATGTAAACGATTCGTCCTAAAGTTTGGGTTTGTGGCGGGGAACTTCATGCAAAGCACCTTGTTTGGTGTCATGCATGGAGTTATGTTCTATTCCTCTGTCGGACTCGGCGCGGCGATTCTTATCGTTCTGTTTACGGGTGCTGTTGGATGGTGCTTGGGGTATATCAATGAAAAATGCTCGGATGGCTCCATCTTGCCGGGCTGGACGATACACGGAATGGCGAATCTATTTTCGGCGGCGGCTGCAATGTTCACATGGCTATAAAAGAAAGGAAAAGGTAGCGGATCATGAACTATACCATTTTAGCGGCTGATGACGAGGTAGAGCTTCTTGATGCATTGGAGCTTTTTCTCCATCGGGAAAAGATAAGGCTGGTCAAGGCGGCAGACGGCATGGAGGCTCTGGTTCTTTTTCGAAAAGAGAATCCGGATCTGGTATTGCTGGATGTGATGATGCCCGAGCTGGACGGGTTTATGGTTCTGCGCAAGATCCGCGAAACGAGCCATGTGCCTGCGATCATGATGACGGCGCGGGCAGAGGATTACAATAAAATTTTGGGTCTGGAGCTAGGCGCCGACGATTATATCACCAAGCCGTATAATCCGATGGAGGTTGTGGCCAGGGTGAAGGCGCAGCTTCGGCGAAACTATACTTACGGGGAAGCCCCCGAAAAAAAAGAAACGAGCATCAAAAGATTCGATCTCGTTCTGGATACGGAGTCCTGTACGGTTCAGAAAAACGGAAACACCATCGCGCTGACGAAAACCGAATATCTCATGCTTCATCTTTTTATGAAGAGTCCCGGCAGGATTTTTACGAAGCAGCAAATTTTCGAATATGCGTGGGAGGATCTTTTCGGAAGTGATGAAAGTACGGTCATGGTTCATATCAGCAATTTGCGCGCAAAAATCGAAGAGGACCCGAAGAAACCGGTTATGCTAAAAACGATTAAAGGGCTAGGGTACAAATTTGAAAAAGAAAAATAAGGCCATGAACAAAAAGGGCAGTCTGTTCCGGAAGCTTGTCGGGAGCTATATTCTCTTTGCCGGTATTTCTGTTATCAGCATTGTGGCGTGCGTCATTTTGTTTTTGCTTACAGCTTCATCCGGCAATATAAGCTCGATGCTTCCGTATGATGTAGTCGATCAAAACGGACAAGTAAAGGATATAAAGCCGATCGCTAAGTTTGGCGGTTGGGTGGAAAGGCTGGATGGAGAATTCCGGGTTGTTCAAGTTTTCGGTGAGAAAGAAACAGCCGATTACAGCTATACTGCCAGCGATCTTCTTGATCTAACCCGTTCCAATAAAAAATCGGATAATCCTTACATCGGATTCTATGAAAAAGCGGACAGCAACACCGCCTATCTTGTCCTATATCCGAGAAAGAATATTGAAGTTTCCTATACGTTCAACCTTGCCCATATTCGCATGACCGGAATGAATGGTATTTTTCTCGTCCTGATGATCGTGCTTTTTATCCTGAATGTGGTCATGCACAGCTTGTATGTAAGCCGGAAAATCAAAAAGCCCCTACACCGGATCGCGAAGGGGATGAAGCAGGTGGAAAACGGCGGGAAACAGATCCGGTTAGATTTTGCGACGGAGGGGGAGTTTACGCAAATTCGGGACGCCTTCAATCTGATGATCGAACGGGTTGAGGCGGAGGAAGCCGAAAAGCGGAGAACCCAGGAAGAGAAAAACCGGATGGTGCTGGAGCTGTCCCATGACTTGAAGACGCCAATCGCAACGATTCAAAGCTGCGTCTCCGCATTAAACGAAGGGATTGTGGCGGCGGATGAACTCGAGAAATACTACGGGATCATTGGAGCGAAGGCGGATAAAGTGAACCAAATGGCGGATGACATGTTTACCATGTTGAAGATGGAAAACGCCGCGTATGTGCCCGATCCCGTAAAAATGGATATTTGCGAGTTTATAAGGAGACAATGCGCGGAATCATATGAGGATATCGAGAATGCCGGATTGGAATTGACGGTCACCCTGCCCGACCGGGCCATCGGAGTTTATCTGGATGAGAAATTGATGGAACGGGTATTCGGGAACCTGCTCGGAAATGCCGTCAAATACAATAAGAGTGGAAAGTCGGTCTCCGTAACGTTGGATGAGATAGAAGACGCGGTCGAGATTACCGTGGGAGACGATGGAAGCATCGTGGATGCGGAGATAAGGGAAAGGTTGTTTGAAGCTTTCGTAAAAGGCGACAAGGCGAGGAAATCCAGCGGGGGAACGGGGCTGGGTCTTGCCATTGCCAGAACCATTGTCGCAAAACACGGCGGAAGGATTTCCTACCGACGGGAACAGAGCCGGAATGAATTCATCATCCGTTTGCCAAAGGGCCAATCCCCCCGCTCGCAGTGACGAGCGGTTTTTTTGTCTGAAGACAAGAACATATATCGTTATCGATCCGCGCTCAGTCCGTCCTTCAATCAGTCACAATTTCTCTCCAACAAAGCCCCTAATTGTTCCGCTAATGCTTGATAGGAGATCGGTCGTTCATTCATGAACCACCATTCCACGACCCCCACATAAGCAGAAGCCACAAACCTCACGAGCATTTCCTTGTTTAGCCCCTTGTTTTTTCCCCGGGTGACATCCACCTCATCTTTAAACTCCGCATTCAGAAAATCGAGGAATCGACTGCGAAAATAAGGGGCTCCTTTACTCGCCAACATCATCGAGAAGAAGGGGTAATTGTCTTCGAAATATTCTGTCCAGATGAGTGACCCGCTGACGAAATCCAAATCGGCTGCCGCCTTACATCGGTCGTCTAGTTCGTTAATATGCGTTTCGATAAGCTTGTCCAATAAATCGTACTTATCCATGTAGTGAAGATAAATTGTCCCCCGACTGACATTGGCACGGTCGGAAAGGTCTTGAATTGTAATGTCGTCAAAGCTCTTTTCCGCCATTAGTTCTAAAACGGCATTTTTAAGGGCATCTTGGGTTTTCTTTATTCTTCGATCAACTTTTGCCATAAGAGACACCTCATTTGTGAGACATAGTAGACAATTTTGCGCCTTTTGTTCATTACTTAACAAACCGAATGGATCTAACCATTGCAGGTTTATTGTTACTGTTTATAATTTTAGACACAAGTTCATTAATGAATCAAGTTGTATTTTAAAATGCTTGACTTGGAGTTAACTCCAGAATATACACTTATCTTCGATTAAAGGAGTGATAACGATGAGCAAGGTTCTGATCCTTGGAGCGAACGGAGGAATTGCCCGTGTGGTCATTGATTTATTCCTTCGGGAAACGGACGCGGAATTAACGCTTTACCTACGCAATGCACGACGGCTGAAGCACTTGGAATCCGCTCGTGTAAGGGTCATTGAAGGCAATGTGTTGAATCTTGATGAACTAAAAGAAGCCATGGTCGGGCAGGATGTCGTGTATGCCAATCTAGCCGGCCAATTAAAACGAATGGCTGAAACCATCGTGGATGCGATGCATGCAACTGGCTTAAGACGACTTATCTTTATCAGCTCCATGGGGATTTATGGAGAAGTGCCGGGGGAGAAGTACAAAAGCATATTGGATCCCTATCGGGATTCCGCTGTAGTCATTGAAGCCTCGAATCTTAATTATACGATTCTAAGACCAGCCTGGTTTACCAATGCTAATGAAGTTGATTATGAGACCACACCTAAAGGGGAATCATTTAAAGGTTCCATTGTATCGCGTAAAAGTGTAGCAGACTTGGTTGTTAAGCTGGCACTTGATCCCAATTTAGAAGTTCGCCAAAGCATTGGGGTAAATAAACCCGAATAAATTGCGGATTATTATAAAAAACATGAGAAATTTAAATCCTTTAAAGAAAGGGTTGTTGTATCACATGTGCAACCATCATAAAAACATAACTACTCGAGCGCTAAGTGTACCAAGTGCAAAAGCGCCATTTGAACAAACGACCATAGCACGGAGAGATTTGCGGCCAGACGATGTCTTAATCGATATTAAATATTGCGGCATCTGCCATTCTGATATTCATAATGCTCATAATGATTTTGGCCGTGGAGTTCTTCCTATGGTTCCGGGTCATGAAATTGCGGGGATTGTTGCTGCTGTAGGTAGTGAGGTGACAAAGTTCGCTGTTGGTGATCGGGTCGGCGTGGGCTGTTTTGTAGACTCATGCGGTGAATGTGACTTCTGCCTCAGAGGTGAGGAGCAATTTTGTAGAAAAGGTGTCGTCGTCGTCTTTAACTCAATTGGCTATGACGGAGAGCTAACATACGGTGGATATAGCCAAAAGATCGTTGTCAAAGACAAGTTTGTTGTCCGTATTCCGGACGGCTTGGAACTGGACGCGGCCAGCCCGTTGTTATGCGCAGGTATTACCACGTACTCTCCTCTGAAACATTGGAACGCCGGGCCAGGGAAAAAGGTTGCCGTTCTGGGAATGGGGGGCCTTGGCCATTTGGCTGTTCAGTTTGCCCATACGATGGGTGCAGAAGTTACTGTACTGAGCCATAGTCAGAACAAAAAAGACGAAGCCTTTGGCTTCGGTGCAAGTCACTATTATGTGACCACTGATCCCGCAACGTTCACTGAGTTGACTGGTCAATTTGATCTGATTCTAAACACCGTATCTGCGAATATCGATGTTGATGCTTTTCTCTCCATTCTTAATGTGGACGGAGCACTAGTTAATCTTGGTCTGCCAAACAAGCCGGATCAATATCATGTTTTTTCCCTATTTGCCGGGCGTCGGATCATTACGGCATCCAATGTTGGCGGGATCAGAGAAACACAAGAGATGCTCGACTTTTCGGCAGAGCACGGCATCGCTCCTATGATTGAAGTCATTCGTGCCGACCAAGTTGATGAAGCATACGAACGTGTCCTGAGCAGTGATGTGCGGTATCGATTTGTCATCGATATGGCTACGTTGTAAGAGAATTACAGAAGCAGCCCAGAACCATTCGATAACTCTACTAGAAATGGCGAGGCAACTGCTTGAGAAGGGCGACAAAGAGAAAGAAGGAATCCGGAATGGAAAATGAACAGCTTAGCAACAGTACCATTTTTCCGTTAGGAGACAAGGTGCAAGCAAACTTTACGGGAGACGCTTACCTAAAGATGGTGTTTACGGATCCCGAACCACTGAATACCGCAATTGGAAATGTTACCTTTGCTCCAGGAGCTCGCAATAACTGGCATGCTCATCAGGTTGGACAAGTGCTTTTAGTCACCGGCGGCAAAGGCTGGTACCAGGAAGAAGGTAAAGCAGCCCGATTGCTCCTAACAGGTGATGTAATCAATATTCCACCTAACGTCAAGCATTGGCATGGAGCGACCAAAGACAGCTGGTTTGTCCATCTCGCCATGACTCCCGGTGCAACAGAATGGTTTGAAGCAGTCGATGATGAATGGTTTGATCAACTGTAAAGATTAACGCTCCGATCTTTTGATCCGATTCCCTTTCTCACAAATTGAATGGATATGGAGGTTATCGAATGGAATACATCAAATTAGGAAATACAGGAATGGATGTATCGCGGATTTGCCTTGGCTGCATGAGCTTTGGTGAAGCTCAGCCAGGAGGGCATCAATGGGTGCTCGACGAGGAAAGTAGCCGCCCTATCATTAAAAGAGCGCTCGAGCTCGGGATCAACTTCTTTGATACAGCGAACATCTATGCTGGCGGAACCAGCGAAGAGATTGTTGGACGAGCATTAGGAGATTATGCGAACCGCGATGAAATTGTCCTCGCCACAAAGGTCTGGGGGCGTATGCATCAAGGTCCCAATGGTGCGGGGCTATCCCGAAAGGCCATTATGAGCGAAATCGATAAAAGCCTGAAAAGACTTGGGACCGATTATGTGGATCTTTACATTATTCACCGTTGGGACTACAACACGCCCATTGAAGAAACGATGGAAGGCATGCATGATGTGGTGAAGTCAGGTAAGGCCAGATATATCGGGGCTTCTGCCATGTATGCATGGCAATTTCAAAAGGCTCTGCATGTAGCGGAGAAAAATGGCTGGACGCGTTTTGTTTCCATGCAAAATCATCTTAATCTCATCTACCGCGAGGAAGAAAGAGAGATGATGCCGCTTTGTAAGGATCAAAGAATTGCGGTCACTCCTTATAGTCCGCTTGCATCCGGAAGATTGATTCGCGATTGGTCTGAAACCACTCATCGATCCGAAACCGACAATATTCAAAAATCAAAGTATGATGCGACTGCTGATGTCGATCGGTTGATCGTTGAGCGAGTGGTGACAGTGGCAGAGAAGAGAGACGTCCCCCGTAGTCATATTGCACTTGCATGGCTGATGCAGAAGGAATCGGTAGCGGCTCCTATTGTGGGCGTAACGAAAATGAAGCAGCTCGAGGACTCAGTAGGTGCACTATCGGTTAAATTAACTTCTGAAGAAATCTCATTTTTGGAAGAACCGTATGTTCCGCATCCAATCGTGGGAGCCCAGTAATAAGGAGGAAAAGAAATGGAATATGTAACCTTAAATAACGGAGTAAAGATGCCGATTTTAGGCTATGGCGTTTACCAGATTCCCGATCATACGGAATGCGAAAGATGTGTGCTTGATGCCATTAGTGTGGGATACCGGTCCATTGATACCGCGCAAGCTTACCGAAATGAAGAAGCTGTAGGTCGTGCAATCCAGAAAAGTGGAGTGCCCAGAGAAGAGTTTTTCATCACGACTAAAGTCTGGATTTCTAATGCCGGATATGAAAAAGCCAAAGCATCGATCGAGGAATCCATGAGAAAGCTTCAACTTGATTATCTGGATTTGGTCCTGATTCATCAGCCGTTTAATGATTATTATGGGACATACCGAGCGATGGTAGAGCTCTATAAGGCAGGAAATATTAAAGCCATCGGAGTTAGTAATTTCTACCCGGACAGATATATCGATCTTGTTCAGTTCAGCGAAGTGGTTCCGTCTGTCAACCAGGTGGAAACCCATGTCTTCAACCAGCAGGTCAAAGCCAATGAAATCATGAAGAAATACAATACGCAGATCGAATCCTGGGGTCCATTTGCGGAAGGCAGAAACGAACTGTTTACTAATGCAACCTTACAAGAGATCGGCAACAAGTATAACAAATCTACCGCACAAATCGCTTTGCGTTACTTGATACAGAGAGGCGTGGTGGTGATTCCTAAAACGGTAAATAAAAATCGAATGGAAGAAAACTTCAATGTATTTGATTTTGAACTGTCAACAGAAGATATGGATCAAATAGCAACTCTGGATACAGGGGAAAGTTCATTTTTCTCCCACCAAGATCCGCAAAGAGTTGAGTTTTTAACGAATTATGGCAAAAAAGGGCTGGAATAAGCGTAAAAGACTTTGGAATTAACGAAGGAGTGGAAAATGGTATGAAAGCAAATATAATGTACGCTGCCGGAGATGTTCGCGTAGATGAAGTCGCTGTTCCGAAATTGCAAAAACCTACGGATGCCATTCTAAAGGTGGTTGCTGCCTGCATATGCGGAAGCGACCTGCATCCTTATCACAACATGCATGCCCATGAGCATGCTGAAGGCGAAGCCATGGGTCATGAAGTGATCGGAAGAATTGAAGAAATGGGGACAGAAGTAGCTGGATTCAGCAAAGGGGATCTGGTCGTCGTTCCTTTTGCTTATGGCGACAACACCTGTCCGTTTTGCCAGGAAGGATTGATGACTTCATGTGTGCATGGGGGATTCATGACCGGCTGCCAGGCGGAGTTTGTTCGAGTGCCTCAAGCACAAGGAAGTATGTTCAAGCTACCTGACGAAATTGATGAGAACTCTCCTTTACTGCCGTCCCTCTTGACATTGTCGGACGTATACGGCACTGGCTATCATGCGGCGGTGATGGGAGGCGTGAATGAGAATACGACGGTAACCGTTATTGGTGATGGAGCTGTTGGTCTTCTTGCCGTTCTATCAGCGAAGAAGCTCGGTGCCAAGCAAATTATCCTCATGGGCCGTCATAAGAAGCGGACAGATCTTGGGATGGAATTCGGCGCCACCCATGTTATTTCTGAGCGCGGAGAGGAGGGCATAGCGAAAGTTCGGGAGCTGACGAATGGGGAAGGAACGCATGTCGTTCTTGAATGTGTCGGTCTAATGCCTGCTTATGTGATGAGCATTGGGGCCGTTCGGGCAGGAGGAGTCATCAGTCGTGTTGGAGTGCCGCAGTATGAGGAAGCTCCCATCGGATTTGCAAGTCTTTTCGGTCGTAATATTACGCTTACAGGAGGTCCGGCGCCAACACGTTCATACATGGAGGAATTGCTGCCAGATATCCTTGACGGAACACTTGAACCTGGTCGTGTTTTTGACGTAACCGTAGATCTAGACGGAGTTCCAGAGGGTTATCGTGCGATGGACAAACGTGAAGCACTTAAAGTATTAATTAGACCTTAATAAAGACTTTGGTGCTCAAGAGAAAAAAGGACATCATTTGCTACATTGGCAAGAAAGTAAGAGGCTGTCAGATTGACAGCCTCTTTGCCTTTGTGGCAACGATCAACGGTTTGCCCAAGCGTATTTCACTTTGCTCATATTCAAGCAGCTGTGGTCAACCCTTTTATCGATTGCCGCTGCATGAAGATCATCCCTACTCCCCAAAATCCTTCCCGCGTCACTATTGGCGCGCCAAGGTATTCGATTGCGTGTGAGATGACATTTGGGGCACCGTTCTGTTTCGTTACAGATTGACTTCGCTGAAGGTCGGCATGCCGGCTTGGGCGCCGAACTTGGTGACGGAGAGAGAAGCGGCTCTCACCGCAAAACGGAGGGATTGCTCCAGGCTCCAGCCAGAAGCAAGGCCGAAGCCCAGGGCGCCGTTCAGGCAATCCCCCGCTCCGGTGGTGTCCACAGCCTGCACGATGGGCGCAGGGATGGTCACCGAACTGCCGTCTTGCAGATAAGAGGCGCCTTCACGGCCTCGGGTCAGAATTACCGTATGTCCGTAGTGGCGGGCCCATTCGGCCAACCCGTTCTGCCAATCCGCTTCCGCTTCAGGGGGGGTTGAATTCGCCGGGATGGACTCTCGATAGAAGGCAAACTCCGTTTCGTTGGGCGTAAAGTAATCGGCCAACTCTAGCAGCTCTGCCGGCAGGTTGCGGGCCGGAGCCGGATTGAGCACGGTCCGCACTCCGGCGGAACGGGCGATGCGAAGAGCAGCTTCCACCGCATCCAGCGGAATCTCCAGTTGTACCAGCAAGATGTCCGCCTGGCGGATCGTTTCCGCGGCTTGTTCGACGAGTCCAGGTGTCACTTTGCCATTAGCGCCGGGGACGATGACGATGCAGTTATCCTGCCGGGTATGCAGGATGGACGCGATGCCGGTAGGCGTGTTCGTAAGACGGGAGACGGTACCGGTGGAGACTCCGTTCTTTTCCAGCTCCGCCAGCATGGAGCTTCCAAAGGAATCGTCGCCGACGGCGCCGATCATATCGACATGGGCTCCAAGTCGGGCGCAGGCCACCGCTTGATTGGCGCCTTTGCCGCCTGGTATATAGTGGATAGACTCGCCGGTTATCGTCTCTCCCGCCTGGGGCATTCTTTCGGCAGAGACAACCAGATCCAGGTTCAGGCTGCCGACGACGGCGATGCGGGGACGTTTCATTGGGAACACCTCATTGATTCGAGTGGATTAATCACAATTTGTACATGGATTCGTTTCTAAGCCGTTTCATACAAGCCAGTTCAAGCCTCGGCAACCTTGAGGAACAAGTCGCGGAACACCTCGTCCCGGCGGATGAAGGTGGCCGTGCGGATCAGATGCCGGTACGGATCGTGACTCCAGCGCAAATCATCGGAGATATGGGGGCTGGGGACAAGGGAGCTCCAGCACCATTCCGGATTGTTGAGCCAGGCGATGACAGAGATATCCCATATGACCCGGGAGTAGGCGAAATGGTTATCGTTGCAGCGGGAATACGTTTCATAGAGATAATCGCCGATAGCACTTTTACCCTTGATCGAGTCTCTTAACTCGGACTGGGACGTTTGCAGATGGGTGGCTACTCCAAGACAAGGGACGAGCACCAGCGGAACCCCGCAATCGAAGACAAGCCGGGAGGCGTGCAAATCCTGCATGAGGTTGAACTCATTGGTGTCCCCCCAATGCATCGCATTGCCGCCGAGCCAGACGAGGACGATGCGCTCAACGATACGCGGCTCCATGAGGAGGGCGGAGGCGACATTGGTAATGGCGCCGATGGCCACCACATAGAGCGGGTCGGACGGATCGGAAGCCATTGCCCGTTTCACTAGGTCCCTAGCGGCTTCGCTTTCCACGGGCTGATCGGCGGCAGGCAGATAACTCGTCGAACCCCGGTAGACCGGAAGGTCCTCCCGGTTCATCAGCTTGCGGATCTTCAGAATTTCCTGGTAGCTCTTCTCCATGCCGTCGGCAGGACTGTCCGAAAGCTCATTGTAAAAGGGAGCCGCGTAAAGGGCTTCAACGGTCATGGCTTTCGGCGATTTCAAAGCGTAAACGACGGCAAACTGGTCGTCAATTTCATTATAGGTGTCGGTGTCAAGCACAATGCGGACTTTGCGCCCGGGATGCTCCAGCCGCCGGACAAGCTGATCGACGGGGAGAACGGGAAAAGATTTCATAGTGTATACCTCCAAATATCCAAATATAAGATTTCGTTCAATGATCGTAGGCAACTTCATCATACCAAGGAAGATCGGCGAAGGCAGCCACCCGGCGGCAGAACCCTGCCGAAGCTTCCGGCGAGAGTCCGTTCATGAGACAGAGGGCGAAAGCGCCTGTCCATGCTTCCAGATTTTCACCCTGCTTAAGA
>NZ_CBQR020000072.1 GCF_000455485.1 Gorillibacterium massiliense
ATGCCGTCCTTGCGCCCGGGATGCTCCAGCCGCCGGACAAGCTGATCGACGGGGAGAACGGGAAAAGATTTCATAGTGTATACCTCCAAATATCCAAATATAAGATTTCGTTCAATGATCGTAGGCAACTTCATCATACCAAGGAAGATCGGCGAAGGCAGCCACCCGGCGGCAGAACCCTGCCGAAGCTTCCGGCGAGAGTCCGTTCATGAGACAGAGGGCGAAAGCGCCTGTCCATGCTTCCAGATTTTCACCCTGCTTAAGAGGGATGACCGTCTGCGGAGTGCCTGTCCAAGTCGCTTCCGGTTCGTGGATCAGGATTTCCGTGAAACCGCTGATCTGACGGACTGCCCCCTGGGTGCTTGTTTCCGTCTTCAAGCCAATGACTACTCGGGCTCCCGCCTGAACGGCATATTCGCTCGCCAATGCCTGCAACGGACCGGGCAAGGTTCCGTCCATAAGCAGAAAATCGCCGGGAAACAGGCGGTGGTACAGCCTTTGCAGCCGTTTTCGGGTAAGCTCGCCCTCCTCCCACATATCCCGGATAAAGACGTGATTTTCCTCCAGCCAGGAGGCTGTTTCGGCATCAAGCAACCCTACATAATTGACATCCGCTTTCATTCGCGCAGCTGCTACAGCGAGGCGGGGGGCTTGCAGCACATAGATTCTCGACATTTACCATTCCTCCCGGCCAGAGAGCCCGCTATCCGGCAGAAGCAGCTCCCGGTGATAGATGCGGTATGTCCAAAGGAAGTCCCGATCCTTCAGTTCGGAGACGGTCAATGCCATGGGCAATCTGCAGGAATCCTGCAACCAGCCGTAAGCATTCTTGATGATGCCGGCATTATGGTTCCGCTCAAAGCCCGTATCTTCTGCTCCGAAATTATGAACGACGGTCCAGCCCCCCTCATTGCGCTCAAAATCGCTGCGGGAAATGACGGCAAGTTGGGTATAGGGGGCGATGAAATCCGGTGACCGGGTTTTATCAAAAGGAGTGCCTTCCCGCGATAGATAGATGAGATCGCGTTCTCTATCCCAGGCGATGGTCGGATTAAAAGCAGCCTCCGCTTTGGAGCCGTCGCGGTTCATGAGACCGCCCTCATGCATCGCTACCTCCTCACCGATGATGGGGTGGTCCGCATCCGACAGATCCAGATCACGCCAGAAGGTGCGGCAGAGCTGCAAACGGCGCTCATATTCATGCACGGTCTGGGAATACAGCATGCGGATTTTTCCTTTGCCGTCTAGAGAAAGCAGGGACGCCTGCCCATTCCCCCAGTGGAACACCTCGTCGTAGCCTACGATAGGATTCCCCTCGTATTTCACGTAGGGGCCTTCAATGGATTTGGCGAAAGCGATGCCGATCTGGTTGTGGTAGCAGTGGTGGATGTCGCAGCCGAGATAGACCATCAGCCACGAGTAGTCTTCTCCCCGGTAATGGAATTCTCCACGGATCACATCTGGATCGCAGACGTGAATGCAGTCCCAACCGGTGCGCTCCGGCTGAAGCACGCGGAATTTATCCCCGAATGTCCACCTGCCGTCTTCCAACTTTCCTTTGCGGGCGTAAATATCATCAATGACTAGCCCCGGCCACGTATTGGCGCAGTAAAAGATAACCATCGTTGTTTCATCCACACAAACGGGAGAGGGGCAATAGTTGTAAATGCCGTCCTCGTCGTCAAACAGCAGATAGGAAGGCGGTTCCTGCCGCATGTCCTGTGCCGTTTTCTTCTCTTTTTCCATCGCCTGTCATCATCCTTTCAGGGAACCGACCATGAAGCCGGTGACGAAAAATCGCTGGAGAAACGGATAAACCACCAAAATGGGAATGGTGCTGATCACGATGGCGGCCATCCGGATGGTTTGCACGCTGATCTTCTTTTGCACCTGCGGCGGAACGTATTGGCTGTTGGAAATGACGTCGGCTTCCCGGATCATTTTCATCAGGAACAGTTGCAGCGGCATCAGATTCTGCTTGGTGGTGAAGATCATCGCGTCGAAAAAGGAATTCCAATGCCCGACGGCGTTCCACAATGCAACCGTCGCCAGCACCGGAGCCGACAGCGGAATGAACAGGGAGACGAAGATGCGGAAGTCCCCCGCCCCGTCGACGGTAGCCGATTCGTGAATCTCCTCGGGAATCTCCCGGAAAAACGAATTGAAACTGATCATATTGAAGACGGAGAACATCGTCGGGATGACGTACACCCAGAACGAGTTGATCAGGTGCAGGTTTTTCAAGACGAGAAAATAGGGAATCAACCCGCCGCCAAAGAACAGCGTGAACAGATGAATCCAATAATACGGCGAGCGGCCGATTAGATTGCGCCGGGACATGGCATAGGAGACCATAGCGGTAAATAACACGCTGGTTACCGTACCGACTACCGTACGCAGGATGCTGACCGTGAAGCCGTTGTACAGCCTGTCGTCCTCCAGCACGACGGAATAGTTGGCCAGGCTGAACGCCCTGGGGAAAAAGTAGATCCCGCCGCGCATGTAGTCGTTGCCCTCATTGAAAGATCCGACAAGAACGAAGTAGAGCGGGTAGATGGTGATCAGGCAAAACAAGCCGAGCAGGGTATAGTTGACGACTGTGAACCAGTCCCATTTTTTGCGAGCCATGTGAATTCCCTCCTAGAAGATGCCCCGTCCAGCCACCTTTTTGCTGACCAAATGGCCGCTGACGAGCAGGACGAGAGCCACGACCGATTTGAACAAGCCGACGGCGGTGGTGTACGAATACCTCATCTGAGTGATGCCGATTTTGTAGACAAAGGTATCGATCACTTCGCTGCGCTCGAGATTGAGAGGCGTTTGGAAAACCCACAGCTGATCGAAGGACGAGTTGAGCAGATTGCTGACGGACAGCAGGAAAAAGACGATGATCGTTCCTGCTATCGAGGGGAGCGTGATGTGCCAGATGCGTCGGAACCGGCCTGCCCCGTCGATCGTCGCAGCTTCGTACAAGGTTGGATCGATGGACGTGATGGCGGCCAGATAGATAATGGATCCCCATCCAAGCCCTTTGATAATGGACGTGATGATAATAATCGGCCAAAAGGCACCCGGTTCCCCCAGCAGCGACACGGGCTCGGAGATGATCCCGAGTTTGAGCAGACCCGAGACGACGACACCGGTTTCCACGGACAGCATATTGATGACGATGCCGCCGAAGACGATCCAGGAAATGAAATGCGGAAAATAACTGATGGACTGTACGATCTTTTTGAACCGTTTGTGCATGATCTCGTTGATGAGAATGGCAAACAGGATGGGTGCCGGGAAATTGATGGCAAGCTGCAGCAGGTTCAAGCCGACGGTATTGAGCAGGATATCCCGGAATTGGTAATCGTTCATGAATTCCCGGAAGTATTGAAAACCGACCCAAGGAGCTTCTGTGAGACTCCTCATCAGGTTGACGGAATAATCGGCTTTCTTGAAGGCGATGACGATGCCGAACATGGGCGCATAGTTGAAAATGAGTACGAAAACGACGCCCAGAAGCGCCATCACCTGAATTTGCCACTGTTTGAGAAAGCGGAGAAACAGGCTCGTGCGGGATTTGGCGATCGGGTTTGGCGAAAGCATGGGCCGGACCCCTTTCCTTTGGATAAAGCTCGCGCCGGCATCAGGAACGCCGGCGCGAGGTCGGGACTATAACGAATGTTATTTGCGGAACGGAGGCCAGGAGCGGTCGATGCCGAGAGCTTCCTTGGCGCCCTGGAACAATTCGTTGTTGTAAGTGTCGAGATCGGCTCTACCCATGGCGTCCATTTTGGAGAGGACATCTTCATAGATGGAGCGGGCTTTCGCTTCGGATTCCGCCATAATGATGCGCGGCAGTTCCTTACCCCAGAACAGGGACAGGCGGTTGCTCGTCTCGAGCATTTTGTCGCGGTCGGGATGATCCGGGTTAGGTTTACCGCCCACAGCGCTCGTATCGTAGCTGTATTCCAGAAGAGGTTTCTTCATGGTTTTCTCGGCGAGATACTGATCCACCGGCTTTTCGGGCTGCGGGAACAAATCTTTGACAGAATACCAGTCCATCAGCAGGTTGAAGCCCATTCCCCATTTTTTCTCGGAGCCGTCGCCTTTGGCCAAGGCGTCTTCATACTCCTTCGTCCATTTGATGGTGCCGTCTTCGTTGTAGGTGTAGGTTTCGTTTTCCCAACCGAAGTGGACCATGTGCTGGCCTTCTTTGCTGTTCAGGAATTCCAGCAGCTTGGCGATTCGTTCTTGGGCTTTGGAATTTTTCCCTACCATTGTGACGAGCCAGCCAAAGCCGCGGATGTCGGTAAGGACCGGATCGTCGCCTTCATAGTTGCGGAGGGCGAAGGCTTCGTATTGGGCTTTGTCATCCATGTTGTAGAGCGTCCGCATTTGCTCGGTGAAATCCTGAGGAGCCGTCAAGGAAGCGAATACGCGTCCGCTGGCGATTTTCTCGTTGATCTGGTCGCGCTTGTCGGTGAAGTTGTCTTTGGAAATCAACCCGCGCCGGTAAGCGTCGTTCAGGAATTTCAGCACTTCCCAATATTTTTCCGAGTAGGTGCGATTCAGCAGCTTGCCGCTTTCATCCTCGTACGGGACAGCGAAGTATTCGTTCAGCCAGTTTACGGAGCTGTTGCCATTGGAGGTGAATTCATACAGTTGAAGCGGAATGAGCGACTTGCCGTCGTAGGTTTTGACTTCTTTCTTTACGCGCTCCAGAACATCCAGGAACTTGTCTGCGGTAGAGATGTCCGGACGGCCAAGCTGCTCGTAAATGTCTTTGCGCAGGGTGAAGGCGCTGTTCGGTTCCAGCTTCTCTCCCGGCTTCATCGCATAGCTGGAGTAAGCATAGTTGGGAAGGGCGTATGTCTTGCCGTCCGATTCCTTATACCAGTTGAAAATATCCTGATAAGGCTTGAAGTTCGGCACGTATTTATCGATCAGTTCGTTGATGGAAACCAGGTATCCGCCTTTGGCCAGCTTGGTTTTGTAATCCAGCCAAGATTCCACCGTCACGAGGTCGGGAACCTGGCCCGTAGCGATCATGGCGGACATTTGATCCGAGCCGTCTCCGGCTGGGGTGATGAAGTTGATGTTAAGTCCGAAGCGTTCCTTGATATATTCCGAGAACTTGTCCTTGCCGTAATTCCCCGGGTACTTCCACCAGGAAAGGTTGACGTACCAATCGATATTCATCACATCGTCATAGCCTTTTTCTGCAGGGGCTCCCGTAGGGGACTGGGTACCCGTTCCAGTTGCGGATGTGGCCGCCGGAGCGGTTTCCTTGGCGTTATCTTTGCTTCCCGCGCATCCGGTGAGCACGACCGTCATCATCAGGACAAACGCGAGCAGGCTTGCTGACCATTTCTTCAATTTCATTCCTGAACCTCCCTTGTTCATTCCGTGCAATCGGTTAGGCCTACCGTGCTCTCATTGTAGAGCGGAAATCCCGCCGGTTTCTACTTCGATCTTTTTACCTGTCCGGCTCTCTTCCGTTTACATTCAACCGATCGCGATACTCTTGGGGGGTGAGGCGGGTGGCTTTTTTGAAGAACCGGTAGAAATAATGGTCCGACAAAAAACCGATAGCTTGGGATACGTCCTGAATCCGATATTCGGAGTTGGCCAGCAGCTCTTTGGCTTTGACGAGCTTGCGCTCCGTGATGGTTTCGGATAAGCCCTTACCAGCCTTCTGCTTGTAAAGACGGGAGAGATAGGACGGGTTGTGCCCCATGGCAAGAGCCATGGTTTTCAGGGATAGATCGCCTCCCAAGTTGGCGTCTAGATAAGCGTGAATGCTTTGAACGACCCGATTCTCTTCCTTTTCTTCCGCGTGAAGCTGCATCTGGAAAATGAAGTCCCCCAAGGCCCGGAGCTGCAACCGCTGCTTCTCCCAATCGGAGATCAGGTTTCCCGATTTAGCTGTCTGCACGATATCATCGATGGACTCGGGCAGATCGTCCGTGCGCAGCTTTTCCAAAGCGGCTAGCAAAATGGAGAACAGCGAGCTGGCGAGCTGCAGGCAGGTAAGGCCTTGGCCAGTTTTATGCGCCTTGTCGCCGATGCGGATGAGAAACTCCAGCTTGCGGGTAAACTCTTCACGGTCTTTATGGTCAAGACAGTAGCCGAGATGCTCGTAGTGCTTGAAAACTTCATGCTGCAAAAGCGGAGATTTGGCCGGTTCCCCGCCGTCCTTCGACTGTTCGGGCTCCATATACAGCTGCTGTTTCTTGACTGTGCCCTGTAACTGTTCCAGCAAGCGGTCCATTTCTTCGTCAAGGGTATGCCAATCGACGGGACCTCTGCCGATGGCGAAGGATAGCGGCAGGTGAAGAAGGTCGAGGCAGGAGGATTGAACGCACTCGAAGGTGCCGTACAGGAAGTGGGAGGTCATGGCCGCCATGCTGCGGTTGCGCAATTCCTCCAGCCAAGGTTCGGCCTTCGACTGGACGAGCCAGACGATTTTGGAGTGATCATAGACGAAGGAGTAATAGATGGAGGACATAGACAAATATTCGTTGGAGATATTTTGCACGGCATAGAGCAGCAGGGAGCGGGAGTAGTGGGAGTAGTCGGATGGCCACTCGTCCACTTTAGCCACCGCGGCAAACAGCGGCTTGTCCGCCGACAGGGGAATGGCCAACTGCTCCAACTGTTGGCTTAAAGAGGCCCGGGCTGTCTTGTCGCCGATCAGCAGGCTCTCCACAAACTCCCGCTGCAGGGCGGGAAGCGCCTGGCGCACTTGCTTTCGAGCCTCTTCGATGACGTCTTGGGTTTCCCGTTCCTTGCGGGTAAGTTCGATGGCCTGATAGACGGCATCGATAATGACGTCGTCCGTCTCGGTTTTCAGGATGTAGTTCACCGAGCCGCCGCGAATGGCTTCTTGGGCATAGGAAAAATCATCATACCCGGACAGGAAGATCGCTTTGCAATGGGGCCATCTGGCCGCGATGATCTTCTGCAGCTCAAGACCGGTCATTCCCGGCATGCGGATGTCGGTGATGACGATGTCCATGGAGGTCGCCATCAGAACGTTCAGAGCCTCCGCGGCAGAATAAACACCTTGAACGTCCAAGGTGGGGTGCTTATCAGAGCTGAACAGGTCGACGAGACCGTCAACGACATATTCTTCGTTATCGATGATGAGCAATCGGTACATGTTGTTTCCTCCTAGTGGTCGTCTTCTGCGGCAATCGGCAGCCGGATGGTGACATGGAGGCCGCCCAACTCGCTTCTGGAAAGGGACAAGCCCGACGTTTCGCCGAATTTCAATTGTAGGCGGCGGTGGATGTTGACCATCCCGGTGACTTCGATATCACGCTTGCTGTCTTGGATCAGGTCTTCCGCTTCAGCCAGCTTCACGTCGGTCAGGCCGCCCCCATTGTCTTCAACGTGAATCAAGAGCCAATCGGATTGCTGCTCGGTCCATATCTTCAGGAAGCCTTTTTCCAAATGATCCTCCAGCCCGTACTCGAAGGCGTTTTCCACAATGGGTTGTAATATCAGCCTGGGCACGAGCAATCCTTCTGCGTCAGCGGGAAGGGGTTCGGTTTGAACGGACAAACGGCTGCCGAAACGCATTTGCTGAATGCCGGTGTAGGCTTCGATATGGGCGAATTCTTCACTTAAGCGGACCTCATCGGATTTGTTCCGGGTAATGAAGCGGAAGAACTGGCCGAGATGCTGGGTCAGCTTCTTGGCGTTGTCCATATCGTCGAGCTGGATGATTCGGTTCAACAGGAAGAAGATGTTATAGAGAAAATGGGGATTGATCTGCGCCTGCAATTGCTTCAGTTCCGCCCGGTTCAGGCGAAGCTCCTGCTCGAAGGCGTCTTGAATCAACTGCTGCAGCCGTCCCGACATTTTGTTGAACTGTTGATACAGATAGCTGAACTCGTCCTTGCTCCCGGAGGAGAGATGAACGCCGAAAT
Source organism: Gorillibacterium massiliense (assembly GCF_000455485.1). Lineage (GTDB taxonomy): Bacteria > Bacillota > Bacilli > Paenibacillales > NBRC-103111 > Gorillibacterium > Gorillibacterium massiliense. The sequence goes on from NZ_CBQR020000072.1 coordinate 7,926, forward strand.
CTCCTTTTTCCAGACGTCGGAAAGCCCCGATCAGGCGGAACATCGGCTGGTGCACCATCTTGTAGATCCAGGCGGAGAAAACGAGAATCATGAGAAGTGAGGTGGCTGCGAGAATGATGTATAAGCGCTTATAAAAGCTGATCGGTCCAAGAAAGCTTTCCTCGGGCAAATATACGACAAGGGATGCGTCCAATAGATTGGACGATTCATAGGCATACATATAGGCTTTCCCGTCGATCTGAAAGCGTCCGATTCCCCGAGACGGCGAGTCGGGAGAGAGATGATCCAGCTTAAGCCAGGCCAGCAGCTCGTTTAGCGGCATTCCGTCCCGGGGCAGAGTCCCCAGCGACCAGGCTCCCGCATGATCGACGATCAGCGCCTCACCACCGTTGTAGGTGGAGATTTCTTTCAGGGAGCGTTCCATATTCGACCGGGAGAGTTCGACCTCCAGCCAGAGCTTGGCCGGGGTTTCCGTCGCTCCGCCGGATGGGTAGCGTTCACCGAGAATGAGGCGGTCCCCTAGAGGCAGCAAGCGCTTTCCGGAATTATAGAGCCGGACCAGGGCCGATAGTTCATCTTCCGGAAGCTGCTTATCCACCCGGTGATTGTGGACGGTCGTCCCGAGATCGGGGATGTAGAGCTTCAGTTCCTGGACGAACAAACTGGAATCCTTAAATTGCTGCAGCCTGCGCTCGATATCTTGAATGGCGTAGACCTCATCGGCGTCCGAATAAATGTAATGAAACATCATCAAATCCTGCACTTGGTTGTCCAATATATATTGCTGCTTCATTCGCAGCACCCGCTCCATCTCCAGCTCAAAGGTGCTTAGGTAGAAACGGGCGTTGGACCGGAGGGAGTTGGTGATTTCCTTGCGGACGGAGGATTCACCGGATTTGTTCATCAGCATGCTGATGATCAGAATCGGTAGAAGGGCAAGCAGAAAAGCCATCAGCAGCTTTTGGATCAAATTGAAGCCGGAGGCGGGCACCGGCCTGAACGGGAGCTTCTTCATACGCTCGCTCCTTTCGGAAGGCTCATTCCTATTATCGCATGACCTGCTCTGAATTCCTCTCCCTTTTGTTTACGCGTTTCGACATACCCGAAGGTAAACAAAAGACAGTCAAAAGATCGAAGCTGACAAGGGTTTCGGACGGCCATTACGATGAAGGAGGCGGGCCATGGGTCCGCCCCATCCGATTCATCAAGGAGGACGTTTTGTGAAAACGAGGGTAAGCTGGTGTTTTGCGGTGTTGGCGCTGGTGCTTCTTGTTCTCTTGCCTTGGCAGACGGCGACGGCCGCGGTTCTGTGGGACACGGGAAATCTTGCCAAAGTTTACGATCCGGCAGGCAGCCGGTATGCCTATGCTCCCGCGGTTATCCGCGAAGGGAATACCGAGCATATGTGGACCTGCCATAACGAGGAAGACGGGGTGATCAAGGACAGCATCTATTATACCCGCATCGAAAACGGAGTCGTGGCGGAATCCCACCCCGTGCTTCAGGCTGGGGCGACCGGTACGTGGGACAGCTTTCACGTCTGCGATCCCACTGTGATCGCGGGAAAGTTCTTGTTCCAGGGAACCGAATATAACTATGCACTCTTCTATTTGGGGAACGACTTGAACATGAGCGCCCATAATCAAATCGGCGTCGCCTTCGCTACGGAGCTTTCCGGCGAATGGGTAAAATATCCGGACCCCATCGTGGCGTACCCCAATGACGGATACTGGGGAGTCGGCCAACCGTCGGCTACCAGCGTGGACGGCCAAGGACGCCTGCTGCTCTTTTTCACCAAAGGGGATGCCGCCGCCACCGGAGGATATCGCATCGATATGAACCTGAGGGACATGAGCGATCCCGTCATCGGAGACGCCGTTCCGCTGACAACGAACGGACTAACGGATGCCAACGGGCAGCCGGATTGGCTCAATAATTTCGATATCACCTATGATCCGAGCCGGGACCGTTTCATCGCTATCCGGGAACTTCATCCCTATCCATCCACTCAGCCGAATTATATCAGCGAAAGTCTGCAAATCGTGAGCATAGACGGAGGCTCGGTATGGGGCGGGGGAGGAACATGGAAGGTGGAAGGCGTTTTGGGGAGCCCACAAACCGGGTTTCCACGAAACCACAACGGAGGGCTGCTTCGCACGGTAAACGGGATGCTTCCCGATCCGACCGCGGTGGAGGCGTATTTCACCGACAGCGATGCGGCGCCGAATCTCAGCGGTCGGGCGGAATATACGTATGACATCTGGCGGATAAAAGGCACTTTGAACGATGCGGATATCGTGACGGAGAAAAAGCTGGAGCACTTCAAGAGCAGCCATTTTGCCGTATCGTCGATGACGCTTAACGCCACCTCCAATCAAATCGGCATACAGGGAATGCTAGACCTGAAAAAGATAAAGCCGTGGCTAAACGAAACGGTCTGGATCGGCTACCGGGTCTATGACGCAAAAGGCAACTTGACCGACGCGGGAACGGCCTACCGGGATGCAGCGGATGCCTCCGGCGCCTTCCGAATCTCCTTTCCAAAGCCGAAAGGGTTGGCTCATGACGAAGGCCGGCTGGAAGTTTACCTGCTGAACGCGAAAGGAAAGCCCATCGACTCGGCTGCAAGCAAGGTGACGTTTTCGTTCTAATTGCTTAGCATGGGTATTAACGAAGTGAAGATGAACGCTTATAACCGCTCCCTTATGGGGGCGGTTTTTCCGTATCTGTTCATGCAAGTTCCGCAATTCGGGATGAAGTTCTTTTTTTCTAAAAGTCTCCCTTGTTTCTCAAAGCTTTCTGCTTCATCATTTCATTATGAGATAGTTAATTTGAAAGGGAGAGTCGATTCATGAACCTGACTGATTTCGTCATCCGAAATCCGCAAGACGAGGATGTCGAGAATATTGCCAAATTAGATTTCGTCCTGAAATTGCTTATTTTGTATCATGGCGATTATGACAAGAAGAATATGTTTTGCGCCGTGAACGGGGAAAACGAGATTGTGGCGGTCGCCCACCTGATGCGTCACGACACATTCGATGCGGTAGGACACGATGATGAAAAGGATTTTGTCCGCTTTCTCACCTTTGAAATGGCCTTTGGGGAAAATGGCGAGGATGAAGCAATAAAAGTAGCTCTTACCGATGCGTTGATCAAACGCGCACGAGAAATCAAGGCGCAGCATCCGGAAAAACGCATTGTCATGGCCCAGTATATGGATGCGGATGATCTCACGGGGTTAAGCTATTATTTGACCCGAGGGTTTACTATATTTGAGAACATCGTTGTTTACAAGTTTGATCTGAACCGGGACATTCCCTGTTATCCGCTGCCGGAGGGCGTGGAGATAAAGCCTTTTGTGCTGGATAACGACGCGGCTTTGAAGCAATTCAACCAAGCGGAGCTGGCTTCTTTCGACGGGGTGGCATGGAGTCTGAACCATTTGCGTTGGATGCAGGGATCGCCGGAAATGATCAATTTTTGCGCCTTCAGCGGTAACGAAATGATCGGCAATACCTCTACATGGAGAATTACAGAGGAACGAAGCGCGACGGAAAATGTGTTCGTCACTCCGGAATGGCGCAAGCAAGGCATCGCCCGCAACATCATCTGCGCCGCGCTGGAGCATCTGAAGCAGCAGGGCAAAACCATCGCGACCTTGGGCACCCGCGGGACCAACCGGAAAGCGATCCGCCTTTACACTCAGATCGGTTATGAGTTGTATGGGTTTCGGTTTACGGTTGGGATGGAGATTGGGGAGTAGGAGGAAGTTCGGAGTAACGTTAGAAAGTCCGTCGATGTGGCGGGCTTTTTTTGTTAGAGCTATGATAAGATACTAGCAGGTAGTTTCATTTTGTACGGCGCGGTTGTGTTGTATGGATATATGAAGGAGTTAGTATGTGATGAATAAATTATTATTGAAGTTTGTTAATCTATTGCCAGAACCTTTACTAATCATGTTTGTTAGGTTTTATGTTAATTTGCAGATAAAAAGGCATGCAAGGTTAGATGTAAAAGGTCTTGAAAATTTAGACTGTGATTTTAAAAGGCCCTATTTGTTTGTATGCAATCATTTAAGTAATTCTGATGGTTTAGTATTGAATAAAGTATTGGAAAAAGAGAATATGATCTTTTTAGCTGGGAAAAAATTAGAATCGAATTCCATGACAAATTTGGGTTTTAAAATCGTGAGAACCATCCCAATATTGCCAAATTCACCTGACAAAGATGCGATCAAAAAGGTCATTAGCGCTGTAAAAGAAGGCAACAACATGTTAATATTTCCCGAAGGGACACGGAGCAGATCGGCAACGATGCTTGAAGGGAAAAAAGGAATTCTGCTCTTTGCAAAGCTCACCAACGCTCCGATAGTGCCAATAGGGATTTGGGGTACAGAAAAATTTATGCCTATAAAAAATGATATGGGTAAAGAAGCATTTTGTGATGCTGATATAAATATTAACATTGGTGAAGTTTTCAATCTGCCTAAAAAAAGCGATGATGAGACCAAAGGAAACTGGGAAGCGGATTGTTTAAATCACATTATGATGAAAATTGCTGAACTTTTGCCAAGAGAATATAGGGGGATTTATGATAACAAAATGTAAATTTTACCGCGTTTGCAATCCCAGAGGATAGGGCAATTTACGCCCTGTCTTATTTTTTTGCCAAAATATCATTTCACCCCTTGACGTATTTCTGGATTTGCACCTAATGGATTATAATGGGGGAAGGACTCGCCGACTCTAAGAAAAAGGGAGATTTCCATGACTCGCATACATATCCACGAAAACCGTATCCACATGGTGCTGGACATTACCGCCGACAACCAGGTGAAGCTGCTTCATTTTTCGGCTCAGCCTTTTGATGAAAAAGACATCGTCGCGAAGACGCGGGAAGGCAGCTTTAATCTGGTGGAACTCAATTTATCGGGACTGGACAGGCCGCTCGAGCGCCATGGCACGAAGTACATCGTGACGGCTCCGGGCTACCGGATGCAGTACGACAGCCACAAAGACTACCGCAACGCTCTCGGCCGTAAGCTAGAAGTGACGACCTTTGACGCGGAAACCGGGGTTTATGTGACTAGCCATATTCAGTTTTATGACGGCATTTCCGTTATCCGGGCGTACAGCGAGGTGGTCAACCGGGGTGCGGAAACGCAAACCTTGGAGTACATATCCTCTTTTAACTATACCGGCATTGAAAAAGAAGGCATTCTGCCCCGTGACGAAAAAATGCTGCTGAAAATCCCCCACAATTCCTGGCAGCGGGAGATGGACTGGAAGAGCTACACGCTGGATCAGTTGGGCCTATCGCAATCGCAGCAGGTTGTCGAGCAGCGTTCCTCGAAAGCCATCGGTGTTACAAACACAGGGAACTGGTCTACGAAGGAATACCTCCCCATGGGCTATCTCGAAAATCGGGAGACGGCAAGCAATCTGTTTTGGCAGATTGAGCATAACGGCTCCTGGCACTGGGAGATCTCTGACCAGACGGCTCATTTGTATTTGGCGTTAAGCGGTCCGACGGAACAGGAATCTCACTGGTTTAAAAATCTAGCGCAAGGCGATTCCTTCGTATCGGTTCCCGTTGCGGTTGGAGTAGCAGTGGGCGGTTTTGACCAGGCCATGGGAGAACTGACCCGCTACCGGCGAGTCATCCGCAGGTCTAACGAAGATAATGAGAGCTTGGCGATTATTTTCAACGACTATATGAACTGCTTATGGGCTGACCCGACGACGGAAAAAGAACTGCCCCTCATCGACGCTGCGGCGGAAGCGGGCTGCGAATATTTTTGTATCGACGCGGGTTGGTATTCCCCCGGTTTCTGGTGGGACAATGTCGGTGAGTGGCGGGAGTCCCGTGAACGGTTTCCGAACGGGCTGATCGAAGTCACTGATTATATCCGCAAGAAAGGCATGATCCCGGGAGTTTGGCTTGAAATTGAAGTCATGGGCATCAAATGCCCGAAAGCAAAGGAAGTACCAGAGGATTGGTTCTTTACCCGGCATGGCAAAAAGGTCCACGACCGCTCCCGGTATCAGTTGGACTTCCGCAATCCCCAGGTGGTGGAGCATGCTAACGAAGTGATCGACCGGCTGGTGGCGGACTATGGCGTCGGATACATCAAAATGGATTACAACATTGAGCCGGGAATCGGTACAGAGCTTTACGCCGACAGCATCGGCGAGGGACTGTTGGAGCACGAGCGGGCTTATCTCGCTTGGTTGGACGGGATTTTTGCCAGATATCCGCATCTCATCATCGAAAATTGCTCCAGCGGGGGCTTACGGATCGACTACGCCATGCTGCAGCGGCATTCCATCCAGTCTACCAGCGACCAAGAAGATTACCGGCGTTATGCCACCATCGCTGCCAACTCTCCGTCCGGCCTCACTCCCGAACAATCGGCCATCTGGTCGTATCCGCTGACGGAGGGAGACAAGGAAGAAGTTGTGTTCAACATGGTGAACGCCATGTTGCTGCGTATCCATCAAAGCGGCCATCTGGTCCACATTAACGCCGAGAGAAAGGCACTTGTGAAGGAGGCGCTGGATTGTTATAAGACGATCCGGCATGACATCAAGACGGCGCTGCCGTTTTGGCCTCTTGGACTCTCCAAGTTCGCTGATCCTTGGGTAAGCCTCGGCTTGCGTACGGAGCATAAGCAGTATGTTGCCATTTGGCGTAGAAACAGCGAAACCGGCACCTGCACGCTGCCGATCGCTTATACAGGCGGTCGTAAAGTCACCGTCCGCTGCGCTTATCCATCTTTCGAGGACTGCGAGTATGCTTGGAACGCCGGGAACCAAACTTTGACGGTGAACCTGCCGAAGACGTATAGTGCGAGGTTGTTTGAGATTACGTTGGAATGAACTTGATGATAAGGAAATATAGAAGCAAGCGATCACAGGATGTTGAATCCGGGGTCGCTTGTTTTTTTGCGAGCATGCCGCTCTTCCACTAAGAAGCTAGTTCTCCCATGCGACACCATTCAAGAAACGAAAAATTCGAGGGACTTTACGGTTGCGCAAGTAACATCCCATCGAGATTGAGGCTTTCTTTGAATAATCCAATAATGGAATAATCTCCTCGCTATAGCTTGATCTTAACGTCCGTTTCGTATCGTGGAGCGGACGTTTTTTTCTGCGATACCGCCGCATTGTTTATAAACGATTGATCGCTGAACCTCCGAATCTCTATAATAAAGCTTGAAGCGGGGTGAAGGGCATGAACGCCAGTGAGTACAAAGCTTTTTACGATGAAGTCGGGGTCGCCAACGGTTGGGATTTTTCCAGGGTAAAATGCATGACCGAAGGGACAAACTGGGACTTTTACACGGAAGTAACGAAAACATGCGCGAAGACGGATCTACTGCTGGACATCGGCACGGGAGGCGGAGAAAAGATTCTGAGCATCGCCGATTCCGCTTTGCTACTGGTTGGCATTGATCAATCTTCTGGCATGATTGAAACCGCAAAAAGGAATGCCGCCAGACCGGACATCCGCAATGTGCGCTTTTTTCAAATGGAAGCCGAGGAATTGGAGTTCCCAGAGGCATTTTTCGACGTCGTTTCTTGCAGGCATTCCGGTTTTCAGGCTAGTGAGATCGCTAGGGTGTTAAAGAAGGGCGGAAGCTTCCTGACTCAGCAAGTAAGTGAAAACGATAAGCGAAACCTGAAAGAAGCCTTCGGCAGAGGACAGGCATGGGGCGAAGCGGATGGTGCTATGATGGGGCGTTATGTCGCAGAGTTGAAAGAAGCGGGCTTTGCGGAAATTCAGACCTTTGAATTCGATGATACCGAGTATTACGAGACGGCGGAGGATTTGATCTTTCTTTTAAAGCATACCCCGATCATTCCCGGTTTTGGGAGTAGCGAACGGGATTTTCACATCCTTCGGCAATTCGTTACGGAGCATCAAACGGAAAAAGGGGTACGAACAAACGCCGCCCGCTTCGTCATTACGGCCCGGTTATAGCGATTCCTCCCGGGAGACCGTCTGCATCGGTTTGAGCCTGCTTTTTGGTTTGAGCTTTTTCTCCGAGAGGAAGAGGCCTGCCAAGGTCAAGAAAGCTCCGGCGAGGGCAGATCCGGTTATATTTTCCTGCAAGATCAGATAGGATGCCACGATGGTGACGACAGGCACCAGATAGATATAAGCGCTGGTTTTCACCGCGCCGAGCACGCCCACGCACCAGTTCCAGGTGACGAAGCACAAGGCAGAAGCTCCGAGACCGAGGAACAGGATATTCAGCAGATTGACTGGATCGGCAAATCGGGAGAGTTCAAGTCTCGTTCCGGACGTAAACTGTACCGGCATCATGAACACGAGACCGTAAAAGAACACCCTCCGGGTGCAGCCGATGGTCGGATAGCCGAGATCGCTGATTTTACGCATCAAAATGGAATACACGGCCCAGCAGACGCAGGCGAGAACGGCCAGAAAATCTCCCAAAGGGTTTAGCTTCAGGACATAGCTTCCGTTAAAGGTGATGAGGATGATGCCCAGAATAGCCACCCCGAAGCCGGCAAAAAAGGTCGGCCGCAGCGGTTCGCCTTTCAGAAAGAAATGGGCCAGAACCGCCGTGAAAAACGGAGCCACGGCCACGATGATCCCCACACTGGAAGCAAGCGTATAGGTAAGCGCGATATTTTCACAAAAAAAGTACAAGGTGACGCCGCACAACCCCGCTCCGGCGAAGAGCAGCTCTTCCCGCAAGCTTTTCCATTTGATGAAATGGGGATGAACGGCGAGCAGTGCGACATAGCCGATGATGAAACGGAACAGCAGAATTTCAAAAGGGGAGAAATCGGACAAGAGCACTTTGGTTGAGATGAAGGTGGTGCCCCAAACGAAAATGGTGAAGAGGGCCGCCATGTGCCCGTAAACGATGGCTTGCTGTTTCAAATCCATACCTTCCTTTCAACAGCGAACGATCCGGCGCAAGCTTCCGCAGAGAATATTCGCATGTATTGCCTGGGGGTCAACCCGATAAATTTTTTGAACGCATTAGTAAAATGGCTCTGATCGCTAAAGCCGGCGGCAAGGGCGGTTTCCATTGGGGACCTTCCTTGTTCCAGCCATTTTTTCGCGTTGCCGATGCGAACCGTCATCAGATATTGGTAAGGGGAGATCCCCTTATACCGCGTGAATGTCCGCAAAAAATGGTATTTGCTCATGTTCGCCAGCTTGCTTAATTCTTCAAGAGTGATTGCATGAGCGAAATGGGCTTCGAGGTAATCGCACACCGCCTTAAATTCGGAATCCGGCCTTTGCTCAAGAGGAGAAGCCAGCGGGACCGCATTATCCTGCAAAAGCTGGCCGATCAGGATCAGGTACAGCTCCTCCTTGATAAAGTCCGATTCGTCACCGCTGATCATGCGGTGCAGCTCTTTCAAGGAATCGGCAAGATCGGAGCCAGGCAGTACCGTTTCCGTAAAAACCGGCTCGAACGCTTGGCCCGTAATCTCCAGCGCCGCTTTTTTCATGATGTCGGATTTGATGTTCAGGCAGCGGTAGTCCAAGGTTTTTCCGTCGATCTGTTCGCAGGAATGGACATCCCGCGGATTGAAGAGGGTAATATCCCCGGGATTAATGATGTACTCTCTATTTTTGCAGGACAAGTACCGCTGCCCGGCTTCGATGAAGCCGATGACGTAGTAATCGTGGAAGTGGTCTGGGAACTTTTGCTTGATCCCCTCGAATCGGTACGTTTCGATCTGCAGGTCGGCGTCGTAGATGACGGTTCTTTTTTCGATGGGCATGGTTGACGCACCTCCTCCTGTTCGGCTTAAAGCAAGGATACAGGAAAATCGAAGCAAAGGATTGGATGATATTGCTGGGTAGGTCACAGCTGGCTAAATGGGAGTAGCTTCCGGACGAATGATGGTTACAGATGACTTTAGTGCTTCATATGGCAAAAGTAAAGAGGGAAGCCAGAAACAATTTTTATAAGAAAATCTTCCACGTTACCCTTATAATGAAGTCGAACTGGAATCGAATGGGAAGGTGTATGATTGATGCATGTATATTATTGCGACGAATGGTCAGATATCAAAAAGAAGCCATGGAACATTCTTGATGAACGGACTGCATCCCTATGTCATGAAAAGAAACAACAATACACAGCAGTATTAACTGAGGATGAAAAACCTAAGTACATTATAAATGTGACACAAGATTGGGTTTCAGTAGGGTTTTATGATGATAGGACCCGTAAATATTTGAATTATGATTTTAAAGTTATGAGCGATGCTAAACTCTTCTTAAGAACGGCAATGCATTGGGAATATGAGGGTCAAACCGATAAAAAAGCAAGCAGCTTGATTATTGGCTTTCGAGAAGATGGTCATATCGCTATGGAAAAGAGAGATTTAAACACGGGTTCTGTTGAGGAACGTGAGGCTAAAGACACCCTTGAAAAGAATTGGGATAGATTTCCTGAATTTGGTCAATATCATCATCTGTGCCAAGAGGAGCGATAGTCTATTTGGCGAATGACCCAACATTCAACCAATAACAACGGACGCAATTAGAAGGAAAGACCAAGAAGCAAGCACTCGGGCTTGAATTACGAAAAACCAAGGAACGAAGCGATATAATCTCGCCGGCTCCTTGGTTTTTGCGTTTTTTCAGGGGATAGGGGAAGCTCCCGGTTTCTTTCGCTAGGCGAGCCAGCGAATTTTTCTGCAGAAAGAAAAGGCCTGGACTCAGGGTCCGGGCGTCTTCGAATGGTTCTCACACCCTCAACCTGCGAGCAAAGGCTTTGGGAATAAGCGCAAGAGCGACGGCCGCCAATGCAACGGAGGAGACAATGGCAAGGGGCAGATACAAGACGGGGTATCCGAACACATTAAAGGATTTGTAGCTGCCGATGAGCGACGTGTTCGACATGATGCTGGTAGAGAAGAAGGCGATCCATTTTCCGAGAATACCTGGAAACGAGAACAGCGGCAGGAAAACGAGTACCGCAGCAAGTCCCAGGCTGCTCAAGCTGCTCTTGAGGGAAGCCGAGATCAGGGCGGTAAAGAGACAAAGACCGCATGCCCCCAGCAAAGTCATGGCGTACAGCAGCAGGAAGCCTTGAATTAGCGTCCAGTCATAGGGGCTCGTTCTATATAAATAAAGGCTGTTCAGCGGAGCGTCCCATCTCAAGAAGCCATAGGGCAGGCAAGAGGCCAAAACGCTGACGCCGAAAAAGACGGTTACCCAACCGATGGTAAAGATTAATCCGGCCAACAGTTTGGCCCGAACGATGGGGAGCCTTCCTTTCCGGCTGGACAAGATCAGCGCATCCATCCGGTGCCCGGCTTCCCCGGAATAAAGCGAACAGAGCGCCAGCACCATGATGAGGCCGATAAAGAGCGAGCCGGGCGGGGAGGCGATGTAATAGATCAGGTCTCTCCAGACATCCGTCACGTAAAAACCGGGAGTCTTTACGTCATCCAGCATCCTCAGCTTTTTTTGCATATCCTTGTACGCGAAGGTGTTCGTTTCTCCACTGGACTCCAATTGCCGCTTATCTTTCCGGAGCTCGTTCAGTTCGGCTTTGAATAGATCCGATTGATAGGCGGAGCCGGCGTATTCCTGCTCCAGCACACGTTTCATGACTTCCTCATGGGGGCCGGGATAAAAAGAGGCAGACGTCTCATATAACCGGGGTTCGTATTTCTTGGCCAGCGCTGGCTGGATGGGGCCTTCGTGGGACGAGACAAGCTTGGGATTCTCCCGATAGGCGGTCAACAGACTATTCGGCTCGGAATGTCTCGTTTGGATAAAATAGAAGACGGTCAGCGCCAGGCAGCCTAAAATGGCAATGATCACCCTGCGGTTCAAAATCTTCCGCAGCTCAAACCCAATCAACCGCTTCATCGGGCGATCCCCCCTCTCTTGAATACCTTGGCGATGGCGCTTTTGGCGAGTCGGTCATCCGATTCGGGAGTCATCGTCTGGAAGATGCTCATATACACGTCCTCCAGACAAGGCTCCGCCGCGACCGCGCTGTCACAGGGCGCCTCTTTGGACACCACTCGCAGGTCCAATCCTCCTTCCGCTTGCTGCATATTGACGACGATGCCTTTTTCCGCGATGCGGGCTAACTGTCTGTCCGGGACAACGGCTTGCCAAACCTCACCCCGAAGCGGCGAAGTCAACTCGCCGATGGTGCCTTGGCGCAGCAATTGACCCTGTTTCATCAGTAGCACCTGTTTGGCGGTATGGTCGATATCGGATACGATATGGGTCGATAACAGGACGATACGCTCGCTGGCGATTTCGGTAAGAAAGTTGCGGAACCGTACACGTTCCATCGGGTCTAGGCCGACGGTAGGCTCATCGAGAATGAGGATGCGAGGATTGTTTAGCATTGCCTGCATGATGCCAAGGCGCCGCTTCATGCCGCCGGAGTATTTGCCGCATTTTTTGTCCAGTTCATTTTCAAGATTGACGGTTTTGGCTAAATCTTCGATGCGTTCGTCCGCTTCTTCCTTGCTCAAGCCTTTAAGAGCGGCGATGTAATGCAAAAACTTGCGGGCGGTAAAATGATTGTACATGCCTAACTCCTGGGGCAAATACCCCAGTTGGGCGCGATATTGATCGTTCAGCTCGCTCTTGTCCATTCCATCCAGCAGCACCTTTCCGCCGGTCGGCTGCAGAACGTCGGACAGGATGCGCATGAGCGTCGTTTTTCCGGTTCCGTTAGGCCCGAGCAAGCCGTAGATGCCCGGGACCATCGTAAAAGAGACGTGATCCAATATTCTTTTCCTGCCGAAATCCTGTACGATACCGCAAAGCTTAAGCTCCAAGTAAAACCCCTCCTCTCGTAATATCCCGGCTGTTCATGGCCAAGGCCCCGCCTAACACCAGCGCTCCGGCTCCCGCCAGTCCCCAAAGCCAAACGAGTCCGACGGAGGCCGCCCAAGCGATGACAACATTCATTGATAGGAGGATTAGCCAAAAGACAGGCAGCAAGGCCAACATGACAGCCAGTTGTCCGAAGCTGCGAATGCGGGTGGCCGCAAACAGAGCGGCTCCGGCATTCACGAACAGCGGAATGCACCAGAGGAGCGCCACTCTCAGCAGCATCCCGCTGTCTTCGGCAGGGAAAAAGCGGAAGGAGGCGGCCGTATTCATGAGAACGGCAAGCAGTCCCATCAGCAGCAGCCGGGCTTGCAGATACCAATGCAGGGGAATGCGCAAGCTCCGGGTCAGTTCTCCCATGCCGCAAAGCGACTGCCGGGCCGTACCTGCTACGCATACCAGGTAAGGGATGCAGCCGATTACGGGCAATATTAAAAGCGGAGGAAGCACCTCGCGCCCGCTTAACAGGAAATAGCCAAGCAAAAAGAACAGAATCCCCAGCAGCGCTTCCTTCCACAAGCCTTGGGCGCAAACGATTTTCAGCTTATCCTGTAAGCGAAGGGGGGAAGGCGGGAGCGGGGCGGGCAAGCCCGCCCGGGCTTTGCGCCATCTCGCCATAGCCTCTTCGACGAAGCCTTTGGGCAGCGGGTGCACGGGTAACAGCCGAATGGCGGTTTCGATCGGTTCTGTCTTGGAAGTTTCGTCACCGTTCATTTCGCGTCTCCTTTCTTAAATGCGGGGAGGGGCTTATCTTACTCACTGTTTGATCCGCCCTGCCGCCAAGGGAATCCCGCAACCGGATCAGCGCCCGCCGTATCCGGGACTTGACCGTCGCCTCCGATTCTTCCGTGACGGCTGCGATTTCCGAATAGGTCAATTCATTTTTATAGCGCAGGATCAGGGCGTCTCGTTGACTGTCGGGCAGTTCCTGAATGGCTTGGTAGACCTGTCTCACGTCTTCCCGCAGCAGAACGCCGTCCAGAAAATCGCCCTCTGCCGCCAGTCGCTCATCCAGGCTTTGGTTCAATCCCGCCTGCCTGACGGCTTTGCTGCGTATGTAATCGATGCAGAGATGATGGGCAATAGCTAGCAGCCACGCCTTGAAGTTGCCCTCCTCCCCGCGGTAGGTATTCAGCTTCGTCCATGCTTTTTCATAGGTCATCTGGGACAGGTCCCACGCCAAATCGGCGTCATGGACTTTCCATCGAATGAAGCGGTAGATGTCGTCATACGTTTGTCGGATCAGCAATTCGACAGCCGCTTCATTTCCTTGCTTAGCCCAGTTGACGAGCTTGTCCTCTTTAATCGGCGTTCTCTCCTTTCCCGCATCCCTCTATATTACGAAATCCTGGAAGAAATCGATGCATCATACTTAACCGGACCCTTTTGTGATAGGATTAGAGAGCAATTGAACTTTATGAGAAAAGAGAAGGCATGATGATGGACAAAATAGTCAAAACCGAAGTAACTGCCGCGCTGCAAGCGTTCGTTGGAGCAGACGCTTATTTTCACAGTGAGGCGACTTCCTATGTTTTCGTGCGCAATTTCAAGGTCAAGGTGACCCATGCCTACATCGCAGGGGACGGACCGACTTATCGTGTGGCGCTCCGCTTCGACGGACACGGCTGGCTGCGAATGGAAGCCCTAACCCATTTTGAGATGGATAAGGAAGGCCGCCTTCTGCTGGCTGGCTTTGATGATAAGGGCCGCATGAATGTGGCGCTGCACGTGGGAAAGGAGCCATTTCCGGAATGATGAAAAATCAATATAACCAACCGCGCAAACTGCTTGCCGTCCTCGCGCATCCCGATGACGAATCGTTTATTTGTGGAGGGACGCTGGCTAAATATGCAGCCGCCGGAGTGGACATTACGCTGGTCAGCGCCACCCGGGGGGAAATGGGACGGAGGATGGGCAATCCGCCGTATCTCAATCGGGAGACGATCGCCGCAGCCCGTGAAATCGAGCTTCGCCAAGCCTGCGACAGCCTGGGAATCCGGGAACTGATGTTTTTTGACATCCGCGATAAAACCGTTGAGTTTCATGATGAAGAACTTTTAACCGCACGAATTGCGGCTCTTATCGACGAGATCGATCCCGATGTGATGCTTACTTTTCATGAAACCTTGGGCGGGCATCCCGATCATTGCGCCATCGGTAAAGCGGCGACGGCGGCCTTTTTGCAGAAAGAACGCCGGGGGGCGCTCTATTTCATCACTTTTGGTGAAGCGATGGAACGTCCGGAACGATATGGCTACAGCCGCGAAGATATCATGAAAATCGACGTGTTCGCTCATTTGAAAGCGAAGCTGGCCGCCTTTCGCGCTCACCGCTGTCAGTCGGAGATTGATGAATGGGTGTGGCTGCCGGATCAAGACGCGCTGACCCACTTTGGTCGGCACGAGTATTTTATTAAAGGGGCCCCAAATGCAAAGGTTGCGGATCGCCATGACTTGTTTCCCTATGAGGAAAAGGTGGCCGAGGATTCCGCCGTTTAGAATAATCTGAGTACCCTTAAGAAGGAGCCGTCCACGGATCGGCTTCTTTTTTTGTTGCTGTGGAAAAATAATAAAGGAAGGCCAAAGTGACGCCTAAGTATTGTAATAAAATGTTAATAACGGTGCCGCTTCGTGAAATTCCCTTTACTTCCTCCTAAATCCGAGTTATCTTATTGGAAAATAATAATTTAAACCTGCCGGGAGGTGGTTCGCATGAATATCGAGAATATCGAGGCGTTTGTCTATGTTATCCATTTCGGCAGCTTCAATAAAGCGGCGGAAGCGTTGTACCTGTCCCAGCCTTCAGTGACGGCGCGGATTCAGACCCTCGAACGGGAGCTGGACTGCCGTTTGTTCGACCGGCAGGGCAAGCAGATTCAGATCACCGAAGAGGGCAGGCGGTTTCTTCCCTACGCCCAGCAGCTTCTGCTCACCTATCAGAAGGGCAAGCTCCACATCAACCGGAAAAACGCGCTTCCTCAAGAGTTCCGTATCGGGTGTACCGTGTCGGTTGCCAACTACATCATTCCTGTGCTGCTGCCGCGGCTTGCGGCGCTGTTCCCGCAGACCCGCTACAAATTCGTGACGGGGCCAACGGACGAATTGGTCGGCAAGGTGCTGAACAAAGAAGTCGACATCGCCTTCGTTCGCAATGTGAACCACCCTTCCCTGCATTCTGAAAAATTTTATGAAGACCCCATCTCCCTATATGTTTATAAAGGCCACCCGTTTATCGGCAAAGAGAAGGTGACCGTGGAGGAAATCGCGGAGCAGCCCCTCGTCTTTTTTGAATGCGGGGCGCTGGATTGGTTGAGAATCCATCGGGTCTTCGAGCATCTGGAGCATCCGCCGAATATCCGCATTCAAACGGACAATTCGGAAATGGCGAAGAAGCTGGTCGTGGGCAAGGCCGGAATCGCTTTTCTGCCCGGCTTATGCACGAGGATCGAAGCGGCAGATGATCAGCTTGTTCCGGTTCCTGTCGAGGAAACGGCGGGAATCGCCTTGCAGACCAACGTCATCTCCAATATCGGGGAGCATTCCCAGGTGGTTCAGGGAATCATGGACATCGGCAGGCAGTTGTTCGAAGACAGGAGTCCGGCAGCGAGGTAAGCAACAATGAAGTGGAAGGAATCCATGTCAGGGCGCCGAGTGTCCTTGAGCCGGTCGGGTTGTGAAAACCTGACCGGCTTATTCGTGTATTCCAATCGTACTAATTAGAATTATTAGAATATTAAATTCGTTTATAGAAGATATCTATTATCGCAACTCAGGGCGTTGTGATATTCTTAGTCCTAACATCAAATTCATACTTAACCGCTAGGAATTGTAAGTTTAACAAAATGTGAATAAGTGGAGGGGACTTCTCAATGAAAAAAGGGTTTGGGTTGGCGTCGGCTTTGGTTCTGGCTTTAACGCTCGCGGCTTGTGGCGATAACGGTGGCGGAAACTCCGGTAGTTCGAGCAAAGCGGAGGCGGCCACGGACACGGCAAAAAGCTCCACTGTCGCTTCCGCATCTCCGAGCGCTTCAGCAGCGGCTGAAACAAGTGCGCCCGAGAAAGTGAAAAAGATCATCGTAGGCACGGGCAACCAATTTCCCAAGGTAGCTTTCGTAGACGATAAGGGAAAGTTGACGGGTTTTGATGTGGAACTGGTGCGCGAAATCGATAAACGACTGCCCGAATATGAGTTCGATCTGCAGGTGCTCGATTTTACCAACATTCTGCTCAGTCTGGAGACGAAGAAAATCGACTTGGCCGCCCACGAATTCGAAAAGAACCCGGAGCGTGAAGCTAAGTACTTGTTTAACAAGGAGCCTTATGCTCACTGGAAAAACAAAATTATCGTCGCGAAGACCAATAACGACCCCATTGAGTCTCTTGACGATCTGAAAGGCAAAAAGTTCTTAACGACGGCGACCAGCGCGGAAGCGACGATCCTGGAGAATTACAATAAGGAACATAATAATGCCCTCAAAATCGTTTATTCCGGTGGGGGAGCCAACGATACGGTCCAGCAAATCACCTCGGGACGGGTAGATGCCGCTATCGGCGCGGACTTCACGCTTCCGCTTATCGATCCTCAAGGCAAGTTGAAAACGGCCGGTAAAGAATTGAGCGAGTCGGATATTTTGTTTGTATTCCGCAAAAACGACCCGGATGAGCAGAAGCTGGCGGACGCGGTGGACCGCGCGATCGTGGAGATTCGGAATGATGGCACGTTAGCCAAATTGAGTAAGGAATGGCTCGGGTTTGACGCGACCGCAAGCGAAAAATAATCCCATTCGGGAAAGGAGGCAGGAAGATGGGGGCACCCTTCGATATTGGCTTTGTGTACGATTATTTCGTGAAGCTGCTGCCCTATATCGGCATCTCGCTTGCCATCGTGGCCGGTTCCATCGGCGTGGGTCTCATCGTCGGGTTTCTCGTCGCCCTGCCGCGGCTGTACCGGGTGCCCGTATTGAAGATGGCTTCTCAGCTCTACGCTTCCTTTTTTCGAGGGACGCCGATCCTGATTCAGCTCTTCCTGATTTATTACGGGTTGCCCGAGCTGCTTAAGCTGATTTCCATCGACGTATCGAAAGCACCTGTGTTGGTATTCGTCATCTTGGCCTACGGCCTGCACAGCGGGGCTTTTGTTTCCGAAGGAATCCGCGCTGCCGTTTCAGCAGTGGATCGGGGTCAGGTGGAGGCGGCTTATGCCGTAGGGATGTCGGGCTATCAGGCGTTCATCCGCATCGTCTTTCCACAGGCGTTGGCGATTTCCATTCCCATTCTGGCTAATCTGATCATCGCGACGCTGAAGGACACGTCTCTCGCATTTACTTTGGGCGTCATGGAACTGACCGGGAAGTCCCAAACGCTATTTACGATCTCCAGACATGTGGTGGAAAGCTATCTGGCTCTCGCTATCGTGTACTTCATTCTCAGCTTCTTCTTGGAGCGGCTGTTCAACCTGATGGAGCGGAGGCTTTTGAAGCACGAAGCTTCGACGGCAAAGGATGAGAGAGTGCCGATGGGCAAAAAATGGCTGAACCGTAAACTGAACGCGGATATATCCTTAGGCCAAGGAGGCGCCGGAGCATGAGCATTGATTTTCCCTATATCGGGACCGCGCTTTGGAAGCTGTTGCCCGCCCTTCCGACTACTCTGTACATCACGTTCGTATCGGTTGCTTGCGGGCTTATCATTGGCACTATCGTTGCTTTTGCCCGGATCTATAAGGTTCCGGTGTTGAGTCAACTCGGTACCGCCTACGTCACCATCGTCCGCGGAACGCCGATGCTGACCCATCTGCTTTTGATCTACTTCGGCTTATCCATGATTCTCGACAGCTTGTCTGTCAAATACGGCTGGTCCTTTAATTCGGTATCCATTCCGATGATCGGCTTTGCCTATATTTCCTTCTCCATCACGGCCGGAGCCTATCTGGCGGAGGTAGTCCGGTCCGGGCTGTTGGCGGTGGATAAGGGACAACTGGAAGCGGCCCATGCCGTCGGCATGACGACGTTCCAAGGGCTGCGGCGCATCGTGTTTCCTCAAGCTTTTGCGGCTGCGCTGCCCAATCTGTCCAATTCGCTGATCGGGATGCTTCACGGCTCTACCCTCGCTTTTACCGTATCGGTGGTGGATATCAACGCCAAAGCCCAGATCATCGCCACGACCAACTGGAAGTTCTCCGAGGCATATCTGGCGGCGGCGCTCCTGTTCTGGGGGCTAACCATTCTGATTGAGAGAGGCGCGTCCTTTTTGGAAAAACGCATCAACGTCTACAACCGCGGAGGTGTGGCATGATCAAGCTGACGGGAATCCAAAAGTCTTTCGGTCGCCATGAGGTCTTGAAGGGCATCGATTTGACGGTGCAAAAGGGCGAAGTCGTCGCCATCTTAGGGCCCAGCGGGTCGGGGAAAACGACGCTGCTCCGGTGCATCAACTATCTGGAACGGCCGAATGATGGGGAGATCGCCATTGGAGATTTCAGCATCAGTTGCAAGAAGCCGCAGAAGAAAGACATTCATACTTTGCGGGGGAAATCCGCAATGGTTTTCCAGCAGTATAACCTGTTCCGCCATAAGACGGCGCTAGAGAACGTGATGGAAGGGCTTGTGATTGTGAAAAAGCTGCCGAAGGAGGAAGCGCGGCAACGAAGTGTTGAGTTGTTGGAAAAGGTTGGGCTTGGAGGCAAGCAGGATGCCTATCCGAGCCAGCTGTCCGGCGGCCAGCAGCAGCGCGTCGGCATTGCCCGAGCGTTGGCGTTGAATCCCGAAGTCATTTTATTCGACGAACCGACCTCCGCCCTTGATCCGGAATTGGTTGGTGAGGTGCTGGCGGTCATCCGCAAAATCGCCAAGGAAGGCATCACGATGATCATCGTGACTCATGAAATGGGTTTTGCCCAGGACGTGGCCAACCACGTGGTGTTCATGGACGGAGGCGTCATCGTGGAGGAAGGGACGCCCCGAGAGCTGTTCCAGTCGCCGAAGGAAGAGCGGACCAAACAGTTCCTGGCGAGATTTACGCCGGAGTTCACGTATTCCATTTAAACGAACGGAGTGGTAGGGATGACCTTGAAATTCGGCATATTGGACCAAAGCATCATATTCCCCGGCCAGACGCCGGAGCAGGCGCTGGCTAATACCGTCAAGCTCGCCCAATTGGCGGAATCCCTCGGCTTCGAACGGTTCTGGGTATCGGAGCACCACGATTCTCCCGGGTTGGCCGGCACGTCGCCGGAGGTGCTCATTTCCCATCTTCTCGCCCGAACGGAAAAAATCCGCATCGGCTCAGGGGGTGTCATGCTCCAGCACTACAGTCCCTATAAGGTGGCGGAAAATTTCAACGTGCTGGCCGCCTTGGCGCCGGGGCGGGTGGATTTGGGCATCGGCCGTGCGCCGGGGGGACTGCCCCGCTCAACGAAGGCGCTGCAGCGGGGAGTGACGGAGCCGGAGTCCTTGGAGGAAAAGCTGACCGAGTTGGAGCAGCTGCGGTTCGGTCCTCTTGGGGAAGACCATCCCTTGGCGGGCCTTACGGCCGACCCGCTTCCGGCCCAGCCAGCGGAAATTTATCTGCTTGGCACCAGCGTATCCAGCGCCCGTCTCGCCGCCGAACGGGGATATCCCTACGCCTTTGCGCTCTTCCTTAATAACGATCCGGAGACGGCGAAGCAAGCCTTCGACCTGTACCGGGAGCGGTTCAACCGGGAAAAGGGCGGGGAACCCCGCACTCTTCTGGCCCTATCCGTCATCGTCTCGGACACGGAGGAGGAGGCGGCGGAGCTTGCCGGGGAATTTAAAACCGTGCGGGTCACCTTCGCCAGCGGGAAAACGGTAAACGTTCGCTCTCTTGAAGATGCGGAGAAGTTCGCCATTCAGACGGGGGAAAGCTACACCGCCGAGGTTCACGACGCGGACATCACACGGGGCACAAAAGAGACAGTTCGAAAACGCTTATTGGAGCTGCGGGATGCTTTTGACGCGGATGAACTGATCATTACCACGATCGTTCCTGATTTTGCAAAACGGGTGCGCAATTTGGAACTGTTGAAAGAAGCTTTCGCGGAGCAGCCGGTATAGGCGGACGGCACGGGAGCGGATAGCTGGAGGGAGTATAGGAATATGGGTATTTGGACTGTGGAAAAACTGGAAACCAAACTGATTGGCTACCGTCGTCATCTCCACGCTCACCCCGAGCTCTCGGGGGAAGAGCATGAGACGACGAAGACGATTCGGAAATGGCTGCGGGATGATGGGATACGCCTCGCAGATTATCCGTTGAAAACCGGAGTCGTCGCTGAAATCGGGGGGTTGCGCGGCGGGCCGGTCATCGCCATCCGGGCGGACATCGACGCGCTGCCTGTTCAAGAGGAGACGGAGCTGCCATTCGCTTCCCAATCTCCGGGGATCATGCATGCGTGCGGCCACGATGTTCATACGGCGATCCTATTGGGCGCCGCCCAATTGCTGAAAGAACGGGAATCGGAGCTGGAAGGTACAGTCCGGCTGTTGTTTCAGCCTAACGAGGAGAAGGCGAAGGGAGCGGGGCAAGTCATCCAAAGCGGAGCACTGGAGGGAGTGAGCGCGGTATTCGGTTTGCACAACAAACCGGACTTGCCGGTAGGGACCATCGGCATAAAAGCCGGGCCGTTGATGGCGGCGGCGGACGGCTTCGCGATCCACGTTGAGGGTCGCGGCTCCCATGCTGCCGTACCGGAGGCGAGCATCGACGCCATCGTCGCATCGGCGCATATCATCACCGCGCTGCAGTCCGTCGTGAGCCGCAACGTCAGCTCTTTGGATAGCGCCGTCGTCAGCGTCACCAAGCTGAATAGCGGCACCGCTTGGAATGTCATCGCCGATAAAGCCGATCTCGAAGGCACCTTGCGCACCTTCCGCGAAGACGTCCGCGCCAAGGTGCGGCAGCGGTTCGAGCAGGTGGTCACCGGCGTTGGCGCCGCTCTCGGCGCATTGTCGTCAGTTCGCTGGATATCCGGTCCACCAGCCGTCGTCAACGATCCTTTATGGGCGGAGCGTTCTATCCGCACGGCCCGGTCTCTGGGGTTGACGGTGGTGGAGCCGGCTCCCTCTCCCGCTGGGGAAGATTTCGCCTTTTATTTGGAGAAGACGCCGGGGATCTTCTTCTTCCTGGGAACGGCGGGGCCGGAGGAGTGGCATCATCCGAAGTTTGACGCCGATGAAGCCGCTCTGCCCATTGGCGCTTCATTCTTCGCCGCACTTGCAGTCGATGCTATCGCGGCGCTAAAGGAGGAGCGAGAAGGCGGGGCAATAAGAGCCCGAAGCGCTAGAAGTGTCGGTGAGACGGTGGCGGGAGGAGGATGGGGCGATGCGTAGATTGTATGACGTCATCGTCGTCGGCGCGGGCTCCATGGGAATGGCCGCAGGATATCAGTTGGCACGCAGGGGCGTCAAAACGCTGTTGATCGACGCCTTTGACCCGCCCCACGGCAATGGCAGCCATCACGGAGAGACCCGCTTGATCCGCCACGCCTATTCCGGCGGTCCAACCTACGTGAATTTGGCGCTCCGGGCGGACCGGCTGTGGACGGAGCTGGAGGAAGAAAGCGGCGAAGAGCTGCTGGTGCGGTCGGGGGTGCTCAATATCTCCGATCCCGCGGTCTACCGCTATGAGGAGCGGTTTCAAGACGCAGCCAATCATGGAGTAGCCGTGGAGTCGCTGAACGCCGCTGAAATGCGCAAGCGCTGGCCGGGATTGCGCCTGCCTGACAGCTATCAGGCCATGTACGAGCCGAACGCGGGTTTCCTTTACAGCGAACGGTGCATCGCGGCTTACCGCAAGCTGGCCCTGCGGGCCGGAGCGGAGCTGGTGACGAACCGTGTCGTCACGGGAATCGAGCCGGGGGACGGCATCGTCGCCGTGGCGACGAAAGAAGAGACCTTCTTTGCCAGCCATGTTATCGTCAGTGCGGGGGCTTGGTTCGGCGCCTTTGCCTCCTTGATCGACCTGCCGATCCGCGCTGTCCGTAAAGTAGTTGGCTGGTTCGAGCCGGAAGATCGTAGCTTCGATGCCGGAGCGTTCCCCGGTTTTACCTTCGGTACTACCAGAGGTGGTTACTACGGCTTTCCCAGCATCGGCGGAGCCGGGGTAAAAATCGGCCGCCACGATGGCGGCGTTCCCTGGAAGCTCGGCGAAGACCCTGCTCCCTTCGGCCATTACCCGGAGGATGAGGCGGATTTGCGCCAAGCTCTTAGCCTGCTAGCTCCAGCGGCTGCGGGCAACCTTTTGCGGGGTGGCGTGTGCAAGTATGAGCTGACTCCTGACGAGGATTTCATCCTCGACGTCCATCCCGAGCACCCGAACGTGCTGCTGGCCGGCGGTTTTTCCGGGCATGGCTTTAAGTTCTCCAGCGTCGTGGGGGAACTGCTTGCAAACCGGATCGAACAGGGGGAATGGGGACAGGATATCCGGCTATTTTCCACCGGGCGTTTCACTGCTGGAGATCCGATCAAGGAAGCGACCATTCAAGGATAAGGAGGATTTCCGATGAGCGGGAACATAGATTTGCCATCTGTTGATCTTGAGGCGTATTTGCATACCCACGAGCTGCTGCGGCAAGCGGTAGCCCCATTGACCAAAGGGCAACTGCGCTGGAAAGCGGCACCGAACAAGTGGAGCGTAACGGAAATTCTCTCCCATCTGACCGATCATCATATCGTGATCTCTTTTCGCATCCGCGAGATTTTAGCCGGTTCCGCCGCCAAGCTCCCCGGCTTCAACCAGGACGCATGGGTTGCTGGCCAGAAAGCGAACGAGGCTAATGTCGAGGACATTTTGGCGATCTTCCATCATCTGCTGCACTATAACGATCAGTTGTTCCGTCGGCTGAGGGCAGACGACTGGACCAAATCCGGCGAAAATTTCAACGGGAAAGCTGTGACTCCTGCTGCTATCGTTCAATCCTTCATCGCCCACGTTGGAACCCATCTCGGTCAGATTGAGCGGACAATTCAGGCTCAAAGAGACCAAAGGGCAACGATCCGGCAGGCGGAGGCGGCTGACCGGGACGCCATCGAGCAGGTGCTTCTCGAAGCCTATCAGCAGTACGAAGTGGCTCTCGACGGGCAACGCTGGGTGGAATACAAGGAAAATATTTTGCAAGCTATCGATGCACCGACGGCAAAAGAACGGCTTGTAGCGGAACTGGACGGCCGAATCGTCGGCAGTGTATTCCTTTATGACTCGTCGGCAGCGGCCTATGGAGCGCCTCAATTGGAAATTCACAATCCGATCATCCGGCTTCTCGGGGTCTCCCGCCAAGCTCGCGGACTCGGCATCGCCACGGCATTGATCCAGGAAAGCGCCCGTCGTTCTCTGGAGTGGGGAGCAGACACGTTGCACCTGCACACGTCGGATTTGATGGAATCGGCGGTTCGGCTGTATGAACGGTTGGGCTTTGAACGGGCTTACGATAAGGAGTTCCACAACGGCCACCATTTGGTGAAAAGCTACCGGCTGCGGTTGAAGGAAGCGGCTTTGCTTTCTTAATCAAAATTATGGGAGGGACAGGAGAATGGCGAAAACGAAAAAGCTAAAGCTGGGCACGATCATTCATGGCGTCGGAGGCAACGTATCCGCATGGCGGCACCCGGAGGTCCCCGCGGATGCCAGCGTGAATCTGGAATTTTACAAGCGGCAGGCCCAAATCGCGGAATCCGGAAAATTCGATTTGGTTTTTATCGCCGACGGACTTTATATTAACGAAAAATCGATCCCCCACTTCTTGAACCGCTTCGAACCGGTCACCATCTTGTCCGCCCTTGCCGCCGTAACCCGAAACATCGGTTTGGTAGGCACGCTATCCACTTCCTACAGCGAACCGTTTACCGTATCACGCCAGTTCGCTTCTCTCGATCATATCAGTGGAGGACGCGCTGGTTGGAACGTTGTCACCTCTCCTTTGGAAGGCTCCGCAAAAAATTACGGCAAACCCGAACACCCTACCCATGACGAACGGTACCGCATCGCCGAGGAATTTTTGGAGGTGGCCCGGGGACTGTGGGATTCGTGGGAAGACGATGCGTTTGTCCGAGATAAGGAATCGGGAGTGTTTTTCGATCCTGCCAAAATGCACCGTCTAGACCATATAGGCAACTATTTCTCCGTTCAAGGGCCGCTTAACATCGCCCGTTCCGAGCAAGGCCATCCGGTGATTTTCCAGGCAGGCTCCTCCGAAAGCGGCAAACGGCTCGCCGCCAAGAGCGCAGATGCCGTGTTCACCGGCCATGAAACCATTGAGGATGCGAAGGCGTTTTACAAGGACGTCAAAGACCGGGCCGTTGCCTTTGGCCGCTCCCGGGACGACATCGCCATCTTCCCCGGAATCGGTCCGATTATCGGGGACACGGACGAGGAGGCGGAGCAGAAGTATTTGGATTTCGCGAATCTGGTGACCATCGACAAGGCGCTGGAGTACCTCGGCCGCTTTTTCGAGCACCATGATTTTTCCCAATACCCGCTGGATGCGCCCTTTCCCGATATCGGCGACTTGGGGAAAAACAGCTTCCGCAGCGGCACCGACAAAATCAAGAAAGACGCCCGCGAGCAAGGCTTGACCTTGCGCCAGGTGGCGATCCGTGCGGCTACGCCGCGAAGCGAGTTCATCGGAACGCCGCAGAAAATCGCCGACCTGCTTCAGCGCTGGTACGAAGAAGAGGCAGCGGACGGCTTCATCCTTCACGCGCCGACACCGGACGCCCTGCGCAATTTCGTGGAGAAGGTCGTGCCGATTTTACAGGAGCGGGGTATTTACCGAACGGAATACGAAGCGGACACTCTGCGAGGCAATTTGGGCTTGCCCATACCGGAAAACCGGTATACGGCGGCTGTGAAAATTGGCGTAAGCGGCTGATTGACCGAATACACAATATAGAGATAAGCGGCTTCTGGCGGCGAATGCGCCTGGAAGCCGTTTTTGCTTTTTCCAGATGAAACAAAAACAAGGAGAATGGCGTCGAAAAGAAGAAGGTGTAATCTAAAACAGGAAGAATATTCAAATGGGGGGTGCGAAGCAAACCATGCGTAAGGCCTTGATTCCACTACTGTCCATTTCGCTGATAATGCAGCTTATGCTTTCCGGCTGCAACGCGAAGGTTTCGCAAAGCAAAGAGTCCCAACTTGTTGCGAAAGAAGCGTCAACCGGTTCGCTGGATGAGCATTTATCGTTGACCTTAAAAGGAGCGGAGAGACAATTTACGACGCACAACGCGACGGCGGAAGAGGTGCTCGCGCAGATCCCGGATGCGAATATTTTCATGTACAAAAATACGATCTACAACGCCGGAGTCGATTGGGTGGACGATTTAAGACTCACGTTGGGGGAACAGGAGACCGAGATTACGGCTCGGAGAGCGCTCGGAAAAGCATTTCAAGACGGAACGGCCAACAAGCTGCCGGTGGGGACGAAGATTTTTCGCGTGAAGGAACGGAACGATGTATTAGTTGCGGATACGAAGGAAGGGTATATTCTGTTCTATCAATTGGTCGAGGGGTAGGAGTGGTTCGCGCATGATAACCAACACCCAGAAGAAGTTCAAAAGAGAGATGAAAAAGCTCGCGAAGGAGCGGTCGGCGAATTCGGAACGTCAAGCCGTTTACAGTTACATGGAGGATCAATTTACCGATGGTTCTCCCGTTATCGCGAGAAGAAGAGGCTTCAAAGGGTGGTGGGTCGTTTCCTTGGTCGTTTTCGGTGCTTTAGGCACGGCCGGTTATTTTGCGGAACATGATCGCTCAGGTATTTCCCACACGAATGGTGTTTTGGCCATGATGCTAAGGGGTACCTTTCCTCGGAATTCGACTGATGAAGGGGTAAAACGCTATCTCGACCAAACGAAGGAACAGGATGCCCGGATGATGAATGTTTTAAATGACGCCCTCGCCATCTATGGGGATGCGATGTCCGGCACCGGGGAGCGTAGCGCTTCTGTCAGCCAAATTCAATCGAAACAGCAAGAAGCACGCACTCTTTTGGCTAACGAGATTTCAACCAAAGACGTGCCGGACGGGCTGAGCGATTACCGTAGTACGCTTATGTCCAAATACAATACCGTTCTCAATGTCTTGGCATACGCAGTTCAGTCGATCCAAGATGGTGATGAAGAGAAAGACAGACAGCTCAGGGATTTGGTAGATCACTATAATGTTCTGAGCAGCCAGCAATTGGTGCAGCTTACGGGGGATTTTGACGAGATGGGAATTAAATGGAAAAAGACCGAAACGGGGATCGAATACCGGATGAACGTACGTAATCCATAGCGGGGCATTTAAATTCATAATATTAGGGGTACGACAGATGGAAATTACCGTTTTGTTATTTGAACGCGACAACCGCAGGCTCAGGGAAGAGGCGGCGGATCTTCTTGCGGAATGTTTTCCTCATGCATACGGAGATTGCGCGATGGAAGAAGTGGACATCATCTTGGCTGACGGCCGCATTGCTGTGATGGCGCTGAGCGGTGGGAATGTGGTAGGGTTGGTCGGGGCCATGCCACGGTATGGGGTTACTGCATGGGAGCTGCATCCCCTCGCGGTAAGGGCGAGCGCCCGCATGCGAGGTATTGGTACCAAGCTGCTGCAAGCCCTTGAGGCGGAATGCTCCAAACGGGGCGGCATCACTCTCTTTTTGGGGAGCGACGATGAATTCAGCCAAACGACCTTAAGCGATACGGACTTGTATGTGGATACGTATGCAAAGATTCAAGGCATTCGGAATTTGCAGGGACATCCCTATGAATTCTATCAAAAAGCGGGGTACGCTATCGTCGGCGTCATTCCGGATGCAAACGGGTTAGGCAAACCGGACATATGGATGGCAAAACGGATCGCGAGCAGACTATCTTCGTAAAGTTAAATAATCCTTACTATATGCTCGGATATTCTTGGATACTTTTCAATTACAGACGCATCATGACTGGGTAGAGGAATAATGCCCTCATTATACACCTGCTTAATAAACTCCCTATTTTTCTCTAAACTATACACATTTCCATTTGGAATCTGCCTCTCAAAGTTATCAAGCAAATAGGTTTCATCTCCAGAGATGACAAACTTTTCTTCTCCTTCATTAAAATAAATGACAGAAGATCCTTTCGTATGTCCACCGATTACCTTAAAACAAAATGAACCTTGAACTTCAAACACATCTTCAACAATCTGAATTTTTGATGTTTGCATTAGTTGACTTGTAACCTTTGGATATGCCTTTTGCATTTCCTCCCACGCATCTTTTGCAACGATTATGTCTGCTCCTTGGTACAATTCCAGATTTTCAACATGATCAAAATGTTCATGTGTTATAAAGATAATATCTGCTCTTCCCCCTGTTAAGGCAAGCACTTCCTCCTTCACATCAAGCAAATGCGTACCAAATCCCTTTGCTGTTTCCTCGCTTCGAAAACCAGTATCAAACAAAACTACCTGCTCTCCTACCTTTGCAACATAGTACAAAAACACAAACCCAGGAACCAACTCGGTTCGCTCATCATTATGATAAATTGTACGATAATCTGCATATTTAAATTCGTTTGCAAAGTGTACTGCGTAAAGTTCCATCTGATCTCACTCCATTCAATATAATAGTTTTAAAATTCTCTTGATTTCATGGCGTCTGAGCATGTGGTTACAGGCTCACTCTAATCTCGTACCTGTAAAATCATGCCATATTCTCTCCTTTGAAACAATAGATAGTTTTCAGACACGCCATAGCAACAACACTTGTTCTGCTCGTAAGGCAGAAGAAATACCTTGCCGTACAGCAAATCCAGTCCTCTAACTGAATTCAAAGCCTGATCATAATGGTGGTAATCGGTAAAATAGTTAAAAGAACTAGGAAGAAAATTACAGAAACAGATTAACGGCTTTAATAAAATAAACGGTATTAATAACAAGGGAGATGATAAATGAATGGAAGAAAAACTTGCTTTTTTAAGGAATTATAATCGTGATGTTCGAATATTAACCATCGATGAAATAAGCAGACTAAATGATAATGCAATACCAAACGAATGGAGAAGCTTGGTTTATATTGACGATAGTAAAGAGAAAATGGATAGACTGCTTAGCTTGTGGAAAAAAAGCGTAGGGTTAGAATTACGAAACACGATCTCCTATTTAAAAGAGCATCTTATAAACGTTGAAATTATGGAAATAGGAAGCGTTTATTCCGTTTTATACACAATAAGAAATTCCAAAGGAGACATTTTATATTACGAAGGACGTAATCCTCAAGAAGGTCAAAAAAACTTAGAATTAGAAGAATCATGGGATAAGATTCCTACAACGATTCGAGATTTTTATGAAAATGTTCATGATGGTTTTTATTATTATGCAAGTGAGTCTATGGGCTTAGTCCCATTAGAAGCCGTAACATTTCTTGGTGACGAAGATATTGAATGGGGTATTATTGATGACTTAGAAGAACCGATTAAAATAAACCTCGATTCTTCGTTTGGTTTTTTTACTAATGGTATGGGGAGCTATATAGCTATAGATTACTCAAATTGCGTTGATAATAATGCTACTTTTTGGTCAGCAAAAACAAAGCCTAAATATAATATAAATTTTTGGAACTATGTAGACGAGTGGATAGTAATTGGCTTTGAAGCGTAAGTTGAAAAAAAGGTTAAGGTGGGGGCTGCCCAGTGCCGTATGAAAATTATCCATTTCGGTTGTGCGCACATCACAGGCTAGTTGAAAATGGCGGTAGTAGTGATTTCAGGAGGGGTAAAAATTGAACCGAGATGAATTATATACATTTATTGAAGAACATTCGGACGATTCTGATTTTACTGGTGGGGTTTTAGACACAGACATTGCCAAAATCGAAGGGGAACTAAAGGTTGTATTTCCGCAGAGCTATAGATGGTTTTTAGAGAATTATGGTTCTGGTGGACTGTTTGGCGTTGATATTCTAGGGTGTGGAAAATCAGTAATCCCTTCTGTAGTATCGAATACTAATAGACTCCGTATTCTTGGGTTACCGTCGGAATACATTGTAATTGAAGATTGCGACGAATTCTTTTATTGTCTTGATATAGGAAATTTATTGGATGGAGAATGTCCAATTATATCATGGGATAAAGTGTCAGGATTCAGTGGGAAGCGAGCAAAGGATTTTTATGATTTTTTAGGCGAAAGACTCAGTGATGCTAAAGAGAATTGGGATGATGACTTTTAATTTATAGTTAGTGGAGCCACCACCTTCTAAGGTTAAGATTACAACTTAGGAGACGGTAGAAGCTTTCAGCCTGTCGGAGATGAAAATGGGCTTTTCATTGTGGCGACGGCGGGGCGGAATTGGTTCCTTACTCAAAAGCCATCCCGGCCTTTTCCCGCGGCGGTCAATATAAAAGGTTGCCCCGAGCCGTTTTCCCTTTCGGAAATCTCTTTATCTATCGAGTAGGAGGCAGTTGCGTTCATGGATAGTCAGCCTATTGGCGTGCTTTTGTCCCAGATTGGGACCCCGCCGGAACCGACGGCGAAGGCGGTACGCCGGTATTTGAAACGGTTTTTATCGGACCGCCGGGTCATCGATACTTCACCCTTGATCTGGCAGCCGATTCTGCGGGGGATCGTCCTTCGCGTCCGACCTAAAAAGTCGGCAGTATTATACCGCTACATTTGGACGGAGCACGGTTCGCCGCTTCATCTGCATTCCCGCATGCAGCAAAAGGGCTTGCAAAAGCGGCTCGGTTCCGGCTTTCATGTGGAACTTGGACTGGCTTACAGCGAACCGGATGTCGAGCAGGCGATTGCGGCTTTTGAACAAGCTGGCATTACGCGGATTGTCATTCTGCCCATGTTTCCGCAATATTCGTCCACGACGACGGCAACGGTCTATGATTCGGTAAGCTTTGCCGCTTTAGGCAAGAGAAGGGCGGACGGGCCTGCGGCGAAACGGTTCGTACCGGCGCTGCGATTCATCGATGCTTACTATGATCATCCCGGTTATATTGAGGCGATGCGGCAGCATCTAGATAAGGTCATGGCCGCTATGCCGGTGAAGCCGGATCATGTTGTGCTCAGCTTTCACGGTATACCGGAGCGGTACGCGGATACGGGTGATCCATACCCGGAGCAATGCCGGGAAACCGCCGGTAGATTGGCTGAAGCCATGGGGTGGCATGAGAAGGAGTGGACGTTAAGCTTCCAGTCGCGTTTTGGCAGGGAACGCTGGGTAGGTCCTGCGACAATGGAGGTTTTGCACGGATTGCCTACCGCAGGGGTAAGGAATCCCCTAGTGTTTTCCCCAGGGCTGGTGACAGATTGTCTGGAGACGCTGCATGAGTTGGCGGTGGAAGGCCGGGAAGTTTTTGCGGCGGCTGGTGGAGAGGCGGATCAGTACTCTGTTTCCCCTTGTTTAAACGCTGATGAGACATGGCTTGATTTTTTGGCTGAGCTCATTCGGGAAAATGCTCAAGGATGGAGTCAGTCTGCGGCTAAGAGCGTGCCGCTCTGATGTGGAGTCTGCCTGTGGCTGAGAGCATTCAGCTCTGAGGTGGGATCATTCTGCTGCTGAGAACGCGATACTCTGGGATTACGCCAGTCAGTTCGTTCAACGAGATGCAATTTCTGCAGCTTATTTTCGCAGAACCCCGGCTTTGGAGCAATAAGATGTATATACTGCATCTTATTTTCCCTCAACACGCTTGTTTTTGGGAAAGGCTGAGAATGTGATGCAGCTTTTGCAGTATAATGCCCGAAAAAGCGGATTTGGCTAAAATATACTGTAGTTTTTGCAGTCTATATCGCTCACCACCATTGCCGCTGGCAACTCATGCAGTTCAAGCTCCTAAAGTTCTTCCGGCAAGTGCACTTTCGAAGTTGATTCC
Organism: Gorillibacterium massiliense; assembly: GCF_000455485.1. GTDB lineage: Bacteria > Bacillota > Bacilli > Paenibacillales > NBRC-103111 > Gorillibacterium > Gorillibacterium massiliense. The sequence goes on from NZ_CBQR020000072.1 coordinate 39,655, forward strand.
ATATTCTTGCCAACAGACGCAAGACCGTGCATAACGGTTTTGCGTTTTTTTTGTTGGCTGATCCAGGAATGCGTGAACGCTTGTCAATTTAATGTCATATTTTATTACAAATTATAAGAATATCTGGAATAATCGCCATTTTCATGTTATAAATAATAACATATAACGAACAAAAGAGCGGATGTAGCGGGTTGAGCGGAAAGGAGGAGCCATGAAAAGGTCTGTTTCAATCAAAGGCAGTACGTATACGTTTGCCGGTATGAAGGAACTGATGGCGAAGGCCAATGAGGAGAAGTCGGGAGACCAGTTGGCGGGCTTGGCGGCTGCGGATATGCGAGAGCGGGTTGCAGCGAAGTATGTGTTAGCAGACCTGACATTATCCGAGTTGCGGGAGAATCCAGTCATTCCCTTAGAGGAAGATGAGGTGTCACGGCTCATCGATGGCATGGTGTCGGATGATGTCTATCACGACATTTGTTCCTGGACGGTTGGCGAGCTGCGGGAGTATATCCTGCGAACAGATGTGTGGGGGGCGGAGTTGTACGAATTGTCCCGGGGACTGACCAGCGACATGATCGCTGCTGTGGCCAAGTTGATGAGCAACTTGGACCTGATCCAGGCGGCTTCAAAAATGGAGATTAAAGCAAGGTGCGTCACAACCGTGGGTGGAAAAGGAAATCTCGCTTCCCGTGCCCAGCCGAATCATCCGAAGGACAGCGTGCCGGGCGTGCTCGCCTCTCTTTATGAAGCGCTCAGCTATGGGATCGGAGATGCGGTGATCGGAATAAATCCTGTGATCGATGATCCTCATAACATCCGTGCCTTGCTGGAGGCTTCGAAAGAAGCCATCCGCAAGTGGGAGGTGCCGACGCAGAACTGCGTCCTCGGCCACGTGACTTCGCAAATGCAAGCTATCCAAATGGGAGCGCCGGCGGATTTGATATTCCAGAGCTTGGCGGGGACGGAGCGGGGGAACGCCTCTTTTGGTGTCAATATCGCTCTGCTTAATGAAGCGGATGCCCTCATTCATAGCATGGGAACCGCGCCGGGACCGAATCGCTGGTATTTTGAAACCGGCCAGGGCTCGGAACTGTCCTCGGAAAGCCACTGCGGTGTCGACCAATTGACTTTAGAAGCCCGCTGCTACGGTTTGGCCCGCCACTATAAGCCTTTCCTCGTCAACACTGTCGTCGGGTTTATCGGACCGGAATACCTGTACGACAGCAAGCAGGTGATTCGTGCGGGGTTGGAAGATCATTTTATGGGAAAAATGCACGGCCTGCCTATGGGTGTCGACGTTTGCTATACGAATCACATGAAGGCTGACCAGAACGATATGGATATTCTGGGTGTTTTGCTGGCATCGGCCGGCGTCCAGTTTCTCATCGGAGTACCGATGACCGATGACTGCATGTTGAACTATCAGTCTCTCAGCTATCACGATATCGCCGCCTTGCGGGAAACTTTGGGACTAAGGCCCGCGCCGGAATTTGAGGCATGGCTGACGAGGCTCGGGTTGATGGAAAACGGCCGATTGACGAAAAAGGCAGGGAACGCTGAAGTCTTCTCTGGCCGCGCCAATCATCAGCCGTTTCATGCAAACCTGTAAGACGAATTTGAAAAAAGGAAAGGAGGGGGAACGATGGCGACAGAGCTTTCAAGCTTAACGGATCCGGGAACCGCTCATTTGACGCCGGCGCGCATTGGCGTATCCCGCACTGGCACACGCCCACTAACTCGGACATTGCTGGAACTAAGGTGGGATCACGCCTGTGCTTTGGACGCCGTATACAGCGAGCTGGATTCGGATTGGCTAGCGCCTTACGGTATGGTCATGACGGAAAGCCGCTATGAGGCGAAAGAGATTTATTTAAAGAAGCCGGACATGGGAAGGTTGCTGACGGAATCGTCGGAAAACGCCATCGCGCGGGAATGTGCGTACAAACCGCAGGTGCAGATTGCCGTTTCCGACGGACTAAGCGCCAAAGCGGTTGAGGCGAATTTGCCGGTACTGCTTTCGGCGCTTGAAAAAGCGCTGGAGCAAGCGGGGCTTGAAGTTGGAACCCCGGTGTTTGTTAAAGGGGGCGGGTCGGCATCATGAATGCCATCGGCGACATCCTTGCGCCGGAATGTCTCGTGCTCTTGATCGGCGAGCGCCCCGGGCTTGCGACAGCGGAGTCTCTCAGCGCCTACATGGGATTCCAGCCGCGCCGCGGTAAAACCGATGCGGACCGGGCGGTGATCTCCAATATCCACCGGCAAGGCACGCCTCCCGAGGAAGCGGGAGAACTGATCGCCCGGCATTTAAAAGCAATCCTTGAGCGGGGCGGCAGCGGAGTGGGCATGGGATCGTGGAACGTGTCCATTTAAGTAACCAGACAAAGAGAGATTTTCCTGCAAAATGCGGAGGGAGTTCTATATAAAGTGAACGAAAGAAAGGGATGAAGGAACGGAGAAACCGATTGTTCTGGAAAAGCGTCAGCGGTCGCCTTTGCGATCAGATTCCTACCTTTATGGAGTTGTTTAATCAGGGAATCTGGTCGCAACAGCGACTCTCCAGAATAATCAGGTTTTGCAGTGACGGAATCCTTACACTCTTAAGTTCAACTTATATAGCAAATGATCGGAGGGGAACGGTATGGTTTATTTAGGTATTGTGCTCATTGCCGCGGCTGCAATCGTAATGATCAGTTTGGCGGTAAAAGCGGCGGGAAGCGTCAAACGCTCGAAAGGCATCGCGGGCGGGGATAACGAACTGAAGGCTTTCGGTTATAAACAGGAGTTGTTGCGGGATATGGGCGGTTTCTCCAACTTCGCCATCTCGTTCTCGATCATCTCCGTATTGACCGGGGCGGTGACGCTCTACGGTTTCGGCTTCAATCAAGGAGGCCCTGCGGTGATGGGGCTGGGTTGGCCGCTTGTTACGCTGTTTGTCTTGTTCATTGCCGCTTCCTTGTCCGAAATGACATCCGCCATCCCTACTTCGGGGGCGATTTATCACTGGACGTCCATCTTGGGCGGCAAAGGTTGGGGTTGGTTTTCCGCCTGGTTCAACTTGGTTGGTCAAGTGACGGTGCTTGCGGGCATCGATTACGGCTGCGCTGGTTTCGCTTCGTCGTTGATTTACGGCGAGCCGACCAAAGGACAGACGCTGACGATATATGCGGTCATTTTGCTGAGCCATGCGCTGATCAATCATTTCGGCATCCGCGCCGTCGCGAAAATGAACGACATCTCCGCACTGTACCATGTCATCGGCGTGGGCATCATCATCGGGGCTCTGGCTTACTTCGGGCCGGAGCAAAATGTCAGCTACCTGTTTGATACATCCTTCTCCGGCGCCACTACTAGCACAAGCCCATACTGGTTCTGCTTCCTCGTCGGCCTGCTGCAGGCGCAATGGACGTATACCGGCTATGACGCCTCCGCCCATACCAGCGAGGAAACGGTCGATGCAAAAATCCGCTCGCCTTGGGGCGTGTACCTGTCTGTTGCGCTCTCCGGCGTCTTCGGCTTCCTGATGATCGCTTTGGTCACGATTTCCATAAAAGATCCTTCCGCGGTAGCGGCAGCAGGAGGCAACGGGTTCATCGTCGCCATCGAACAGGCGATTGGCGGCGCCTTTGGCAGAGCCGTGCTGTGGATGGTCACGGCAGCGATGTGGTTCTGCGGCTTGTCCTCCCTCACTTCGGTCAGCCGGATGATGTTCGCCTTTGCGAGAGACGGCGGCCTGCCGCTGTCCCGTATTTTTAGCAAAGTATCCAAGCGGTTCCGCACCCCGGCTCCCGCCATCTGGATCGGCGCACTGATCGCCTTCCTGTGCGTGCTGGCGGCAAACGTGTACGCCCTTGTGACGTCACTCAGCGTTATCAGTCTGTACGCTTCTTACGGAATGCCGATCCTGCTCCGGCTGTATGCCCGTTTCAAGGGTGTCTGGACCGACAAGGATAACGGCCCTTGGTCTCTCGGGAAATGGAGCACAGCCGTTAACTTTATTTCCGTCGCCTGGATCGCCTTCGTCACGGTTCTCTTCGTTATTTCCCCTAGCGATGTCGCTTGGAGCGATACGTATACCTTGCACTATGCCACCGGAAAAGTGTTCGCCGGCGTGGTCGTGCTGCTGGTGATTTACTATACGCTCTATGCCAGACGCAGCTTTGCCGGCCCACATCTCGGCTCGTACCGGGAAATGCGGGAGCGGATGGCGAACCGTCCCATTTCGCTTCCGGCGGCGGAAGGTCCCGTTTTATCGCCGGACTCAGCCATTTGACCCTTCTGGCCTATTTGAACAAACGACGGTCGTTCCCTTTCATCGGGGATCGGCCGTTTTTTTGCATTCTGACAATCCTGCGAAGGAGAAAGGAGCCCGACAGCGAAGTAATAGGCGGGTAATGCTGTGCTGAACATTCCATCCTATAAAGCATAAGGCGATCTCATGGACGCCACAAAATAAGGAGGAGTAAGCGAATGGAACCGACCAAAGCCGCTTTTTCCAATATCGACGAATATATCGCACAATATCCGCCTGAGGTGCAGGAAGTACTGCAAACGCTCCGCAGCGTCATCAAAGAGGCAGCGCCTGGCGCGAAGGAGAAGATCAGCTACGGGATGCCCGCTTTTGAATTGAACGGAATCCTGGTCTATTTCGCCGCGTACAAAAAGCATATCGGTTTTTATCCCACCGCTAGCGGCATATCCCACTTCAAAGACCGGCTGTCGGCTTATACCGTTTCCAAAGGAACCGTGCAGTTGCCCATCGACAAACCGCTTCCATACGACCTTATAACGGAGATGGTGGAATTCCGCGCTGAAGAAAATCGCATGAAGGCGGAGAGCAAAATGAAAAAGAAACCATAACGCTGCCGATTCCGCAGATGATATGATGGATTCAGCCTATCAGATCCGCATATAAGCCTATTGGGGAAATGGAGATCATGCTCTTGCGAAAAGCAGTCACGATCATACTCGGCTTTGCTTGTCTCGTATTTTTGTATTTTACGATAGTGTCCGCCCATACCGCGTTTCGTTCCAGCAGCCAAATGCCGGGAGGCACCCAAGAAAAACAGTCCCAGTACCGCCTCGTGCTGATCACCCAGGAGCTGGAAACCCCTTTTTGGGACCAGGTCGGCGACGGCGCAACCAAAGAGGCACAGAAGGACGGAGCCAGCATCGAGATTTGGGGCAGCTACGGGAAAAATCAGGAGGATTTTCTGAAAAAAATCGAAATCGCCATCGACTCCCGGGTGGACGGCATTATCGTGCAGGGCCTAGACTCCGACGAGTTTAAAGAATTGACGAAGATCAAAGCGGCTTTTTACGGCATTCCGATCATAACGGTAGCCAATGACGTGCCGATGGCGGAAAGTTTGCGGCGGACCTATGTCGGCTCCGACCAGTACTTAGCGGGCAAGATGATCGCGAGGCAGCTTCTTGCTGATATGGGGGAGTCGGGCAAAATCATTCTCATGGGTGACAGCCGACAGGAATATTATCAACAGCAGCGGTTAAAGGGTATTTACGATGTGCTGGTGGGATACCCCAATGTCCATACGGAATATGCAGTAACCCCTGACACGAAGGAACCGCAGGTAATCGCCACGACTCAGGATTACATGAACCGGATGCCGGATGTGAAGGCTTTTGTGGCTGTTGACGCTAACATTGCAAGCGCTATGATTCAAGAAATTGGCAGAAGATCGCAAGTGAAGCCTTATTTTATCTATTCCTTCGACGATAGTCCGGAATCGCTTACGCTGTTCAAGCAAGGCAAACTGGACGGGATGATCGAGCAGCACCCTGAAGCCATGGGAAAAATCAGCGTAAGCCTCATGATTCAATGGCTGAAGAACGAAACGGTGCCGCTGAATACGGATGGCTATTTGACCGATATCCGGATGCTGAAAGCGGTGGATAAGCCATGAACAGCATTCAGAAGAAAATTTGGACCCTCGCCGCCGTCGTCCTGTTCATCATGGCCGCTATTTGGATCACCCTGACGTATTACAACCAAAAAACTCAAAATCAATACAACGATATTTTGCAGCGCTATTTGCGGATGAACGAAGTGACCAGCGCCAGCCAGGCGACAGTCGCGGCTCTCCATAACTACCTTCAGGAGCCGAACCCGCTCAATTTAGATCAATTGAACCGGGGCAAGGAACAGCTGCGTAAGGCAAGAGTCGATGTCCTCGATTTGAAGAATTCGGAGAACGATTTTGCTCTGACCAGTTACATGAACTTGATCGACAGTCTCGTGGAAACGACGGACCGCATCCTGATGTTCCAATCCGAGAAGGAAACCGAGGATTCCGCCAAAGCGTTTTCCGAGGCGCAGAACATCCAGAAATATATATCCGATATGACCCTGACTTTGCTGGATACGGAACTGAAGACGTACGACCGCTTTTATCGCGGCATCATCGAGCAGTCGGCAGCGCTCAAGAAGTTGGGGGTCTGGCTCTTGCTGCTGATTACAACTCTGCTGCTTTTATTCACCTATTGGTTCTCCCTCAGCATTACAAGACCGGTGCAGAAATTAACCCAGGCAGCGAAGGAGCTTTCCCGGGGCCGTTTCGATTTGCAGATCGAAGTGACGTCCAACGACGAAATTTCCTTTTTGGCCAAAATGTTCGACCGCATGCGTATCAACATCAACAATTTGATTTCGGAAATCCAGCAGAAGGCCCAACTGGAGAACGAATTGCAGCAAAGCAAGCTGCTTCTGCAGGAGAGCCAGCTCCGCAGTTTGCAGAGCCAAATCAACCCGCACTTTCTATTCAACACGCTGGATACCCTCTCCAAGAAAGCCTATTTGGAAGGCTCCGAGGAAACCAGCGATCTGTTGGCCAGCGTAGCAGGCTTGCTGCGGTATAACCTCAAACGATTGAACCGCTCGGTAACACTGTACGAGGAAGTCAAAGTGCTCAAGCAGTACATGGAAATCCAGAAAACCCGGTTTACCGACCGGCTGCATTTTATCCCAGATATCGACGAGTCATGCCTTTACGTTCAAATTCCCGGCTTGACGCTGCAGCCTATTGTTGAGAACGCTGTCATTCATGCGGTGGAACCGTCAGAGAATGGCGGCACCATCTGGTTCCGCATCGTCGATGACGATGATCGGGTGATTGTCGAGCTTGCCGATGACGGACCGGGGATGTCGGAGGAGAAGATCAAGATCATTTTGGAGGAGCGGCCCATTGAAATCGAAGGCCATTCCACTGGCATCGGCTTTAGCAATGTGGTGAAGCGGCTGCGGCTTTTTTATGGGACCCACGATATTATCGAGATTCATAGCGGAGCGGGGCTTGGAACGAAGGTCGTGATGAAAATTCCGAAGGCGAGGAGAAATGAACAGTATGATAAAGCTCCTGATCGTGGATGATGAACAGATCGAGCGGGAAGGGTTGCAGGCCATCCTGCAAAAGGGCTTTCCTGGAATCATCATCGAGCAAGCGAAAAATGGGCATATCGCCATCGAGTTAACGGAGCGGTTCCAGCCCGATTTGATCCTGATGGACATCAAGATGCCGGGCATGAGCGGGTTGGAAGCAGTGGAGCGGATCAGCACGGAGTATCCCGACATCAAGTTCATCATGGTCACGGCTTACGATAGCTTCGACTTCGCCCGCAAAGCGATCCGATTGGGCGTGAAGGATTACCTGTTGAAGCCGAGCAAAGCGGGGGAAATCATCGCCATCGTCGGCAAGGTGCTGCAGGAGATCGAGGAAGAGCGCAAGACCTTGGAAATGAACCGTTTCGAGCGGGATACGCTGCAGCGAGCACTGCAGGTGGTGGAGACCGATGTCGTCACCCAACTGCTTTTCGATCATGTCCATGAGGTGCATTTGGATGAACTGGTGGGACTCTTGGGCATCAAGGCGTCAAACGAGAAGTTTGCCATAATCGTCCTGCTGCCATCTGGCTCGGAAGGCTATTATTCGGCGGTAAAATCAAAGGTTCGTCAGACGGGGAGCGGCTGGGTCGGCGCTCTATACGGCAGGCAAATTCCGATCATTGTTTTCCGAGACCCGGAAAAATCTTTCCGCACTCAAGCGTTAACCCTGGCGCGGGAACTGCTGTCTGTCGCTAAGCCCGCGGCGGGCACCGGCTGGTTCGTTGGAATCGGCAGTCCCTACGATTCTCTGGATCAAATCCGCCAATCCTATCAGGAAGCGCAAATTGCCGCCATGGACTCGACCTTGCCTGTTAAGTACCGCTTTTTTGAGGATACGCCGGTTTTGGGGGTTGCCAAGGACGGCTATTCCGCGAAGCAGCTGGAGAAGCTTTTCTTTGAAAAGATACGTCTCGGAGAGTGGAACCAGGTGCATACGAATCTGATGGAATTCATCAGGAGGTATGAAAACGAAGGTGTCGACCTGCTGCAGGCCCAGCAGCGCATGCTGGAGCTGCTTTGGATCGCATCCCGGGTCCTTCTGGAGATGGGCGTCGAAGCCGAAATGCCTCTGTTCTCCTTTCAAGCTCAGGACTACCGGCAGTTATACGCGGAATCGAGCTTGCTGCTCGACCGTATGCGTGAGTCCTTCGCGGAATATTATGACCGGCTTGAACCGGACACGATCCAGCAGATCAAACAGTTCATTATCGAGCATTCCCATGAGGATATATCTCTGGAGACCATTGGTCGAAGAGTTGGCTTAAGCCCGTTTTATATCAGCAGCATGTTTAAAGATCAGTTGGGTATCAATTACATTGATTTTCTCACCGAATGCCGCATTGATCGGGCGAAGAAGCTGATGGGAGACCCGGACCGCAGCCTGAAGGAGATCACCTTTGAAGTCGGATACCATGATCCGAATTATTTCAGTAAGGTGTTTAAAAAAATGTGCGACGTCTCCCCCACCGAGTACCGGAAGACTCTCCTTGGCAAAAGAGAGAAACGGGAAGTTCAATAAAGTTGCGAAGGATGCGTTGTGAATGAAACGGGGTTTCAAGCAAGCCAATTGGACGGTGCTGGCGTTGACGCTGGTCTTGACCTGCCTGGTTTCGGCCTGTGAAGGAAACGGGACGAAATCGGCATCCGGCAATTCCCCAACACCTGCCGTAACACCAGCGCCGGAGCCGAGCAAGCAAGCGGAGTCAAAGGGGACGACTAGTCCCGAAGCGTCTTCGGAGCATAAGCGAATCAAAGTCGGTTTTTCCATGGACACCCTGTTAGAGGAACGATGGCTAAAAGACCGGGATATGTTTAAAGCAGCTGTGGAGGCGCAAGGCGCGGATGTCGAGGTGATGGCGGCTAACGGTGATGATGCCAAGCAGATTTTTCAAGCGGAAACGCTTATTAGCGACGGAGTCGATATTCTCGTCGTGGTTCCCCATAACGCGGAAGCTATGGCGGCAATTGTAAAAAAAGCCCATTCCGCCGGCATCAAGGTGCTGGCTTATGACCGGCTGATCAAGAACGCCGACGTCGATCTGTACGTTTCCTTCGATAACGAGAAGGTAGGGGAGCTGCAGGTGCAAGCCATCATGAAACGGGTACCGCAAGGAAAGTATGTTTATATCGGCGGTGCCGATACGGACAATAACGCCCACCTCTTTAAAAAAGGCGTATTCAACGTACTGCAGACCTTCATTGATCAAGGCGCTATTTCCATTGTCTATGACCAATGGACGAAGGATTGGACGCCGGCCAATGCCAAAATCAACATGGAGGACGCGATAAGCGCCAACGGCAACCGGATCGATGCGGTCATTGCAGCTAACGACGCGACGTCTGGCGCCATCATTCAGGTATTGGCCGCCCATGGCATGGCTGGAAAAGTGCCGGTAGCCGGAATGGATGCCGACTTGGCGGCTGCCCAGCGGATCGTCGAAGGTACCCAGACCATGACCGTATATAAGCCGATCAAGGTTCTTGCTACCAAAGCGGCTGAGCTTGCCGTTAAGCTGGCGAAGGGAGAAGATGTCGGCGCCGACCGTAAAGTAAACAACGGTAAAATTGAGGTGCCATCGGTGCTCCTCGCCCCCATTGCGGTGGACAAGTCGAATATCGACGAGACGATCATCGCCGACGGTTTTCACTCCAGAGACGAAGTTTACATGAACGTAAAAAAATGAATTGTCGTCGCACACCTAAGCCAACCGGACAATCCGGTTGGTTTTTATATGCCCCCAGTTCGATTGGGGGGTTAGGAAAGCTTAATGCGATGAGTGGGGAGTCCTTTGAATTCGATGATAAAGTGAATGTCGGTCTGCCAACCGTGCAAATGAAATCAAAGGTAAATAAAAGATGGATAAGAGCAGTCTCCTTAGGTTGAACCATTGAAACAAGCTGGAAGCGGAGAGTGAGTGGGTGAATACCTGCAAACATACCGTTATTGCTCTCCCCGTGAGGGAAGTTATTGCAAATACCCGCAATCCTGCAGTTATTTCGAGCCCAAACTCTTTTTTCGGAATCATTGGTCAAATATACCTGTACAATCGCAGGTATTTCTGCAAATGGGTCAGTTTTGCTGATAATAGCTGCATTTTCGCAGGTATTCGCCACAACGCTGATCCAAGCCCCACGCAGGATCATGTCCACATGCGGGTAGTATTTGAGAGTAGAACGAGCTCATTGATCCGTTTATGGGGGAGTCAGCCAAAAAAGGCAGGTAGTGTGTCCCCTTTAGGGGCAAGCCTGCGAACGTTCCGCGGTTGGCAGATCTTCAGTGCGCCTTTGAGGCGCTGTCTTGTACCATGCCCTTATAGAGCTGACGAAACCAACCGGATTCATCCGGTTGGTTTTTTTGCGTACAGGCATGAGCTTGGCAACTGCAAAAAAGTATAGATGGTCTTAAAAGAGTGCTACAGGATAGCGCTTTCATTTGGTTGTCCCGGTGATAAGATGGGTCTTGTCAGAAGCCAAACCAATTATTGAGAGGGGCAGATCAAATGAAAAAGGGGTTCAAAATCGTTTCGCTCATGCTGGTCATTGCGTTGTTTGCAGCCATGGCAGCTGCTTGCGGCAAAACGGGCAGCGGAAGCAAAGTAAGCGTCGGGATCGTATTGCCGACCAAGGATGAACCGAGATGGGTGCAAGACGAAACCCGCTTCAAAGATGCTCTGAAAGGCACGAAGTACACCACCGAAATCCTCTTTAGCCAAGGCTCCTCCGCTAAGGAAAAAGAAAACGTAGAAACCTTGATCAACAAAGGCATTAAAGTCCTGATCATCTGCCCACAAGACGGTGACGCTGCTGCAGCCGCAGCAGACGCAGCCAAAAAAGAAGGCATCAAGGTCATCTCTTATGACCGCTTGATCAATAAAACCGATGCTGTCGATTACTACGTCACCTTCGATAGTATCGCAGTAGGTGAAGCGCAAGCGAAATATTTGGTTGATAAAGTGAAAGGCCAAGGACAGCCGTTGTATCTGTACGCAGGCGCTGCTTCCGACAACAACGCGTTCCTGTTCTTCGAAGGCGCATGGAACGTGCTGCAGCCGAAGATCGCCGACGGTACCTTCAAAATCGCCAACTCCAGCGAAGCTATCGCTTTGAAAGACAAAGCGAAGCTGACCCGTGAAGAAATGAGCAAGATCATCAGCCAAGTCACCACCAACTGGGATGCTAACGAAGCTAAGAACAAGGCTCAAACCCACTTGACTGCAGCCGCAGCCGACATGAAGGGCGACGTATCCATCCTTGCTCCGAACGACGGCACCGCCCGTTCCATCGCCGACGTATTCGGCGCCGACAAAGCTGTGAAGAGCTATGTGGTCACCGGCCAAGATGCTGAAAAAGCTTCCGTGCAATACGTCATCGACGGCAAGCAATCCATGACGGTATTTAAAGATGTTCGTACCCTCGTAAAAGACGCCATGGGTATGGCCGTTGACATCCTCGACGGTAAAACGCCGACAACCACCGGCGAATACGACAACGGCAAGAAAAAAGTGCAAGCCAAGCAAACCCCTGTTATCGTCGTTGATCAAGCCAACGTGAAGAAAGCACTCATCGATTCCGGTTATTATACCGCGGGCGACTTCAAAAACCTGAAATAATCATCTAAACGAATATTGAAAGCATCGAACGGACGGAATCGTGATAGAGTCATCTATCACGATTCCGCAATTGTAAGACTTGTTTGGTTAAGGAGTGCATAACGATGAGCGATAACATTTTGGAAATGCGGCAGATTTCCAAAGAATTCACGGGCGTCAAAGCGCTCACCGATGTTAATTTCAAGGTTGAAAGAGGCGAGATTCACTGCCTAGTAGGTGAAAACGGTGCCGGCAAATCCACACTGATGAAGGTGCTGAGCGGCGTCTACCCCCATGGAACCTATTCCGGCGACATCGTGTTTGAAGGGCAGGTTCAAAACTTCGCCAAGATCAGCGACAGTGTCAAAGCCGGCATTGCCATTATTTATCAGGAGCTCGCTTTATTTCCCGACCTGACGGTATATGAAAATATTTACGTAGGCAATGAAGTAAAACGCAGCGGTGTTGTGGATTGGAACCAGACCATCGTCCAAGCGCAGCAAATGCTGCAGAAAGTGAAGCTGAATGTAAATCCGGAATCCTTGATCAAAGATCTGGGCGTGGGCAAGCAGCAGCTTGTGGAAATCGCCAAAGCGTTAAGCAAGAACGTCAAGCTGCTCATCCTGGATGAGCCGACGGCAGCGCTGAACGAAAACGACAGCGAAAACCTGCTCCAGCTGCTGCGCGAACTGAAACATCAAGGCATCACCTGCATCATGATCTCCCACAAGTTGAAGGAGGTCATCGCCATTGCGGATAAAGCCACCGTGCTCCGAGATGGGCGGACCATTTGCACCCTCGATGCGGCGAAAGGCGAAATCTCCGAAAACGTGATTATCAAAAACATGGTCGGCCGCGAGATCGACGACATTTATCCGAAACGGCTAGACCAAACCTTTGGCCACACGGTCCTTGAAGTCCAGGATTGGTCCGCCTACGATCCGCAGTTGGGCCGCCATGTGGCGAAGGAAGTCAATTTCCACGTTAAAAAGGGAGAAATCGTCGGATTGGCCGGTTTGATGGGCTCGGGACGAACGGAACTGGCGCTTAGCATCTTCGGCAATCCGAAAGGGTACAAACTTCAGGGCGAACTGTTGATGAACGACGCTCCGGTTTCCTTTTCCCATACGAGCGACGCCATTAAAGCAGGAATCGCCTACGTAACGGAAGACCGGAAGGGTGACGGGCTGTTTTTGATTCAGGATATCAAAAACAATGTCTCCATCGCCAATCTTCATTCGATTTCGTCCCGCGGCGTCATCAACGATAACGAAGAAGTGAAAATCGCCAATCATTATAAAAGCTCGCTTACGGTGAAGGCGCCGTCCATCGAGCAAATCGTCGGCAATCTGAGCGGCGGCAATCAGCAAAAGGTTTCGCTAGGCAAGTGGCTGTTCGTCGGTCCGAAGCTGCTCATTTTGGATGAGCCGACCCGGGGCATCGACGTCGGCGCCAAGTTCGAAATCTATACGATCATGAACAAACTGATTCGCGAAGGCATGAGCATCATCATGATCTCCTCCGAGCTGGGCGAAGTGCTGGGTATGAGCGACCGCATTTACGTCATGGCCGAAGGCCGTATCAAAGGGGAATTATCCCAGGCGGAAGCCGATCAGGAAAAAATCATGCAACTCGCAACGCAATAGGAGGAACACCTATGAAATCCAAGATTAACATTCGCGAATACGGCATGTATATCGCCCTCATCGTCATTATGGTTGTCTTCACGATAATGACCGACGGTTTGTTCATGTCTTCCCGTAACATCAGCAACATGCTGGATGCCACCGGCTATATCGCCGTTCTCGCGGTGGGCATGACTCTCGTCATCGTCATTCGACATATCGATTTGTCGGTAGGGTTTGCCGCCGGTTTTCTCGGCGCCATCGCCGCCATCCTGCTTTCCCAGGCTGGGGTGCCGGTGTACTTGACGGTTCCGATCATCCTCGTGCTTGGTATCGTTGTCGGCATGTTCAACGGGGTGCTCGTCGCCTCCGTCGGAATTCCCGCTTTCGTTTCATCCCTGGCTGGGATGCTGATTTTCCGGGGAGCTCTGCTGCAAGTGACGGAGAAAACGGGGACGATTATCGTCAGCGACAAATATTTCAACGCTCTCGGCAACGGCTACATCCCCGAAATCGCCAACGTAGGCGGCCTGAATTTGCTTTCTTTGATTTTAGGCTTATTGGCGATACTCGTGTACATCTACTTCGAATTTTCCAAACGCAATAACAAGCTGAAATACCAGTTCGAGGTCGTGTCCAAAAGCATATTCACCTTGAAGCTCGTGTTCGTTTCCGCTATTATCGCTTACATTACCTGGATCATCGCCGGATATAACGGTTTTTCCTGGACGGTCATCATCATGTTGGCTGTGGTCATCATCTATCACTTCCTGACGACGAAGACCGTGCTTGGCCGGCATATTTACGCCGTCGGCAGCAACCCGGAAGCCGCTCATCTGAGCGGGATCAACGTCAAGAAGATCACCTATATCGTCTTCGGCTCCATGGGCTTGCTGTCGGCCCTGTCCGGCATCCTGTACACGGCGCGTTTGCAATCGGCGACGACCACCGCCGGTACGCTGTTTGAACTTGACGCCATCGCTGCGGCATATGTCGGCGGCGTATCGGCGGCAGGCGGCGTCGGCAAAGTCACGGGCTCCATC
>NZ_CBQR020000073.1 GCF_000455485.1 Gorillibacterium massiliense
GGCGTATCGGCGGCAGGCGGCGTCGGCAAAGTCACGGGCTCCATCATCGGCGCTATCGTCATGGCCTCCCTTTCCAACGGGATGAACCTGCTCGGCATCGGTATCTCGTACCAGTACATCATCCGCGGCGCCGTTCTTGCAGCGGCCGTTATCTTCGACGTCATGACACGCAAGAAAAGAGCCTAAAGATCTACCAATCTTTTAAGCCGTCTGGGCTTTCCGCGTCATGCGGGAAAGGAAACCGGGCGGCTTTCCCATTGACAGCCGCTTTGTGATTCTTTATTATGATCTATTGTGATTGGCTTATGTTTATATGGATAAATATTATTTTGTATAACCTCATTAATATGGTGTGAGGGACTCTACCAGGAACCGGAAAATCCTGACTGCAAAAACGGGTATCGTGCCGATACTCTTTTTTTCAGCCAGGATTTTTTATTGCGTTTTTTCGGTCCCGCACAGAGATAAAGAACAGAAGGAGAGGGAGTAAACAGAGATGAAAGCAAAAATCATGGTGTTGATATTAACCACCTTCACGGTAGGCCTCGTGGAGTTGATCATCGGCGGTCTCATGCCGATGATCGCGGAGGATCTGCATGTATCCGTGAGCACGGCGGGCCAACTCATTACGGTATATGCCCTTGTATACGCCATTGCGGGTCCTGTTCTGCTGGCCGCTACTGCGAGAACGGGCCGCAAGCGACTTTACATGTGGTCGATGCTGGTCTTCGTAGTCGGCACGCTGACGGCCTTCCTGGCTCCGACCTATTCCGTCCTGTTTCTGTCCCGTATGATCACGGCTGCAAGCGGGTCGCTCATTGTCACTTTGTCCATGACCCTGGCGGTGAAAATCGTGCCGAAGGATTATCAGGCAAGAGTCATCGGTCTTCTTTCCATGGGGATCAGCTCTTCCATCGTATTGGGCGTTCCCATGGGCGTGCTGCTTGGCAACTCCTTCGGCTGGCGCATTCTCTTCCTGATCATCGCTTTGGTGACCGTGTTCGCAATGATTGCCGTAGCATTCTTTTTGCCGGAAATTCCTCAGGAACAATCGGTTCCCCTGCGGGCTCAGTTAAAGACGCTGAGAAACGGAAAAATCATGAGCGCCCATCTGGTGACGGCACTTACTCTGGCGGGCCATTATACGCTGTATGCCTATTTTACTCCGTTTGTGGAGACGACGATGCATCTGGCTCCGGTATGGATTAGCGCCGCCTATTTCGTCTTCGGCCTGTCTGCGGTTGCGGGAGGCATGATCGGCGGGATTATGGCCGATAAAATGGGAACAAACCGAAGCATTCCACTGGTTATCGCGGTTTTCATTGGCACCATGTTCATCCTGCCTTATTCTACCCAAAACTTTTACCTGTTCACGGTTGTTCTCGTAGTCTGGGGAATCCTGAGTTGGGCGCTTACGCCGGCTCAACAAAGCTACCTGATTCAAAATGCCCCGGAGACGTCGGACATTCACCAAAGCTTTAATTTTTCTGCCCTGCAGTTGGGCATCGCCGTCGGCTCGGCCTTCGGCGGGATCGTAATCCAGCGGGCCGATTCTTATACGGCCAATGCCTGGGCAGGAGGCTTCCTGATCGTATTGGCCTTGCTTTCAGCCATTTACTCCCTGTCGAGACCGGTCCGTGTGGAGAATCCTGTAACGGCGGATTGATTTACACAATCAAGCAAATTCGTTATAATTAGACCCAACGGTCTAGTTGTGAGGTGAGAACTATCGTGCGATCTGACGGGGAAGAAACGAAAAACCGCATCGTTCTGCGTGCAACCCAATTGTTCGTGCAAAAAGGATACGGCGCCGTCACCATGAATGAGGTTTGCGACAAAGCGCAGGTCAGCAAAGGCAGCCTGTATCATCATTTTCCGAGCAAGGAGGAGCTCTTCCTCCACGTTCTGGAAGCCGATACGGATCATTGGCTGCGGCAATGGGAGGAGATTCACACAGGTTGCGCTTCCACAGAGGAGCGGATCTATGCTCTCGCCGAGCATTACGCCAACGACATCCAAAACCCCCTAATCCGGGAAGTGGAGACCTTCGCGAAGGGCCGGGAGATTACCGAAGGGGTAACCCGGCGTCTGGAGCAGATTTACCGCGAAGGTTCCGAAGCCTGCCGGGAGCTGGTGCGGGAAGCGCTCGATAGCGGCTACTTCAAAGAGGGCGAAGTCGAAGATTACGTCCTGATCATAAGCGGCATGCTGGAAGGTCTCGGGAAGATTTGCGAATGGTCGGGACTTGGCGATAACATAAGCAAGGTTAAGGCGTATTACCGCAAGGCGGTTGCTTGTTTTCTCGATGGAGTGCGCGCGCCGGCTCATTAACCCCGGCGCTTCTTTTTCGCTTTTTATTAGACCGTCCGGTCGGTCTGTTTAGATTGAAGAGTAATTTCATAACCTATCATTCGGAGGATTTGCACAATGTCATTGCTAACAAGAAACAGAGGCTCAATGCTGCTGCTGATGCTGAATATTTTCCTGGCATTCATGGGGATCGGTTTAGTTGTTCCCATTATGCCTACCTATATGAATGAGCTTCACATGAGCGGAAAGATCGTGGGGCTCCTTGTCGCCGCCTTCTCTCTGACGCAGCTTTTGCTCTCGCCTCTTGCCGGACGCATGTCGGACTCATGGGGACGAAAGAAGATGATCGTCGCGGGCCTTGTCGTATTCGCGATATCGGAGATTCTGTTCGGCATCGCCAATGGCGCGGTACTCCTTTTTGTTTCCCGGATGCTGGGAGGCGTGGGGTCGGCGCTTATCATGCCGTCCGTCATGGCTTATGTAGCCGACACGACCACCATGGAGGAGAGAGCCAAAGGCATGGGGTACATCAACGCCGCGATCTCTACCGGATTCATCATCGGTCCGGGTATCGGTGGGTACATTGCTGACTTGGGAATTCGGATGCCCTTCTTCTTTGCAGGTGCCGCGGGGGCTGTTGCGGCTATTATCACCCTGATCATCCTGCCGGAATCCAAGTCTCGGGAGCAGCTTAATGGTGCGAACAAGAAAGAGGAGGCGAACGGCAGTCTGCTCTCCCAACTCGCCCGTTCCTACCGGGAACCTTATTTCATGAGCCTCGTCATCGTATTCGTGCTCGCCTTCGGGCTAGCTAATTACGAAACGGTGTTCGGGCTGTTCGTCGATCATAAATTCGGATTCACGCCTAAGGACATCTCGTTCATCATCACCTTCGGCTCCATTTCTGGCGCTGTCGTGCAGGTTACCGCCTTCGGCTGGCTGTTGAACCGCTTTGGCGAGAATCGAGTCATTTCCACTTGCCTGCTGGTTGCCGGGGTCTTTGTTCTGCTGACGCTCTTTGTCCATGTTTATTGGGCGATTATCGTGGTGACCTTCATCGTCTTCTTGGCAACGGATATTTTGCGTCCCGCCATCAGCACCCAGATGTCCAAGCTGGCGGGAGAGCATCAGCAAGGCTTCGTTGCCGGGATGAACTCGGCCTATACGAGCTTGGGAAATATAGCCGGTCCCGTCGTTGCAGGTCTGCTTTTCGATTTAAACGTGAACTATCCTTATATCGCTTCTTCCCTTATCCTGATCGCGAGCTTTCTCCTGACCCTCCGTCCGTCCATGAGAAAAGCGCGCGTCTAGGTTCCGTATCATTTCCGGAAAAACGCTCAAGCTAATAAAAAAAGGAGGCGTTTATACCGTGAGCTCACAGGAAAGTCAAAGTGAACAAGTCGTCGCCGTGCGTAAAAATGGAGATGGAGATATCGTGGAGTTGCAGTTGACCTCTGGCAAGGTGGTCGATTACAAAACGGCGCAAGCCATGTCGAAAACAGGTGAAATAACCGGACTTAATGTTTTCCGGGGACGGGATAACGAAGAGCATCTGAGATCCGATCCTGACGGACGCGAGGACAACAATCTCGATAATCTGCCGACTTTTTAATAGTAGGGTTTGAAGACGATTAAAGATTGCAAAGGAGTGCGGGTTGATGTGCGTATGAGGCGCATGCGGTCCGTGCTTCTTTTTTGTTAATGGGACAAAAGGGTTTCATCCGGTCCTGTCCAATTTATGGTTTAATGGAGGTATTGCTACCCAAGCCGGATAAACGTCCGGTTTGACGTTGAACAGGAGAGTGGTTCCGATGAAAAAGCTGCTGGTAGCGGACGATGACGCTCATATCCGTACGTTGCTGAGGCACGTTTTGACCCGGGAAGGCTATGCGGTGCTGGAAGCGCAGGACGGAGAAGAGGCGGAGCGACTCTTGGAGGAGTCTCTTGTGGATCTGGCTATCGTGGATGTGATGATGCCAAAAGTTGACGGGCTCGCGCTGTGCGGACATATTCGCAAAACCTATGATATTCCGATCATTTTGCTGACAGCGAGACAGCAGTTGGAGGATAAAGAGCTGGGTTATTTGCAGGGGACGGATGATTATGTGACCAAGCCCTTTGAACCGGAGGAACTGATCTACCGGATCAAAGCCTTGTTCCGCCGCTACTCGGTTCCCTCCGATGTGAAGATCCGTCTGAACCGGCTCGTCATAGACCGGAAAAACTACGAGATCTCCATTGGCGATGAAACACTGCTGCTGCCGGTAAAAGAGTTCGAACTGCTGGCGCAACTGGCTCAATATCCAGGCAGGCTGTTCACTCGGGGAGAGTTAATTGAGCTCATTTGGGGTGCCGATTACGAAGGAGATGAGCGCACCGTCGATGTTCATATCAAGCGGCTGCGCCAGCGGTTTAGTGAATACGCCGACGATTTTGTCATCCGGACGGTGCGGGGGATCGGCTATAAGTTGGAGATGAGCGGCCGATGAAATCCCTTTATCTGCGTATGACCATCATCTTTTGCTCGGTCATTCTGATCAGCGGCTTGGCCGGTTTCTTTGTATCCAACTTTTATTATCAGGAAAAGCTCAAGTCGCGAAATGATGCCAAGCTCACGGAGATGTCAAGCGAGCTGCAAGGTTTTATAGATGAACACCCGGAGCTCGCTGGAGAGTACTTGTCCAGTGTGGCTAAGCTTGGTTACAAATTTTATTTGACTGATGGCATTGGAGACGAGCAGACCATCGGCAATTCGTTTCGGGTTAACCATCTACCTGATGAAACGGTTCACAAGGTCTTGGCTGGTGAGGTTTACCATGGCGTGAAGCGGCTGCCGGGAAAGCTCTTTGTAACCGGCTTTTTTGAAAATGAGCTGACCAACTCCATCGGCATGCCCTTGAATCTGAACGGCCACCGCTATGCCTTGTTTATGCGTCCCGACGCGGAGGTGCAGTTCGGGGAACTCCGAAGCTTTATAGCTATCTTTTTGCTTTTTACCGTATTGTTCAGTTTCGGGTTTGTCTTGATCAGCGTCCTTCACGTCGTCAAGCCCCTTACCCGGTTAACGGGCGCTACGAAAATGATCGCAAAAGGGCGCTACGATATCCGCCTGAATACGGTACGGCGGGATGAAATCGGGCAATTGGCCTCCCATTTCATGATCATGAGCCGCGAGCTGGAGCGCACCAATAAAGCCCGGCAAGAATTTGTCGCCAACGTATCCCATGAGATCGAATCGCCGCTTACTTCCATTCAAGGCTTCGCCCAGGCGATGCAAAACGATTCGCTGCCGTGGGAGCAGCAAAAGGAATATTTGTCCATCATCGAAGAGGAAAGCCGGAGATTGTCAGCTGTAAGCAAGCAATTGCTCACTTTGTCTACGTTGGATTATGATCCCGGCGCCTTGGAAATAAAGGCATTCGACTTGAAGGAGCAGATTCGCCACGTCAGTCAAATCATGGAGTGGAAGCTGCGGGAGAAGCAGTTGGCGCTTCGGCTCGTTCTGCCGAATCTGACGATACGCGGGGATTCCAATCTGCTTATTCAGGTTTGGTCGAACTTGCTGACCAACGCCATCAAATATACGCCCGACGGCGGAACGATCTCGATTACCGCTTCTGCGGAAGGCGCAAACTGCGTCGTTCGAGTTGCAGATAGCGGAGAAGGCATTCCGGCCGAGGATCTTCCCCGGATTTTTGACCGCTTTTACAAGGTGGATAAAGCAAGGACAAGAGGAGTAAACGGCAGCGGCCTCGGTTTGTCCATCGTCCGGAAAATTGTCGAAGCCCATGGCGGAACCGTGGAAGCGGAGAGTGTGCCCGGAAAAGGCACCACGTTCACGGTGACGCTACCTCAAAGCTGAAGGACGGCGGCAAGCCGCAATCGCTCAATCCGTAATCTGTCATTCATACTCCGTTCACGAACCTCCTCTATACTTCCAGATAGACACACGAATGAGGAGGGTGAACATGTTTCTTGCATTAAGGGAAATGCGCCATGCCAAGGCGAGGTATGTGTTGATTTTTGCCATCATGGTATTGGTTTCTTTTCTGGTGTTGTTTGTTACCGGGCTGGCAAAAGGGTTGTCCTATGCCAATATCTCCGCCCTTGAAAATATCCCGGCTAATCATTACGTTCTTCAGTCCGACGCAGAAGGGAAATTCCGCAGCTCGCTTTTGACGGAGAACGATCTGGACGAGGTGCGCGCTGTTGTCGGAGCCGATAGTGCGGATGCTTTGAGCGTTCAGACCGGGACGGTTGTCGTCTCTCAGGCGGATACCAAAGCGGATGTCGCATTTTTTGCCGTCGATATGAAAGGGATGCTGGCTCCCAATCTTACAGAAGGAACAGCCATATCCAATGATTCCCGCGGGCAGGTCATCGTCGACGAGAGCTTGAAAGATGATGGCATGAAGATCGGCGGCACCATCACCGATTTGCAAAGCGGGAAGAAATGGGTGGTGGCCGGTTTTGCCAAGGACCGTTCTTACAGCCATATGCCTGTCATTTTTATGAACCGTGCGGATGGGCAGGAGCTCCAGCATGGCAATCCATCATTAAACGCAGGAGCAGGGAGCGGCACGGATCAAGGTTCGTTCAACGTGATCGCCGTGCAGACGGCTAAAGGCGACGCAGCTGCGATTGGCAACAAGGTTAACGGGGTTGAGGTGATATCCAAGGCGGATGCGATTTCGAAAGTCCCCGGCTATTCCGCCGAGCAAAGCTCCCTTTTGATGATGGTCGTTTTTCTGCTTGTGATTTCGGCCTTTGTGCTGGCGGTCTTCTTTTATGTGATGACGATTCAAAAGACAACGCAGTTCGGCATTATGAAGGCCATCGGCACCCGGTCCAGCTATTTGGCTTGGAGCGTACTCGGGCAGGTTTTGCTTCTCACCGTAGCCGGTCTGGTGGTTAGCATCCTGCTTACCTCTGGAATGGCGATGGCACTGCCCGATACCATGCCTTTTCGCTTGGTTCCGTCCACCATTACCACGAACAGTGCACTATTTCTCGTTATGGCGCTTGCCGGTTCGTTAACTTCTGTGATTCGCGTTATCAAAATCGATCCGCTTGAAGCGATGGGGAGGGCTAGCGCATGAGTATGCTGGAACTGCGTCAAGTTCGTAAAGTTTACGGGGATGGGGATTCCCAAACCGCGGTTTTGAATGGCCTCGATTTTAAAGTGGAGGCAGGGGAGTTTGTAGCCGTGCTTGGTCCGTCGGGCTCGGGGAAAAGCACTTTTCTCTCCATTGCAGGCGCGCTGCTCGCCCCTACTTCAGGCGAAGTATTCATCGACGGAGAGGCTCTTTCCGGGAAAAGCGAGAAAGAACGCGCCGACTTCCGGCTGCGGAAAATCGGCTTCATGTTTCAAAGCGCCCAGCTCCTTCCTTTCTTGAAGGTGAAGGAACAACTGCTGTTTAGCGCCAAACAAGCGAATATACAGTCAGCGGAAGGAAATCGCCGGGCTAACGAGCTGCTTGATCAGCTGCACATCTCCCATCGGAGCAATGTTTATCCGGAGAAGCTCTCGGGTGGAGAAAAGCAGCGGGTTGCCATCGCCAGAGCTTGGATGAACCATCCCGCTATTTTATTCGCTGACGAGCCCACGGCGAGCCTCGATTTTGAGCGGGGCAAAGAGGTGGTACGCATGCTGGCGGACGCTGTCCGTACGGAAGGCAAAGCAGCCGTGATGGTTACTCATGACCAGCGCATGCTGGAATGGTGCACTCGCGTGCTGCGCCTGGAGAACGGGATATTGCGAGAAGCATAAGATGGCTGGGGATACGGCACCTCGGCAGGATATCGAATCGGCAACCTGCCATTGCCGTATAGGAGGATGTTGAACGTTGGGGAATCCGCTAGCTTCAATTGAATGGATCGATAAAAACGAAGAGTTAGAAAGCATGCTGCAAAACCCGGATAAGATAACTGTTCATGTCATCGACCAAGGCTTTGAGGCGGAAGTGGTGAAAATCGCCGCGCCATCGGGCGAATACGTGCTGAAGACCTGGAGTAAAAGCTCCAGGCCGGATGTGGGGTTTCAGTATCATTTGCTCGCCGGTCTTCCGGAGTCCGGGTTATCCGTTTCTCGCCCATTGGGCTTTGGAACCGATGCGGGCGGTCACAAGGTGCTGCTCACGAGCTTTGACGGAAAGCCGATCCAAAAAGTGAATGCGAAGAAGATGGCGGAATTCGCAGCCATTCTAGCCGGGCTCCATCAAGTATCAACGGTCGAATTTGCAACGATACAGCTGCCCTCGTATGATTTTACAGCGTATTTTTTCCCCGATGGGGAGGAGTATGCGGATATCACGAAGTCGCTTGCGCCGTTGCTGGAACAAGCCGAAATGAAGCAGGACGCTATCATTCATGGCGATTTTCACATGAACAATTTGCTGGAGGAGAAGGACCGCATCACCTTGATAGACTGGACGAACGCACAGTTGGGCGATGCGCGGTATGATCTGGCGTGGGCTCTTGTGTTGATTTCGATTTATATCTCGGAGCGGCATGCGGCTATGTTTTTATCTGCTTATGGGAAAAAGAAGAAGATCAAGCCTGAGGAGCATGACCTTTTTATGGCGATCGCCTATCTCCGCTGGATTTTGTTAAACCGTAGAGGCGGCGTACCCATGGGGCCAGAGACCTTAAAGAAAGTGAAAAATCTGATGAACGGAAATGCCTTCCTTAAAGATCGCAATCTCGTTTAGCAAGCACAATTAACAATAACAGGCTGCTCCTATCCAACAGGAGCAGCCTTTTTGCGCTCGAACGGTCTATTAGCGCTCGATTGCATAAATCACGACGGTTTTATCGAAGACAAAGGCTTCTTTTCCCAATTGAAGACCGTTATGCTCCGCAACACGGCGGGAGGCTGTATTGAGCGGGTCGATGATGCTGGGCCGGATAATAGGTCATCGTCTCCGCATCGGAAAAAATCTCGTGCAGCGCATCGGCATCCGTTTCTTCAAGGTGCTGCAGGAATAGCCGCGGGGTTTCCAGACTAAACATGGCGTGTCACCCCATTCTTTTCTTCCCTTAACAGGTGTGATACTATTTTGGCAAGAAAAAGAGAGAAAGACAAGGAGTGGCAGAATCTGATGAATACGAAGTTTAGCGTAGAACCCGGCACCCGGGAAGATATCGATGAGCTGGCTAGGCTCTTTGATGAATTGAACGATTACTTGGCGGAGACCATCAATTGGCCGGGGTGGCGCAAGGGGCTTTATCCGGTTCGGCAAACGGCGGAGGACGCCGTGGAGAAGGGAACCTTGTTTGTGGTCCGCGATGAAGAGGGGGTCATTGCCGGAACCGTCCGTTTGACCCATGAGCCTGAGCCTGCTTATTTCAAAGCAATATGGGGGATTGAGGCAGATTACAGCGAACTGATCGTCGTTCATACGCTGGCGGTGCACCCCTCTTATATGAAGAAAGGCCCATCGCGGCTGATGCTGAATTTTGCGGAGGAGTATGGCAGAAAGCAAGGCATAAAGGCGATCCGGCTGGACGTGTCGGTTCATAACCAGCCGGCGATTCGGCTGTACGAAAGCTGCGGTTATCGCTACGTGGATACGGTAGATCTGGAGTTGGGGATTCCGGGACTTGAGTATTTCCGCTTATACGAATTAATTCTATAAAGATGTGACATTTGTCATAGATTCATATAATATAATAAGAAATTTGTGCCGATATAGAGAACAGATGGATCGAATGGACCTTTGCTTGGCCCTTTCGATGTTGTCTGTTCTGTTTTCATATTAGGGGTGAATCCAATGTCCGATCACATTTCTCAAGACCACATGCTGGACATGTACCTGTTTGAAACGACACAAAATTTAGAGCAATTGGAAAAGTCGATTTTATCCAGCGAAGAATCATCGGGACTGACGCCGAATGCGATCCATGAAATTTTCCGGATCATGCATACGATCAAAGGCTCGTCGGCGATGATGTTTTTTGATTCCATCACAACTCTCGCGCATGCCCTTGAGGATCTTTTCTATTACATCCGCGAGGAGAAGCCAAGGTCGATCGACATCTCCGTTCTTTTTGATCTGGTATTCGCAGGCGTGGACTTCATGAAGGTGGAGCTGGCGAAAATCAAAAACGGGGACCGCCCCGATGGAGATGCAACCCATTTGATTGAGACTCTCCAAAGCTATTTGGCAGAGCTGAAAGGGGACAAACCGAAACGGAAGGAATACCGGGTCGTGATCCGCTTCGAAGATGGTTGCGAGATGGAAAATATAAGGGCCTACTCCATCGTTCATAGTCTGAAGGAACTTACGGAAGATTTCGAGTATGAGCCGAAAACGATCATCGAAAGTGACGACAGCGCTCAAATCATCCGAGAGAGTGGCTTTCGGATCATCCTGAAGACGGATCGAAGCGAGCAGGAGCTGTATGACTATTTTAGCAAAACGCTCTTTTTGAAAGAGCTGGAATTGGAGGAGCTGCCCCCCGGTTGGGAAGCCCAGGAAACGGCAGAGAAAAATGAGGAGATCGAGCGGCAGTCGCCGGAAGAGACGGTTTCTCGGGAATCGAAACGGGAAGAAGGAGAGAAGACTTCGGGGGATGCCCAGCCGTCTTTTGCGCAAAGCATCATCAGCGTACAGGTGGGGAAATTGGACAAGCTTATGGATTTGGTTGGCGAAATGGTGATAGCGGAGGCTATGGTCACGCAAAATCCGGATTTGCAAGATTTGGAACTGGAAAACTTTCAGAAGGCGGCAAGACAGCTGAGGAAAATTTCCAGCGAGCTGCAGGACATGGTGATGTCGATCCGGATGGTGCCCTTGTCCACTACTTTTCATAAAATGCATCGCGTTGCCCGGGATATGAGCCGCAAGCTGGATAAAGAGGTGCAGCTGAAGCTGATCGGCGAAGAAACGGAAGTGGATAAGAATATTATCGAGCAAATTTCCGATCCCTTGATGCATCTGGTGCGGAATTCCATCGACCATGGCATCGAGGAAGCGGCGGACCGGGCAGCCCGTGGGAAGAACACGGCTGGACTCATTACGCTGGAAGCGAAGAATGCTGGCAGCGACGTTTGGGTGACCGTAAAAGATGACGGAAAAGGGCTGAGCCGCGAGAAGATTTTGCAGAAAGCGAGAGAACACGGGCTGTTGTATAAATCCGAGCATGAGATGACCGACAGGGAGATTTATCAGTTGATCTTCCTTCCAGGATTCTCAACGAAAGAGCGGGTGACGGAATTTTCCGGCAGGGGCGTCGGGATGGATGTGGTGCTGAAAAAGCTGGAATCCGTAGGCGGTTCCCTTTCCATCGACAGCGTCGAAGGAGAAGGAACCACGACGACTTTGAAAATTCCGCTGACCCTTGCCATCATCGACGGCATGAACATTCGGGTAGGCGGCTCCCGTTACACCCTCCCAATCGCCTCCATCCGGGAGTCCTTCCGTTCGAAACAAGCGGATATCATTGAGGATCCCGACGGCAACGAAATGATTATCGTGCGGGGTGAAGTCTATTCGATCTTACGGCTTCATGAGCTGTATGGGGTGAAAGGCGGATTGGCGGAGTTTACCGAAGGAATCTTCATCATGATCGAGCACGAAGGCAAAAGCGTCTGCCTCTTTGCGGATGAGCTTCTCGGGCAGCAGCAGGTGGTGGTTAAAGCCCTTCCCAAATACATCAAGAACACGAAGAAAATCGAAGGACTGGCGGGATGCACCTTGCTTGGCGATGGAAGCGTCAGCTTGATTCTGGATATCGGAGGCCTAATCGGTTATGCGAAAAAATGAAGAGGAATGGACAGAGCAGGAGGAAGATACGCTGAAGGGAAAGTTTTTGACCTTTTCCATGGGCAACGAGCAGTACGGCATCGAAATCCGCCATATTACGGAAATCATCGGCATTCAGCCGATTACGGAAGTGCCGGAACTGCCGGAGTACATAAAAGGGATCGTCAATCTGCGGGGGAAAATCATTCCCGTCATGGATGTGCGGCTGCGGTTCAAAAAGCCTTTTCGCGACTACAACGACCGGACCTGCATCATTGTGGTCGATATCGAGGATATTTCCATCGGCCTCATTGTGGACCGCGTTTCCGAGGTGCTGGTTATCCGCGAAGAGCAGATCGTCGACCCGCCGGATATGAATAAAGGCGGACAGCGGTTTATCAAGGGGATCGGAACGGTGGCAAACGATGTACTCCTGCTTCTGGATTGCGGCAAGTTGCTCAGTGATAACGAAATCGAGACGTTGAATCAAGCGGTTTAAGAAAAATGGCCTTTCAAATTGAACTAGCCTGAAGGAGGCACATCTTATGAAGTGGTTTTACAACATGAAAATTGCCACCAAACTGCTGACCGGTTATATCACGGTAGCCTTGATCGCTGGATTTGTCGGGGTTTACGGAATCATTAGCCTGCACACCATGGAGAAGAACGACTCCAAGCTCTACAACGAAAACGTAATCGGGCTCGTTCACACCGGTTCTATCGTCAGCCACTTTGCCAATATCCGAATTGCAATCCGGGATTTGATCATCAATTACGATAGTGGCGACCGTACTCAATATGTTCAGGATTTGAAGGATCGTTTTGCCGATTTGAACAGCGGTTTGGATAAGTACGGGAAAACGATCTATGTAGAGGAGGATCGGAACAACTTCAATGAAGCGAATAGTCTCGTCGACCAATACGAAGCCATGGCTGCTCAGATTGAAACGTTGGCGGCATCCGGGAAAGGCGTTAGTGAGATTGTCAAACTGACTCAATCGGCGACCCCGACAGCAAATGCCATCAACGAAGCATTGGGGAAGATGAATGATTGGAATGACAAACAGGCATTGGAACGGTCGGAGGCCAACACGTCATCGGCAAATCGCACTACGTATATCATGATTATCATCGTTGCCGCGGCTGCCGTGCTGTCCATTCTCTTGGGAATTTTTATCAGCAGGCTGATCAGCAAGCCGGTGAAAAAGCTAACAGTCGTTGCGGACAGATTGGCCCTTGGCGATGTCAACGTCAGCGTGCAAGCCGAAACCAAGGATGAAATCGGCTTATTGATGGAATCCTTCCGCAAAATGATCGAGAATATCCACGATCAAGCCAGCGCCGTGGAGAAGATCGCCAGCGGTGATTTGACAGCCCAAGTTCATGTGAAGTCGCCGAATGACGTGCTGACGATCAAACTCGGCGAAATGATTCAGATGAATAATGAAATTCTGCATAATATCCATTCAGCAGCGGAACAAGTCGCAACCGGTTCCAGGCAGGTTTCGGATTCCAGCATCGCGTTGTCTCAAGGAGCGACAGAACAAGCCAGCTCTATCCAGCAGTTGACGGCTTCCATTGAAGAAATATCGGTGCAAACCAAACTCAATGCCGAGAATGCTAATGAGGCCAACACTTTAGCCGAAGGGGCCAAGCATAATGCGGAAGAAGGCAACCGGCAAATGAGCGAGATGCTCCGGGCGATGCAGGAAATCAACGATTCCTCCAGCAATATATCCAAAATCATTAAAGTCATCGATGAGATTGCCTTCCAAACTAACATATTGGCCCTGAACGCCGCAGTGGAAGCTGCCCGGGCAGGTCAGCACGGCAAAGGCTTCGCGGTGGTCGCCGAAGAAGTGAGAAATTTGGCGGCAAGATCCGCTGGCGCGGCAAAGGAAACGACGGAGATGATTGAAAGCTCCATCAAGAAGGTGGAAGGTGGCACGAAGATCGCCAACGATACCGCTTCCGCTCTATCGCAAATCGTTGACGGGGTTGCGAAGGTAGCAGATCTGGTCAGCGACATCGCCATGGCATCGAGCGAGCAGGCCATCGGCATAGCCCAGGTCAACCAAGGCATTATGCAGGTGTCCCAGGTCGTGCAGACTAACTCGGCGACATCCGAAGAAAGCGCGGCGGCCAGTGAGGAACTATCCAGCCAGGCGGAGCTGCTTAAGGAGCAAGTGGGGAGATTCAAATTGGCTAAAGGCACGCGTTCTCTTTCTTACCGTGGGTTGGAGGAAATGAACCCGGAGGTTTTTAAAGTGCTGGAGCAGATGGGCCAAAGCAGTCAAACGAGCAACCAAGGGAAAGCGGGTTTTTATCCGGAAGCCGCCGCTTCCGCCGCTAAAAGAATCGCGCTCAGCGATAGGGAGTTCGGAAAATATTGATTACCATAACGGATGACGATTTCACGGCATTTTCCCGGTATATCAAGACCCATTACGGGATAAATTTGAAGCCGGAAAAAATGTCCCTGGTTGCCGGGCGTCTCCATCATGTCATCGCCAGCAATAAGATGAACAGCTTGTCGGAATATTTGAATTATGTGCAAACGGACAGGTCCGGACAAGCTGCAGTCACTTTGCTCAATAAAATCACGACCAACCATACATTTTTCATGCGGGAGAGCGACCATTTCTACTATTTCCGCGACAGTGTATTGCCCTATTTGGCGCGAACGATCGCGAGCAAGGATATGCGGATTTGGAGCGCGGCGTGCTCGTCAGGGGAGGAGCCTTATACGCTGGCGATGCTCATCGATGAATATTTCGGCAGGGGAAAAGCAGGCTGGGATACGAAAATATTGGCGACCGACATCTCCAGCCACGTCCTGGATATTGCGAAGAGAGGTATCTACAGCAACGAGAAAATCGCGATACTGCCGCCAGTGTGGAAAATGAGCTATTTTAAGGCGTATGATGCGGATAGCTCAATTTTGACCGATGATATCCGTGACGAAGTCATTTTTCGCAAATTGAACCTTATGGACCCGGTATTTCCTTTCCGCAAAAAGTTCCACGTTGTATTTTGCAAGAACGTCATGATTTATTTTGACCGCGCCACAAGGCGGGAATTAGTCGATAAGCTTTATGAGTTGACTGAACACGGGGGGTATTTGTTTATCGGTCATTCCGAATCTCTTGACCGGGACAAGACGAAATATAAATACGTCAGGCCTGGCGTTTTCAGGAAGGAGTAGCGGTAGTGACAAGTAGGAAGAGGACTCGGGTACTGGTAGTAGATGACAGTATTTTCGTTCGCGAAGTGATCAGGCGGGGGATATCGACGGATCCGCAAATCGAGGTCATTGCCGTTGCCGGAGATCCCTTTGAGGCAAGAGACCTCATTCTGGAGTGTCACCCGGACGTCATTACTTGCGATGTGGAAATGCCCCGCATGAACGGAATTGAGTTTGTGCGAAGGCTGCTGCCGCAGTATCGGGTGCCGATCATTATGGTCAGCTCGGTCAGTGCAGCCGTTTTCGACGCGATGAGCGCAGGGGCTGTCGATTTTGTCGTGAAGCCGGATATCCGGTCAGCCGAAGGGATTGAGCCGTTTATCCGCGAACTGATCGGGAAAATCCGCACCGCTGCCATTGCCAAGGTTGAGCCGCAGACAACGGCTTCGGTCCAGAGCGGACTGAAGGACGCCAACCACGGAGGCAAAGATAAAATCATTGCGATCGGCGCTTCAACGGGAGGAACGGAGGCGATTTTTAACATTTTGCAGCAGCTGCCTCCGTCCACACCCGGTATCGCCATCGTGCAGCATATTCCGCCAGTTTTTTCCCGCATGTTTGCGGAACGGATAAACAACCAGACTGCGCTGCGGACAAAAGAGGCACAGAACGGCGATTACCTGGAAACGGGCACGGTGCTTATCGCCCCGGGGGACCGGCATATGCGGGTGAAGCGTGTCGGCGACCGGTTCAAGGTGGAAACGTTCGAAGGGGATCGGAGAAACGGGCATTGTCCTTCGGTGGATATTCTTTTTGAATCGGTGGCAAAAGAGGCGGGAAGCCGGGGGATCGGCATCATTCTCACCGGCATGGGCTACGATGGAGCGCAGGGGCTCCTGGCTATGAGAAGAAAAGGGGGAAGGACCATCGGTCAAGACTCTTCCACATCTGTGGTTTACGGCATGCCGAAGGTGGCGTTTGAGCTTGGCGCCGTGGAGAAGCAGGCGCCGCTTGCGTTAATCTCGCATGTGCTTGTATCTATTCTGAAAGATGAATGAAGCTGCCTTCGTCAAAGTCCGCGGACAATGGCGAAGGTTTTCTTTTGCTTCGAGTCCCTCGAAAAGGGAATAGCCCTGAAGATGAGATTCGCGTATAATGAAATTTATTTCTTCATCCCTTATGGAATCGAGGATAGCCGTGAATTCTGCATCTTCATCCGAGCCAAAGGTTTATCCAGCCGGCGGTACCGCCATTCGGCTTCCCGTCTCGCGAGCGCTTGTGTTCATCCGCAAAGAGAGTTTCTTTTTTATCGTTCTAGCCGTCACCGTCATTTTGTCGTTCTTCTCGATGCCTCATGTCTCGGCTATCCATTGGAACGTTATCGCTACATTATTTGCACTCATGCTGGTTTGCTCCGCTTTTACCGAGTGCCGGCTGCTGGACTGGATTGCCGTTCGCGCATTGGGGACGTTTCAAACTCCCCGCAAGCTGGGACTGGCGATGATCGCCGCCACCGGCGCTCTCGCTATGGTGGTCACCAACGATGTCGCGTTGCTCACAGTCGTACCGTTAACCCTCATCATGGCGAAAATGAGCGGGAAGGACCCGTTTCTGCTCATTATATTGGAGACGCTGTCCGCCAATTTGTTCTCGGCTCTTACGCCCTTCGGTAACCCGCAAAACTTATATTTGTACGATTATTACGGGATACCCGCCGGAGAATTTTTTAGAATGATGCTTCCTTTCGGTTTGGCCGGAGCGGCATTGCTTGTTGCCGTGAATGGTCTTTTCAACAAAGGAGATGTGTATAAGACGAAGCAAAAGAAGCCTGATTTTCAGAACGGCAAGCTCCTGTTCGGGGCAACGGCAGCCTTTCTCCTGATTATCTTATCAGTGCTGCGGGTGGCCGATTACCGAATTGCCCTTGCTGCAACGCTTCTGATATTCTTCGTGCTGGCTCGGCGCATGTTTATAAAAGTGGATTATTTTCTGCTCGGCACCTTCATCCTCTTCTTTCTCTTTACCGATAGCCTGATCGGGATTGAAGCCGTCCGCGACGGGTTTGTTCGGTTCTTGGCCGGTAATGGAACGGTTGTGCTGGTTGCCGCCGGCGTGTCCCAACTGATCAGCAATGTGCCTGCCGCCGTGCTGCTTTCCGGGTTCACCGGGGATTACCGTGAGCTCTTGTACGGGGTATCCGTTGGCGGCTTGGGAACCTTGGTGGCTTCATTGGCCAGTTTAATCTCTTATAAGCTATACGCTCGGGAATATGCCCCCGGCATCTATTTTCGCCGATTTACGTTGTTGAACGCGAGCCTGTTGATTGTGCTTGCAGCGGGCTGTTGGCTCTTGGTGCGCATGACGTAGCGGAGATTGTGGCAGACCGCCTTGATAAGATATGATAGTGCATGAAGAAAAATAGAGAAGGGAAAGACATAGATAAAATGAAGTCAGCAAATCGTTCCTATACCATGCCGGCCGAATGGACCGAGCATGAACGCACCTTTATATCCTGGCCGATTCAGGATTCCATGTGCTATCCAGATGAATACGATGCCGTTTGCGGCGGCTATGCCGGATTGATCGAGGCCATCGCGGAGTTCGAGCCGGTGACGGTTATCGCGAACCCCGAGGATGCCGAACGGGTGCAGGCACGTTTTGCCAATGCGTGGATTACCGTTCTCGCCATTCCCCACAATGACGCTTGGCTCAGGGACAACGGCCCGACCTTCGTCGTCGGTGCCGACGGCTCCCTCGCCGGCATAAACTGGACATTCAACGCCTGGGGCGGCAAATATGCTCCCTGGGATCTGGACGACCGGGTCGCGCCTCGCATCTTGGGCCATCTCGGCGTCGGGCGCATCGACGTTCCGCTAGTTATGGAAGGCGGCTCGATCCATGTTGACGGCGAAGGGACGCTGCTCACGACGGAGGAATGTCTGCTGAATCCGAACCGCAACCCGGAGAAGAGCAGGGAGGAGATCGCCGAAACGTTGGCAAACACCCTGGATATCGACTCCATCATCTGGTTGAAGCGTGGCTTAAGCGGTGATGAAACCGACGGCCATGTGGACAATGTCGCCTGCTTCGCCGCTCCGGGCAAAGTAATCCTGCAGGTATGCGACGATCCGGCTGACGGGAATTATGCCATCACTCAAGAAAATCTGGAGATTCTGCGCCAAGCCGTGGATGCCAAAGGCCGGAAGCTGGAGATCGTACCGATTCAGCAGCCGCCCCTGACGACTTACGGAGACAAGCGTTTGACCCTCAGTTATTTGAACTTTTATTTCGTGAACGGCGGCATCATCCTTCCGGTATTCGGAGGAGCTGCGGCAGAAACCGACCGTCTGGCCGAAGAAACGCTGAGCCGGGTATTCCCGGACCGCCGCATCCGCACCGTAGATGGCATGGCTGTCATCAGAGAAGGCGGAAATGTCCATTGCACGACCCAACAAATGCCGCGGGCAAACCGGGCTTAAACACCCCCGCAAGGAGGAGAATCCACTTGAGAATAGTAAAAGTAGCGGCTACCCAAATGAGCTGCTCCGCCAATATCGAAGAAAACATCCGCAAAGCGGACGCCTTGGTGCGGGAAGCGGCCCGGCAGGGGGCGCAGATTATTTTGCTGCAGGAGTTGTTTGAGACTCCCTACTTCTGCCAGAAGGAAAAAGCGGATTATTACGCTTACGCTACAGAGCTTGAAGAGAATAAGGCGGTACGGCATTTCCGGGAAGTGGCCAAGGAACTGAACGTTGTGCTGCCCATCAGCTTTTATGAGAAGAAAAACTATGCCCGGTATAACTCCCTCGCGGTTATTGACGCGGATGGCACTGTCATGGGAATCTACCGCAAAAGCCATATCCCCGACGGCCCCGGCTATGAAGAGAAGTTTTACTTTAATCCCGGGGACACCGGCTTCAAGGTATGGAGTACCCGTTATGGCAAAATCGGCGTCGGCGTCTGCTGGGATCAGTGGTACCCGGAGGCCGCCCGCTGCATGGCGCTGGAAGGGGCGGAATTGCTGTTCTACCCGACAGCCATCGGCTCCGAACCCCAGGACGGGTCCATCGACTCAAAGGACCACTGGCAGACCTGCATGCTGGGCCATGCGGCAGCCAATCTGATTCCGGTCATCGCTTCCAACCGCATCGGCGCGGAATCCGATGAAGACTCTACCATCACCTTTTACGGCTCGTCCTTTATCGCCGGTCCACAAGGTAATAAGGTTACCGAAGCGGGACGGGGCGAAGAGACGGTGCTGGTTGCCGAATTCGACCTGGATGCACTCGAAACGGGACGGCTGGAGTGGGGCATCTTCCGCGACCGCCGGCCGGATTTATACAAGAAGATCGCAACCTATGACGGCGAAACACTGATACGGTAAAATCAACCGCAATCCCTCTCCGGATACTCTGGAGAGGGGTTGCTTTTTTGTTTTTTATGAGAATACACTCGAATGTTAAATACTCGATTGACAGATAGCGCGGAAAAGAGAACAATGTGGGTGGAAATGGATAGATAGCAGGGAGGCCGTACTATGCTTGAAGAGCAGTTGAATTTGAAGGCAATTATACATAGCAACCGACATTTTATGAAAAGCGATTTTGGCGAATTGGACTTTGAGTCGGATCAGGATAAGGGGCTGACCCAGCCTCCGCTAACCAAAAAGGCTACAGCTCAGGGCTCGATTCAGCTGCCTACGGAATATGCCGATGTGCTGAAGGAAGCCAATTATTTCGCTTTGCTTGAAGCAAGGAAAAGCCAACGTGTCTATAAGCAGGAGTCGTTGACTCTTGAGCAGCTGGCTTTTTTGCTGTGGTCGACTCAAGGAATAAAAAGCACCCGGGGCAATCAGTACGCTACCGTTCGCCCCGTCCCCTCCGCTGGAGCGCGGCATCCTTTTGAAACCTATCTGGCGGTTTTTCGGGTAGAGGGACTTGCTCCCGGAATCTATCATTATTTGCCCTTCGAGCATGCGCTGGAGTTTCTTCATGAAGTTGACGATTTGGAGGATGAAGTTTCCCGGAGCTTGTGCGATCAAAAATGGGCGGCAAAAGGGGCGGTTACGTTTTTTTACAGTGCGGTTCCCTATCGCAGCGAATGGCGTTATTCGATCTTGTCCCACCGGGTCATGCTGATGGATGCCGGCCATGTTATGCAAAATCTCTATCTGAGTAGCGTTGCCATCGGCTGCGGTACATGTGCCATTGCGGCTTTTGACCAGAAGGTGGTGGACGGGCTGCTCGGGTTAGACGGCGAGGAGGAGTTTGTGGTGTATGCCGCGCCGGTTGGCGTGGTTTGATTTAATTATGAATGGGATCATGGCTGGGAAAGAACGACCTTTGACTGCGGAGAGATGAATCCAAGGGAAGGCTGGGGATACCGATGAACACCCAGGAGAAGATCAAACAGTGGGAGCAGGACGCTGCGCCGGCCCTGTTTCAAGGGCTGGGACTGCCAGAAGACGCCAAAATTCTCGACTACGGCTGCGGATTCGGCCATTATACGTTTGCCGCTGCTAGAGCTTTAGGCGGAAAGGGCGAGGTGTATGCCGTCGACATCAACAAATGGTGTCTGACGCATATCAGCAGAAAAGCGAAGGATGAAGGTTTGACTAATATCATCATGCAGACGGGAAACAGGGATTACTCCTTGAAATTCGACGACGGCTTCTTCGACATGATCCTCTACTATGATCTTTTCCATGGCAGCGGCCAGCATCGCTTTATCCTTCTGGAAGAGGCAGCCAGGACCTTGAAAGCCGGAGGGATCCTGTCCGTGCTGCCTTTTCATCTATCTAACTTCCGGGATAAAAGAGGGATGAAGAAAATCTATACCTACCCGAAGGTTATCGCCGAGATCGAAGCCAGCGGATTCGTCCGGGCAGAGGGCATACACCGGGAAGGGGTGCATTTTGACAAAGTGCACAGCCTTCACTATATGAGTCAAGGCAGCATAGAGTTTGAAGAGTTGGAGAGAGCAGAAATTCTCACTTTTCGGAAAGAATAGCGGTTTAGAGCATGGCGAAACAATACATAGAAGATGATGGCGATCTTGCGCATCCTAACGGATGAGCAGGGTCGCTTTTTGTTTAGGGCGAATCCAGTTGGTTTTAAGTCCAGCGAGCCGCCCATAGTTTCATTTCCTTGCAAATGTTATGAAGGTCCTGTCCTTTTGGCGTCAAGGTGTACTCGACCGTAACAGGAACCGTTGGGAATACTTGGCGTTCCAAAACCCCTTGCTCCTCCAGATGGCGCAGGGTGCTGGTTAAGGCGCGGGGGCTGACCACCTTGATCTCCCGCTGCAGCTCGCCGAAGCGCTTGGTTCCGCAGAACAATTCGCGGATGACAAGAAACGCCCATTTTCCACCTAATACGTTCAGCGTTTTTTCAATGTTGCATTCGATGTGTTCGGGTGTTTTGGGAATGTAGCTGCTCACTTCATGGGCGGTTTTCATGGGTTGATTCTCCTTATCTATTAGGTTCATAAGTATACTCAAGTATAGCAACTAATCTTCGTATAATATAGTGAATAATATTTCACTTCTTCAAAACGGGAATAAACTACTTTAGAATAGAAGAGGTTTCACATCCGATTCTAAAGGAGGATTTTTCGATGAATTATCGTCGGTTAGGCAACAGCGGTTTGAAAGTTAGCGAAATCAGCTTGGGAAGCTGGCTCACATATGGGGGTTACGTCGAACGGGAAAATGCGGTAAACGCCATCAAGACCGCGTATGACTTGGGCATCAATTTCTTTGATACGGCCAATGTATACGAGAAGGGCGCTGCGGAGGAATTGGTAGGAGAGGCGCTTAAGGCGTACCCCCGGGAATCCTATGTACTGGCGACGAAAGTATTTTGGCCTATGGGCGACGGACCCAATGACCGCGGCTTGTCCCGCAAACATATCATCGAACAGGCCAATGCCAGCCTGAAACGTCTTGGTCACGACTACATCGATATTTACTATTGCCACCGCCACGATCCGGAAACGCCTTTGGAAGAAACGCTGCGGGCGCTGGACGATCTGGTCCGTCAAGGAAAAGTGCTTTACGTCGGGATAAGCGAATGGCAAGCTTCGCAAATTGCGGAAGCGCTGCGCGTCGCCGATCGGTACCTGCTGGACCGGATCGTCGTCAACCAGCCGATCTACAACATGTTCAACCGTTATATCGAAAAAGAAATCATTCCCTTGAGCGAGCGTTCCGGCATCGGACAAGTGGTATTTTCTCCGCTGGCACAAGGTTTGTTGACCGGCAAATACACATCCGTATCGGATATTCCTTCGGACAGCCGCGCGGCGAAGCTGGAGTGGATGCGCAAAGGCATTACGGAAGATAAAATCGCCAGAGTGCGCCAGTTGGAGGAGATTGCACGCGAACTCGATTTGTCCGTTGGCAATCTGGCGTTAGCCTGGATATTGCGCAAGGCCAATGTAGCCAGCGCTCTCGTGGGGGCAAGCCGTCCGGAGCAAGTGACGGAAAACGCCAAAGCTTCCGGCGTCATACTCAGCACCGAGATCATCGATCGGATTGAAGATATTCTGAAGGAAGCTTGAGGACTTCATAAGGAGAATGGAACGATGGCGAAAGTAGTAGTGACCGGAGGCAGCGGCATGTTAGGCCGCTGGGTGGTGCGGCATTTTGTCGAGCAAGGCTACGACGTTTTGAATGTGGATACGAAAAAATCGGAAGAGCAGCTGTGTCCATCGCTCATCGTCAATTTGGAGGATCTGGGCGAAACCTATAGCGCTTTAGCCGGAGCGGATGCCGTTGTACATATGGCGGCGATTCCTGCCGCGCACATTTATCCACCGGAGGTGACCTTCCGCAATAACGTCATGTCTACGTATAACGTGTTGGAAGCGGCAGCCGGACTGGGCATACGCAAGGTCGTTCTGGCCTCCAGCGAGTCGTCCTACGGCATCTGTTTTGCAGTTCATCCTTTCGGACCGCAGTATGTACCGATGGATGAAGAACATCCTCAACTGCCCCAGGACAGCTATGGCTTGTCCAAAGTGGTGAATGAGAAAACGGCAGAAATGTTCAACCGCCGGACGGGCATGCAGGTGGTGTCCCTGCGCCTCGGCAATGTCATTCCGCCGGAATGGTACAGCCGGTTTCCTGATTTTATGAACAAACCGGAAGAACGGGAGCGCATTTTGTGGAGCTATATCGATACACGCGATGCCGCTTCTGCCTGCCGTCTGGCTGTGGAAGCCGAAGATTTGGGAGCCGTTGCCCTCAATATCGCCGCCGATGATTCCAGCATGGCCATTGCCAGCCGCGAATTGATGGCTGCCCGGTATCCCGAAGTAACGGATTTCCGTGCACCTTTGGAAGGCCACGAAACGCTGCTCAGCAATGAGAAAGCGAAGCAGCTGCTGAATTGGGCGCCGAAATACAAGTGGCGGGAGCAAGTGAATCAATAACTGCATAGCGTTAGGGAAAGAGAGGGGCCTGTATGCGGGGCACCTCCCTTTTTTGTATAACACCCCTCCAGTTCGACTGGGGGTTCGGGAAAGCTTAAAGCGATGTGTAGAATATCCTTTGAAATTGATCATGAAGTGAATGCCGGTCTACCACAGCGCATATGAGATCTATGAAGAATAAAGGATGGATAAGAGTTGTCTCAATAAGTGTCATTAAACCGAGCAGGATGCGAAGAGCGAGTGGATGAATACCTGCAAATATACCGTTTTTTCTCTTCACGTGAGGGGAGTTTTTGAAATAACTGCAAACTTACAGGTATTTCGAGCTCAAACTCTACATTCATAACCATGGGACAAAAATACCTGTACAATCACAGTTATTTCTTCAAATGGGCCAATTTTGTTGATATTACCTGCATTTTTGCAGGTATTCACCAAACGCTGTCCCAAGCCCGATGCAGGATCACGTCCACATGCAGGTAGGTATTCGAGAATAGAACGAGCTCATTGATCCGTTTACGGGGAGTCAGCTAATAAGGGCAGGGGGCAGGTAACGTGACCCTTTTAAGGGCTAGCCTGTGGACGTTCCGCGGTTGGCAGTCTTCACTTCGCTTTTGAGGCGCTGGCTCTTATCATGTCCTTATTGGGCTGATGGAAGCCACCGGCAAAGCCTGCGGTTATGACACGGGATTCGCCAGGGTATTGGATAAAAACGGCGATTTACGATATGCTTAAGCTGAATCGCAATTACGTGCCCTGAAGGAGCTTGAAGATGGACAACCATGAAGTGAATAACGAGTTGCCGGAAAACTACGCCGAGCTGAAAAAATCTGCGAATCGCACGGCCAATTGGAGAGAACGTCTGAGTGCCGTCGAAGAGCTGGGTAAGTGGAATACGACGCAAACCATCGACATCCTGAAAAACCGGATGCTGAACGATACGGTCTATCAAGTCCAGGAAGCGGCCTATCACAAGCTGAAGGCCCTCGGTGTTGACGTGCAGCTGCCGCCGCGAAAAAAAGGCGATTTGCTAAAGGATGCGTCGAAGACTTTTCTCCGTGTCCGCAAGAGCCTGCCTTACGGGCATACATTCGAGGAGTATAAAGAAAAGCTGCAAAAGATGCGCAGCGATCTATACGATACCTACGAAGGCGACAAAGGAGAGGAGTTCGAGCAGTGGCTGGAGAGCAAGTGGGCCTCTTTGGCGCGGGAATGGGAAAAGAAATAGGCTAGACAGGAAAAGGCGCAGGCCGCGATTATGCGAGCTTGCGCCTTTTTTGTTTTAGGGATATCAGGATAAAACCTGCTTAGCTCGTCCGTGCCGCGTTAAGTCAAAAGCAGTTCCGGCATCCGGAAGTTGCCATTCACGCCAAAATCGCCCCGAATAAACGGATGGTCCAACTCCATCTCTCTCATGGAATAGTCCGCTTCCAGCCAATCCGGCGTAAAACCGAACTCGATGGTGTCGGCGCCGGGAAAGTTTAAAAGCGGCAGTACTTGGCTAATGCTGATGTTTTTCGCGGCGATGATGTCGTAGATGAAGAGAACGTTGCCGCGCTGTTCCGCAATGAGCATAGCGTCCAAGCCGGGAAGTTCGTATAGGTGGTCGGCATGAAAATAAATCAAATGAAACCAATTGATAGAGTAGGGCGAGAGGCAATCAAAGATGCGTGAATATTGTGCGCGGCTCTTTAGATAGTAGTCAACCTTAGGGTCGGTAAGGTTCAGTTTGATCATGCCGTTTCCATGCAAACAGCCGGTTTTCAGATAGGGCTGTTTATATGTAAATGGCTTAAAGCCGAACCTCGGATAGAACTCCGTTACACTCTCATTCGCATGTAAAAACATCGGCGTATCCGGGTATAGCTCGAAAATGTGCTCCATGATTTTTCGGGCGAGCCCTTTGCCTCGGTACTCCTCTCTCGTAGCCACCGAGCCGAGCTGTAGAAAATTGCGCGTTTCTCCATGGATGAGGAGTTTCACTTTGAAAACGGAAATATTCGCTGCGATTTTATCGCCATCGATGATAGAGTATCGCTCGTATTGGTCGTCCCACAGATTTCGTTTATGCCACTTCTCGAAACTGAAGCCGAAGGTTAGCTGGATGAGATCGTTGATTTGACTTTTGAATGCGGCAGTCGCCGTCATACCGTTATTCATGATTACGTTGGTCAAGGCGAATCCTCCTTGGGATGGTGCATTTCCTTTTGCAGATCCTGGATTGATTTTACCATTGCTCCCCAAGAAAAAGCTTACTACCATTTTGTTATAGTGAATTTTGCGGTGAGGAGAGTTATGGCGCAGATGGAATCAGCGGTCTCTCGATCCTATATGGGAGAAAACGTGGATAATCGACCGCTTTAGGCAGATGTTGACATTTTATTGGAGAGAATGGTAGATTGAGTTTATAAAACTTAATTCTATGACTTCAACGCGTGGAAGCACCCGCAGGTAAGGCCCGATGGTCTTATTGCGAGTGCTTTTTTTGATGATAATTTTTGATAAGAGAGGGACATGGACATGGGGAATGGCATGAACAAGAAGTGGATGAAAATCGCAGGGATTACGATGGCGGCTGCCATACTTACGGGATATTCGGCTTATGCCGCTGGAGATGGAGAGAACGGGGCGTCGGCGAAGGTACCATTCAGTGATATCGCCAAGCATTGGGCGAAATCTTATATTGAACAAGCTGTTGTCAAAGGCTATGTCTCTGGTTATGAGAACGGAACGTTTCAGCCGGATCGCGGCATCAGCCGGGCGGAATTCGCGACGATGCTGATGAAAGCGACGGGAACGGTGGTGGATGCGTCCAGTGCAAGTCCATGGTATACCCCTTACGCGAAGGCAGCGGCGGAGAGTGGAGCTTATGCGAACGGAGACTTCCCCGCAAACGGATGGGACAAGCCCATGACGCGGTTGGAAATGGCGCGGATGGCGGTTCGGGCATCAGGTGAAAAGAACGACGATCCGCTCAAGTGGATGTATTTGGTGACCAAAGCTGGGATCATGAGCGGCTATCCTGGTGGCGAGCTGGGTACGGACAAAGCCACCACCCGGGCCGAGTCCCTTGTGGTCATCGAGAAGACGCTGAAGGTGAAAGCCGGCGAGACGCTAACGAGCGATAAATATGCCGTCTCGCAAGCGGAGCTGCTGTGGCACAAGACAAATATATTCACGGTGATGCCGGAAGTGTTTAGCAAGCAAGTTCCGGGGTATACCTGGGATCCGAAAAATCTGATTCTTAAAACGGCGGACGGCTTGTACAGTAGCGAGTTGCAACAACTAATTGCTATTGATCTAGCCGATCCGAAAGACCCTAATTTGAAAGAAATCCCCAAACTGTCTTCATGGACATGGGATGGCTTTCCGGTTGTGAAGTACAAGGATGCGTACTTGATCTATTTCAAGGGTAAAGTTTTGTTTAATAAAGATTCGACTAAATATGCCAACTTTGGTAACTATGCGGATTTTAACTTTCTTCCAATTTCGATTAGTGGACCTAAAAGTTCAGATTACAAAGCATTATCAAAAGGTGTATTGAATTGCCCGATAGTTATTGATGACCAACCCGCTGTTATTGTTCCGAAAAAAGGCTATCTGACGAACACAACCTTTCAATTGGAACTTGTTTCGCCAGCAGCTGCCCCTACACCAATAACAAGAAAAATCTTTATTCGTTCTGCTGTTCCTGAGCAAATGTAATCATGGCAGGGTGAAAGAGGGGATTCTCATCCGTGACATCAAATTTAAAATAAAGCGTAAATACATTATCATTACTTCGCTTCTTATTCTTATTGCACTAGGCGTTCAAATCATCAATGGAGGCTTTGTCGATCCTGCAAAAGCATATGCGGAATCCATCCGTATAGATTATGGATCGGCTGCTGATGAAATTTGGACAGGGAGCGGAATTTACAGCAAGATAAGCTCCCTAAGTCCTTATATTAATCTAACCGCTCCTAACGGATATGTCCTGAAAAGTGCCAAGATAAAAGATGAAAACGGGAATGAAGTTGCATTACCCAACGTCGAAGGAGACAGAGAATGGAAGAATTCAGTTTCGATTCAGGGGAAAGAAGTCACAGTAAAATCAGTTAGTAATAAAACCTCTTGGAATGGCTGGTACGCCTGGGATCGTTTTAGCGGTTCAAACGGGAGGGTATGGAAAGCGCGGGGAAAGGGTGCCTGTACCCAAGGGCCAATTAGCACACCATCTTCTGATGGCATGTGTGAGGCGGGTAGCAATCCTGTAACCTATACCAATTACGGCGGAATATCTATGCCGGATCTCCCAGGTGTTAAAGATCACCAGCTTGGTTTAAATGGTACATTGAATCAGCCATATTATAACCTGGATCAGACATTGCAGGTGCCAGCTAAATTTGTGGCACCACCAGCTAGTAAAGATATTATTGCGGATGTTGATATAAATGCAAATGTTGTAAATATGGATTATAAAACATCTGGAAAACCCAATATTGATGCGATTTCAGATATTAATTTCACCAACATCACGGAATCAGACCAATTCCGTATTCTATACACAGTCGATTTTAGCATTCCACCAAAAACATATAATTTTATGAACGACACCAATTACTACCATCCATGGTCTGCACCCGGTGCAGCTGCACTTATCTATTACTATGCCTTTACA
The DNA here is from genome assembly GCF_000455485.1 of Gorillibacterium massiliense. Classification (GTDB taxonomy): domain Bacteria; phylum Bacillota; class Bacilli; order Paenibacillales; family NBRC-103111; genus Gorillibacterium; species Gorillibacterium massiliense. The sequence goes on from NZ_CBQR020000073.1 coordinate 28,334, forward strand.
GTAGACGTTACCTCGCATACCTACAAGTATCCATACAATGTAACGGTAGAGTACGAACCAAGCAAGGAGTCGCCGTCGCCTTCCCCAAGTCCAGGCAGCAAGATCATCTCCGGCGACTTCGACATTCTCCCTGGTGACACGATCAATTACCGGGATCCGTTTCAGCTGCAACCAAAAAATGTAGTGGTGTCCGGTGAAGGATGCACCTTCAAATCTGTCACCTTCCGGCTCATAAACGGCGTATCTTGGACGTCATCTCCAATCGCCAGCAAAACCCAAAAGTTAAGTTTTACCTATTCCAATTATCCGCCACCGGTTAGCATCGGCTCGGTGACAGTACAGATGCAAGTGCAGGCCACTTGCGGAAATTCGGATTGGATCACCAAAACCTTGAACGTCAACGGACCAAAAGGCAATCAGCCTCCCTTTGCGAAGATTGGCTTCTTTTACGATGGCGACAATTCCTCAGTCGTTCCGTTGTATCAAGCGGTTGAAGGGGCTAGGCTGGAAGTGCGTCTGATTCGAGACAATACCAGCACACCGATGTCGCCCAGCGATCCGGATGGCGATCCCGTTGACATAACGGGTTGGGATTTTGATTCCAGTACATCATGGGTACGAGATATACCGGACAAAGGACGATACAGCGGAAGCATTATCGGCTACACCAGTCTGGACGCCACGGAGTCGGGCGCTCATACCGTCTCTGCAGTTTTCTCGGACCCGTATGGAGCCACCTATACCGCGCACACGTCCATTAATATCGTGCCACCAAACCCGATACCTGTCGCTCAGTGTATCGAACAAATCAAAGAGAATCGGGACGTGCCGGCAAATGGGATTAACGCTGACAAAAGCTATAGCCCGTTAGCTCGCACCATTAACCATGCGCTCGACGTATGGACGAACAAGCTAAGTCGCTACTTTAACGGCACCGACCATGATGTGAAAGCGACGGTAACACTGGAGAAAGTAACGGACAGTGCCGGGCTGGAATCCCTCGGCAGCAGTTCCTGCAGCATAACCGTTCATCCGGACTTGCCCCCGAAGGCAGCGCTCGCCGTTCCTTCCATTGGCATCCGGAATCAGAAAATTCACATCGAGAACCGTTCATACTCGCCGGATGGGGATACGATCTCCACGATGGAGTACAAGTTCAAATATGACGCTAACAATAACGGTTTCGCCGACGATACGTGGAGTAGCCTACCCGGTGACTTAAGCGGCTTCGACTTCAACCCAAGCAAAGTCGGGAAGATCTTGTTCTACGCCAAAGCGACCGAAGACTACGGCAAATGGGACGATACGCTGGACGAACCGGAAAAAGCCTACACGCTGGATATCGTCAATGACGCACCGGAAGTTTCGTTCGAGATGGAAGGCAAGAACCAACAGCCGGATCTAAATCTGCCGCTCACCTATACGGCGGACATGATGCTCAAATGGCCGCTCTACGATGTGAACACAACCAAAGTCGTCACCAATAAATCGTTTTGGATGAACGGCGGCGATGGTCGGCTGAGTGCCGGTTTGGGTAAGGGAATGGAGAGACAGACGCAGTATTCGAAGAGTCATTATGTGGGGTCAAATTCTCCTTACTACTCGTATTCCTTCTTGACCGCTTACGGGGATGATGGGTTCGGTCCCAACAACATTACTCCTTATAAAGCCATGGCCGTGCGAGATGATTCGCGTTCCCAACCCATCTTGATTCCCTATGCGGGAGGCAAACCGGTTACCGATCCAAATGCTAGTTATGACCGATTGTCACCTGTCAAGTTCGGATCTATGGTCCGAACGAATAAAAAGTACATGTACTTCGACGCGGATAACTTCATCTGGGGTTTCAATAAGAATCGCGTTCCTACGTATACATCGAGCGATCATGTGGATTGGACTCCGGGAAGTTCGTATGTCAGTATGTACCTGGAGCATAAATGGGCGAATGGGGTAAATCCGTACGACTTTGCTATTCCCATCAATGAGGAAGTAACGAAACAAAGCAGTAATGGTAGCACGTACACAGAGCTGCAAATCCCATCGACACCAGCCATGACCAAGCAGATTCCGCTGTATAGCGACTATTCGGCTTACATGTATCATCTGCCGCCTATATCGACCTTGACGGTATCCCCTCAAGGTTCGGCTGTCGGGTATGAAGTAGCCGGGGATGTCGTCTATGTATTGTACAAATATTCGACCTACGAATACGCATACAAATACAGTTCCACAGACATTGACGGTCATACCCATGAAGGCACAGATTATGTCAGTTCTTCTATGTCACTCGGCGTATGGACGTACGATGCCTACACCGGGGCTTTACTTGGCACGACGGATATGACCAAGAAGACAGATACTTCAGTGAACCTTAACTACAGTTATGGTGACTACAAACTGTTCACGAAGAACGACCATTTGATTGTTATCCAAAACAGCGCTCCAACGATTAATTTTGCTGAATTCGACCGCACTGCAGATTTGGTCAAAACAGGAAGCATCAATCTGGCGCCCAATCCCGGAGGAACCTTCTCCCGGCAATATACAGATGCATTAGGCAGACACATTACGGACGCGGCTCAATACTATGCGGCAACCTGGTCGACGAATGGGAGCATGTTTTGGAAAGATGATCAGGGGAATCTGTACACGTATGCCAAGTTGACCTTAACAGGGACGGTATCGGCGAACACCCTGAATCAGTACGATAATCCGGAAGCACCGACTGGAAACTACCTCATCAAGATCAATTCGGACTTGTCCGGATATACGCTTCTAGCCCGAACGGGCGGAGACGTAACATCATACGGAAGTCTGTATCCCTTTCATGAGCCGGAAGAAAACGATCCGATTATGGCAATTAATCCTACTGCCAATGTTGCGTACACAAGGACATTCCGAACGTATTATAACGGTGGCTACGGTTCGTCGCTACTAGAATTCTATGACACCATTGACTTGACGACCGGTGCCGTCTCATCTGGTTCTCCCATTCAGGAATGGGCGAAAAATCTATCTAGCCCGTTCCATATCAATGCGGACGGTTCGCGAGTGAATGGTTGGGGTTCCAGCAGCGCCAGCGGCACGTTTGATATGTTCAACTGGCATCAACGGCAGATCGTCATTAAAAACGCGAGCAGCTACACCTACGACGCGCATAACACAACAGATTTGACGTATGGCCAATATGTAGGGGACGGTATGTTTCTTTCGTTCTACAGCGGCGATTATGTGGCCAGCGGTCCGGGTTATTCCCAAGGTTACCCAACCTACGATCAATGGATGTTCTTGGACGTCGGCTCCTTTAATCCTACCGAAGCCTACAAAGGCTTTATTCTTGGGCAGTTCGTTTCGGAAGAGAGCCAAGGGGACGCTCAGTTCACTTACAACATGAAAATGAACCATCCAACGGAGGATAGCAACCTAGCAGGGTTCAGCTTCCGAATGCAAAATCCGATGAACCGCTATGCGGTGGAGAGTGACGGGCAAACCTTGTACCTGTCTCGCTACGTAAATGGAGTGAGGACGGTACTCAAAAGCGTAGGCTATCCGTTCAGCGCCGGAAGCGAATACAGCTTCAAAATTAAAGCCCTAGGTAGTGAGATCAACGTTTGGATGAACGGCATTCCGGTGTTTTCGGGCATTCAGGATACAACGTACACCGAAGGCAAATTCGGTTACTTTACCGACAAATCCTTCGTCAGCTTCAGTGCCCTGTCTGCCAAAATGCTCACCGACAATACCCAATGGATGAAACAATATGCGATCTGGGAGGAAGGCAGCGCCACAGCGGACATTCGGTACAAGAATATCACGTTTACCGACCCAGAAAATGACCCGATGGCTGGCAGCTTTGAATGGACCTACCAGCATACGCCGCGGTTCTTGAACAATCAGGGTGTGTCCTCTTTAAACGGCAAAACCTTTGCCTCTGAGCAGATGACCTTCGATAAAGTCGGAGACTACCGGGTAACGCTGAAGGCGCGGGACGATCCGTATCCGGAATCGAAGTACAAGTACCCGGATAACACCTTTGACAGCTACCGAAAATCATCCAATGCCTTTTATCAGGACATCACCGTGCATCGACGGCCGGTAGCCCAATTTACACTTAGTTTTAACGCGGATAACAGCGTGAAAACAACAGACGAGAGCTACGATCCGGACCGGTGGTTAAGCCCGACCAATTATTCAACCGAAGCAACCGGCATCGATTATAAAACGACACGTGGGATTCTTGATCGGCGGTTTATTACAACCTCTCCAGACGGTACGAGTCAATATGGCAGGCTATCCAGGCCCGACCAAGTAGGAACCTATACGGTTAGTGAATCCGTCGTGGACGAATATGGAGCATGGAGCGAGTGGTACAGCCAGAGTATTGAGATCACGACCATCGTACCCAACCATCCGCCGACAGCTACATTGACCTACCCAGCCGGAACAAGCAGCAATCCGACCTATGTAAGCACGTTGAGACCTACCATCCGGTGGAATCAACAAGATCCGGATTTGGATACGATATTTGCGGCCTATCAGGTCGTGGTAAAAGATGAATCGGGAGCCGTAAAAGTCGACTCCGGAATTCAAGGGCAAGATACTTCCGCGAATATGCAACAATGGTCGTTGGACAAAAATTTGCAGGCCGGGAAGAAATATCAAGTCCAAGTCCGGGTTTCGGATGGGGGCATGTGGTCCGATTGGTCCAACATCGGATGGATGCTGATTAACCGGCCGCCTACCGCGACGATGCTGACGCCGAACGGGACAGTCTCCGCTCCCAGTATGCTGGATGTTCTGCAGCCCCTTTTTAAGTGGTCTCAAATGGACCCTGATCCGGATACGACGTTCACGTATTTTCAGCTGCAGGTATCGGATGAAACGAATACTATACTTCTGGACTCCGGCCAATTTTGGCAAGGAACTACATCTGCCGTTGGCTCGTGGAAGGCATCCAAAAACCTAACCCCCAATGAAAAACTGCAGGTCCGAGTGCGTGTTTTCGATGGATTCGCCTGGTCGGATTGGTCTCCGCAAACCTGGTTTGTCATTAACCGACCGCCTGTCGCGGATTTCACTTGGAATCCTGCAATACCGTGGGAAGGCGACGATATTCAACTCATCAACCAGACGACCGATCCGGATGGCAATCTGCAGGATGCTCAGTATGAATGGAGGATTGAAGGGCCGGCTTATCCGACCCCGGCGATTTTTTCCACAACCGATGTGTTCCAGCCTGGTTCCGTTACGGATGGATATCCCGGAACCTATAAGGTTACGCTGACTGCAACGGATCGCTACCAGGCGACGAGTACCGTGACAAAAACGATTACCGTCGGCGCGTTGGGAATCACTGGAGAAGTGAGCCACACGCCGGAGTGGAAAAAGAATCTGAATGAGTACAATACCGCTCATCCGGACAATCCGCGAAGCGATTCGGTCTTTTGGGCAGGGGAAGCTTTCGCCTTGACCGGAACGCCAACGGATACAGGACTTAATGGCCCTGTCGCCATAAGAATCAACGTGCAAGCAGCGGGAATTGGATCATTGCCATTGATGAAAACGTCCGGATTACCCTGGAAAGGCGTTTTGGACTCTAGCGAAGCGTCCAAGGATCTGGAGCTCTTAGAGGACGGCGTTTATCCTTTCGTCTTTACGGTTACCTATACCAACGGCGTGCAGAAGCAAGCCACGGTGCCGGTTACGATCGCCGGGAATTGGATGGATTACTTCCGTCTGCACCGAAGATTTTAAGCAGCGTGGAATGATACGATTCAATAGAGGCATTATCAGCGGGCGTTCCCTTGCGGGGCATCCTCATGATAGTGCCTTTTTCGTGCAATCCCTCTGCAGGCAGGCTTATACCATTACATGCGCATGCTCTGCACCAAATGGCGTGATCACGCAAAAAGAATTCGTGAACCCGCCGAAGTTCGCCCCCTCCTACGGATTTCAGATCATAACCCAAATGATAGATTAGGGATACGATAAACCTTCAAAGGAGAGAGCCTCTTGAAAAAAATGCTTACCTGCATTCTCGCTGCTGCTTTATTGCTCCCATCTTCTGTTTTTGCGGCAGACCCACAGAAGCCTTCCAACCCTAAACTCGACAAGGAAGACGTCACGTCGTTCGCGGATCATTTTTTTCAACAAAAGGAAGTTCAAGATGATTTGGCAGGGGCCATCCTCGTCATCGTCAAAGACGGTGAGGTTTTACTGAACAAAGGGTACGGCTATGCCGATATCGCCGCCAAGAAGCCGGTAGACCCCGATCATACCCTGTTCCGTATCGCATCCGTATCCAAGTTATTTACTGCTGTTGGAACCATGCAATTGAAAGAGGCCGGCAAAGTCGATCTGGATAAAGATGTGCAGGCTTACTTGCCGGATCTGAAAATCCCTAATAATACCGGCTTCCCCGTCACGCTAAAACATCTGATGACCCATACCAGCGGCTTTGATCTTACGGACAGCATGATCAACCCAAGTGTTTCTTATTCCCTTGAACGCTTTATCAAAGATACGGTACCGACGGTGGTGCAAAAACCAGGAGAAGTATTCCGCTACGACAATTACGGGTTTAACTTGCAAGGTTATATCATTCAGAAAATGTCCGGTCTTCCCTTCCAGGATTATATGACCCGGCATGTGTTCGAGCCGCTGGCCATGGACAGCAGCAGCTATATGTACAGCGAGCGTGTCAAACAAGCCCTCGCCAAGCCTTATGACAATACGCTCACTGAAATCGAACAGTATGGCAACGTACCCGATTGCATGCCGGATGGCGGCATGTTCACTACGGGAGCCGATATGGCCCGTTTTCTTCTGGCGATGACGGGCGGAGGACAATTGGGCAACTCGCGAATTTTGAGCGAATCTTCTATAAAAGAGATGGAGAAGAAAAGCGTCACCATCCACCCGGACATGCCTGGCATCGGTTACGGCCTTGAGTCCAGTTATCCGCAATTCTACAACGGCTATACCGTCGTAGAAAAAGGCGGCGATCTATCCGGGTTCCATTCCAACTTGTCGCTCCTTCCCGATCAGCACACCGGAATATTTCTGTCTCTCAACAGTGACAAAGGCAATTTGCGATCGGTATTCTTTGAGCAGTTCATGAACCGTTATTTTCCTAAAACAGGAAATGGCCCGACTTTCGTCACACCTGAACCGTCCAAGCAGCAACTGTCCCGCTTCGAAGGGCTTTACCAACATTTGCGTACGCCCGCATTCCGTTCATCCATTACAGCAACAGAAGGCGCACTGATCGTAGAGGATTTGTTTGGCACCCATACGTTACGTCAAACCGGAGATCTGCTGTTTTGCGACGAAAATGGAATGCCTGCAGGATTCAAACTGGATGCCAACGGAAACGTGCTCTATTTATCCTACAACTATACCGACAGTTGGTTGGAGAAATTGCCCCCGCCTGCGAAATTTAAAGATGTAGCCGACGATCATCCGTACGCCAAGTATATTTATCAGCTAGTTCAAATGGGAGCCATTCCGGAGGGAACGAACTTCGAGCCAGGCAAACCCATTACCCGGTCCCAATTTATTGGTCAGATTATTCCACTTCTCGGTTTTCAACTGTCTTTACAACCCGCTTCCTTTACGGATACGAGCGAAAGCCTCTATGCGGCGGAAATCCAAACGGCCTATGAGTACGGCATTATTCGGGGATATCCGGACGGAACGTTCCATCCCGACGAACCGATAACCCGGGAGGAAGCAGCCGCTATCATTTGGTCAACAGCTAAAGTGGGTCTAGGTGCTGCGCCGGTTCAGGCTGGGCTGAAAACACCTGCGTCAACTTGGGCTTCCGTTGGCGTTCAATTCGTCGTCGGAAAGCATTTGTACGGCCCCGACGCCCAATCGGCCGCCGGACTGGTAGAGTACAGGCCACACGACAAGATGTTGAATCAAGAAGCCGCGGCTTTGATATACCTGTTCCTGCAAAACCTGCTTTCATAAAAATGACAAGGATAAACGGCTGACGCCGTCCATACAGAAAGAGCAACGTTTACCGTAGCGGCATATGGCTAAGTATTCGAGAAACTTATACTTTCTTATAGAGTAGAAAAAAGCAAGCGATTCGAGACGAATGGCTTGCTTTTTCATTATAATGGTAAAAAGACATTTGGAGGAAAGCGTGCTGTGTCGAGCTATCTCAACCATTCTCGTATGAACCGTATATTTATATATAGCTGTTTGATATTCATCGTTTGCGCCGCCTCCTATATCCAATTTCGCTCGTTAACGACTCCCTTTTCCGGAATCAAGATTGAACAAAACGGCACCTCGGAATGGAACATATCCATTGTCGTAGAGGATTCGATTGCCTCCAGCTATCATCTTGAGCCAGGCAACCGGATCGTTTCCTTTGATGGGCGGTCCACTCCCCGACTATTCACAATAAGCGAGGAAAATCTCCTTATCAATACGAAGAAAATCGAGGTTCAGGATGAGGATGGGCATCAACGATCGATCGAGATCAGCCCGACCCGCAATGACGTTCTGGAGAACGGCTTTGCCTTTCTCATGGAGGTATTCCTTATCGGAGTTGGCTGGTATTCTGTCCGGAAAAGGCCGGAGTCCCGCCTCTTTCGACGGTTTTTCCTCATGAATGCCATGATTGCTATGTGCATCGTATTCCTATTCTCGGATGAAATCCCCCTGTACAACTATCTGTTTCCTTTATTCGCTATATGGCTGCCCTATGTCATGCTGTCTTTTTATCTGCTGTTCGGATTTCGATCCGTCCATGCCAAATTCCGCCCTTTGCTTAACCTTTACCAATTGTACTCTGTCGTCTTTTCCCTATATGCCATCTTTACCCTTTTTCGGAATGTTTGGTTTCCGTTTTGGGTGACGGATTTGCTCAACTTCTCTCTCATTTTCACGGTGGTCCTGATGGTTGGCATCACAGCCTTTTACTGGACCGGATTTGATCGGATCGAGAAAAACCAGTTGTTCATCCTGTTTATTGGCGCAGTCGTCAGCCTGATGTCCTACGTTTTGCTTTACGCTCTTCCCTTTCTTCTGTGGAAAAGCAGCTTTGTACCGGCGGAGTATACGCTTGTTGGGCTCGTTCCGATATCCGGTACTTTTACTTATCTGCTGGTCCGGCGTCAGATGCTTGATCTGAGAACGTTTATTCCCAAGCTGGCGGTTCGGAGTCTTTACTATGGTTTAACGCTTTGCCTGTTTTTTCTGGCCGCGACTTGGGGCAATCCGGGGTATGCTGCCGGTCTATTTATTCTGTTCGGAATCATGACCTACGGCTACCGACGGCTCTTGCCCCGGTGGCGTAAAGACAATAACAAGCAGGATTGGCTGGAAAACCAGAAGCTCCACCTGTCGCTGCAGTTAACCGAAAGGAACCATATACGCAACACGTTAAGGCTGATTGCGGATATGCTCCACGATAGGATCCCCTTGCATGGAATTGTCATCGTTTATCACGATGGTGAATCCCAGCCGCTCGTGCACGCCACCGGTATTTACAGAGAAAAATGGACCCATGGCACACCAAATGTGCCGAATCCTGACTACTGGTTTCATAATGAAAAATTTCCTCACGTAAAAGAATTGTCCGGTCTGGATAGCGATAGAATCGGCTATTTGTGCCTAGGGCCGAAACGGGACGATACGCCGCTCACCTCAAACGAACTGGACATCGCCGAAAAGCTCAGTGTTGAAGCGGCCCGGCTCCTCGCAAACGCACGGGAAATCATTCGGCTCCAACACGAGCACAAGCGGCAAAAGAGGCGAATGGAGCCCGAGGAAAACCGGGATTCCCGCACTTATAATCGAATGCTGATCGAAGCAAGGGAGGCGGAGAAGATCCGCATTTCCTATTTCCTGCATGACGACTTACTGCAAAACTTGATATTCCTCTCCCGCGATCTGGAGGAGCTGCACGATACCGGGCGGTATGATGCGGAACGGGCGGCCACTTGGCTGAAATGCTTATACGATACGCAGCGAAGCATCCGGTCTCTCAGCGACCTGCTCTATCCGCATATTTTGGACAAGGGGGATCTGCAGGAAGCATTGCACTGGCTTCTTCGGGACATGAACCATGAGGAGGAAGTGGCGGTTTCCTTGCACTATGATGCTCCCTCCCCGGAGCCATTTACCGCTTATGTCAAAGCTAACCTGTTTCGCGCCGTGCGCGAGCTTATCGTCAATGTGTTCAAGCATGCGCAGGCGACGGAATTGCAAGTTCGCATCTGGATGGGCCGCGAATTCGTTTTTTGCAGCGTGACCGATAATGGCAAAGGATTTTCAGACGCCTCTATCTTACACAAATCCGCTTCCGGCGGTACCCACTTCGGGTTGCTCTCCGTCTGTGACCAGATTGAGCAACTGGGGGGAACGACCGATATCGATTCCTTACCTGGCCATGGAACCACTGTTACCCTTAAACTACCTCTTTTTAAGGAGAACTTGTCCCAATGAATACGAACATCCGCGTCTATTTGCTCGACGATCACCCTCTATTGCTCGAAGGGCTCAAAAACCGCCTAGATACCGAGCCTGGCATCGAGGTGCCGCATGCATTTACCGATCCTCACAAGTTTTTGGCCCAAATCGAAAAAGCTTGCCCCGACGTCGTATTAATGGACATCTCGTTACCGGAGGCAGACGGATTTCAACTCGCTCTTCAGTTGAAGGAGCGTTACGGCAATGATCTAAAGATTATTTTGCTGACCGGCTACACATATGAAGAGTTTTACTATAAAGCCTACAAGATTGGCGTCCACGCCTATCTCTCGAAGCAGGCTTCCTATGCCAAAATCATAAACGCGATCAAACAAAGCATGCTTGGCCATATTCTCATTCCCGAAAATATCGGAGCCGCCCGCAGCTCAGCTGATGCACTAACTCCCGCCGAACGGGATGTGCTTGAGATGCTGGCAAAAGAGAAGACAAACAAAGAAATAGCACTGGAGTTAGCCATCAGTCAGAGGACAGTGGAATATCATTTGACCTCGATAAACCAGAAACTTGGCGTGAAAACCCGAATCGGAGCGGTCGTGAAGGCGTTTGAACTGGGGCTGCTGCATTATCTGAGATAATATCGAAATCTAACTAGATAGCGGCAGGTTACGTCAGATGCATAAGAATCGTCTCCATTGCTCCCCAATGACCCCTTTTTGAGGGGTCTTTTTTTTCAGAAGGTATGTGGAAATAGTCCCAATCGTGAGCCTACCGGTGCCCGATTAATTTTTTTCGGTAGCTGAGCGGAGAGAGCCCTTCCTGTTTGCCGAAGCAATAAGAGAAATAGGAGGTATGCTGGAAGCCCACTTCTTCGGTGATCCGGGCTATGGACCAGTTGGATTGAATCAACAGCTTTTTGGCTTGTTCCAGCCGGTAATGCACGAGATATTCGATGGGCGTCATGCCGTACACCTTCAGCATGCATTTGGCCAAATAGTTAGGGTGATAATTGAGCTCTTTTTGCAGATGGGCATTGGTGATTTTCCGGGTGTAATTTTGCCGGATGAACAGCTCGATTCTGTCGGCCAGCTGCAGGGCGGTTCCATCGGAGGTGGAGGCGAGCTCTTGGTCCAAGTGCTGGATGAACAGCTGGAAAATATTTTGCCGCTTCCAGTTGCGCAGCGAACGAGGGTCCTGCTCCAATTGGAAGAAGTCCTCCAACAGTTCGAAGCCTTTCAGCTTCAACCGGAAGTGCTTGGGAATAAAGATGGAGCAAACCTCGCTATGATTCAAATAAGCATTCACTTTATGCCTTTCCATGAGGGCAGTTTGGTTGGCAAGGCAGGTGTTCATGTCACTGCATTCATCCCAGGCGCCAAACGTATTGAAATGAATCCAAATGATCTCCGTTTCAACCGTACAAGGAGCGGTTCCGTAATGAACGGCGTCCGGCCTCAGGATGAAGGCTTCTCCCTGCTGAATCGTCCATTCTTGGCTGCCTTCCCCTAAACCCAGTGTTCCTTTGGTTACGACGATGACATCAAAAACGCCGATAGAATTGCGCCGGATGTGGGTCTCGCCAGGGTTGTAGAAGGTTCGGCCACAGTCGATAAAATAAGGAATCGGCGGGGAAACGAAGTGAAGAATCGGTGAACTCATCCAAGGACGCCTCCTCAGGATATGGTTGAAATTTCTAAAAAACTGGTTGAGAAATGGGATTTAATTCAAATAATAAACCACCTAATATAATAAATAAAGCGCTTACTAAAATATGAGAATTATTTAAAAAAACTACCAGACCTTTGCCATGGGTTATCTACATTATTTTGTTGGAGCCGTATCGAACAAGATTTGGGGTCTTGCAGATCTTGATGCTAAACGTTTTGCTCAATAACTTGGATATTCTGAGGGGTTGTGTCAAACGGTTAGATATATTTCATGCAATTTATGAAGGGAGAGCGGGGAAATGAAAGCAGGAAAGGTATTCGGGGTCGGTATTCTCTCGGTTGCACTGGTAGCAAGCGTCATAGGCTGTGGAAAAAGCGATACAAAAACAGCAGCATCGACAGCACCGTCGGGAAAAGAAGCTACTAAGGCACCCGAGAAGACGTCTTCCAAATCGGAGAAGGTCAAGATTATCTATTCGATGTGGGGAAGTGCAGAAGAGGGGAATACAACCCAGAAGGTGGCGGACAAGTTTAATGCTTCCCAAGACAAAATCCAAGTGGAGGTGCAAGCGATTCCTTGGGAAAACTACATGACCAAGTTGAATACGCTTGCAACGGCAAAGCAATTGCCGGATACGGGGATGCTGCGGGAGGACGGCGTCATCCAGTGGTCTTCCCAAGGCATGCTGAACGACGTAAGCGCCATGTACGAAGGAAGCGACAGCAAACCGCTGGATAGCCTGGCCTACAAAGATCAAGGAAAAACCGTAGCCTATGCCGCCGCCAATGAAGTCCTCCTCCTTTATTACAACAAAGCCATGTTCGACAAAGCCAATGTAGCATATCCTCCATCCGCTCTAGATAAAGCATGGACTTGGGATGAATTCGTAGCAACGGCCAAGAAGCTGACGATTGACAAGAAGGGCAAACATCCTGGCGAGAATGGCTTTGATGCGCAGAGCATCGTTCAATACGGCGCATCCGTTGAAAACTTACCGTGGCAGTTGGAAACCTGGGCACTTAGCAATGGCGGAGGATTCTATTCCAGCGATGGGACAGATGTGAAAATCGGAGAAGATGCTAGCGCTGAAGCGATTCAGAAAGTCGCCGATCTTTACTTGAAAGATCATGTCGCCCCGTTGTCCGTCGGACAGACCGATGACGGCATTCAGCGCACTATCATCGCGGGAACGGTCGCCATGGCTACGAACGGCGCGTGGAACGTGGGAACCAGTTTGAATGCGGCAAAGAAAGAAGGACTGAACTACGGAGTTGCCGTACTGCCTTACATGAAGGAAAAAGTTACTCTCAACACCGGCGGTGCGAATGTCGTATTCTCCCAAACCAAGCACCCGCAAGAAGCGATGGAATGGCTCAAGTGGTACAATTCCGAGGAAAACAACTGGGGACTTATCAGCGAGGGAATTTGGATGCCGACGCTGGAAAAATGGTATAAAGACGAAACCCTCACTCATAAATGGGTTGATAATCCAAACTTCCCGACATATGCCGAATACAAGTCTGCGGTAGTCGATTATGCACAATCCGCCGCGAAACCCGCATCCTGGTTCTACACGAATCATACGACGGAGTTCAACACCTTGCTCGGATCGATTCTAGGGGATGTTTGGACCGGAAAGACGACGGCCAAGGACGCGATTACCAAAAATCTCGCAGCTTTGAAAGCGGCTCATACAGGCAGCAATTAATAGAAATAGGAAGGATGACCGCCGTGCTCACGCAGGCGGCGGTCGTATTTTAATCATCGGGCGGGGAGCGAGATATGGAAACCGTTAATAAATCGCCGAGACGCCGTTCCCGCATACTTTCAAGCGAGGCACGCGTTGCTTATATATGTTTGATTCCTGCCTTTCTCGGACTGATCTTTCTGACGTATCTGCCTCTTTTCGGGGTGCTCGGAATCAGTTTGACCAATTGGACAGGGCTGGCAAAACCCGAATTCGTCGGCTTCACGAATTATCACAAGCTATTTACCACCGATCCTTTTATCAAAGACTCCATTATTGCGACGATCTACTTTGCCGTTATATCCGTAGCCGGAAGTATGATTTATTCGCTATTTATCGCGATGCTTCTCAACCGCAAAATTCCGGCAAGAGGTTTTTTCAGAGCGGTCTTTTATGTGCCGTACGTTTTGCCAGCTGCCGCGATATACGTAGGATGGTCCTGGCTTTACGAGGCAAACTTCGGGTTTTTCAACTTCCTTCTCTCCGAAGCCGGGTTGCATAAAATTTCGTTTATCGCCGATTCCAGCTACATAGTTCCTTCTCTTTCCTTGATTTCGGTCTGGTTGGCGGGGAACTTGATCGTTATTTTCTTAGCCGGACTGCAAAACGTTCCGGGTGTCTACCATGAAGCGGCTGAGATGGATGGAGCGAATGGATGGCAACGCTTCCTGCATATCACCTTACCCTGTATGAGCCCGATTATCTTTTACAACTTGTTAATGAGCTTGATCGCCAATCTCCAAGTCGTTACGCCGGCTCTTTCTCTGACCAATGGCGGCCCGGGCAACTCTTCCCGATTCATGACTTATCTGATGTATGATCAAGCCTTTGTGAATTACAAGTTGGGCTATGCTTGCGCGACTACCGCGATTATTTTTGTTATTCTTGCAGCCTTTACGGCTGTATTGTTTAAGACGTCCAATCGATGGATCTTCAATGAAGGAGGCGACGACAAATGAGCCAAGTATCATATGGAAGACTAAAGAGCAAGAAACGCAATGATCGAATGGCGAATCTCATCACGTTTGTCGTCGTCGTTTTCTTTGCCGTACTCGTGCTCTTTCCGATATGGTGGATATTTCGCACGTCACTCATGTCGAATGCCGAGATCTATCGATATCCCCCTTCGTTATTACCGGGGCATTGGCTATTCTCCAATTATGAGAAAACGCTGAAGATATTCAAATTTTGGAGATATTTGTGGAACACGATGATGATTATTGTTCCCTCCTGTCTAGCAGGAACATTTACGGCCACCTTGTGCGGATATGCCTTTGCAAGGTTGCGGTTTCGGGGTAAAAAATTGATTTGGGCTCTTTGCGTCGGTTCCATGCTTCTGCCTGCCATGGTTACGCTCATTCCGCTGTATATTGGTTGGACGCGGGGCTTGGGGCTCCATGACAGCTATCTGCCACTCATTTTGCCGTATTTCTGCGGCGGCGGCGCTTTTAATATCTTTTTGATCCGACAGTTTATTATGTCCATTCCGAGAGAACTCGACCAAGCGGCAACGATCGACGGCGCCGGATATTTTCGCATCTTGTTTAGTATCATTGTCCCAGCAATCCGACCCGCCATGATCGTCGTTGCGTTATTTATCTTCATCGGGCTATGGAACGATCTGCTCCAACAGATGATTTACATTAACTCGAGCGATAAATATACGATTGCATTGGGGCTAACCGCCTTCAGAGGCCAATTAAAGCAGGACTGGTCGCTGACGATGGCTGCCACGTGCATGTCCTTTGCTCCGGGTGTCATTTTCTACCTAATTGGTCAAAAGTATTTCGTAGAGGGGATTACTCTGACCGGATTGAAAAATTAGTCCGCGTCGTCCCATTGAAGGAGAATGATCGTTATGAACGTTAGACTCAATGATCAATTTTGGCAGCCCAAGGTCCAACAGACCGTCCTCAAAACGATTCCTTATCAGTGGAAGGCGTTGAACGATGAAATTGAAGGCGCGGAGCCCAGTCATGCCGTAGAGAACTTCCGAATCGCGGCAGAAGAGCAGACAGGAACATTCTACGGAATGGTCTTCCAGGATAGCGATGTGGCAAAGTGGATTGAAGCTGCCGCTTACAGCCTGCGGCATTTTCCGAATCCCGAGCTCGAAGCCGTCATTGATGCGGTCATTGATTTAATCGGACGTGCCCAGAGGCCGGACGGTTATTTGAACACGTATTTTTCGGTTGCCGCACCTGAACAGCGGTGGAAGGATTTCGCTTTCGGGCATGAGCTATATTGCGCCGGTCACCTGATCGAAGCCGCAGTGGCTTATTACGAGTCTACTCACAAGCGGTCTTTTTTGGACATCATGTGCCGCTACATCGACTATATTGACCGGATCATTGGGCCGGATTCGGACAAAATGCATGTGTACTGCGGACATGAGGAAATTGAGCTTGCACTGGTAAAGCTGCATCATACGACGAATGAAGAACGGTATTTGCAACTGAGCCGATACTTCATTGAGGAGCGAGGAAAGCAGCCGAGTTTTCTGAAAGAGGATCCCGGGTTCGGTAACCAATATAAAGACCATTGGTTTGATCTGGACTATCATCAGGCCCACGCCCCTGTGAGAGAGCAGGAAACGGCGGAAGGACATTCCGTACGGGCCATGTATTTGTACACCTCAATGGCGGATCTTGCGATTGCTTATGGCGATGATACTTTGGCTGAAGCGCTTCGCAAATTATGGGATAATGTGACGTCCAAGCGGATGTATATTACTGGGGGGATCGG
>NZ_CBQR020000074.1 GCF_000455485.1 Gorillibacterium massiliense
AAGCGCTTCGCAAATTATGGGATAATGTGACGTCCAAGCGGATGTATATTACTGGGGGGATCGGTTCGCAAGGTCATGCCGAACGGTTCACCATCGATTACGACCTGCCAAACGACACGGCTTACACAGAGACATGCGCGTCCATTGGACTCATCATGTTCGCTTTTCGAATGCTCCGCATCGAAATGGACAGTCGATTTGGGGATGTGATGGAACGCGTTCTATACAACGGGATGCTGAGCGGAATGTCCCTCGATGGAACGCGATATTTCTATGTAAACCCGCTGGAGGTTCATCCTGCTGTCGCTCACTATCGTTACGATATGCAGCATGTCAAAACCGAACGGGTGCCGTGGTTCGGCTGCGCTTGTTGTCCGCCAAATATCGCGCGATTACTAGCATCCTTGGATACTTACTTCTTTACGCAAAAAGAAGCGGAAATCGCCATGCATCTTTATGCCTCCAATGAGAGCAGCTTCCATATCCATGGACAAAAGATGGTCCTGCGCACGGATACTCGTTACCCATGGGACGGAAGGATTCAGATCCGAGTGCAAGTGGATGAGCCGACCGATTGCACTCTTTCTTTTCGGGTTCCTTCTTGGTGCAGACAGCCCAGCATCATGGTTAACGGGGAGCTGCTGGCACTGGATGCCATCGTCGAGCGGGGATATGCGCGGATTAGCAGAAGGTGGATGGAAAGCGATGAAATTCTGCTGGATTTCAAGATGGAAGCCGAACGGATCGAGTCCAATCCCAAAGTGCACGAGAACGCCGGCAAAATCGCTTTACAATACGGTCCGCTCGTTTATTGCTTGGAGGAAGTGGACAATGGCTCCGAACTAACGGATATTTGCCTTGCGGAGGATTCCGAATTCATACCGGAATATAGGGAGGACGTCCTAGGCGGTATCGTCGTCTTGTCTGGCGAAGGTCTACGTTCCGATCCTTCCTGGAAGAATGATCTGTACAGGCCGGTCAAGCGGAATAAGATCAGCGTCCCAATCGTAGCCATACCATACGCATTCTGGGGGAATAGGACGACGGGTGAAATGATGGTATGGATTCGCGAAAAGTAATAGATATTTTATTGAAGGAAAAGCAACAACCGGGATTAAAGGCTAGAAATTGGGGTAATGTATATATAGGATGATCAACCTGGACTCCGGTCGTTGATATCGGGGTCTTTTCTATTGCCGATCGGCACTTTTGGACTGGAGATAAAGACATTTGTCACATGGGGGATGCTAGGTTGTTCGATAATTCACGTAAATATGTGAAAAAAGACACATTTCATTGAGAAAATAGTGTATTATAATGATTAAGTCAAAAATAGAACATCAGAGGGGATTGGATTGAAATGAAAAAGGTTTTGACTATCGCAGCAGCACTTGCACTTGTAACCGGTTTGTTGGCTGGTTGCGGAGCAAAAAAAGATAACACAGAAGCAAGCACTGCACCGACAACTTCCACTGCACCTACAGCCTCTACGGCTCCAGCTACTTCCAAGGCACCTGACGCCGTTACGACGGCTTCTATCGTAAACGATCCGGCTGCATTTGAAAAAGCTATCAGCAAAGACGGCACCTGGATTATCGCCATCCTGGGCGACATGACCATCGATCATGATCTGGTTCTCGAAGGCGACTTCATGAACAAAGCAGCAACGCCGGTTTCCGAACGTAAGCTTGCTTTCTACACCCAAGACGAAAACCGCAAGATCACCGCTCAATTCACCTTGACTGCTCCTAAACTGACGGTTAAGAGCCCGGATGCCCGCATCCAAGGCGGATTCTTCCAAGGCGACGTATATGTTGACGCTCCTAACTTCTACATGCAAGACGGCGGCATCAAAGGCAACCTGTACTTCACCAAACAAGAATACAAAGATTCCTACAAAGTCAAAGACGCTACGGTTAGCGGCGTAACGGAAATCAAAGCTCTTCAATAATTTGCTTCAAGCGAATTAAAAGTCCTTCAAAAGTCCTTGTGACTTTCGGAGGGCTTTTTTTGTACGGGCTTTCCGGCTTCGGAGCTTCTTCTGGCCTGTGGTATACTAAAACCTAGCGCAGAGAGAATCGAGGTAGAGCATTGAAATCGTTCAAAAAGGTTTATATCGAAATCACCAGCATATGCAATTTGGCCTGCAGCTTTTGCCCGCCGACAAGTCGCCAGGCGTCATTCATCAAGATAGAAGATTTCGCGCATATCCTTGATCAAATCAAACCTTATACGCAGCACATTTATTTGCATGTAAAAGGCGAGCCTTTGCTGCATCCGAAAATAGGCGAACTGCTTGATATCAGCCATGAAAAAGGCTTTAAAGTCAATATGACGACGAATGGAACCTTGATCCCTAAAGCTAAACATAAATTGCTAGGCAAATCTGCTTTGCGGCAGATCAACTTCTCGCTGCATAGCTTTGACGGGCATCCCGGATCGGAGAACCGGGCAGGTTATTTGGAGGAAATCTTTGCTTTTGCCCGGGAGGCGGTGAAGAGCGGCACGATCATTTCGTACCGGCTATGGAATCTGACTGAGGATCTGGAGACGAATTTGGCCAAAAGCCGTAACCGGGAAACCCTCGAGTTTTTGGAACGGGAGTACGGGCTGGATTACCGCATCGAGGAAAAGGTACTCAGAGGAAGCGGGATCAAGCTGACCGACAAGGTTTTCGTCAACCTGGAGCATGAGTTTGGGTGGCCGAGTTTGGATGCGCCGGAGGACGACGGACACGGGTTCTGCTATGCTTTAAGAAGCCAGGCGGCGATTTTGGCGGATGGCACCGTCGTGCCCTGCTGTTTGGATGGAGAAGGCGTGATCAATCTGGGGAACATCCACCGAACCCCTTTTTCGGAGATAATAGAAGGAGAGCGGGCCAACAATTTGTTCGACGGATTTTCCAGACGGCAGGCGGTAGAAGAATTATGCCGCAAATGCGGTTTTCGCCAGCGGTTTGGAGCTTAACCGGTAGTTTCCGCATCTGGGAAACATCCCCTAACAACCTCTGCGGGCTTCCATACGTCTATTAGTTAAGATGAATGAGTCATCAAAGAATATCTTAGGATCATCTTCAATAGATGAGGAGCTTTGCATCTGATGCGGATGGGAGTGTGGGGAATGAGAATGATTCCGGCAGCAAGATCAAGAGCCTGGCTGCTCTGGTTGCTGGTTTATGGGTTATTGTTATCCGTTATGTTGGGAATATGCCGTTTTGTCGGATGGAGCCAGCATTTTGATGTGGTTTATGCCTTTCGGCTCTCCCTGTTGGCTTTTGCCATGACAGCGGTTATTCATTTCTTCGGTTGGCTAGGCGCTAAATGGGTATGGATTTCCAGTACGCTAGGCATTGTCATCGGACTCGTGCTGATGTTTATCTACGCAAGCCGGGATATGGACGGCTGGGAGGAGTTGGCCAGCTTCCTCGTGTTTCTTGAAGGGGCTGTGCTGGGATTCGTGACTGGCTTGATCGTCGAAGGGTTGCATCTGATTTGGTTGAGGTTGAGAAAATAATGCGAAAACCGGGTAAGCGCGCCGAAGGCAAATGGCGCAGTTACCCGGTTTTTTCATAGATAGCTTTTCATTGAAGGCGGATGCCGTACTTTCGTATGCTGCTCGAAAGAGTAGGCGAGCTTCAGCAGTTTCGGCTCTTCATATGCTTTGGCGGTAAAAGTAACGCCGAAGGGAACGCCTTTTGATGTGTACCCGGCAGGAACGATTATGGAAGGATAGCCGGGACGGGCGGCTGTTCGCGAACCGTAATCCCCGGGGAACAGCAGGGCGTCTAATTGATGCTCCTCCATCGTGGCATCGATGCCTTCCGTTTTACATAGCCGGAGATCGTTGGCCCGGTCCTGCAAATACTTCGGCTCGGTCAAATGGCCGGAGGTGCGGTATTCCGCATCGAGCAGAGTGGTCTGGCCATATTTCAACGTTTCCATGGGATGGGCGTTGTTGAATTCGATGATATCCTGTAGAGTGCGCATCGGAGCACCTGGTCCCAGCTTGGATAGATAAGCCTGCAGGTTATTCTTGAACTCATTGAGGAGAACGGACGTATAAACGATCTGCCGTGCAGTCCTGACGTCCGCAGGGTCAACGATTACAGCTCCTGCCTGACGCATTTGCTCTACGGCGTGATTGAAGAGAGCCAACTCTTCTTCAGGCAATTCATCGAAGTAGAAATCCCGGGGGATGCCGATCCTTGCACCCCGTAAGCCGTCCGTGTCCAGAAAAGCGGTATAGTCTTTCACCGTTCGACCGGTGCTCGAGACGGTGGCGGGATCGCTTTCATCTATGCCCGCAAGGACGTCCAGCAGCAGGGCGGCATCTTTTACTGTGCGGGCCATGGGCCCAGCGGTATCTTGGCTGTTGCACAGCGGCAAGATACCGGAGCGGCTGATTAGGCCGACGGTAGGTTTGATGCCGACGATGGAACCCAGGTTGCTTGGATTCAAAATGGAGCCGGAGGTTTCCGTACCTACTGATACCGTGCAAAAATTACAAGCTACCGCTACGGCAGAACCGGAGCTGGATCCCCCGGTTGGATGAGAGATGTTATAAGGATTCATCACTTGGCCGCCTCGGGAGCTGTATCCGGAGGGCATGCCGGAGGTCATGAAATTGGCAAACTCCGTCATGTTCGCTTTTCCCAGAATGACGGCGCCTGCCTTGCGCAGCTTCGTTACGAGATGTGCGTCCTCAAGGGCAAAGGAATGGGCCAGTGCCAGGGAGCCGGCGCTTGTGGGCATTTTGTCGCCGGTGTTGATATTGTCCTTCAGCAACACGGGGATACCATGGAGCGGACCGCGGGAGCCATGGACTTTGCGCTCTGCATCGAGAGCTTCTGCAATAAATAAAGCGTCAGGATTAATCATCAGCACGGAGTTGACGGTTAATCCGCTTTTGTCATGGCGGGCAATTCGTTCCAAGTAGATCAGCACCAACTGATAAGACGTGATTTCTCCGGATTCAAGGGCTGTTTGAATATCTCCGATTGTCGCTTCCACCAGGTTGAAGGTCATATCGATCCCACTTTCTCCCGACTAGGCGTAATGAACACGCCTTCATCATTTCATGAATTTGCCAGTTTGGCAACTTCCCTCCCCTTCGAAAATAGGGTTTCACAAAAAATCCCCCTATCGGCCTTGATGAAAAAGAGTTATCCTAAACATTGATATTCTTTATTCGGATTTTTAATCGGATGAGGCTACCTTTATGGTTAAAACGAGAGGTTGAAAATCGACTTATGCCTGGTTTTCTAAGAAAAATGGAATCCCAAATGAGTCCGGAAGCGTGGGGAAATTTCCGGCTTGATTTTGTGTCGACCTTGCTGTTCAGCGTGTTCAACATTGTATTCAACCAGTTTTTCGTCCCGATGGCCATTCGCCAAGGAGCTTCCGATTTTCAGGTCGGCCTGTTGGCGGCGGCGCCTGCCATCGGCCTCTTGTTTTCGCCCCTTTGGGCGGGGTGGTCGGAGCGTTATGGCCCGAGGCCATTCTTCTTCATCCCGACGTTGATCGGACGGCTTTTGATCGTGCTGCCCGCCATATTTGGCGCGCCTTCCGTTTATGTGGCCACGGCGCTGGTCTTTCAGTTCCTCATGGGGATTCAATCCCCGGCTTACGCATCCTTGGTTACAAGGATTTACCCGGGTCAACTCAGGGGCAGGCTCTTGGGCTATGTCCGGGTTGGCATGTGCCTGGTGATGATGCCTCTTGCTTATGGCGTAGGCAGTTGGATCGACCGGGCCGGCCCGTCTCCGGCTCTCTTTACCGCCGCATTGACCGGTGCGCTTTCACTGCTGATTTTTACGGGAATCAAGGATATCGATCCGGCTGCGGAAAAACCGGCGTCGCCCCCCAAACGCTCCTCATGGCGGGATAACTGGAACTTGGTGAAGAATAACCGCGAATTGCTGATCTTCTTTGCCGCGACGACGTTGTCCGGCTTCGGCAATATTTTGGCGGGTCCACTTTATCAAATCATTCAAGTACAGCGGTTGGAACTGACGAATGTACAAATCGGCTTTGCCCGGGTGGCGTACTACGCCTGTCTCTTGATTTCGTATTTCGTGTCCGGATGGGCCTTGGATCGGTTTCCGCCGAAGCGGACGCTGGTATACGCCTTTGGCGTGGTAGCCATCGTCACACTGCTGTATGGACTGTTTCCCTATTATCCGACCGTCATCATCGGCAGTGGCATTCAAGGCTTGGGAGATGCGATTTGGGACATCGGCATTCTCACTTTCGTCTTTAAAATCGCCCCTGGGCGGGAGGCCAGCGTATTCAGCCTTCATCTGATGCTGTTCGGCATCCGCGGCACTTTGGGGCCGCTTCTCAGTACCAGCCTGGTGGGGCATGTGCCGATCTCTTCGATTTTGTTCGCGGCTTCTATCAGCGCCTGCATCGGTACGCTGTTGTTCGTGTTCCTGAGCCGCGATAAAAGGAGCCGGAAAATCCAGCTCCCGATGCAATAGCTGCTGTCTCATCGAACAAGCGGCTTCGGACATGGTATTCGTGGTAGTAGGCCGTTAACCTGAAAAGGTGGCGGTCTATTTCTTTTTGATCAGGTAGGTTAACAGTGCAAGGATGAACATGCCGAACATGAACATTAAGCTCAATGCTTGGTACACCTCCACCAGGCATCACTCCCTTCAAGCGAGGGCAGCCGCTTTTCGATGAAGCGCTTCTATTACACTTTTATTGTATCAAGAAATATTTAGTATATTTAGAGGTTGGTATCTTGTAGGTCGTCGAAAAGATCGCCGCTTTTTTGTGCGCCGAGTGTGATCATGTTGATTTTCAAAGCATACGGAATCGTGGTAGAACGTGGAGAGAGTTAAAAAAAGGCGTCGCGCTGCCAGAGAAACAAGCGCAAAATGGACGGAGGGAAAAATGGAGATTATACAGTACCATGACTCTTTATTCGATAGCATTCAACGGCGCGTATCAAGGCGGTCTTATGCGGCAAAGCCAGCAATGGAAGAACTGGAGGAGTTAAGCCGCTATGCCTGGGCGCTGACAGCTGCGGCGCAGGGCAAGGTGCGGATCGAAGTTTTTGCAGACGGTGCGGAAGATATTTTTCAAGGCCTCACGAACAGTTATGGCATGATCTCGGGAGCTCGTTCTTTTGCCGCCTTTATTGCGGCTGCGCCGGAAGACGATGCTGATTTGCCCGATGAGGCTATGTTGTTGACAGGGTATTATGGAGAACAGTTTGTTTTGCGGGCTACGGCTCTTGGGGTCGCCACCTGCTGGATTGCAGGCAGCTTCGACAAAAATACGGCAAAACGGGTCGCCTCGGTGCGGGATAAGGAGAGGCTGCTGTGCGTCTCGCCCTTGGGTCACGCCGAAGACCGGTTCAGCTTTAAGGAGAAGCTGATCAAAGGGTTTGCCACCAGCCGCAGGCGCAAGCCGCTGCAGGATATCGTCGCGAATCACGACGTTTTGGAGCTGGCACCCGACTGGTTCCGGGTTTCCCTGGAAGCGGCACGGGTCGCTCCCTCGGCGATGAATGGCCAGCCATGGACCTTCACTCTTTTTCCTGCCGATGAAAGCATCGCGGCCCAAGCCGGGGGAAAAGGGCACCTTGCCCCATTGGATCTGGGCATCGCCCTCTCCCATCTGCATATTGCCGCCGTACACAGCGGTGTTGAAGGTGAATGGAACGTGCAGGATGGGCGTTGGATTTTTGCCCGCCGCAGCGAATGAAAAAAAAGCCTGCATATGCAGGCTTTTTTTTAGTTCAGCTAGTGACAAGAATTTTTATTTTTTGGCTAAATTTGATAAAAATTTCATAGAAGTTCCTTCTCTAACATTATATTATGCTAACAATATGGCTTCATCGTCCACTTAGGTCTCAAAGCTCGCTGTCCCCTGAGAATAGGGATGGCTGCCGAAGCGGGCTGATGAATGAGAAGACTATTTTCTACTAGAGGAGAGGAACTTCATGAGCGATCAAATCGCGGTTTTGCTTGACGCGCTCGCCCTTCTTCCGGACAACCATTCCTTGCGCCTGAAAATCGTTGAGCTTTACGTGGCGTCAGACCGTTTGGAAGAGGCGTTGGAGCTGCTAGCTGATGGACTTGAGCAGCAGGAGGATTCGGCATTGCGGTCAAGGTACGAGGAATTGAAAGCGCCTAAGCTGCAGCCGGTCAAAGCGGGGTTGCGCGTCATTCAAGGCTCCCGGCGGGATGAGGATGATGATGTAGACGCCACGTTCCCGAAGGTCACTTTCGCGGATGTCGGCGGACTGCACGAGCTCAAGGAACAGATCCGGATGAATATCGTGTATCCGTTTCAAAATCCATTCCTGTTTAAGCAATATGGGAAAAAAGTTGGCGGCGGCATTTTGCTGTACGGTCCTCCAGGCGTCGGCAAAACCTTTATCGCCCGCGCCACGGCGGGTGAATGCCAAGCCCGCTTCGTCGTGATTTCCTTGGCTGAAATCCTCGATCAATACATAGGCAACAGCGAAAAGAACCTGCACGAGGTTTTCGAATATGCCCGCCGCAATAAACCCTGCGTTATTTTCATCGATGAGATCGACGCTTTGGGAGGAAGCCGAAGCTCCAGCAATTACTGGGGAAAATCCATCACCAACCAACTGCTAGCGGAGCTGGACGGTGTTTCTGCGGACAACGATCAAGTGATGATTTTAGCGACGACGAATGCGCCGTGGTTTGTGGATACCGCCCTCAAACGGCCGGGCCGGTTTGACCGCATCATCTTCGTCCACCCGCCGGATCTGGATGCGCGGAAGGAAATCCTGTCGCTGCATTTGCGCAACAGGCCTACGGAGAACATCGATCTGGATAAGATCGCCCGGAAAATGGAGCGTTTTTCCGGCGCGGACATCGGGGCGGTTTGCGATGCCGCTTCTGAATTGGCCCTTACCGAAGCGATGCGGACCGGGAAGCTGCGGCCCATCACTACAGGCGATCTGCTGGATGCGCTTAAGAAGATCAAATCTTCAACAACGGAGTGGTTGGCCACCGCCAAGAACTATGCCACGTACAGCAATGACTCCGGCCAATACGATACAATACTGGAGTACTTGAAAAGAGGATAGTTCATGAATTTACGGCAAGCGCAAGAAAAAAGCGAGATTTTGCTCAATGCCGGCAGGCCGCAAGAAGCGATCAACTTTATCCGGGAAGTGCTGCACGAGGCGCCGGAGGTGCCGTATTTCCTCACCGCTCTCGCCCGGGGTTACCTCAATCTGAATCAAATCGAGGAAGCGAAGACCGCGGCTCTGCATTCCTTGCAGGTTGATCCGGAAATGGCTTGGACTCACGGCATCTATGCCCTCATATTGGAAAAAGACAACAAGATTCCCGAGGCGGACCGGGAATTTCAAGCTGGTCTCGCATTGGAGCCGGAAAACACGATGATCTTGGCCAACTATGCGTTCTTCCTGTGCGAAAAAATGGAGGATGTCGAGAAGGCCGAGTTATATGGACGAAGGCTTCTCAGCCTTGAACCGGATGATGAGACCCACTACAATCTGCTGGGTCATATCCTCATTGAAGCCGAAA
Organism: Gorillibacterium massiliense; assembly: GCF_000455485.1. Classification (GTDB taxonomy): domain Bacteria; phylum Bacillota; class Bacilli; order Paenibacillales; family NBRC-103111; genus Gorillibacterium; species Gorillibacterium massiliense. The sequence continues at coordinate 9,539 of NZ_CBQR020000074.1, forward strand.
AACCCGATGAAGCGGAGCTCCTCTTCCAGGAAGCGCTCAAAATTAATCCGGAAAATGCCATGGCCCATTATTACGCGGGAATCGTCGCGCTATACCGCGATAACGCCGTCCAAGCGGTGGAGCATTTGCGCAATGCCCTGCGGCTCAACCCGGAATCGGAAAATATCCGGGAGCAATTCTTCAAAGCGCTGAAAATACGCAACAAATTTTATGCGCTGTTCTGGAACTGGAGCCTGCTTCTTAGAGAATTAGGAAATGCGCGGTTTGGGTTTTTGTTTGTTCTCTATCTGCTGTTCAAGTACGCGGGAAAGCTAGTCGATCATTTTCCTGTCCTTATGGTCATTTACTTGCCTGTCGCTCTCGTTTTCACCTTATTCGTCATTTATACCTGGATTGCCGAACCGATGTTCAACCTGTTCATCCGCAAAGGCTGGATCCGGTGACTTTAGCGGCATGTACGAAGAAAAAGCCTTCGTAGGCGCTTCAGACTGTAGACAAGTAGGGTTTCAGAACTTTTCCCTAAGTTCTGAAACCCTATTCTTTTATGTTACATGCGTTCTTTTATATAAAACGGGAATTGCCGCTGCTATAAGGATCATCCCCATAAAAGCGGGTGCGGCATGACCAAGTGATACATAGATTTGGCCTCCGATGATAGGCCCAATCATTCTCGCTAAAGCCTGAATCGATTGGCTGCCTCCTTGAATCCTTCCTTGTTCACTGGACGCGACGGATTTGGAGAGCATCCCATTGAATGACGGTCCGAAGATTGAATCACCAAATCCGAATATGAACATTCCGGCGATAAAAAGCGGGTAGAAAGATAACAAAGCCGATGCTGCAAAAAGACTATAGCCAATAATCTCCGAGACCATTCCAAGAATGGCGATCTGTTTATCACTGCGGTTAATCAAAAGCTTTGGCATGATGAGACCTTGTGAAACGATGTCCTGGACGCCCATAATCGAAAACATAAGTCCGATCAGCGCAGGCTTCCAACTGAACGTATCCATAGTAAATTGTGAAAAAACGGCCTGTAAAGATCCGTTGGGTATCCAGAGTAAGAACGCGGAGACGAGCAGTCTTTTTAAACTTTTCATGGAAAGGACGCTTGCAAGCTGAGTAAATGGATTCAATCTTACAAAGGTAATCTCTTTCAGTCTAATCTTCTTATCAAGGCTCTCTGGCATGAAAAAGTATCCATAAACAACATTCAATAGTGTGATGACCGCCCCAAAATACATGGGTACTGAATAGCCAAACTTGGCAAGCAAGCCGCCCAAAGTCGGGCCAATGACGGTGCCTACGCCGACAACCGCACTCACCCATCCAAAGTACTTGGTTCTCTGTTCCGGAGGAATGATATCGGCAAAATAGGCGAAGATCGTGCTTATGCTCCCGCCCGTTATCCCTTCAATGATGCGCCCGACAAACAGTACCCATAGTGCTCCTCCTATGCCAAAAACGAAGTACCCGATTGCGGAACCCAAAAGGCAAACTAAAAGCAATGGCCGGCGGCCGTACTTATCGCTCAAAGCTCCAAGGGTGGGAGCCGCAAAAAACACGCAGACGGCATAAACAGAGGTCAACAATGTAACGATGATCGCTTGTTCTTCCGGATTGCTTGTATAGGGATGGACTAAGAACGGGACGACAGGCGCTATGATACTAAAGCCAATTCCACAAAGAAACACGGAGATAAGACCGAATAGCAGGGCATGTTTATCTACGGTTTGTCCTGTGTTCCGTTCATGGTGTGGTCGAAAGCTGAACATGACATTCTCTCCTCAAAAGCTGCAATTTTATTTCCTGGGAAACATAATGAATGTACTGCATTTTTGTTTCCTAGTCAACAAAATAACCGCAATAAAAAAGCAGCCTAATCTCAAAAGAGCCCGGCTGCCTGTGGTTTCATCTTCATTATTCAGATTGATTCCGACTTCCTATCTGCGCGTATTTCTTTATCTCGGCATCCAAGTGTCGATTATAGTTTTCCACGAAGCGAAGCATGCTTTCAAATTGTTCCTTGGTTACTTGCTCAAATACGGTTTTATCCCGCTCTTGAAACTCTTTGTGAAGATCCTCGTGGATTTCATAAATGACTTTTCCTTGCTTTGTAAGCCTAAAATAGATTTCTTTCTTGTTATCCGGCTTCTGGTAGCTTTCGACGAGGCCTTTCTCCATGAGCTTCTTCGTTATTTTACTGATGGCACTTCTCGTCATATAAAAGGACTCCGCAAGTTTTGTCACGTTGGAATCCGCATTTTTTTCAATGTATTCGATGCAATGGATTTCAGAGGGCATATACCCCTTAAGACTGTCTTCCATCTTATCTTTATTAAGCAAAACCATCTTGTTATATAAGTCCCTGAAACCTATGATGAGCTGATCTTCTTTGTTCATGGCCTGACCTCCCACCCGTTGGTGCATTAACAAAATTGTATTAAATTGTAGTTTCCGTTTCAACAATATAAATAATGATTTGTTTTCTTTTATGGTAAAATCGTTTCGCCTTTAGCCGAAGCTTCGTCAAGCTGCGAGTTTCTGCGGCTGATGAGCGTCTGGATGTGGTACATGGCAACGGAGACGGCTGCGGTAATCACCGCTAGATAAGCCGTAGGCGAAAGGCCGCCGGCATCGTACAGGCTGCCCATCACATAAGGGCCGAATACCCGGCCGACAGAGCCGATGCCGCCGACGAGGCCGATGTAAAACGGGGCGTTGCGGCCGCCGTGTTCGGACAGAAAGGCTGGAACGGCTGGGGCGATCAGCATTTCGCCGAAGGTTGCCAGAATCATGCCGAGGATAAAGCCTGAGTAGGTGGGCAAAAGCAGGATGACAGCGTACCCGGCCAAGTAAAAAATGCTGCTGGCCGTCATCTGGGCGGTAACCGATTTGGCCGCGATTTTTTTTACCAATGTGATGAAGGGTTGGGCGGCAAAGATCAGGATTCCGTTCAGCGTCCACAGATAGCCATAATTCGATTTTGACATGCCGGCTGCTAGAATGGATGGAGATACGCCGGTGTTCCAAATGGAATTGCCGACCTGCAGCATCAAGCCGCCGAGTCCGATAAACAGGTAGATCCGATAATGGCCGAGCAGAGCGCCTGCCCCCATTTTGCCGGGAATCGCGCCAGTGATCTTTTTCGCTGCTGCCGCTTGGGGCTGTTCATTCCGCTGTCCGCCAGAATTGCGCAGGTAAAACAGGAAGAAGACGGCAAACACGCCGGAACTGGCGCCATTCAAAATAAAGCTCATGTTGTACGACCACTCGGCGAGGAAGCCGCTGAGCGCCGTACCTACCGCCACTCCGATGTTATTGGCCACGTAGATGACATTGAATAGCTCCGCTCGCCGTTCCGGAAAGCGGAAGCCGACGAATGCCTGGATGGCCGGCATGGACAAGGCGTTGCAAAAGCCGATGAAGCCCATCATGGGCACGAATACATTCCAATCATTGCTGATGAGCGGCAGGGAGAGCAGTCCCGCAGTGTTCATCGCCAGCGCTCCGACGATTAGCCTCTGCACGCCGATTTTATGATAAAGCGCTCCGCCCAGAAGCTGGCCGGCAATCCCGCCGAGGGCTTGAATCAAGATGACCAACCCGGCATCTTTCATGCTTCTGCCCAGCTCATCGAAGACGAACATGGAGATAAGCGGCCACATGAGGGAGCCGCCGATGGCGTTGATGAGCCCGGCGGCGAGAAATACTTTGATTTCTTTTGAATAGGACGAAAGCAGGTTCATGGCAATGTGTTTCCCCTCGTGAATATTGATCCATACTACTTCTCTCCCATGTAACTGTCAACAGATTCCCATGGTATACTATAATTCAACAAATAGTTTCCGGTATCTCCCACATGGGGTACAAGAAGGGATGAATGGCAATGGTGGTTGATCTCCATAGCTCCTCCGGCATGGACAGCTTGCTCACCGGGCAAAAAGCTTATTTTGCATCAGGCATTACGAAGCCGCTGTCTTTCCGGGTAGAGCAGTTGAAGAAACTGCACGCGATAATTAAAAAGTACGAAAAGAAACTGAACGATGCATGCTACGAAGATCTGCATAAATCGGAAAAAGATACCTACATGACGGAGATCGGCATTTGCTATATGGAAATCTCCTTTACTCTCAAGCGTCTCGGTAAATGGATGAAGCCGCGGAAGGCGAAAACGCCGATGACTCATTTCGGCTCCAAAAGCTACATCTATCCCGAGCCTTACGGTTCGGCGCTGATCATCGCCCCTTGGAATTATCCGATCAATTTGGCTATCGCGCCGCTTATCGGTGCCATTGCGGCGGGAAACTGCGCGGTGGTGAAGCCTTCGGAACTGACGCCAACGGTGTCCGCCGTGCTGCGGGACATGCTGGGTGAAGCCTTCGCCCCGGAATATATCGCCGTTGTGGAGGGTGGAGCGGAAGAAAGCAAGGAGCTGCTTAAGCTGCCCTTTGACTATATCTTTTTTACCGGCAGCGTTCAGGTCGGGAAGCAAGTGATGGAGAGCGCGTCGCGTTACCTCACCCCGGTCACACTGGAGCTTGGGGGCAAATCCCCCGTCATCGTGCACAAGGATGCCAATCTTCGTCTTGCCGCCAAACGTATCGCTTGGGCGAAAACGTTGAATGCCGGACAAACCTGTGTGGCGCCGGATTACTTGTTGGTTCACGAGGACGTTAAGGATCAGTTGCTGGAAGAGATGAAGAAGGTGGGAAAGGCCTTTTACGGGGAAGATCCCGTTGGGGATGAAGATTATACGCGAATCGTAAATGAGCGGCACTTCGATCGGCTTGTCTCGTATCTGAAGGACGGCCGGATTTTGTTCGGCGGAAGCTCGGATCGGGAGACCCGCGCCATCGAGTTTACCGTTATGGACAATGTGGAGCCGGATGCTCCCGTCATGCAGGACGAGATTTTCGGGCCGATTTTGCCGGTGCTGACCTACAAGGATTTTGCCGAAACCATCGCCTTTGTGAATGCCCGTCCCAAGCCGCTTTCCTTCTATTTATTTACCGGCTCCAAGGAGCTGGAAGCGCGGGCGCTGGCATCCGTCTCCTTCGGCGGCGGCTGCGTCAATGATGCGATCTTCCATCTGGCGACGCCATATCTGCCCTTCGGCGGAGTCGGCAACAGCGGTATGGGGGCCTATCACGGTAAAGCCAGTTTCGATACCTTCACCCATTCCAAGAGCGTGATGCACCAAACGACGCGCTTTGATCTCAAGGTACGCTATCCCCACGGTAAACGGGGCTTAAGGCTGTTGAAGAAACTGATGAAGTAGAAATTTCTATTCATGGTCACCGGAGTAGGCAGCAGGATTCGATAGGTGGAGTGATCCAAAGGAGCAATACGGATGGATTTGATTCGGGCAAGGGAACAAGTGGAGTATGCACTGGAAATCGGCCGGCCAGAGAAGGCGCTGGAACTTTCAAAGGGAATCCTGCAGGAATCGCCGGAAGAACCTTATTTTTTGACCTCAATGGCTGTAGCTTATCTAGAGATGGATCTATTGCCATTGGCGAAAGATGCCGTTTTGCGTTCTTTGCGAGCTGATCCGGATTTCTTTTGGTCCCATGGCGTATATGCACTCATTCTGGAACGGGATAAACAATATTGGCCGGCTGAAGAGGAGTTTTTGACCGGCCTGGGTATGAATCCCGAAAGCACGATGCTGCTGAGTAACTACGCCCGCTTTCTTTGCGATAGAGGGAAGGAAATGGCAAAAGCCGAGGAGATGGCAAGAAAGCTTGTGCGGATCACTCCCGACGATGACATGCATTTGGTTTTGCTCGGACGAATTCTGCACGTATCCGGCAAGGAGGAGGAAGCGGCCGCCGTCTATCGGCAAGCACTTGGATGCAACCCGGAAAATGTAGAAGCCCATTATTATATTGGCCAAACGGAATTGTATAAGAATAAAAACGGGAAAAAGGCATTGGAGCATCTCCGGACGGCGCTGAGGCTGAATCCGGAGTCGGAAACCATACGCGTGAGCTTTTTCCAAGCGTTGAAGGCGAAAAACAAACTCTATTGGATATTTTGGAGATGGAGTTTGTTCCTATCCAATCTGGGGAAATACAGATGGGCGTTCGTCCTGGTCATCTGGGTTGCGATCCGTTCTCTGCGTTTTGTCGCCGATCAATACCCCGGGTCGATCTCCTATATCTTCGCGATTGTCGTTCTTTATATTTTCTTCTGTCTCTATACATGGACGGCGGAGCCTGTATTTAACCTGTTTATCCGCAAGGGCTGGATTCGGTAACTTCAGAAGGCCTATGCTCAATAAAGAAACGCCTGCATAAAGCGGGCGTTTTTTATTGCTCATAAGTGACGGGTTGCCCGGCGGATAACCGCTCTTTTAAAAAATGATACAGCTTCTCTCCGGCCTGGGATAAAGGCTCGGCTTTGCTGACGAATCCGGTGAGCATACGGACGGATTCTCCCTGCATCGCACGCATCGTCAACCCGGGTGGCAGCGGTTCGACCGAAATGCCGGGTACGAGAGCAATTCCGAGACCTTGCTGCACATAACTTTTGAGTGCGGTCATGCTGCCGATTTCCATCGTTTCAGTCGGGAACGCCTGCGACTCCCTCAGTAATATTTCCAGCTTTTTGCGATAGGGACAGGTTGCGGCTGTTATTAAAAGGCGATGGTCCAAAAGCTGCTGCGGCTGTAGCCTAGCGTACCCGGCAAGAGGGTGACCGTCCGGCAGAAGCACGACGAAATCTTCTTGAAATAGCGGCTCAAAATGAAGGGTGTCACCGACGTCCGGGGACGAGCATATGGCGAAATCCGTTGCGCCCTGCCGGACCGACTCCAATAACTGCGGCGAACCGGCAATATCAAGAGCGATGCGAATCTTCGGATATCGATCCATGAATGCTTTGATCAAAGGGGGCAGCCGCAAACTGGCCGTCGGCTCCGTCACGCCGAGTCGGATGGAACCGGCTCCGCCCGCCTGCATATCGGCAAGATCGGTCTCCAACCTCTCCATCCCCCGGAGAATATCCTTGCTCTCTTCATAAAGAAATCGGCCAGCTTCGGTCATGCCGATCTTTTTTCCCCGTTCCAAAAGTTGAACACCGACATCGGCCTCAAGCTTCTGGATTTGCATGGTCAGGGTGGATTGAGCGTAATTCAATTCCTCGGCCGCCCGGATGAAGCTGCCGGTTTTGACTATGCAGTGGAATGACTTTATGCCTTTCAGGTCCATGCAGGCTCTCTCCTACAAATGAAGATTCAAAAAAAGTGAATGATCTGTTGAAATAATTCAATTATACAAAACGGTCAATCCAACTTACAATGGCATCAATCAAAATAAAGAAGGGAGCATCATGAGCATGGAGTGGAGCGGCAAGACGGTGTTGGTTACCGGAGGAGGAACAGGTATCGGCCGGGCGACTTCTCTGGCGCTGGCTGATCGGGGGGCAGCGGTCATCGTGAATTATTCCCGGTCGAAAAGGGATGCAGAGGAAACAGCGGAGCTTATTCGGCAAAATGGCGTACAGGCTTTGGCGCTTCAGGCGGATGTATCCCGCGATGCGGAGGTCAAGCTCATGGTGGATCAAGCGGTAGAGCGCTTCGGTACTTTGCACGGATTAGTCAATAACGCCAGTATCACCCGTCATATTCCCCTAGATGATCTGGATTCGGCAACAGAGGAAATATGGGACGAACTGTTCGACGTAAACGTGAAGGGCATGTTCTTCTGCGCCCGTGCTGCCGCACCCTATATAAACCGAAATGCTGGAGCCATCGTCAATGTAGGAAGCATCGCCGGTACGACTGGGTCAGGTTCTTCCTTGCCCTATGCCGTTTCCAAAGCCGCCGTCCACGGCCTTACCAAATCGCTGGCGCGCGCATTGGCTCCTCACATTCGGGTCAACTGTGTCGTCCCTGGTGCGGTAGCGACGCGTTGGTGGGCAGGCCGTGAAGAGCAGATGGAGAAGCTCGCCCCTCATCTTTTGCTGCAGTCGATTTCCACTCCCGAGAATATCGCGCAAATGATTTGCTCGGTACTTGCCCAGGAAGCGCTGACCGGACAGATCATTACGGTGGACAGCGGGCAGACGCTTTAAAAAGAAGCTGATACGGAATGTAGAACGGGGCTACTTAATCTGCTCGATGGATAAACTCAGCCTATAATTGCCGTATTTCAGCACGCTATCCAGCAGCTTGTTCAATTCCGAACTGTCGCCGATTCGGATGCGCAGCCAGTAACAGCCTTCTCCGCTTACGCGGTGCACTTCCGTTACGGCCTCGTTCGACAGAACGAAATCCCGAAAGCTCTGATGCGATTGATTCGAATTCATGAACACGGTCAGAAAAGCGTGAACGGTGAGCCCGATTTTCCCGGGATTCCAGCGTAGGGTATATCCGTCAATGACCCCCAGGTCCGTTAACTTTCTCACCCGCGCGCCAACCGCTTGTCCCGTAAGATGGACTTTCGCTCCGATTTCCTTGTGGGTGAGGAATGCGTTTTCCAAAAGTGCTTGCAAGATCTTTAGATCAATGTAGTCAATGTCTTGGTTGGCCATTCGTCAGTAACTCCTTTCACGGTGAAAGTATAAAGGCCCGATTGCATTCATCAAGTTATATTGGAACCGTAGGGAAGATGATATCATCGGTAGTATAGCAGATCAATCCCTGGGAGGAATGAAGATGAAGCTTCAACTAATCCGTCATGCGACCTTGTGGCTGGAGTATGCGGGCTCTGCCTTTTTGATCGATCCGATGTTTAGCAAGCAGGGAGCGAATCCGCCCATCGCTAATTCCGGTGACGAACGCCGCAATCCTCTTGTCCCGCTGCCTGCCGCTCCCGACACATGGCTCGCTCCGGACGCCGTCCTCGTGACGCATCTGCATCAGGATCATTGGGACCAAGCGGCCATTCAGGGGCTGGCGAAATCCTCCGTTCTATTTTGCCAAAAAGGGGACGGGGAGGCAATCCGTTCGTCGGGTTTCACCGATGTGACGGAGATCGAAGACTCCTTGACGTTTCGGGGCATAACCATTCACCGCACGGACGGACAACATGGAACGGGAGAGATCGGCAAAAAAATGGGACAAGTATCGGGCTTCGTTCTTCAGGCAGAGGAGGAACCTACGCTTTATATCGCCGGAGATACGATTTGGTGCAAGGATGTGCAGGCGGCACTGGATGCATTTAAACCGGATATCACCATCGTCAACGCGGGCGGCGCGAGATTTCAGGTTGGCGATCCGATCACGATGGACGAAAAGGACGTCATGAACCTGATCGAATACGCTCCATTTACCCGCGTTGTCGCCGTCCATATGGATTCGATTAACCATTGCCACGTTACGAGAGAAGTGCTGCGATCGAAGCTGTCCGCCGGTCATTTCTTTGAGAAGGTGGATATTCCGGAAGACGGAGAATGGGTATGATTATTTTTCTTCCGAATCCATGGCAAAGATAGCAACGCCCATCATCATGAGAATCCCGCCGATAATTACTTTTTGCGATAAACTCTCTCCAATGATCCATACAGTTCCAATTATGCCCCATAAGGTTGACGTTGACGATATCAGGCCTGTCCGGGCTGCGCCGATATGGCGCATCGCCAGATAAAAAAGAGCTAATGATAGTCCCAGTGATAAGGCGCCGCTGGCTACAATGCCGGGAACCACATGCCAGGAAACCGAAAGGGGCTGCCTGAAGCAAAATGCGAGTATTCCCATGACTGCGCCAGCTGCAAGCGCCTTAAAACAAACTAGCGTAACTGCGGGAATATCCTCGCCTAGGAGGCGGCCAAAATTGTTTTCGATGGCCCATCCCAGATAGCCAAGGGCGATCAACAAGTTGCCGAGGGCATTGGAAGAAATCAAACTTCCGCCCGACCAAGACATCCATATCGCGCTTGCGATGACGATAATGCTGGCAATCATGGTTTTGCGCGAAAGTCGCTCCTTAAAAAAGACAAACGCCAACAGAGCTGTAAACACCGCTTCGGTGTTGATGAGCAGCACGCCTTCAACACCGGTTGTTAACATTAAGCCGATAAAATAAAGACTCGGCCCTAACACGGATCCAGCCAGCAACCAACAGAGGATAACGAAGGGACGTTTGAACTTTAACCCGCGATATCGCAGCGCCCATGGCATGAGCGCTAACCCTGCGGCAAAGTACGTCCATGTACCTGCCGTAAGTGCGGGAACCTCTTCAACTAGCAGCCATTTGTTCAGCACAGTAAAAAGGCCGACTAAGGCAGCTGAAGCCAATGCAAAGGTATAGCCTAAGTAGCGGCTTTTCACGAACGGGGTACCTCCCCATTTACGAATACGTGTAACGCGGCTGAATCATCCGGCATCAGCATCTTCTCCAACACGATTTCGTCTCGAATGGGGATGCCGTTTTCCGCCAGAATCGGGATTTCGGGTTTGATTTCTCTGGCACGTTCAACCGCGCTGGCGTTAAGTCTCGCAAGGCGGTACCCCCTTTTTTGATAAAAGCCAAGAGCTCGTAAGTTATCGTTCGTTGTCGTTAGATGGATCCGACGGCAGCCTTGGTTCTTCGCTACATCCTCCACCTTCTGCATCAGTGCTGTGCCGGTTCCTTTGTTCTCATCGATGCTGCACAAAGACGTAATTTCACATGCTTCCTGCTCAATGGAGAAAGTGATAAGGGCAATGAGATGATCCTCGTGGTCCTTCGTCAGAAATCCGTTCTGCTCGTCGCATTGGTGGATGCCACCGGAAAGAACGACTCGGGGACTCCCCCAATGCACAGTTAAGAACCGTGTGATTTCGCTTTTCGCCACTTCATGACTGGACATGATTTGCATAAGCCAAACCCTCTCCCCAAACCGATTTACCAAACCTTGCGAATCACGACGCTATCATTATAACTCCCCCTGATCTGGAAGAAGGCGGAAATTTCCTTTGTTAAGTGATTAACCCGGAAACTGGCACCAGTAGATGCCCCCCCAACACAAAAAAACGTTCCGCACGGCAGTTGCTTTCAACTGCTGTACAGAACGTTTTTTTCATCAATAGGGATCTGCTTCGCGCCCCAGCTCACGGGAAAGTTCCATCGCTTCCTGCGGATTGGCCTGGCCCATCTCAATATCGGATTTCTTCATGGATGCAAGGCGCTCGGCTACCCGTTTGCCGTAATCCGGGTCCGCTTCGGTAAAATATCGGATCATCCGCTCCCGAATCCCGTCCGTGCCTTGGCTTAAGGCGTCGGCCAAATTGGAGACTAGCTCCTCCCGTTCCCATTCCTCAAATGCGCGGTAAGTGTCGCCCGCCTGCTTGAAGTTGTTGGTTCGCTCGATGGGGGCACGCACCAGCTTGGCGTTGTAGGCGGGTTCGTGATCCTTGCCTTTCTTCGGCGCTTCCGTCAAGCCGCCGAGTGAAGACGGCTCGTAGTTGATATGCGGGTTCTGTCCTTCCGCCCGGTCGACGTGATACTGCATCTGACCGCCGCTTTGGTTGGTGGCGACATAGGTTTTCGGAGCATTGATAGGAAGCTGCAAATAATTGGCCCCCACCCGATGCCGCTGGGTATCGGAATAGGAAAAGGTTCTTCCCTGCAGCAGCTTGTCGTCGGAGAAATCCAACCCATCCACCAGCACCCCCGTACCGAATGCCGCCTGCTCTACCTCGGTGAAATAATCCGCGGGATTGCGGTTCAGCGTCATTTTGCCCACTGGCCGGAATGGAAACTGATCTTGCGGCCACAGCTTGGTCGGGTCGAGCGGATCGAAATCCAGCTCCGGATGCTCATCATCGCTTATGATCTGCACGCACAGCTCCCACTCGGGATAGTCCCCTTTCAAAATAGCGTCGTACAGGTCCAGGGTAGCGTGGTTGAAATTGACGGCCTGGATTTCGTTGGCTTCCCGCTGCGTCAGATTTTTGATGCCTTGCTTTATCGGCTCCCAATGGTATTTGACTAATACGGCCTCTCCGTCGGCATTCACCCATTTGTACGTATTGACGCCAGAGCCTTGCATCTGCCGGTAATTGGCTGGGATACCCCAAGGGGAGAAGAGAAAGGTGATCATATGGGTGGCTTCCGGGCTCATGGACACGAAGTCGAAGAACCGCTTCATGCACTGGACGTTATTGATGGGGTCGGGCTTGAAGGCGTGGACCATGTCAGGAAACTTCAGGGCATCGCGGATAAAAAAGATCTTCAGGTTGTTCCCCACCAGATCCCAGTTGCCGTCCTCCGTGTAAAATTTCACCGCGAATCCCCGGGGGTCTCGCAGCGTTTCCGGCGAATGGGTGCCGTGAACGACGGTGGAAAACCGCACGAACACCGGCGTTGTCTTGCCTTTCTCTTGAAACAGCTTGGCCCGGGTATACTTGGACACCGGCTCGTCTCCGACGGTTCCATACGCCTCGAATAGGCCATGAGCACCGGCGCCCCGTGCATGAACGACCCGCTCCGGCACCCGCTCCCGGTCGAAGTGGGTCAGTTTTTCAAGGAAATGATAATTTTCTAGGGTGCTTGGACCGCGGCTGCCCACCGTTCGAATGTTCTGGTTGTCCGTGACCGGATGGCCTTGGCGGGTCGTCAGCGTCGGATTGCTCTCCGCGTCGGAGTTAAGCTTTTTATTCTCCATCTGTATACCGCCTCTCTCAATCTCTTTAGGTTGGGTGATGCCTGGGATTTCGCGTAGCAGCAATAGCGTCTGCCATGAGTGGATTTTTATACCAATAGCGGTTAAATTGTCACAATCATTGCCTTTTTGGTAACGGGATGAGTAGTGGGCGGACCGCGGCTTTTTTACAATCAGATCATCCGGGCGTCTGAATCGTAGAGTCATTTGGCGGAGTCCGTAATAATGCACATAGATCGGGTAAGGGTTGACATTCAAAGCGCGTGACGCGGCGGCTACCCTTAGAAAAGGAGAGAAGCGGGAGGTCATCCGCTAGCGGAGGATCAACCGCATTACAGGGAAAAGGAGACGTAAAAGATGGCGAAAGTAGCGGACAAGTATTTGAAAGTCGACCCGTGGGCGGTTGTGGAAGAGGGTTTCGACCCGGCACGGAACCGAGTTTCCGAATCGATATTTTCCCTTGGCAACGAATATATGGGGGTTCGCGGTTATTTAGAGGAAGGCTACAGCGGCGATAAGCTGGTAGGCAGTTACTTTAACGGTCTTTTCGAAGAAATGAAGATCGGCGCCCATTACAAAGGGATTATTCAAAAATTGCGTTTCATGGCCAACGCCGTGGACTGGTTGTATACGAGAATTACCGTGGATGGCGAACAACTGGATCTGGCGAAAAGCAAGTTTTCCGGCTTCACCCGTAAAGTGGATTTCAAAACCGGCGAGTACACCCGGGAGTTTCAATGGCACCTGCAAAACGGCAAAACCATAAAGGTCGTTTTCCGCCGTCTGGTGTGCATGACCGATTCCAATCTGGGCGCCCAGTCCGTCAGCTTCGAATCCGTGGACTATGCAGGAACGGTGCAAATCCGCTCTGGGCTTGATTTTTCCCCGATTCACGAGGATCAAGGCAAGAACCTGTGGAACACGCTGCAAAAAGGCAGTGCGGACGGCATCACGGCCATCTCGGCGAAAACGCTGCTCATGGGTAACCGGCTGTTCTCCGGGTTTACCCTTCATTCCACTCAGACGCTGAACGTGACCGGCGTGGAAGATGAGAAATTCAGCGGCGTCGATTTCACTCTGACTCTTGAACCGGGAAGCGTAGCTTCTTTCGACAAAACGGTCGTCAACTATGCGGAAAAGGATCTGACAACGGAAGACGGCGAGCTGTGGGCGAAAGGTAAGGAACTTGCCAGCCAATATGCGGATCTCCGTTATGAAGATGTGCTGGCTAAACAAACGGCCTACTGGAACGGCATCTGGGAAACGTCGGATATCGCAATTGAAGGCGACCCGGAAAATCAACAAGGCATCCGCTTCTGTATCTTCCAGCTTTATCAAACCTATCACGGGGATAATCCCGGCTTTAATATCGGCGCGAAGGGCTTGACCGGCGAAGCTTACCGGGGTCTTGCGTTCTGGGATACGGAATCGTACTGCCTGCCCTTCTATCTATTCAATAACCCGAAAGCTGCCAAGAGTTTGTTGGAATTCCGCTACCGGACGCTGGCTCAGGCGATGGAACGGGCGAAGGACGTGGACTGCGAAGGCGCATGTTACCCCATTGCGACCATTGATGGAACGGAGAGCTGCGATTTGTGGCAGCATTCCAATACCCAGTTGCATGTCGGTACCGCTGTTGGATACGGCATCTGGCATTATGTGAAAATGACCGGAGACGTTGAGTACCTGCATACCCATGGTATCGAAATGCTCATCGAAACGAGCCGTTTCTACGCCACCCGCGGCCAATGGGGACAGCAAACCGGCCAGTACGGTTACTTCGGCGTCATGGGACCGGATGAATTCCAACTGATGGTCAATAACAACTGCTACATCAACCTGATGGCGAAAAAGCTGTTCGATTACACCCTCGATGTTCTGGCTGATATGAAAAAAGACAATGCTGAGGCTTATGAAGCCGCTATCGCTAAGACCGGCCTGAGAGGCGCGGAAACGGAAGAATGGAAGCGGATGGCCGACAACATGCGGATTCCTTACGAAGAGGAAACCGGCTTGTATGAAGAGCACGATGGATTTTTCAACATGCCGCATCTCGACATCCACTCCATCCCGGTGGAGCAGTTCCCGCTGTACCATCACTGGTCTTATGACCGAATTTATCGCTACGACATGATCAAGCAGCCGGACGTGCTGATGTTCATGTTCTTGTACAACCAAGATTTTTCGTTGGAAGCCAAGCGGGTGAACTACGAATACTATGAGTCCCGCTGCATTCATGAATCGTCCCTGTCACCATCGATCCACTCTATCTTGGCGGCAGAGATCGGCAAGCACGACGAAGCTTACAAATTCTTTGAATTTGCTACCCGCCTCGATTTGGACAACTACAACCGCAATACCCGGGAAGGCTTGCATACGACGTCGATTGCGGCGGCTTGGATGAACATTGTGTACGGCTTTGGAGGTATGCGTTCCGACGGAGCGGAGCTTCTGTTCAATCCTTCGATCCCTGAAGCATGGACTTCCTACAACTTCCGGGTTCTGTACCGGGATTCGGTCCTGCTCGTTCAAGTCGATAAAGAGAACGTTCAAATCAAAGTACTGTCCGGAAACGGCGTTTCGATTCGCGTTTATGATGCGACTTACGATGTGGATGGCGAGGGAGTGACCATCGCATTGCCCGCCCATCGCATCGGACAAAAGGAGGAGCAGCCGGCATGAGAGGCATCGTCAAAGAGACGGGATTCGATCCGGAGCGCATCGCCATTAACAGCAACAAGTTCATGACCGGAAACGGCTACATGGGCTACCGGGGGACGATGGAGGAGTTCGGCAAGGAGCAGCTCGTCGCTGTCAATCTAGCCGGCCTTTACGATAAAGTTGGGGAATTGTGGAGGGAGCCGGTCAACGCTCCCAACGGGCTTTACTTAACCGTAAGCGTCGACGGCGAGAAGCTGAACGTTCTGGAATCGGAGTTAGGATCCCACGCGCAGCAACTGGATATTGCAAACGGTTTGCATACCCGGGAGACGGAGTTTCGTCTTTCCGGCGGCAGCCGGGTCGCGCTGCGCACGGAACGTTTTGTCAGCATGGACCAACTGCACCTGATGGCGCTTAAAGCGACAATCCGCGCCGATCAGGATTGCCGGCTGGTCATTGAAACCGGCATCGACGGCGATGTATGGGATATCAACGGCCCCCATCTGGAGCTTTATCAAACCGTGGAAACGGACGGTGTCCTGTCAGTTCAAGCCCAATCCCAAGAGTTGAAGGTACCCGTAGCGGTAACGGAAATGTGCCAAGTGAGCGGCGGCGAGGGTGGAGGAGAAACCACCGTACTTGCGGAAAAGACCGCCCTGCGCCGAATCGCCGTTTCCTGCAAAGCGGGGGAAGAAATCAGCTTGACCAAATTCACCGCTGTGTACACGGGATTGGATGCGGAAGCGGATATCGCTGCCGCAGCTGATGGCGCAGTCCGCGCC